>DATMQZ010000039.1:0-53584 GCA_035566575.1 Edaphobacter sp.
TCGTCTCGCGGTAAGCAACCTGCGGCTTACCAACGTTGGCCTCAACCTTGTACTCGCGCATCATGCGGTCGACGATGATCTCAAGGTGCAGTTCGCCCATCCCGGCGATGATGGTCTGACCCGAATCAACGTCCGTGTGGACATTGAACGTCGGATCTTCCTGCGCCAGCTTAGCCAGCGCCATACCCATCTTCTCCTGGTCAGCCTTCGTCTTCGGCTCAACCGCGACCTCAATAACGGTCTTCGGGAAGTCGATCGACTCGAGCACAACCGGATGCTTATCGCTGCAAATCGTGTCGCCTGTCACCAGGTTCTTCAAGCCAACAGCAGCGCAGATATCGCCCGCGAGGATCTCCGTGATCTCTTCGCGCTTGTTTGCGTGCATCTTCAGCAGACGACCAATACGCTCCGTCTTGCCCGTACGCGGATTCAGAACCGAGTCACCGGTCTTCAGCTGACCCGAGTAAACCCGGATAAAGATCAGCTGGCCGACGAAGGGGTCGGTCATAATCTTGAAGCCAAGCGCGGCGAACGGCTCACTGTCATCCGCCTTGCGCACGATCTTCTCTTCCATGTTGTCAGGGTTCGAACCAATGACAGCAGGAATGTCGAGCGGGCTGGGCAGGTAGTCCACAACAGCATCCAGAAGCGTCTGCACACCCTTGTTCTTGAACGACGAACCGCAGAGAACCGGGAAGATGTGCATCGCAATGGTCGCTTTGCGGATCCCAGCCTTCAACTGCGCCTCTGTCGGCTCCTGGCCTTCGAGGTACATGCTCATCAGCTCGTCATCGTGCTCGGATACCGCTTCGATCAGGAAATGACGCGCCTCTTTGGCCTTCTCGACCAGGTCAGCAGGAATCTCTTCCACTGAGTACTGCGCGCCCATCGTCTCGTCATGCCAGAAGATTGCCTTCATCGTGACCAGGTCAACGACGCCGAGAAACTTCGACTCTGCACCGATCTGAATATTGATCGGCACAGCGCGAGCTCCAAGACGGTCAACGATCGTCGAGGTCGCATACACAGCGTCCGCGCCGGCCTTGTCCATCTTGTTGATGAAGCAAATACGGGGAACCTTGTATTTGTCAGCCTGACGCCACACCGTCTCCGACTGGGGCTGCACACCGGCAACCGCATCGAAGCAGGCAACTGCACCGTCGAGCACGCGCAGCGAGCGCTCCACCTCGGCCGTGAAGTCCACGTGGCCAGGTGTGTCGATGATGTTGATCCGGATGTTCTTCCAGGTGCAGGTCGTCGCGGCCGACGTAATCGTAATGCCTCGCTCCTGCTCCTGCTCCATCCAGTCCATAGTCGCAGTGCCCTCGTGCACCTCGCCGATACGGTGCGTGATGCCCGTATAGAAGAGGATGCGCTCGGTCGTCGTCGTCTTGCCGGCGTCAATGTGCGCCATGATCCCGATATTTCGGCAACGATTTAGAGGTGTAGTGCGTGCCACGGTCAATCTCTCATCTGCGAGCGTCCGCTCGCGGTAATTACTACGTTGAACCTAAAATCCAAGAACGTTTCCGGCTAACCGCCAATTACCAGCGATAGTGAGCGAAGGCCTTGTTGGCCTCGGCCATACGGTGAACGTCTTCCTTCTTCTTCATCGCGGCGCCACGGCCATTGGCGGCATCGAGCAACTCGGCCGTCAGCTTCTCGACCATGCCCTTCTCGCCACGTGCGCGGCCGTACGTTACGAGCCAGCGGATTGCCAGCGAGGTGCGGCGCTCGGGATTGACCTCGATCGGCACCTGGTAGTTCGCTCCACCAACGCGGCGGCTCTTCACTTCGAGCAACGGCTTGCAGTTCTCGATCGCCTTCTTGAACAGCTTCAGGGCCTCGTCGCCGCCCTTCTGCTCAAGGTTCGTCATCGCCGTGTAGAAGATGCCCTGCGCGGTCGACTTCTTGCCGCCCCACATCATCGAGTTGACGAACTTCGTCACCAGGGTCGAGTTGTAGACCGGATCGGCTGCAACCTCACGCTTCGCTATGTAACCTTTTCTAGGCATTCTTTCTCTTCTCGTCTTCCTTCAGGACCGTCGACCTCTCAAGCCCTGAACCTGAATTTGTGCGGCCCACACCATGCGAGCCGCGGAACTTTGATACGCCGCCGTTTACTTGGCAGCAGCCTTCGGACGCTTCGCTCCATACTTCGAGCGGCTCTGCTTCCGGTTGGCAACGCCGACCGAGTCCAGCGTTCCACGTACGACGTGGTAACGAACACCCGGCAGGTCCTTCACACGGCCACCGCGGATCAGCACAATCGAGTGCTCCTGCAGGTTGTGGCCAATGCCCGGAATGTAGGTCGTAACCTCGATACCGTTGGTGAGGCGTACACGGGCAACCTTGCGGAGAGCCGAGTTCGGCTTCTTTGGGGTCTGGGTGTAAACGCGGGTGCAGACGCCACGGCGCTGGGGCGAACCCTGGAGCGCGGGGCTGGCAGTCTTATAACGTGTGGGCGTGCGGCCCTGCTTGACGAGCTGATGGAACGTAGGCACTCGAACTCCTTGGTGTTGCAAACCTAAACTTTTATGTCAGGCGCGCAGAAGGGTTGGCATCTTCGTATCTGCATGTAAACACGCAAATAATTGAGAACGCTGAAGCGTCTCACGCGAAGATCTTCCCTGCTTCACGTCTGTAGAACCTGAACAACCAGACGAAAACAGTCGACGGTGGCCGAGCGTCCCTTATCTTTCCAGAAGAGCCGACTCCGTTTCGCTGTCCCGGCCCGCATAGCCCATCCAAGGTGGAGGGTGTCGCAGACACGCTATCGATGGGCCGCAAACTTCAGCTTCCTTCACTTTCCAAGGTCGCTTTGCGGTTATCTTTCTTTCGTATCCAGTGTAACGCAAAATGGCCCATTCTGTCATTCGACAGCTCAGAACCAACGATTGCCTGGGCTTTTCTCCACCCGTCCACGCCTTAGGTTTCCCTACGGCACAGCCTGGATACTCGCGGAACCATCTAACAATAGCAATTTACTTGCGAAGAGTCAATATTTTCCGAGCAAATCCTCAAAATTCAGCCTCTCACGCTTCAAAAAAACAGCGCAGCTTCCCTCCATCTTCATCTCAGCTTCACATGCTAGCCTCTTAAGATGAGTTTCGCCCGCAACCGCGCCCCCCGCCTCGCCTCTCTTCTCCTCCTCGCCATCACCGCCGCCCTCCCCGCGCAAACAAAGACAGACCCCCGCATCACCACCCTCATCGACGCCCTCCACAAGACCCGCACCCCCATGCAGGCCGCCATCTCCCCCGAAGCCACCCTCGTAGCCTGGTCCGTCCGCACCCCTCAAGGCGCGCAGCTCCACCTCACCGACATCACAAGACCCGCCCCCGGCAACGACAAACTCATCTCCCCCGCCAACGCCGCCGCCAACTGCGGAAGCACCCAGCCCACCTGGTCGCCCAACGGCGAATCCCTCGCCTTCGCGTCCACCTGCACGGCCGACACCAATAATCCCCACCAGACCCAAATCTTCCTCTGGTCCCGTCGCTCCAACCAGATCCGCCAGCTCACCCACCTCACCGGCAACATCGAAGACATCAGCTGGTCCCCCGACGGCAAAGCCATCGCCTTCCTCTTCGTCCCCAACGCCACCCGCTCCGCCGGAGCTCTCGCCGCCATGAAGCCCTGGTCCGGGGTCGTCGGCGAAGACGGCGTCGAAGTCCAGGGCGTAGCTGTCCTCACCGTCGCCAACAGCAAAGTCGTCCAGGTCACTCCCGCCAACCTCCACGTCTACGAGTTCGACTGGGCTCCCGACTCCAAGCGCATCGCCTACGTCGCCGCCAACCCTCCCGGCGAAAACAACTGGTGGGTCGCCCAGCTCTACACCCAGACCATCGTCTCCACTAAATCCGCCACGACCGACCCCCACTCCATCCTCAACACGGCCCGCCTCCCCGGCTCGCTCCACGGCCTCCAGATCGCCGTCCCCAAGTGGTCCCCCGACGGCCGGCACATCGCCTTCATCGGCGGCATCATGAGCGACCAGGGCTCTACCGGAGGCGACATCTACTCCATCTCCGCCACCGGTGGCACGCCCTCCAACATCATGCCCGACAAGTCCGTCAGCGCCGCCTGGTTCGACTGGACCAGCCCCTCATCCATCCGCTACGTCGCCCACCGCGGCGGTGGCTACGTTATCTCCACCTACAACATCGACAGCCTCAGCCCCCTCCCCGACTCCGGCGAGGCCTACCAGCAGTCCCTCTCCGCCGGAAAGGACCTCCTGTCCCTCAGCAGAATCGGCGCCTTCGCCTTCATCTCCTCCAGCTACGCCAACCCGCCCGAGGTCTTCGTCTCACGCGGCCCCTCACGCAGCCTCATTCAGGTCAGCCACCTCAACTCCGACCTCAAGCCCACGTGGGGCAAGGCCGAGTCCGTCGACTGGGATAACGACGGCTTCCACGTCCAGGGCTGGCTCCTCTACCCCGCCGACTACGATCCCGCGAAGAAGTACCCCATGATCGTCGATGTCCACGGCGGCCCGTCCGCTGCGGTCACGCCCCATTGGCCCTCCGTCGGCTACGGACCGGTTCCCTTCTCCGCCCTCGGCTACTTCGTCTTCATGCCTAACCCGCGCGGCTCCTACGGTCAGGGCGAAAAGTTCACCCAGGCCAACATCAAGGACTTCGGCCACGGCGACCTCAGCGACATCCTCACCGGCATGGACGTCCTCGAAAAGCGCCTCCCCATCGACAAGTCCCGCGAAGGCCTCACCGGCTGGAGCTACGGCGGCTTCATGACCATGTTCGGCGTCACCCAGACCAACCGCTTCCACGCCGCCGTCGCCGGAGCCGGCATCAGCAACTGGAAGAGCTACTACGGCGAAAACTCCATCGACCAGTGGATGCTCCCCTTCTTCGGCGCAAGCGTCTACGACGATCCTGACATCTACGCCAAAAGCTCCGCCATCGAATACATCAAGAACGTCAAGACCCCAACCCTCGTCGTCGTAGGCGACCGCGACGGCGAGTGCCCCGCCCCCCAAAGCTTCGAGTTCTGGCACGCCCTCCGCGCCGAAGGCGTCAAGACCCAGCTAGTCGTCTACCCCGACGAAGGCCATCGCTTCGCAGACCCAGCCCACCAGCGCGACGTCCTCGAGCGAGCTCTCAACTGGTTCGAAACCGAGATGCCCGCAACCTCAACGCAAACCGCCAGCAACTAGCCAGGTACCGGGTGCCCCGTCCTTCGCGCGATAGGGGTCCCCGACGAGCGCACTTGCTCGTTGGGGTGATTGGGCGAAGCGTGGGGTATCGTGCGAACGGGGTCCCCGACCAGCTTGCTGGTTGGGGCTGGAAGCACGACCGCCTTACCCAACCCCACAATCAGGCTTTTTCATCATCTTCCTACAGAGGATTTTGATAGTGCTCTACGGTAGGAAACGGATCGTAAAAATGGTGCAGCAGTTCTTTCCACTCCTGATACCTGGGAGAACCGCGGAATCCAATCGTGTGGTCCTCTAACGTCTCCCATTCAACAAGCAAAATATATCGGCTGCTTTTCTCCAGGCAGCGACGGATCTGATGAGATGCGTATCCTCTCATTCCCGAAATGATCGGAACGGCCTGTTCAAAAGCCGCTTCAAAATCGAACTCCTGCCCCGGGCGCACATCCAATATCGCAACCTCCAAAATCATGAAACGCTCCTCAGCCAACGTAGACAGCTAACGCCCCGCGACACCATGCACTCTCAAAATCACTCTCCTGTAAGAGGTCAGTTGCGGCGCACCATCATCGGTCACCGCCACGATAATGTGCGCCGTCCCCACACCCCCACAGCGCCCAATCGGCAGCCACTTCGCACGACACGCAGCCGTAGGCGTCACCACTGCCTTCGCCGTATCACCCCCCGCAATCGAAACCTCTGCAAGCTCCCCATCCTCTAACCCAGCTTCTCTATAGTGAAACCACTTGTAATGGAGCGCCTGCCCATCCGGATCGCGGCTTCCACCCGCATCCAGAACGATCCCCTTCCCCACCTCAACGTCCATCACAATCGGCTTCGTACCACCCTGCCCATTCACCACGACCACAGGATTATGATTCGCGCCCTTATAGTCCTTGATCGTCCAATCCATCCGCGCCGCAAAATCATTCTGAAACGCCTCGCGCCATCGCCAGATCGTCGCCTGGTCCGACACACGATCCCTCCCATCGACACCCACAACCGTGTCCTGCGACGTCACCCGCCCAAACAAATCCCCACCCTGCGTCCATATCGGATGTGTCTCGCTATAAGGCTGCCTGTACACATATCTCCCGCCCCACCCGCCCCAATCCGGCCTGCGATACGCATTCAATCCGTTATCAATCAGCCCAAGAAACGCAGGCGTATCTCCCTCCATAATGAAAGCGAATCGCGGATAAACCTTCCCCAGCGGCCCTTTGCTTCGAATATTCGCGTCCAGCCACTCGTTCGTCACAGTCCTCATACTCGCGCCATCGCCGTTGCGGTAATACTTATCACCGCTGATGCCGGTCCATGTCGCGTAGTAGTACTCCCCTCCCGTCGGCGTCGTCGGCTGAACGATATAAAACAAAGCCGGAAACTCCCTCCGAATCCACGGCCCCGCATCATCCTGGTCCGAGATCGAATACACCCTCAGCTTCGCAACAAACTTCTTCACCTCGTCAGCAGATCGACTCGCCCGTACCTGCAGCAAAGCCTCCGCAAGCGTATTCGCCCCACCCCAGAGGCTGATCCACAGTGGCCGCTCATCCTCGCGATCCACCGCGCGAACAATCGCATCTGCTCCCGCCGAATCTTTATCAACCCCCGTAGCCGCCATACCATACCCAGACTGCCCGGCAAACACCCTCCCGTTCAGATCCTCCGCCGTCGGCCAACCCGAGGCATGCAGCAGCAGATTCTGCCGAACCTGCCCGTACGCCCCCACCAACTGGCGCATCGTCTCAGGGTGCGTAGCCGCCTTCTGCCACGTTGAAGTCGCTGCAATCAGCGCTTCAATGTCCAGTTCGTTCGAATACAGCAGCAATCGGACCAGAGACATCTGATCATCCGGCTCATTTCCAATGTCGCTGATTACGATCACCCGTGGATGACCGTCAAACTCATCGACATGCTTCTGAGCGATTCCTTCGCCCAAAAGCCTGCTCCCGATCCCTAATGCAAATAAAGCCGCGACAACACGTGTCCACCGCGCACCGAACAGGTCTCGCAATTTCATCGGATCAGTATGCCATCCTGCCTCCCGAAGCCAAATTCGCAGAAATTGGCCGGGGACAGCAACATTCCTCAACCTTCCCATTTGCGAGAACTCCGGTCGACCTTTTACACTGGAGCCTCGGGAACTTAGCGTTTTGCGGTGAAACCGTTCAACTCATAGTCCGGTTGAACGGGGAGGTTCAATGCGTCGGTTTGTCACTCTAGCTTTCTTGCTTCTTTTCACGATTCCTTTCGGTATCTCCATCTCGGGTTGCAGCAAGGGTAGCTCCATCACCTATTGCCGGGGAAGCTCCGGCCCCATCGTAGGTCAGGTGACGACCGTCACGCTGACGCCGAAAATCTTCGGCATCTCCATGAACTTCGCGCAGATCGGCCAAGTGTCCGCGCCCACGGCGTCGGACTGCAATGGCAATTCCGTCACCGTCAGTTCCTACACCTACGGCATCTTCGACGCCAACGGCAAGGCCAACATGACCATCGCCGACGTCGCTCCCACCACGGGCCGCCTCTGCGCCGGCACATGGAATCGTAACTCCGGCGGCGGCATTGCAGACTACACCACCTGCAATCCCACCAATCAGGCCGGGACCGTCTACGTCGTGGCAACCGGCAACGGCGCCAACAGCAACCCCCTGCCCATCTTTGTGCATCCCGTCGTCACCAGTGTTGTGCTTGGAAATGCAACTCCAACAGCCAACTGCTCGACAGATCCGGATCCCTCCTCCAATTGCTGCCCCATCGCAGCCCAGGCCACGGTCACCGCTCCCGCCTACAGTCCCAACTCCTGCCTCTCGCAAGGCTCGACAGGACAACTCGTAGCCCGCGCCTACGCCGGTACAACCAACATCACCTGCCAGGTCGGCCACCTCTCCTACTCCGCACAGACCAGCAGCGTAGTCAACATCGACGAGAATGGCGTAGCTACAGCACAGAAGCCTGGCTCATCTGTCGTCAGCGCCACCATCTCCAACGCCAGCTCCTCCGCGGGCTTCTTCTCCACCTGCCCGCCTGTCTCGATCGCGCTCAGCATCCCCAATACCAATAACGTAACCAGCGTCGTCGTCAATCAGAACAACCTCCAGCCCATCAATACCGTCGTCAAGGACACGAACGGAACGATTCTTACCGGCCTTAGCCTTGAGTTCGTCTCCACGACGCCTTCAACCATTCCTGCTGCCTCTACAGGATCGGTGACTCCAACCTTCCCCGGCGCCGCGCAGATCACAGCTATCTGCCAGCCGCCCTCCTGCAATCCCTCCTCCTTCAATCAGATTGGGCTCCTGGGCAACGGTCTGCCGGTTACCTCCAATCCCATCACCGTAACCACACCCGGAAACAACAGCACCCTGCTCTACATCGGCAGCACGCAGTCCCGCTACCTGGTTCCCGTCGACTTCACCACCAATGCCGTCGGAGCGCCAGTCAAACTGCCTTACGTCCCCAATTCGATGGTCATCTCCAACGACGGCAGCACCATCTACATGGGCAGCGACATAGAGTTGATGGTCGCCAGCGCCGCGACCAATGTCTCCATCACCAAGCAAGACACCACGGTCGCCGGCACCGTCCTGGCCGTATCGCCCGACGGAACAACGCTCGTCATCACCGATCCCGTCCGCCAGCATATCTACCTCTATAACCCATCTACCGGCGCTAAGGCCGCGCCAGACGTCAACGGCGTCGCAACCCACGCCAGTTTCTCCCCCGACAGTCAGACCGTCTACATCACCACAGGCACCGTTACCACTCCGGCAACAGTAGGCACACCGGCTACATCCACCACCCCTGCTGTCCTGCCAACCCCGGCCGTCATCACCCCCGGCAACACGCTCCTGATCCATTCCACCTTCACCGGCTGGACGACCTCAACCCTGACGGCCCCGGCCGCCGATGTCGCTGTTACCGTACCCAGCGTCGGAGCCTATCTCGCCAGCTCCAATACGACAGGCCTCAGCTACTGCAGCGCCAACGTATCCCCCACTGGTACGCCTCTGACGAACAACTTCTTCCCCATCGCCGATACAACGGGTGTCGCGACCGACCGAGTCAGCGCCACCAATGACGGCCTTCACATCCTGGGCGCAACTACCACACAGGTGGCCGACCTCGGCTTCAACGCTAGCGGCCTTCCCATCGGCGCTTGCCCCAACCCCGTTCCTGCTACCTACTTCACGTCAGCCAGAACATCGACTACCTCAGCACCGCTCAGCGGGATAACGGCAACAGCCATCAACAGTGTCATCCCGGCTTCTAACTCATCGGCCGCGATCGTCACGTATACCGGCACTGGTGGAGTGTTGCCTGTCTATCTGCCTGTAGCTGGCGGAGCAGGCTCAATCACGAACGTTCCACTCCTGCAGGTCACAGGTCAGGCGGCTCCTGTCGCTCCGGTCAATGGCGTCATCAGTTCGGACAACTCCACCATCTACGTCGGCACAACCGGCGACAACTCGGTCCACCTGATCGACAGCACCACCTTGAAGGACGACACCACCAAGACCATCGCTCCCAACCTTCAGCTGAACATCAACGGAATCGATCAACCTGGCACAATTGTCACTCCCGACCTGCTGGTCCAGCACCCGAAGAAGCTGCAATCCTAAAAGCCACTTCGCTTCTCCAAACCGAAACGCCCTCTCAATCGAGAGGGCGTTTCAATTTACCGCAGAATCTAGATTGCTGTATCCCAGCTCCCGCTTTACGTCGCCATCCTAGCGCTTTTTCGCCTTACGTCGTCATCCTAGCGCTTCTCGACTTTACATCGTCATCCTGAACGCAGTGAAGGATCCCTGTATTTCGTCTTTGCTCTTGCCGTTGTCTGTTCTAAATCCGCGCAATCCAGTAAATCCGCGGTCGTCCTTCGTTTTTGGCCGAAAAAATACTTCGAAGTTTTGCAAAAAAACAGCGGCTCAAAAAGTGTCGGCCCAGTGTCCACGTTTGCCACGCAATTCACCACATCTTGTCCACAAAAACACCACGCCGAAACACCAATTTCCTCAAAAACCCCAGCAAAAACGCCAATCCACCACGCCAAATATTTTTGGCAACAATTACGCCAGACGCTTCTTCAAAATGTCCCGCGCAATCGCATCCAGAACCCCGTTCAGGAAGTGAATCGACTCCGGAGCAGCATATAAACGCCCTATTTCCAGGCTTTCATTGATGATGATCGGCGCCGGAGTCGCCGGATAAGCCAGCATCTCCGCCACCGCGGCCCGAATCAGATTCCGGTCCACCGCCGCCATACGCTCTAGCCGCCAGTTCTGCGAGTGCGCCTCAATCAACTCATCGATCTCAGGCTGTCGCGTCGTCGCTACCCGATGCAAATCCTCAGCAAAACCGCGGGTTTCCGCATCCACATCATCCCGCGATCCCCAGAAAAGCTTCTGCACCTGCTCAGGCGTCTGCTTCCCCACATCGCCCTGAAACAGCATCTGCATCGCCATCTCACGTGACTTCCGTCGTGTTCCCATCAGCTCTTCACCGCCAGCTTTCTCTGGATCGAAACCATCTCAATGGCCGCAATCGCAGCCTCAAACCCTTTGTTTCCAGCCTTTACGCCCGCCCGATGCAGCGCCTCCTCCAGCGTCTCACAAGTCAAAACACCAAACGCATGCGGCACACCAGTCTCCTGCTGCGACTGCCCAATCCCTCGCGCCACCTCGGTATAAATCGCCTCATAATGAGCCGTTTCCCCGCGCAAAAGGCATCCCAGCGTAATAATCGCATCAAACCGCTTCGACTCCGCCAACGTCCGCGCCGCCGAAGGAATCTCCCACGCTCCAGGCACACGCACAATCTCAACATCCGCCTTAGCCGCGCCGCTTCTATACAAACCATCGAGCGAACCCTGCAACAACCGATCCGTAATCACAGCATTCCAGCGAGCCGTAACGATAGCGAACCGCATGCCGGCAGCGCTAAGATCTCCCTCAACCGCTACAGGCTTATCATGCAGCGGATTCTCCGACTGCCAGAAGCCAAGCTTCAATTCCGGCGCAAGCTCTACCGTAAACAACCGCGAATTCCAATGCGTAAGCTCGGGCGAAGAGAGCAGCGAAGCAACATCTTCCGTTCTGTAGCTGCCCAACATCCAGTTCTGCACTGCCGCATGAACTGTATCAAGGCTTGTAACCTCAATCAGCACAGGCGGAACGGCCGGAGGGCGTCCGGTAACGAACTCCAGGTTGCCTAGAGGGGCGAGAAGCGCGGTGCCGCGGCCCTTCTCGTCCTTCCAGCCTTTACCTGGCTCGAATCCTAGCGCGAGGAAGAGGCTGTTGAGCTTGTCAAATGTATCGCCCGAAGCGATCGGGCTAACCAACGTAATTCCCTTAACCATAAGCTCGATTGTATCGTCTGGAGTTGCGGTCAGACGGATGGAGGTTGAATGGGCTACGAGACATTGTTGTGCGAGGTTCGAGATCAAGTGGCAACAGTGACACTGAACAGGCCGAAGGTCCTGAACGCACTCAACGCCCAGACATTCGATGAGCTTGAAGCGATGTTCCGGACGCTGGCAGTTGATTCAGCAGTGCGAGTCGTCCTACTGATGGGCGCGGGTGACAAGGCTTTTGCCGCTGGAGCTGACATCAATGAGCTAGCCTCTACCGACGCTGTGACTGGGCTCGCGAAGGCGAAGCGAGGGCAGGCAGTCTTCCGTCTCATCGAGACTTGCGGCAAACCTGTGATCGCACTGATCAACGGTTTCGCGCTCGGGGGCGGCTGCGAGCTCGCGATGGCGTGCACATTGCGTCTGGCCAGCGAGAAGGCTCGCCTCGGTCAGCCGGAGGTGAAGCTTGGGTTGATTCCGGGTTATGGTGGGACGCAACGGCTGCCGCGGCTCGTTGGAGAGCCAGCGGCGCTCAAACTGCTTCTGACCGGAGAGATGATCGACGCGGCCGAAGCGCGGCGCATCGGGCTGGTTGACGAGGTTGTTCCAGCGGAGCGTTTGATGGAACGCGGCGAGGCGTTGGCGAAGTCAATTGTAGCGATGGCACCTTTGGCTGTCGCTGGCTGTCTGGAGGCGGTTCGGCGCGGTCGTGGTTTGCAGATTGATGCAGCTACCGACGTCGAGGCGGAGGTCTTCGGAAGGCTTTGCGGCACAGTGGACAAGGCTGAGGGCACGAAGGCCTTTCTTGAAAAGCGATCCCCTGTTTGGGAGGGACGCTAGGGAATTTCCTGCTCTTTCAGCGTTTTTTGCACCTTGGGACCAGAGAAAAGGCTTGATATGCTGATATTCGTGTGCAAATTCAGATTCATTTTCCAACCTGCTTCTTTAGTCGTTCTCTCCCTTCCTCTCATTGTTAGCGGCTGTACACGGACGCCTGCTCAGAGTGTCGAAGCTGCACGTGCGATCACGGCGCAGCAACAACAGGAGATCGAAACCGCGAGGCAGCAGATGGAGCTGATTCCGCCGCCCTCGAAGACCCGCTATATGTCAGTCAAGAGCCTAAATACGTGGGAGAACCCCTACCTGACCGTGCAGGGTGGAATGGTCACGCTGCATGTCGTACTAGCCGATGCGAATACCAGCGGGCTTGGGGAGGGCGGTCTGCTGCGGCCTTTGGGAGCGCGACGGCAGGATCTCAATGTCCGGATCAGCGAGTTGTCCACAGCACTCAATGCGATTCCCGAAAGCTCCTGGCCTTATGGACGCGTGGTGGCGGTCGAAGAGGCTCATGATGTTCCGGCCAGCGCACGTCCGACGGTTCGGCGCAATGTCGAGAGCGTGATCAAGACCTTGAATGATCTTGGCGTCGTAGTCTATGAGTGGAACGAGAGCGGGCGAAGCTAAGTTCTGTCTGAGGCCCCATAGACCGTGCTCTTGCGCTAAGATTCTCATAATTCCAAACTGAGACGATTCACTTCTTCTGGTGAGCAATTGCATACGACGGCCCTGCTGATCTTCTGTGTGTTCTTCGTGTTTGTTACGCTGGCCGGCTTCTGGGCTGCGAGATGGCGCCGACCTGCCGAGGGGATGGCTTCCCTTGAGGAATGGGGTCTTGCCGGGCGCAGCTTCGGCACATGGATTACGTGGTTCCTGATTGGTGGCGATCTCTATACGGCTTACACCGTTATTGCGGTTCCGGCGGCGCTGTTTGGCGCGGGCGCGATGGGCTTCTTCGCAGTGCCGTATGCCGTGATTGCTTATCCGTACATGATGCTGGTGTTGCCTCGAATCTGGAATGTGTGTCATCGTCATGGATACGTGACCTTTGCTGACTTTGTGGGCGGCCGTTATGGCAACCGTTGGCTGACTGTGGCGATTGCGCTAACCGGTGTGCTGGCGCTGATGCCTTACATCGCGCTGCAACTGGTGGGCATTCGCGTGGTGATTGCAGCGATGGGCATTCATGGCGAGTGGCCGTTGGCGACTGCGTTCATCATCCTTGCTGCTTATACGTACTCGAGCGGTCTGCGTGCGCCTGCCGTGATCGCCATCGTCAAGGATTTGATGCTGTATGTGATGGTGATTGCGGCGCTGATCATTCTTCCGATGAAGCTGGGCGGTTATGCGCGAGTCTTCCAACTGGCGAATCAGGCGCTGGCTACGCATACTCCAGCGGCGAGTATTTACCTGAAGCCTAGCCAGTTCCTTGGCTACTCGACGCTGGCCATTGGGTCGGCGATTGCGCTGATGCTCTATCCTCACACTGCGACGGCGGTGTTGAGTGCGAAGAATGCGAACGTTGTACGGCGAAATGCGGCGATGCTTCCGGCTTACAGCTTTCTGCTGGGGCTGATTGCGTTGCTGGGCTATCTGGCACTGGCTGCAGGTGTGCAGACGAAGGATACGAGTTCGGCGGTTCCATTGCTGTTCCTCAAGATGTTTCCCGAGTGGTTCGCGGGGTTCTGCCTTGCGGCGGTTGCGATCGGCGCGCTGGTTCCGGCGGCGATCATGTCGATTGCGGCTTCGAATCTGTTTACGCGGAATCTTTACGGCTCGTTTGTGCGGAGAAAGATGGAGCCGCATGAAGAGTCGCAGATGGCGAAGATCGTGAGCCTGGTGGTGAAGTTTGGCGCGCTGGTTTTTGTTTTGTGGCTGCCTGCTCCTTATGCGATCGAGATGCAGTTGCTGGGCGGCATCTGGATCGGCCAGATGTTTCCATCGGTCGTGGTGGGCGCGTTCACGCGATGGTTTCATCCGTGGGCGCTGGTGGCCGGATGGGCAGCGGGAATGGCGAGCGGAACAGCGATGGCGGCTTCGCTTGGGTTGAAGAGCTCGGTCTATCCTCTCCATTTCCATCTGCCCATGTTTCAGGGCGGAACGTATGCGATGTATGCTGCGGTGCCGGCTTTGCTGTTGAATCTCGCTGTCTCTGCGGTGCTGACTTTGGTGTTTCGTGCGGTGAAGGTTGATGGTGGAAGCGATGTCACCGATCCTTCCGCTTATGTTGGGTGACACAGCCGTAAGAAGCTGGAGTGCATCTCACGGCTAGACGAGGTGACAGTGTGAGCAACGATACGACGCGGTCGAGATCGCTGGCCAAGGGAATACTGGCGGGGTTAATTGGTGGCCTTGTGGCTACCGCAGCGAAGTCGCTGGCCGAGAAGATTTATGCACCGCACACGCATGGCGAGCACGAGCCACCTGAGCTGCTGGCCGTGAAGATTGCGGGGCACGAACTGACGATGGTCCAGTTAAAGACGGCTGCGTCGGCGATCCAGTGGGGCTTCGGAGCGGCCACCGGCGCGGCCTACGGGGCGCTGGCGGAGTACGTCCCCACGGTTACGTCGAAGGACGGCGCGAACTTCGGCATGGCGCTGGTGACGCTGACGCATCAAGGTGCGCTGCCGGCGCTGGGGCTGGCGACGCGGCCGGGCGAACAGACGACGCGTGAGAAGACCAGCGAGATGACCTCGCATATCGTTTACGGTGTGGTGACGGAGACAGTACGCCGTCTGGTTCGGCGAATGCTCTGATGAGGGCTACCCCCCCCCCCAGGTATGACCTTGTAAGTTGTTTATTTTCAATACCATAGTTCGATTTTAGTCGCCAAATTCGTCATTCTAAATGGGTTACGGGCAAATTTGTCTTTCTAAAGGAGTTAGATGGCATAAATGAGAAAACCCCGGCTGGTGGCCGAGGTTTTTTTCTATCTATAGTTCAATTATAACGGCTTGAGCAAAACTCTTTTGCAATGGAGATGTCGTTCAGAATGAGGGAGTTAGATGGCTTGGGGACTTGACATGAGAATTTGGCCTGTTTTTTAGCCATTTCTGATTTGCCCATAGTCTTTCGCCTCCTTGATAGCGATGGCCGAAGTCAATGATTTGGGAGGCCATGTCGTCGTCTAGCTGGGAGGCGTAGAGGGCCAAGAGGCGGCGTTTGATTTCGTCGGCGGATGGGGTTTGGCAGAGGACGGGGGTTAGGGGCTCGTTGAGTTGGGTGGTCAGTTCTTCGCGGAGTTGATAGAGGTCGGTTGCAGCGCTGGGGTGGGTGGCGGCGTAGGGGAGGTCTTCGTAGAAGGCGCTGGGTAGGGTGGGGGTGAGGGGGAGAGCGGCTGCGCGGACGGTGAGGTGGTCTACGTGTTCGCCGAGTGCGAGGGGAACGACGAGGGCTTCCATGCCTCCGGCTTCGGATTGGCGGGTGAGGGCTTTGCGGATCTTTTCGATGGCGGGGTCGTTGGGGTCTGCGGGGCGGTCAAAGAGATCTTCGATGGGGCAGCGGAGGCGGATAGGGGCGTCTTTGAGATTGAGATCGACTCTGTGGAGGTTGGTTTTGGCCGATTTTGGGAGAGACTGCGTTAGGCGTTGAGCGAAGAGCTCGTCTTCGCGGAGGCGCATGGCGGAGACGTAGGACATGCGGTCGTTTTCGTGGACGAATTCGGCGTCAGAGAAGGGGGCTTGGAGGGTGCGGGTGAAGATGTTGAGGATGGTGACGGTATGACGGGCGGCTAGCCAGTTGGTGATGGCGAGGGAGAGGGAGAAGGCTGCGTCGCCGCGGTGGGGGGAGAGGATGAGGATCTTCATGTTGCTCCGGTGTTTTTGAACCTGTGGGAGAGTGGAGGAAGGCATACCCCAAGGGCTAAAGCCCCTTTTTTTTGCTTGCTGGAGGGGAGGCCCAAGGCTAAAGCCTTGGGTTACCTAGAAGCAAGGGCAAGGGCAAGGACAACTGCAACTGCAACTGCAACTGCAACTGCAAAGGACAGAAGCAGATCCCCTGCGGGGATGACAAACAAGAAAAGCAACAGCAACAACAAAGACAACCGCAACTGCAAAGGCAAATACAGGGATTCTTCGCTTCGCTCAGAATGACGACTTCGGAGAGAGGGAGAGAGAGTGTGTGTGAGGGCGGATAAGAATGTGCGGAACTATTTTGTGTTTGTGGGGATGTGGTCGCGGGTTTGGGGCCAGTTGGCTACGAGGTTGTCGACTACGATGTGGCCTACGCGGTAGGCGCTTTCTAGGGCCGGCATGTAGGCGCTGTATTTCGTGACCTTGGTTTCGGCGAGGCTTTCGGCGGCGGTGAGGCCGGTGCGTTGCTGGTCGAAGTTGCTGGCTGTGCGGAGGATGAGGACGCGGTTGATGTCGAGCTTGTGGGCGCGAGCTAGCCAGGTGAGGGATTGGAGGGTTCCGGTGTCTTCCATGCCGCAGACCGCGTAGGTTCCTTTGCCGTCGGTCATGTACTTGACCCAGTCGCGGGCCCATTGGCTCATGAGCTTGCCGTGCCAGAAGGTGGAGGCGGAGAGGTTGTCACCACGCAGGACGAAGGGGGGACGGTGGGCCGGGCTTGCGGGGTTGGCGGTGTCGTACTCCATGCGGCGGGCTTTGATGGCTGGTGTGTCGGGGAGTTCGGTATCTTTGGTGAGGTTGAAGGCCCAGTCTACGAGCGCGGAGTTGAGGTGGTAGGCGTTGCCGTCGTCGCCGAAGCGGGCGGCGCGGGGCTGCTCGAAGGGTGTGGACTTGCCGAGAGGGACGTAGCCGGTGGTCCAGAGCTTGCGATCTTCGGGAGTGGCCTGGGGGATTTCGCGAGCGTCGATCTCGTGGGCTAGGTCGCCATCGACGATGTAGTCGGACCAGACGGCGGAGCCGAGGGAGCCGATCTGGGGGTCGATGCCGGCGATTCCGGCGACTAGGAAGTAGGCGTGGGTGAGGTCGAAGCGGGGATCGTTGCCCAGGGCCATGATGGTGGCCGCGGCTCGCGCGGTGCCTACGCCAGTAACGACGCCAAGGATGCCGTCGTTATTGAGGCGGAGGTCGTGGTAGCCCTGCGGGAAGGGCAGGACAGTGGAGAGGTGCTCGCGCTCGACCCAGTACTGGTATTCGCCGGGGACGTCGCCGGTGTCGGCGCCTTGCTCGAACATGGCGATGACGACGACTTTGATCTCGATGGGCTTCGAGGCGATCTGGACTGTTTGGGCGGAGCCGCAGACTGCCGTTGCCAGCAGGAGAAGCGTTGCGAAGTGGCGCATAGTTGATGGTAGCGCATGGGTTTTCTGCCTAGTGATGGTCGTGTGATGGAAGTTCGGCACCGACTTCTAACCCGAAGCGCGATAGCTCGCGCTTCTGGAGGTGGTAGTCGATGAAGAAACCGATGCCGATGGCGAACGGGATGAGGCCTGCAGCGGCTCCGGAGAGGATTTCGCGTTGGCCGATGATGGCCGTGAGAGCGAAGAAGAACAGCATAAGACCTGTGCCGACAGAGACAAGAACGATGCCGGCGCGGCGTGCGTTGCTGAGGCTACGGAGAGGGTCTTTGGGAGAACGCTGTTCTTCTTCTTTTGTGCCGAGGAGTCGCTCGATCTCGGCGACAGACATGCCGCGGGCTAGCATGGCCATGCGCTGCTCGGCCCTGACGCGTACGGTATGGGCTTGCAACCAGATGCCTGAGACGATTGCTGCGATAGCTACGACGAAGGCGCCGATCGGTACGATAAATGGTGAGTTGAATGCTTCCATGGTGTTATCTCCTTTTCGCCTGCATTAGACCTCGGTGAGGTTGCAAAGTTTCAACCTACGGAGTGAAACTTTTGAGGAAGTGAGTTGTCTAACTTGGCTTGGATACTGATCTCAGCTTCGAGCAGATTGTGCGGGACCATCAGGCGATGGTGTTTGGCACGCTTATGCGAATGACGGGAAGCAGGGAGAATCTCGACGATCTGGCGCAGGAGGTTTTTATACGGCTGTATCGTGCGCTGCCTAGCTTTCGTGGAGAGGCGCTGCTGTCGACGTATCTGTATCGGATAACGGTGAACGTTGCGCAGAATGAATGGAAGCGGCGGCGGCGGGAGCGGACATCGACGGTGTCGATCTCCGATGACCATTCGGGATGGGAAGACAGGCTGGAGCATCCGAGCCGCAATGCCGCAGAGCAGATTGAGGAACGGGAGTTTCGGCAAGGCGTGGAAGAACAGTTGCAGAGGTTGAGCCAGGTGGAGCGGGCGGTGATCGTTCTTTATCATCAGGAGGAGCGCACGTATGAGCAAATATCGCTTGCGCTGGGCCTGCCGATTGGGACGGTACGGACGCATCTGCATCGCGGACGGAAGAAGATGAGAGAGGCACTTCAGGCCACGCAGGACAGGAGACCGGTATGCGCGACGAATGGATGACTGAGTTGAATACGGCAGATGCTGAGATGGATCGGCGCTTGACGCGTGCGCTGGAGGCTCGGCCTGTGGTGGATATTCCGGCGAACTTTGCGGCGCGTGTGGCGCGACAGCTTCCTGAGCGGAAGCCGATTGAGCTGACGCCGACGCATTATGGGCGCAGGGCGATGGTGGTTTGCATGGTGGTGCTGGGGGTGGCGCTGCTGGTTGGGTTTGTGCTGCTTGGCGCGGCTGTTCCGCCGATGGTGCAGGTGATTGGGTGGATTTTGTATGCGCAGTTTTTGGGACTGGTGGTTTGGTTTGGGATGCGCGGGGCGCTGCGGAAGTTGAGCTAGACGCCTTTTTTCTGGGGCTCCCAGATGAACTTGTGGATCTGGAGGGAGAGGCGTGCCGGGAGGCCGTCGGCTAGCATCCAGTCGACTAGTTTGCGGGGGTCGAGGGCCATGTTGTCGGCGGTGCGCTGGGGGCTGGGTGTTTTTTGGAAGGCGGGGGAGAGTAGGATCTGGCCAGCTTTTTCTTCGAGCGCGTGGGTGCGGATGAAGTCGCGGGCGAAGTCGTAGTCGGTGCGATCGGTGATGACGAATTTTACTTCGTCGTTTTTGGTGAGGGCTTCGAGATTTTCGAGACGGAAGGTGTTGGCGGCTGCGCCTGCTCCGGGGCATTTGACGTCGACGATCTTGTGGACGGCTTTGGGGACTTCGGCCAAGGGGCGCTCGCCGCTGGTCTCGATCATGAGGGTGTAGTTTTGCGCGAGTAAGCGGTCCATCAGGGGAAGAAGTTCGCGGGCTTGCAGCATGGGCTCGCCGCCGGTGAACTCGATGAGTCTGCAGGGGGCCAGGGCTTCGATCTGGGCGACGATTTCGTCGGAGGTGAAGGGCTTGCCACCGGTGAAGGTGTACTCGGAGTCGCACCAGGCGCAGCGCAGATTGCAGCCGGCGAGTCGGACGAAGATGCAGGGGAGGCCGGCGAAGGAGGATTCGCCCTGGACGGATTTGTAGAGCTCGATGAGGTGCATGAGATGCTGCTTACTCGTAGTAGCGGGCGAAGCTAGTGTCGGTCTCGTAGAGGGTGCAGTCTTTGACGCGGACGCGGCCGTCGGTCATTGCGTGGACCTGGGCTGAGGTCTCCTGGTAGAAGTAGCGGGCGAGGTTTTCGGCTGAGGGGTTGATCTCGGTGACGAAGGGCTCGAGGTCGTTGATCATCCTGTGGTCGAGATATTCGACGGTGGGGCGCATGACCTGCTTGAGGAGCTTGAAGTCGAGCAGGAGGCCGGTGGGGTCGAGTTCCTCGCCGACGAGAGTGATAAACACTTTGTAGTTGTGGCCGTGCGGGTTCTCGCACTTGCCACGATAATTGCGGAGGTAGTGGCCGGAGGAGAAGCCGGCTTCTACGGTTACTTCAAACATGACTCTTCGATCCCTTCGGTTTGCCGCGTCGGTAGTTTTTAGATGGGAGCTGGGGAGGCGCGGCTTCAGCTTATTCCGTACTTATTATTGTACCGTTTTATGGGCCGATCTTCAGCGTTTGCGCTTTTCGCGGCGTTGCTCCTCGAAGCGGCGCTCGGCTTGCTCGAATAGCGAGGAGAGGATGCCGGCCAGGGCGACGACAAGCGCGATGAGGAATAGGACGATGCCCGTGGTTCGCCATAGAGAGGCGTCGCCGGGCGAGCCGGGCTGCTGCGCGATGTTGGTATACGCGAGGCCGCAGGAGACGAGCGCGAAGAGAGCGAGTGTTGCGGCGAGGATGTAGAGATTGCGTCCCATTGGCTGAATCTTATTTTACGGTGAGATGTGGATTGGTCCCGTACTGTTCGGAGCTTGTTGCTGCATTTATAGCGCATGAAGGCTAAAGCGTTTTATATCTGAGTGTTTGAATGGCAATTGGCCAGTATGATTTCAAGATGAACCGTAGACACTTGTTACGACTTATGGGAGGCGCCGGTGTGGCGCTGCATCCGGGAGTTCAGGCTATTGGGCAACTGGCATCGGCTTCTTCCGAAGATGCGCCGGGGGGAGTGTTTGTCAATCAGCTCGGTTATCTGCCAGCGAATACGAAGCAGGCTACTGTTCGTTGTAATGATGCGAGTGATGATCATTTTCAGATCCGTTCCGTTCAGAACAATCGAGTGGTTTTCAGAGGAAGATTGGGCGGGGCGGTGACGGATACGGCCTCCGGCGACCGCGTCAGGATTGCCGAGTTTTCCAAGCTACATGCGGCGGGAACGTATCAGATTGAGGCTGCGGGATTCAAGAGTGATGCTCTTTCGATTGCTCCCCATGCTTATGCGAATGCGCTGAAGGTGACGATGCGCGGCTATTATGGTCAGCGGTGCGGCATGGCTGTTGATCTAGGAGGAGGTTATCGACGTCCGGCGTGTCATAGCGCAGGTGCGTTTCATGCGACGTCGGGTAAGAGCGGACCGCTTGCGAACCATGGAGGATGGCACGACGCGGGCGACTACGGCCGATACATTGTGAACTCGGGTATCAGCACGGGAACTTTGTTGTGGGCGTGGGAGTTTTATTCACCGTTGCTGCATTCGTTTTCGCTGGATATTCCGGAGAGCGGCGGGAAGACTCCTGACTTTCTTGCTGAGGTGCGTTGGAATCTGCAGTGGATGCTGCAGATGCAGGATACAGATGGTGGAGTTTGGCATAAACAGACCAGCGAACACTTCAGTGCGTTCATCCTGCCGCAGGACGATAAGCTGACCAGTTATGTGATTGGGACCGGGTCGGAACCTTATAAGAGCACGTGCGCTACGGGAGGCTTTTCTGCTGTGATGGCGATTGCGGCTCGCTGCTATGAGCCGTATGACGCGGCGTTTGCACAACAATGCCTCGCTGCTGCGCGACAGGCGTGGGCCTGGGCGAACAAGCATCCCGATGTGATCTTTGAGAATCCTCCGGGTATCTTGACGGGTGAGTACGGAGACAAGCATTGCGGCGATGAGGTGGTGTGGGCTTCGGCTGAGTTGTGGAGAACTACCGGAGAGGCGGAGTTTGAGCAGGCTTTTCTGGCGAAGATGCCTCCGCGCGATGTGGCGTTGACGATAAGCGCGCCTGAATGGGCCGATGTGATATCGATGGCTTACTGGGCCTATGCACTTGAGCCGAAGCGCGGTAAACCCGACGTGAAGGAGCGGATTCGGAGTGCGACTGCCAAGGCTGCGGCATTGCTGATTGAGCGGAGCAAAGACAGCGGCTATGGCAACACTCTGGCGCTGGCGGACTATGTGTGGGGATCGAATGGAGTGGCTGGCAATCAGTCGTTGTTACTGTTGGTTGCGGATCACTTTCATCACGATAAGACGATGAGGAACGTGGCGCTGAATAACCTGCATTACATGCTGGGGCGCAATTGTCATGGGGTTTCGTGGGTGACGCATCTCGGAGTGCGGCCATTTGAGCATCCTCACCATCGGCCTAGTGTGGCGGATAATATCGCTGCGCCGTGGCCGGGACTGCTTTCGGGCGGACCGAATTCGCATGGAGGCGATGCGGTGGCGAACGCATTGCCGAAGCAGCCTCCGATGCGCATGTGGTTGGATGATGAGCGGGCTTACTCGCTCAATGAGATTGCGATTAACTGGAATGCGCCGTTGGTCTTTCTTCTGGCTGCGGCAAATAGTTAGGGCCGCTGATTGGGGTTCGCGAAAAACTGCTCGACGTCGGTGATCTCCTGGGTGAGGCGATAGGCGGGGAGACTTTCGAGGAAGATACGGCCGTAGCGTTGGCGCTGGATGCGGGGGTCAAGGAGCATGAGAACGCCGCGGTCGGAGAGGGAGCGGATGAGGCGGCCGAAGCCTTGTTTCAGCGTGATGACGGCGTTGGGGACCTGGTAGTCGAAGAAGGGCTTGCCGCCTGCGGCTTCGATGGCTTCCATGCGGGCTTTGACGACGGGGTCGTTGGGGACGGCGAAGGGGAGACGGTCAATGATGACGCAGCTTAGTTGTTCGCCCTGGACGTCGACGCCCTGCCAGAAGCTGGAGGTGCCGAAGAGAACGGCGTTGGGGATGTCACGGAATTGCTGGAGAAGGACGTGGCGTGGGGCGGTGCCGTGGAGGAGAAGGGTGTAGGGGAGTTCGGCCAGGAGGCGCTCGTAGGTGTTGCGCATCTGGGTGTAGCTAGTGAAGAGGCAGAAGGCGCGGCCCTGGGTGATCTCGAGGACGCGGCGGATGCGCTCGGCGGCCTTTTCAGGGAAGTCGGGCTCGCGTGGGTCGGGCATGTTGGGTGGGAGGTAGAGGAGAGCTTGCTTCTCGTAGTTGAAGTGGGAGGGGACGACTAGCTCGCGGGCGGAGATGAGGCCGAGGCGCTTGCGGATGTGGTCGAAGCCGCCGGAGACGGTGAGGGTGGCCGATGTGAGGATGACGCTGGAGTAGTTGTCGAAGAGAGAGGTGGAGAGAAGCTCGGAGACGTCGATGGGTGTGGCTTGCAGATGGGTGTGGAAGGCGTGATTGCCTCGGGCGAGGTTGCGGACCCCTCCTGCTGCTCGGCGCTCGATCCAGAAGACGGTGTTGCGGTCGGTGGATTCTAGAAGGAAGGCGAGATGGGCGCGGATGTCGGCGGTGCGTTTGCGGAGGCCGGTGGACTCTTCGACGTTTTTGACGCGCTCGAGTTCGCCTTCAAGGCGGGTGAGGGCGTTGAGGGCTCCGGTGTAGTAGTCGCCGCTCTCTTCAAGGAATTCTTCGCGGAAGTCGAAGGGCATGCGACCGATGCCTCCGGTGGCATCGGCAGGAAGTGCGGCGAAGAACATGCGGGAGCGATCTTTGAGGATGCCGCAGGCGCTTTCGATGGCGCTGGTGGAGGCTTGTTTGGCCTTGAGCATCAGGTCTACGTCGCGGATGAGCTCGTCGACGCGCTGCGTGCTGAGGCCGATGCCGAAGTAGTTGGAGGCTACTTCTTCTAGCTCGTGAGCCTCGTCGAAGATGACGGCGGCGGCTTCGGGGAGGATGCCGGCGTCGGGGGCGTTGGCGGCTTGCTGCTTGATGCTGAGGTCGGCGAAGAAGAGATGGTGGTTGACGATGACGATGTCGGACTCGAGGGCCTTGCGGCGCATGGCGGTGACGAAGCAGCGCTCCCAGTCGGGGCAGGATTGGCCGAGGCAGGCCTCGGTGCGGGCGTCGAGTTTGTGCCAAAGCGAAGATGACTCGGGGAGGGCGTCAATCTCGGCACGGTCGCCGGTTTCGGTGGTCTTTTCCCAGGCGGCGATGTGGTGGAACTGGTCGATCTCTTCAAGGCCGTTGAGGAGTGGGTTGTCGCGGAGGGCGTAGAGTTTGTGGCGGCAGAGGTAGTTGCTGCGGCCCTTCATGTAGCAGACTTTTAGCGGGCCGAGGAGGGATTCCAGGAATGGGACGTCTTTGAAGAAGAGCTGTTCCTGGAGATTTTTGGTGCCGGTGGAGATGATGACGCGCTGCTGGCGCTCGCGGGCCATGCGGAGGGCGGGCAGGAGGTAGGCCAGGGTTTTGCCAGTGCCGGTGCCGGCTTCGACGATGAGGTGGCGCTTGTCTTTGAAGGCTTGCTCAATGGAACGGGCCATCTCGTACTGGCCGCGGCGGTGCTCGAAGGCGAGCGAGGATTGCGAGAGGATGCCGCCGGGCGCGAAGAAGTCGTGGAGGTTCGGGAGATTCTCCGGTGGGGCTGGTGTGATCGAGATGGGGGCTATGGTGGACAATGTTTGGTTCCGCGCAGGTTATTGCGGCGCAGAGGCTTTGCACTTTCTATAATAGAAGCAGAAGCGAATAAATAGCGTAATAAGCCTGGCCGCCTGATGCGTGCGCGGGAGAAAGATGGATGCTCCGTGGCTCAGAGAGACGATAGGAAGCGGTTAGGCAAAAAACACAGGCAGGCAAGTACTCGACCGAAGAAGGGCCGGGCGCCGAAGGTTGCACCGACGACTGGAGCGGTGGATCCGCGGAAACGCAAGATTCTTGCGACGAAACGGGCGGAGGCGGATAAGGCCTCACGGGTGACGAAGCAGTCGCCGGATAAAGAGAAGAAGAAAACGCTGCGGGCGGATGCTCCGTATGCGAAGAAGGCGGGGCCGGTGCGGCCTGCGGATGGGATTGTGGGGCGACAGACTCCGCGGTCGTCCAATGTTGCTGGACGCGAGAACATTGGTGACGATGACTGGCGTGAGGTTGAACTGCTGGCTTCGCAGATGGTGACGGAGACTGAGGATGCTGAGGCGCGTGAGCTTCCGCTGATCGCTGTGTGCGGGCGGCCTAATGTGGGCAAGTCGACGTTGTTTAATCGGCTGACGGGGTCTCGGCGGTCGATTGTGGGGGATGAGCCGGGGATTACGCGGGATCGCATCTACGGCGTGATTGAGTGGATGGGGCAGGATGCGCGGATCGTCGATACGGGTGGTGTGGTTCCCGATGATGAGGCGCTGATTCCTAGTGAGATCTTCCGGCAGGCGCAGGTGGCGCTTGAGGAAGCTGACGCGATTGTGATGGTTGTGGATGGAAGGACGGAGCTGGCTTCGCCTGATATGGAGCTGGCGCGGCTGTTGTTGCGTGGTGGTAAGCCGGTGTTTCTGGCGGTGAACAAGATGGACACCGATGCGATGTTGTCGCAGGCGGAGAACTTCCGGCGGCTGGGGTTCAAGAATGTGCTGCCTATTTCGGCGGAGCATGGGAGCGGCATCGGGGATCTGCTGGATGAGGTGTTTGCGGTGCTTCCGGAGATCGATACGGAAGAGCCGGATGTGACGATGCTGACTGCTGATGATGAGGCGGCGGCGGATGAGGATGGGCCGGACTTTGCTCCGGTGCGCAAGTTGCGTTCGCATGGGGAGTACAAGAGCACAGAGACGAAGATTGCCATTATCGGGCGGCCTAATGTTGGCAAGAGCACGCTGCTGAATGCGCTGACGGGATCGCAGCGGGCGATTGTGTCGCCGATTGCTGGGACTACGCGTGATGCGGTGGATGAGGTTGTGGAGCGTGGCGGGCATGGCTTCCGGTTTGTCGATACGGCGGGGATTCGCCGTAAGGGCAAGACCAAGCTGATGGCGGAGAAGCTGTCGGTGATTATGGCGCGGAAGCATCTGGAGGCGGCGGATGTTTCACTGCTGGTGATCGATGCGACTGAGGGTGTCGCTGCGCTGGATGCGAACATTGGCGGCTATGCGCATGAGAGTGGGCGGAGCGTGATCATCGTCATCAATAAGTGGGATCTGATGACGAAGGTTGGGCCTGATGGAATGCGGCTGTTTGACGGCAAGCCGCCTGCGGACCAGAAGGTGTATGAGCAGCAGGTTCGGGATAATCTGAAGTATCTGGATTATGCTCCGCTGCTGTTTATCTCGGCGGCTGATGGGAAGAATATCGAGTCGGTGTTCAAGAAGGTTGAACTGGTTGCGCGGGAGCGGCGGAAGCGCGTGACGACGGGGCAGATGAACCGGTTCCTGGAGAAGGTGGACTTCCAGAAGGCTTCGGTCCCGATGAACAAGCGCGTGCGGATTTACTACATGACGCAGGCTGCTGTTGCTCCGCCTACGTTTGTGCTGTTCACGGATAAGGATGTGAAGCTGCACTTCTCATTCGAGCGGTTTTTGGGGAATCAGATTCGGGAGAACTTCGGGTTTATTGGAAGTCCGATCTGGTTCAAGATCAAGGCGAGAAATAAGAAGAAAACGGAGTAGCTCGAGCCGATGAAGTTCGAAACCTATGATGTCGTGCTACAGAGCACCGGCAGATTTCAAAGTGAATTGTCAGTCTTTCAGACTAGTCCTCCCATTCAGGCCGATTTTCACATCGATCAGAACATGTGGATCGGTCGTTTACCGTATGCTCTGTCGAGCAGTACGGTCATGGATGCTTGCGATTCGACAGGTTATAACTATAGGCCTGCAAGGCAGAATGGGTGTCGTTACGCTTTTGTCAGAAAAATCGACTCAGACGAATACCCTTCATATCAATGGGATGAAGATGGACATTTAGGCAAAGTGTTGTTCTTATCTCGGCTGATTCACCCCACAACCGTTGCCGGGCAATATTCCGCTCGTCTGATCTTCGAGAGCGGCAAATTAAAAACGATCATCCCGGGTCATACATCAGGCTTCGGAACCCAGGTATGGATTGTGGCGGATGACTGGAGAGACTGGCTCACAACGGCCGAAGCCGAAAAACTTCGAGACCTGTTGCCCATTTATCTTACGACGCCTCCCGTGGATCGCGTTCGACGTGCCAGGGCTCGAATTGACTATGCGTTTCATAGCTATTATCTGGATCAACGGGTGACTTCGCTGGTTACAGGTTTCGAGAGCCTTTTAAAGGTAGGCGAGCGCTCGGCTACTGCACAGTCTCGTATCCGAGTCCCACGACTTGCGGAACTTTTTGGAATAACGATCACCGACGACGATGCTAGAGCAATCTATGGTGATCGTTCCGATATCGTCCATGGAGAAGGACCTAGATGGAAAGATGTGGACGAGAAACTCATGACTCTCTATCAAAAATTCGAGCAGCTACTTCGAGCTACGCTACTAAAAGCCAGTATCAATAAAACTTTTTCACAAAATTTCGCGAGTAATCAGGCGATTCGTAATGCCTTCGGAAATCTCGCTAAAACTACGATTTGGCCATGCGCTCCTTTATTGCCTGATTGAATGAACTCAATTTCACCTATCGTGTAAATTCAGTCAGCATGTTGCTTGTAACCATTCATCCCAAGCCTCTAGAGCGCGGTTGCATTGGAGTTTGTGGCGTTCTTTTTTGTCGCGCATCTTTTTGCGGAGTTCGGGTTCTAGTGGGGGTAGAAGGTCGAAGGTGATGTTGGCGGGTTGGAACTTTTTTGTTTCGGCGTGGGTGATGTAGTGGGTCAGGCTGCCGTTGGCTGAGGCGCGGGGGGCGGGTGTGGGGGTGTGGCCCTGGGCGATGGCGGCGGCGTAGCGGCCTGCGAGCATGCCGGAGGCGATGGATTCGGTGTAGCCTTCGACTCCGCTTAGCTGGCCCGCGATCATGATGGTGGGGTGGGCTTTGAGCTGGAGGGTTTCGGTGAGGAGCGAGGGTGCGTGGATGTAGGTGTTGCGGTGGATCTGGCCGTAGCGTAGGAAGGTCGCGTTTTCGAGGCCGGGGATGAGGCGGAGGACTCGGCTTTGCTCGCCGTACTTGAGGTGGTTCTGGAAGCCTACGAGGTTGTAGCTGTCGGCGCGGAGGTTTTCCTGACGGAGCTGGACTACGGCGTAGGGCCACTTCCCTGTTTTGGGATTGGTTAGGCCGGCGGGCTTCATGGGGCCGAAGCGGAGGGTGTCGCGGCCTCGGCGGGCGGTCTCTTCGATGGGGAGGCAGCCTTCGAAGTACTGGAGTTTTTCTGGCTCGTGAAGCGTAGCAGTAGAGGTTGAAAATCGGTCGACACCGTTGGTGATATCGGAACCTTCGGGGTCCTTCGACTCCGTGGCTTCGCCACTCCGCTCAGGATGACGCTTTTCCTGAGAAGCGGATGGGATTTGTTCCCAGGATTTGGCGGGGACGGTTTCGGCGACGGTTAGGGCGTCGAGGAAGCGGTCGTATTCTTCCTGGGTGAAGGGGCAGTTGATGTAGTCGGCGGTGCCTTTGTCCCAGCGGGCGGCGAAGTAGACCTTGTCCATATCGATGGTGGTGGCGTCGACGATGGGGCTGATGGAGTCGTAGAAGGCCAGGTGGTGGGCACCGGTGAGGCGCTGGAGTTCGGCGGCTAATGCGGGGCTGGTGAGGGGGCCGGTGGCGAGGACGGTGATGATGTTGGGGTCGTTCTCGTCGAAGGTGGTGACCTCTTCGCGGTGGACGGTGATGCGGGACTCGGCGGCGATGCGGGCGGCTACGCGTTTGGAGAACTCGATGCGGTCGACGGCGAGGGCGTGGCCGGCGGGGACGGCTGTGGCGTCGGCTTCGGTGAGGAGGATGGAGCCGGCGCGGCGCATCTCCTGCTTGAGGAGCCAGGGGGCGGTGTTTTCGGACTCGGACTTGAGGGAGTTGGAGCAGACTAGTTCGGCGAAGTCGGAGGTCTGGTGGGCTTCGGTGGAACGCGTGGGGCGCATCTCGTAGAGGTCGACTTCGCAGCCGAACTTTGCTGCTTGCAGGGCGGCTTCGGGGCCTGCGAGGCCTCCGCCGATGACTTTGATTCTCTTTGTTGCCAAGGTACCGCCCTCTCCTGCTTTTTTGGTCAAAGTATTCTATTTAAAAGACTTAGGCTCGTACTTGAATTGCAAACTACTGATTCTAAAGGGCGCTATTTCGTAAACTATTCCATGCATGGGACTTAGCCGCGTTGCCGCGGGCTTGTGTGATGGAATTTTCGAAACTGCCCCCTGTTTTTATTATATCGGGGGCGTCAAGGGTTTCGGTGGAGAACGGGCAACGGCAAAAGCAACGGCAATAGATTAGTCGCTTCGTCCTTCGGACTTCGCTCCGCCCTTCGGCAGAGAGGAAGGGATCTTGGGTGGCCAATTGGTAGGTCCGAGCTGAAGCCCGGACCTACCTCAGAAGCAAAAACAACGCCTCGAAGCTTTGAGGGATGCAAGTGACATAGAACAGGCAACGGCGAAATACAGGGATCCTTCACTGCGTTCAGGATGACGACTATTTTATTGGCGGGCCGGGTTTTCTAAACCCGCGTTCAGGATGACGACTATTTCATTCACGGGCTGAGTTTTCTAAAACTGCGTTCAGAGGACGACGGTTGAGATGGCGTTCAGGATGACGACGTGAAGGAGTGGGTTGAGGTGCCCGTGGCTTTATTCGCGGGAGTTCGTTGCGAGGGTTTGGAGGGCTTCGCCGTCGATGCGCATGATGCGCCACTCGTGGAGCATGTGGGCTCCCATTTGTTGGTAGAAGTCGATGGCGGGTTGGTTCCAGTCGAGGACGTGCCATTGGAAGCGGTCGCCGCGCTCGAGGGCGATGGCGGCGAGGTGGCTGAAGAGGGCTTTGGCGATGCCTCGGCGGCGGAATTGTGGGCGGACGAAGAGGTCTTCGAGGTGGATGCCCGCGTTGCCGCGCCAGGTGGAATAGAAGGGGAAGTAGAGGGCGAAGGCGGCGGGATGGCCGTCCCATTCGGCGATGAGACAGGAGAAGACTTTTTGCGGGCCGAAGCCGTCGCGGAGGAGGTCGGCTTCGGTGGCTACTACGGCGTCGGGTTGGCGCTCGTAGGTAGCGAGGTCGCGGATGAGGGCGAGGATCTCGGGTACGTCAGAAGGCACGGCGGGACGGATTTTGAGCATAAATTGAGGCCTAGGATGGACGTTAGTGTGGGTGTTGATCAACCTCTCTGACAGCGTTCGCAGAACAAACAAAGCGAAATACAGGGATCCTTCACTGCGTTCAGGATGACGACGGTTGAGGGTGCCTTCAGGAATAACGATAGATGGGACTGCGTTCAGGTGACGACGTAAAACGAATACAGGTTCTTAGAGGCCAGAAGAACGTGATTCATTCTAATTTTTCTGGTTTGCTGGTTTTTCGGAGGGTTTTGATGGACCGGCGGCGTTTGCGGCGAGCCATTTATTGAAGGGGATGCTGAAGGAGAAGAGCTCTTTTTTGCCGTCTAGGGTGCGGATCATTTTTACGTATAGCTCGGCGCCTTTGAGCGGGGGGTCGTCGAGACCTCGGACGTCGTAAAAGAGGTATCCGGCGAGGGTGCTGTGGGCGTTGACGACGGTGCCCTGGAAGCCGAAGTCGTCGTCATCCTGCGTGATCTTTTTGTCGACGGGGGCGTGGTGGATGGTGATCGGCGTCATGGGAATTTTGGTTCCTGCGGCGCTTTTGGTGGAGAAGAGGCGGCGATTGATGTCGTCGTCGAGGGCTGCGGGGATGACGTCGCGGTTGGCGGAGATGAACTGGATGCGCGCCTCGTTGAGTGAGAGGGCGGTGTCGCCGTCGTTGGTGATGATGACGCGGACGGGGATGAAGCCGTGCTGGACGTACTCGAGACGGAAGAAGCTGCAATCGCGCGGATCGTCGCAGGGCTCGGCGGCTATGGTGACGTTCTCGTTGGGATGGGTGTCGAAGGCGGCGTACTGATTGGCCGGTTTGGCTGGAGGGGCTTTTTTGTCGGCTGCAAAGGCATTGGCGGCGACGAGGAAGGCAAGAGTTACTACGGTATGGAGAATCTTAGGGGACGAGTGGGACTTCATGGCCAAGTTGATTATCATCTTCGCTGGGGCACAAGGTAAAGAGAGGGCGGGCAGAAGTTGATGATGGGGGGCTTGTGGGTCTACAGCGCGCTTCTGCTGGCCGTCCTGGTGGTGGGGGCTCCGTACTGGCTGGTGCGGATGGTGAGCAGCGGGAGGTATCGAGCGGGGCTGGCGGGCCGGTTGGGACGGATTCCGGATGGGCTGCGGGCTGCGGTGGCGGAGCGGCAGGTGGTGTGGATTCATGCGGTGTCCGTAGGTGAGGTGATGGCTGCGACGCAGTTGATTCGTGAGCTACGGGCGGCGCTGCCGGCGTGGGTGATTGCGGTTTCTACGACGACGGCGACGGGACAGCGGCTAGCGAAGGAGAGGCTGCCGGAGTCGCCTGTGTTTTATCTACCTCTCGATTTTGCGTTCGTCATACGGCGGTATTTAGACGTATTGCATCCTGATTTGTTGATCCTTATGGAAAGTGAGCTTTGGCCGAACCTGATCGATCAGTGTGGCCGCCGTGGTGTGCCCGTGGCTGTGGTGAACGCGCGCATCTCGGATCGTTCGCTGCCACGGTATCTACGGCTGAGTCGGCTTTGGAGGCCTCTGCTGGCGCAGATTTCGCTATATCTCGCGCAGAGTGAAGAGAATGCGGCTCGATGGGTTCGGATTGGAGCGCCCGCGGATCGAGTACGGGTGTCGGGGAATTTGAAGTATGACATCAAGGCGGCAGGGGCGAGTTCGCTGGTGGAGCCACTGCGGGAGCATATGCCGGAGGGTGCACCGGTGGTGGTGTGCGGAAGTACGCTTGATGGTGAAGAGAAGGTGCTGTTGGAGGCTTGGCCTGCGGTGCTTGCGGTAGAGCCGCGTGCGGTGATGGTGCTGGCGCCGCGGCATCCGGAACGCTTTTCTGCTGTGGCTGGGTTGGTGAGCGGTAGCGGATTTAAGGCGGTGCGGGCGAGTGAGTTTCGTGAACGGCCTGTTGCGATTGGACCGGGAAGTATTTTTTTGCTGGACACGATTGGTGATCTGGCTTCGGTGTATTCGCTGGGGACAGTTGCGTTTGTGGGAGGAAGCCTGATTTCTGCGGGTGGACATAATCCGCTGGAACCGGCGCAGTTCGGTGTGCCTGTGGTTACAGGGGCGTCTTATGAGAACTTTCGCGACATCGTGGATGCTATGGTGTTGCACGATTCGATTCGTATTGTTACGACGACCGGACTTTCGGATGCATTGGTTGCTATGCTGCGTAATCGAAATGAAGCGCGGACCATGGGCGAGCGCGGACGGGTGTTGTTTGAGGCACAGGCGGGGGCCACCGCCCGGACGGCGCAGGCGCTGTTGGAGTTGATGCAAAGGGTGGGGGGACGATGAATCTTCGCAGGCCACTGCTTCTGCCGCTGGTTCCAGTGTACGGCGCAGCACTTGCGGCTAAGAAGCAAATGTTCCAGCTTGGGTGGCTGAAACAGAATAGGCTCACGCATCCGGTGATCAGTGTGGGCAGCGTTTCTGCAGGCGGGGCGGGCAAGACGCCGGTAGTGCTGATGTTGGCGGGGATTCTGCGGCGGCGCGGATATGCAGTGCGGATTCTTACGCGAGGTTATGGGCGCACATCGGAGTTTATTGAGCGCGTGGAGCCTTATGACGATGCCGTGGTCCACGGAGATGAGCCGGTGTTGCTGGCGCAGCGGTCGGGTGTACCGGTGTTTGCAGGGGCGGATCGGTATCGTGCGGGAGTGTATGCGGAGAAGGATGAGGAAGCCGAGAAGATTGTCGTTCATCTGTTGGACGATGGGTTTCAGCACCGGCAACTGGCTCGCGATGTGGATATTGTTTTGCTGACGGAAGAAGATGTGCAGGATACGCTGCTGCCGGCGGGCAATCTGCGTGAGCCGTTGAGTATGTTGCGAGAGGCCGATGTGATTGTGCTGCGCACGGAAGAGGCTGCTGGGCTGCGTGAGTTTATTGCGAAGCTGATGGCAGGGCGCGAGGCTCCTGCGATTTGGGAGATCAGGCGGCGATTGAGCATGGGTGAGGCGGGTGAGGTGGCTCTGCCTTCGTTGCCGCTGGCTTTCTGCGGGATTGCGCGGCCAGAGAGCTTTACGCAGATGCTGAACGCTGAGGGCTGCATGCCGGTGACGCGTGTCGACTTTCCGGATCATCACAAATATGACGACCACGACGTTGCCACGCTGCTGGAACGAGGGCGGCAGAGCGGCGCGAATGGCTTTGTGACTACCGAGAAAGACGCGGTGAAGCTGACGCCGGTGATGATTGAGCGGCTCGAGGATGTAGGGCCGGTGGTGGTGACGCGGTTGAGTGCAGAGCTTATCGATGAGGCGGGTGCCATGCGGCAACTGCTTTCGCGGGTGGAAAGGCTGGACCGGCGAAGACGTTGAGCTTTTGAGCAGCATGAGAAAATTACGGTTTGGCCACGGAAATTTATCTATCGCCTGATGACTCTCGTCCCCGTCGCGTGCTGATTGTGCGCGTGGGCGCGATGGGGGATGTATTGCATGCGCTGCCTGCCGCCGCTGCGTTGCGGGAGCTGCACCCTGACTGGTATATCGGTTGGGCGATTGAGCCGCGATGGCTGCCGTTGTTGAAGGCGGACAGCAGTGTTTCCGAGCCGCTGGCACGGGGTGCGGCGATGCCGCTGGTGGATAAGACTTATTTTGCGGCGACGCGTGCGTGGAAGCAGCGGCCCTTTTCATGGACGACGCTGCGGGAGATCTCTTCGTTGAGACGGGAGCTGCGGGGTGAGCGGTTCGATCTGTGCGTGGATATGCAGGGCTCGATTCGATCGGCAGTCATCGGGAGAATGGCTGGGGCGAAGAGGTTTGCGGGGCCCGCAAAACCGCATGAGGGACCGGCGCGATGGTTGTATGGCGAACGGGTTCGGGAGACTGCAACGCACATTGTCGAACAGGGGTGTGAGCTGCTTGGAGGTGCGGCAGGCGAGGTGTTGAAGCCTGCAAAAGTGCTATTGCCCGTCGATGCGGTTGCCGAGAAGTTTTGCGATGAGCTTCTGGCTCGGACAGTGCCGGAGGGTGGTGATTTTGTTGTTATCGCGCCGACGGCTGGGTGGGGAGCGAAAGAGTGGCCGGCGGAACGTTACGGTCAAGTGGCGGCCGAGCTGTCGCGGGCGGGCTATCGCGTTCTGGTGAATGTGGCTGCTGCGAGTGATCCCTCTGGGGAGGCTGTTGTGCGGGCAAGCGGAGGGTCTGCGGTTACGGCACCTACTTCTTTGGCAGAGCTGATTGCACTGGTGCGGCGGGCCAAGCTGGTGATTGCTGGAGATACCGGGCCGTTGCATCTGGCCGCCGCACTGGAGATACCCGTGGTCGGGCTGTTTGGGCCAACTGATCCGGCGCGAAATGGTCCTTACGGAACACGATCGCGGGTGCTGCGTCACGCTACAAGTCAACGCGACCATAGTCGCCATCAGGAGACTGAGCAGGGGCTGATGCAGATTACGGCCGATGAGGTCATTGAGGCTGCGTTCGAACTACTACGTGCCGAAAAGGGTAAGGTAGAAGAGTGAGCGAACGAACAACGTGGCAGAAGATTGCGCGGCGCATCCGCGTGCCACTGGGATTTATCTTTGCGGGAGTTTTTTTGTGGCTGGCGCGTCCGACCTGGCAGACCATGCTTTGGAGCTTGGTTCTGGTTGTGCCCGGGGTGTGGCTGCGTGCCTACGCTGCAGGCTATGTCCGTAAGAACACTGAACTTACACGCACTGGACCGTATGCCCACACACGTAATCCGCTGTACCTTGGCTCCATGATGATCGCTTTCGGCTTCGCGTGGGCTGCGGCTAGCTGGATTATTCTTGTGGCGCTTGCGGCTTTGTTTCTTGCGATCTATCTGCCGACTATCCGCTCCGAGGAAGCCTATCTGCGTGAGCACTTTGCGGGGTTTGATGACTACGCGAAACAGGTTCCGCGGCTGCTGCCAAGGCTCACTCCGGCCCGCAGTAATGCGGAGGCAGGCGTATTTTCTCGTGAGCGTTATCTGCATCACCGCGAGTACAATGCCTGTATGGGTGCCATCGCCATTTATGCGGCGTTGGCAGCGCGCCTATTGTTGTTGAAAAGGTAGCCGCCCAATTAAATCAACCTTCGAGCTGCCTTGTTCACGCGTAAATCGGCCCCCTTTCTCCTAGCGTCCCTTCTACTGACAGTTCTGTCAGGCAGCATTCCGACGGTTGCCCAGCAGGCCCAGTTTCAGGCACCCCAAATCCCTATGCTGCAGCCGCCACGGCCGGGCTTCGTCTTCCCGGAGAGGCAGACGCTTACGTTTACCGTCGACTGGCGCGTCTTCACCGCCGGAACAGCAGTCTTTCAACTCGAACAGCAGGGCACGCTTCAGAAGATCACGGCTACGGCCGATACGGTGGGCGCCGTTACGATGCTGTTTCCGGTTGTCGATAAGTTTCAATCCGCGTTCGACATAAAGACCGGTTGCTCGACCGGCTTCAGCAAGCAGATATCAGAAGGGCACCGCAAAGTAACTGGCGACCTCAGCTTCAACTACGCGCAGGGCAAACAGACGCAGACGGAGAAGAACCTGGTGAAGGGGACCTCCAAGACCCAGACGGCGTCCATCCCGGCCTGCGTCACCGATTCGCTCTCTGCGATCTTTTACGCCGCGTCGCAGCCGCTGATCGTTGGCCAGGACATTCGGTTCCCGCTCGCCGACTCCATGCGCACGGTTACGGTGACGATGAAGGTCGAGGGGAAAGAAGAGATCAAAACCCCTGCCGGAACGTTCCAGACGATCCGCGTGCAGCCCACCGCAGACGAGGGCATTGTGAAGAACCGCGGCAAGATCTGGATCTGGTATACCGACGATGCTCGCCATATGCCCGTTCAGATTCGCGCCAGCCTGTTTTGGGGCACAATTACGTTCCATCTACAATCGTATGAGGCAAAATAACGCCGGACGAGAGCCCCTCCTATGACTGACGCGATACAGGATCAGGACAAGTTTGTAACAGTAGGCAAGTACGTCGAGTCGGTCGACGCCCAGATGGCGAAAGGCCTGCTGGAGTCGGCTGGTATCGAGTGTTTCCTGCAGGGCGAGAATGCAAACAGCCTGCTGGGAGCGGCGTTTCGCGCGCGCCTGCTGGTACACAAGCAGGATGAGGAGACCGCCCGGCAGCTGCTGGGCTCGACCAGCGGCGAATCGAACGATCAGGAGGACGATGGCGATCTCTGATCCAGTTCGTCCGCGCGCCGTACTTTGTCTCTCCGGCGGCATGGATTCCACTGTTTGCGCTGCCGTGGCAGCCCGCGACTACGATGTGTATGCCGTGCACTTCAGCTATGGCCAACGCACAGAGGCTCGCGAACTGCGCTCCGCCGAGGCGGTTGCCAGGCTGACTGGCGTACGCGAACTGCTGCCCCTGAAGATCGATCTCTTTCGCCGCATCGGCGGCTCCGCTCTTACTGATACTTCTATCGCTGTACCCGATGCTCCTGAAGAATCCTCGGCGATTGGTGCGGAGATTCCAGTGACCTACGTCCCGTTCCGCAATGCGCATTTTTTGTCTGCAGCGGTGAGTTGGGCAGAGGTACTGGGAGCTAACAAAGTCTTCATCGGCGCCGTCGAACAGGATAGCTCCGGCTATCCGGACTGCCGTCCCGCTTACTACGAGGCATTCAACCAGCTGATTAAAATGGGTACAAAAGACGGGGACATTGAAGTGATTACCCCGCTCATCCACCTGAAAAAAAGCGAGATCGTGCGGTTGGGAGTTGAACTGGGCGCACCCTTGCATGTAAGTTGGTCTTGCTATTCCGGCGAGACGGAGGCCTGCGGTGTCTGTGAGAGCTGCGTTCTGCGGCTGCGGGCATTCAGCGAAGCGGGAGCCGTTGATCCCATACCGTATGCCATTTCACCAGCGGAGCTTCGCGCATCAAAACTTTAGTTTGCAGCACAATTAATTTGAATAAGAAAATCAGGCTTCGTTCGGCGAGGCCGGGAGAATAGAAACAGTGATGAAACGTATGAGATTGAAGGTTAGCGGTACCCTGGCAGCGGCGCTGCTGGTGATGTTTGCGATGGCGCATCCGGCCACATCGCTGGCCCAGGAGCCGTCGGCCAGTATCCACGGCCACGTCAATAACGCAATCGGGCAGCCGATCACGAAGGGTGAGATAAGGCTCACGACTGATCGGGCAGGCGATGAGAAGAGCCGCAAATATCAATATGTCTTCCAGATCGACGCGAACGGTGATTTCAAGGGCACCGGGATCGCGCCTGGCAACTACGCGATTCTCGTGTACCAGGACAACAAGAGCATCGACTTCATCGAGAGTGTCGTGCTCGCTGCCGGCGACGACAAGACCGTCAACTTCGACATGACGCGCAAGGAGTACATCGAGAAGATGACTCCGGAAGAGAAGAAGCAGCTCGAAGAGTTCAAGAAGAAGAACGCCGAGGTGATGGCGGGCAATAAGCAGATCGCAAACCTGAACGCGATGTTGGTCCAGGCGCGCGCCGATACCAAGGCAGGAAATTATGACGCTGCCATCGCGGCCATGAAGGAAGCGACAACCCAGAAGCCGGAAGAGGCGATTCTGTGGGTCACGCTGGGCGATGCGCAACTCGGCGCTGCCGATGCCGCAGCCAAGGCAGCCAAGGCTGCTGGAACGTCACAGAGCGATCCTGCGATTACACAGAAGTATGCGGATGCTGCAGCGTCGTTCAAGAAGAGCATCGATCTGAACTCTGCCTCGAAGAAGCCGAACCCGGACACCGCGGGCGCGGCGTACAACCAGTTGGGACAGGCGTTGGCGAAGAGCGGCAACCTGAAGGACGCCTCGGATGCTTATGAGCAGGCCGCGAAGGCGAACCCGGCAGGTGCTGGAATGTACTACTTCAACGAAGCGGCTACGCTGTATAACTCGGGCAAGACGGACGAATCTGCCATTGCCGCCGACAAGGCCATTGCCGCCGATCCGAAGCGGGCTGATGCGTACTACATCAAGGGACAGTCGCTGATCCAGAAGGCGTCGGTCGATCCGAAGACGCAGAAGATCACGGCTCCTCCAGGAACGGTCGAAGCTTACCAGACTTATCTTGAGCTGGCTCCGGATGGTCCTCGCGCCGAAGAGGTAAAGGGCATTCTCACCGGCATCGGCGAGCAGGTGAAGTCAACCTACAAGGCCAAGCCAAAGAAGTAGTTCTAGTGGTCTGTCGGAAAGGCCTCGGGCGTGGCTGCCTGAGGCCTTTTCCCTTTCTGTAGTCTGTTCACAGAGGGCTGAGTGATGGCTTCTGTTGTCGGCTTCGATGAGGCGCTTGCGGTGGTTGCGGCTTGGGCTGCGAAGGTCACTGCTACTGAGGTGGCGGCTTTGCCGTTGCTCGAGTGCAGCGGGCGCGTGCTTGCGGAGGATGTGAAGGCTGATCGCGATCAGCCTCCGTTCGACCGGTCTACGCGGGATGGGTTTGCTGTGCGGGCGGGGGAGGTGTCTGCGGGCGGTTCGCTCAGGGTGATGGGGCAGGTTCGGGCGGGAGAGAAGTGGTCGGGAGGTGCGCTGGAGACTGGATCGGCGATCCAGATCATGACTGGAGCTCCGATGCCTGCAGGGGCGGATGCGGTGGCGATGGTTGAGCATGTTGAGCGCGTTGGCGATGCGATCAGGCTTTTGGATGGACGAAGTCTCGTTGGGGGTGAGAATGTCGTTCCGCGTGGGAGTGAGGCTCGCGTTGGAGCGGTTGTGATTCCTGCGGGAACTGTGATGGAGGCGGCTGAGATTGCGTTGGCTGCGGCTTGCGGTTGTGCTTCGCTGCGGGTGTTTCGGCGAGCTTCGGTGGCGATTGTGGCTACGGGTGATGAGTTGGTTGAGGTGGATGAGGTTCCGGAGGAACAGCAGATTCGGAACTCGAACAGTTATGGGCTTGCTGCGCTAGTGGCAAAGGTTGGCGGAGAGGCGGTTCGGCTGCCGATTGCTCCGGATCGGCGGGAGGAGCTGGAGCAGATTATTCGGAGGGCGAGAGCTTCGGATCTGATCCTGCTTTCTGGTGGTGTTTCGATGGGTGAGTACGATCTGGTGGAGGAAGTTCTGCTGTCGCTGGGGGCGGTTTTTTTCTTCACCGGTGTGAAGATGCAGCCGGGGAAGCCGGTTGTTTTTGGAAGGCTGCCGGAGAGGGACGGCTTCCCTGCCCGCTTCTTTTTTGGGCTGCCGGGTAATCCGATCTCGACTCAGGTTACGTTTCATTGCTTTGTTGAGCCGATGTTGCGGGCGCTGTCGGGAGAGGGTTTGCGGGAACCGAGGTTTGTGCAGGCGACTCTTGCCGAGGAGGTCGCGGGAAAGGCTGGGTTGATGCGGGTTTTACCGGCTCGGCTTGCTACAGACCGGGTGCGGCCGACGGTGAAGCTGGTTGGGTGGCAGGGGTCGGGTGATCTGGCTGCGAATGCTCGGGCTAACTGCTACGTGGTGCTTCCACCGGAGCGGGAGAGATTTTTGGCGGGCGATGTAATTACAATTCTGCTGCGGTAGGCTTGAGCCATGAACGACGATGTTGATTACACCTCCGAACGCTTGATGGATGATGCACCGAAACCGTTGGGGAAAGACTCGAACCTTTCGCCTTGGCGGAGACCTCCGCAACGACTCTCGCACTACGACGAGGCGGGGCAGGCCCACATGGTTGACGTGAGCGAGAAGGTGAAGACGCGCCGGGAGGCGGTCGCTTCGGCCTTCGTGGAGCTGTCGGACACCGTGATGGCCGCGCTGCCGCAGAATCCCAAGGGCAATCCGCTGGAGGTTGCGCGGTTCGCGGGGATTCAGGCCGCGAAGCAGACCTCAACCCTGATCCCTATGTGCCATCCACTCGCGCTGAGCTTTGTGGATGTGCAGGCTCAGATCGTGTTGGGCGGGATTGCGATCGAGGCCACGGCTGCGACGGTGGATGGCACCGGAGTCGAGATGGAGGCCATGGTTGCCGCGTCGGTTGCTGCGCTTACCGTGTACGACATGACCAAGGCTCTCGATAAAGGCATTCGCATCCGCGAGGTTGTGTTGCTCAGTAAGAGTGGTGGTAAGAGCGGTGACTATCGGCGAACCGCTGAATGATCTGGTGAGGCCTCCCCCCCCGGTACCTTCTCGTAAGTGGGTTATTTTCCATGACTTAGCAGCTTTTAATTCTCCAAATTCGTCATTCTAAATGGGTTATGGGTAAATTCGTCTTTCTAAAGAGTTTATGGTGGTTAATGGAAAAACCCCGGTTTTTGGCCGGGGCTTTTTTTTGATTCTTTAACTAGTTTAGCTGATGGAGTGAAACTCTTTTGCAATTGGATGTGGTTTGTTTTGTTGGATTTGGGTGGGCTTGGGACTTGACAAGGATTTTGCTGGTGTTTTTGGGGAATTATTCTGTAAGTGATTGGTGTTGTGTGGTTTATAGCAATGTCGATCTAGCACAGCGCCGAAGGAGAGGAAAGCATACAAGGGCAAAAACAAAGACAACAGCAGATCCCCTTCGGGGATGACAAACAAGAAAAGCAACGGCAACGGCCAGAAGGTGTAACCCCAACCTTCGCGCGGTGAGGCGCGCTCAAGGATGGGGCACCCGGCTTTGTTGGCGGTTTTCTTTGGAGTTAGATTGCGGTGGCGAGGGTTACGGCGAAGAAACCGTTAGAGTCCTGCCAGGAGTGGGTGTCTCGGAAGTTGGCGCTGGCGAGGAGTTTTTTTACGGCTGCGGGGGTGAACTTGTAGCTGTTTTCGGTGTGGATGGTCTCGCCGGGGGCGAAGTGCAGGGTGAGGGCGGGGCCAGCGGAGTTGGCGGGGATGTGGACGCGCTGACTGGTAAGGGATTCCAGGTGCATCTCGATGCGGGACTCGGTGGGGTTCCAGATGGCGAGGTGACGGAAGGCGGCGGTGTCGAAGTCTGCGCCGAGGTCACGATTGAGGCGCGTGAGGATGTTGAGGTTAAAGGCGGCGGTGGTGCCGGAGGCGTCGTCGTAAGCGGCGAGGAGGGTGGGGATGCCTTTGCGTTGGCGCTTGCTCCCATTCGAGCCGAGGCCGGGGGCGAGATCGGTGCCGATGAGGAGCTGGTCGCCAGGGAGGAGCTGGGCGCGGAGGTTGCGGAGGACGTCGCGAGCGTCTTCGGGAGAAAAGTTGCCGATGCTGGAGCCGATGTAGAGGGCGAGGGTGCGGGTGTTGGGGAGGCGATTGAGCGGGAGGGCCTGGGTAGTGTAGTCGGCGACCTGACAACGAACGGTGACGCCGGGGATGTTGGCGCGAATGTTTTCGGTGGCTGAGGCAAGGGCTGACTCGGAGACGTCGACGGGCTGGTAGACGACGGCGCGTTGGTGGCGGACTGCAGCGGCGAGGAGGATGCCGGTCTTGGTGGCGGTGCCTGCGCCGAGTTCGATGAGGGTGAGGATGGGGGCGGGATCGTTGCCGGAGGGGAGGGAGGCCTGGGCAATGATCTCGTCGGCGTGGTCGGCGAAGATGCTGCGCTCGGTGCGGGTGAGGTAGTACTCGGGGAGCTCGGTGATCTGCTCGAAGAGATCGGAGCCGGCCTCGTCGTAGAAGAGCCACGGAGAGAGTGTTTTGGGTGAGGCGGAAAGGCCCTTGCGGGCCTCCGCGGCTACAGCCTTGAAAGGACTGGGGGCGATGAGTTCCGTCGCTGCGCTGGGGAGGAGGTCAGAGACCGCGGAGATAGGTGGCACCGTTTGATCTTCCCTTCTGTTGGCGGTCCTGACTGCTTTGGGATTGGATGCAGGAAATTGCGGGAAAGAGCCGGGCTATTTGCAAACTACTGACATAGGGCTGTCAGTAGAAGGATACAAGTGCATGCTAAATCCGGTTGATTGCAAAGGGGTTTAGATGACCTCTTTTTTTACGGCCGTGGATGGGTCTCCAGTGTTGGGCGTGCCGATGGGTTCGATGAGGAGGAGGTGGACCTCATCGACGGCGACGGGGCGGTGTTCGATGCCTTTTGGGACTACGTAGAGTTCGCCGGGGTTGAGTTCGACGTGGGTGGTCTCGCCGGATGGGGTGCGGAGGTCGATCCTTAGGGTGCCCTGGAGGACAAGGAAGAAGTCGTCGGTGTCGGGGTGGGAGTGCCAGACGAAGTCGCCCTTGACCTTGACGAGCATCACGTCGTGGCCGTTGAAGTTGGAGATGATCTTCGGGTGCCAGCGGTCGGAGAACTTTGCCAGCTTGGCTTCGAGGTTGATGGATGTTGGCTCGGTGTCCATTGGCGGCTACCTGGAGACGTCCTGTGCGAGGCGCAGGCCGGAGAACTGCCAGCGGGTGCCAGGGGTGAAGAAATTGCGATAGGTGGGGCGGATGTGGGTGGCGGGCGTGACGCAGGAGCCTCCGCGAAGGACTACCTGGGAGGACATGAACTTGCCGTTGTATTCGCCAAGGGCGCCGGGGAGCGGTTTGTAGCCGGGGTAGCCGGTGTAACCGCTGGCGGTCCACTCCCAGACGTCGCCGAAGAGTTGCTGGAGGCCGGGTTCGGAGGTCGCGGGGATGGGGTGGAGATTGCCGGATTCTACGAAGTTGCCTTGGATTCTCTGGATGGGCTGGGATTGTGCGGCGTGCTCCCACTCGAACTCGGTGGGGAGGCGTTGGCCGGACCAGTGGGCGTAGGCGTCGGCTTCGAAGAGGCTGAGGTGGCAGACGGGGGTTTCGCTGAGGTCTTCGAGAGGCTGGAAACCATGCAGGGTGTAGATGCTCCAGCCGGATTTGGTGTCGTTGTCGCGCTGCCAATAGAGAGGTGCCTGCCAGCCTTCGGCGCGCATGGTGGTCCAACCTTCGGAGAGCCAGAGCTCGGGGCGGTTGTAGCCGTTCTGGTCGATGAAGGCGAGGTACTCGGCGCAGGTGATGGGGCGGTTGGCGAGCTGGAAGGGCGCGAGGTAGACCTGATGACGCGGGGTTTCGTTGTCGAAGGCGAAGGCAGTAATTGCGGAGGGGTCGGGGGTGAGGCCGATCTCGGTAAGGCCGGGAGCGAAGGTGATCCACTCGACTGGTGGGGCGATGAGAGTCTGCTGTTGAGGGGCGCGGGCGCTTGAAAGATAGGCTGGATGAAGCGGGTTAGTGAAGAGAGCGTGCTTGATGTCGGTAGCGATGAGCTCCTGATGCTGCTGCTCGTGTTCAAGGCCGAGAATAATGCGCTGGACCGCATCGTTCTCTATTGTTTTCTGCAGGAAGCGGGACATGCCGGAGTCGACGTGCTTGCGATAGGAGAGGATGGATTCGAGTGGAGGACGAGAGAAAGATGCGCGGAGCTTCTTTTCCGGCATTTCGCCGAGGGTGTTGTAGTAGCTATTGAAGAGCCAGCGGAAGTCGGGGTGGAAGGGTTGGTAGCCGGCTAGGAATTCGCTGAGGACGAAGGTCTCGAAGAACCAGCTGGTGTGGGCGAGGTGCCATTTGACGGGGCTGGCTTCAGAGGATGATTGCACCATCATGTCTTCCGGGGTGAGGGGTCGACAGAGATGCTCGGTGGCCTGCCGGACGGCCTGATAGCGCGCGAGGAGAGGAGGGGCGGTGGTCTCGGTGGAGAGGGGCATCGTGGTCTTCTTGTCGAACTAGTTGCTTATGGGATGGGCTGAGAGTGGGTTTTGTTGCTTTTTTCGCCTGGGCTACATGTGTCGTGAGTTGAGGAGACGGGCGAGGCCGAAGGCAACGGCTGCGGCGGTGCCTCCGATGAGAGTGGTCTGTATGGCACTGCGGAGCCAGCCGGTGCCGACGAGCTTTCCTTTGAGGGCTCCGAAGACAGCCAGGGCTATGAGGGTAATGATGGTGGAGAGTTTGAGAGCCTCGAGGTTCTCTTCGACGAGCATGTAGGGGAGCAGCGGGATAAGGCCTCCGGCTATGTAGGAGCCGGCGATGGTGAGCGCCGAGCTGACTGCGCGGCCGGCGGCTGGTTCTTCGAGGCCGAGTTCGAAGCGCATCATGAAATCGACCCAAGCGGTGGGATTTTGCTTGAGGGCGGCGATGACGGGTGCGGCGCTGGCGCGGTCGACCTGGTACTGCTCGAAGATATCGTAGATCTCTTCTTCTTCGTCGTGGGTGCGATGGATGATTTCGTGCTCTTCTCTTTGGCGCTCGGAAACGTAGTGCTCAGCGTCTCCGCGGGCGGCGAGGTAGCCGCCAAGACCCATAGCGATAGAGCCTGCGGCGATCTCGGCGAGGCCAGCGAGGACGACGATGTGAGAGGAGGCAACGGCACCGGAGAGGCCGGCGGCGAGGGCGAAGGGGACGGTTAGTCCGTCGGAGAGACCGATGACTATGTCGCGGACGGTCTCGGTGGACTCGAAGTGACCTTCTATGTGAGCGGTATGTACCTCGTGCATGGCGGTAGTGTAGCCGCTGCTAGAACGATCCGTCACAAACAGGTTGAAGATTTTGCTGGCCGTTAGCGTCTTTCGTGGAAGGACAACGTCTGTATCTGCACAGGCTGGAACAGGAATTCTGACGAGGCGGTATGTAATGAAACGGGCGATGGGTGCGGTGATTTTGATGTTGGGTTCGCTGGGCTCGATTGCGGGTTTGGCGCAGGAAGGGCAGGGCTCGGGTGAGCGCGGAGGGGCGTTTGCCGGGGGGCAGATGGTTCGGGGGACCGTGACTGCTGCGAGCGGGGACCATTTGACCGTCAAGACGGATGCCGGGGATGTGTATCAGGTCGCCATTTCGGCAAATACGCGCGTGATGAAGGACCGGCAGCCACTGAAAGTTGCGGACATCAAAGTGGGTGATGTCGCAGGAGCGATGGGAGTGCTGGATGCTCCGACGAAGACGATTCACGCGGTGTTTGTCACGGTGATGAGCGCGGAACAGATGAAGAAGATGAAGGAGGATCTGGGCAAGGTCTTTATCTCGGGGAAGGTGACGGCGATAGATGATGTGAAGCTGACGGTGCTGCGGCCCGATGGCGTGAGCCAGGTGATCGAAGTAGATGAAGGGACATCGTTCAAGCGCGGTGGACGCGGGATGGCATCGATGGTGAATGGGAGTGGGCCGGTGCCTGCGCGTCCGGAAGGAACTGCGGCGGGCGGGGAGAGCATTACGCTGGCCGATGTGAAGGTGGGGGATACGGTTGTGGGACCGGGAGCCATGAAGAATGGTGTGTTTGTGCCGACGCAGCTTGGAGTGATGGACCCGGCGGCGATGGGACAGAGACGACGGCGCGCGGCTGAGGCAGGAGCGGCTGCTCCGGAGAACACCGTTGCGGCGCCGAAGAATGCTTCTCCTAACGAATGATTGATGTTCTTGATGGATTTTAGCGAGGTAATTGTGCGGCGATTGATTCGAAGTACGGTGCTGTGCGTGGGCGTGTGTGTCGGGACCGGTAGCTGCGTTTGGGCACAAACGGACCAGGCTCCGGCGCCGGTTATAACGGCCCAGAGTACGACTGCGGCCGGAGGGACCATCAAGGGGACGGTGAAGGCCGGCACGGTTCCGCTGCCGGGTGTGAGCGTGACTGCAACAAATACGCTGACCGGAAAGAAGTATGCGACCACGACGGATGTGACGGGCGCGTTTGCGATGGCGATTCCTCGTAACGGCCGGTATGTGGTGAGAGCGGAGTTGGCTGCGTTTGCGACGCAGACGAAAGAGGTACTGATCAATGCGTCTGGAGAGAATGGCGGCAAGCCGGAACAGGTGGCGGAGTTTGGATTGCAGCTGGCTTCGCGAGCGGCACAACAGGAGGCACAGCAGGCTGGAGTTGAAGGAGCCATAGCTACTAACCTGGCGGGTGCGTTGGGACGTGGAACGCAGTCGCTGAGTGTGACGGGGGATGGAGCGGCGTCCGCTGATGCGAGTGTGGGTACAGGGAACACTGGTGCGCAGATGCCGACTCTGGCGGGATTAGGTGGAGATTCGGCGGCGACTGATTCGGTGGCCGTGAGTGGGCAGATGGGACAGACCAATGGGCTGGCGAACTTCAACGAAGATGACATCAAGCAGCGAGTGCAGGATGCGATTGCGCAGGCGCAGCGTCAGGGTGGCGCAACGGGCGATATTGCGAATGCAGTGGTGGGAATGCTTGGCGGGATGATGGTCAGCGGGCCCGGTGGTGGACCTGGTGGGTTTGGTGGTGGGCCGGGCGGATTTGGCGGCGGGCCAGTTATGATCATGGGCGGCGGGCCTGGTGGTGGGGGACGGGGTGGCGGTGGTGGGTTCAGGAACTTCAATCCGACGCAGCCGCATGGGACGGTGTTTTATCAAGGAGGAAATGGGGCTCTGAACGCTGCGCCGTTTTCTGTGGCCCATGCGTTGGGAGAGCCGGGGGCGCAGGTAGTGAAGCCGTCGTCGATGCAGAACCGGTTTGGCGTGAGCTTCGCGGGATCGCCCTTTATTCCGGGTGTGTTCAAGGCGAATCCAAAACAGTTTGTGTTTTTGAATGTGACCGGGATGAGGAACATCAATCCTGAGGTATTGAATGGAACCGTGCCGACGCTGGCGGAACGGGCAGGAGATTTTTCGCAGCTTCTGAGTACGACGAGCGGCGTTACTTCGGGCCAGCTATACGACCCTACAACTGGGCAACCGATTTTGAATAACAACCTGAAGAATGCGACGACGCCACTTTCGCCGCAGGCGCAGGCTTTGCTGAATTTTTACCCTGCTCCGAATGTTCCGGGCGCTTCGCTGCGGAATAACTATCAGACAGTGACCAATGCAGGACAGAATTCGACCAGCGCGGCGCTACGGTTCGTGAGGAACTTCGGGCAGAACAGTGGATTTGGGATGGGACGGCGGCCTGCTGCGAATGCGCCTAAGACGTTGCGGCAGAACATCAACTTCAACGGGAGCTATTCGCACTCGGCGAGCGATCTCCGGAATATCTTCCTTCCGCTGGGTGGAGCGACTGTTTCCAATGGGTATGGTGTGACGGCTGGCTACACGATCGGGTATGGGCGATTCACGAACAATGCGTCAGTAAACTGGAATCGGTCGCGTGCTGAGCAGCGGAATTACTTTACGGATGGCAACAGCGATCCTATAGCGGGGACGGGGATCGAGATTCCGAAGCCGGTGATTGGAGCAGAGCCGGGAATCTACTATGGCGTTCCAAGCCTGACGATTGCGAGCTTCACGGGACTGACTCAGACGGCGGCCAATAACCTGGTCAACCAGACGATTTCTTTCTCCGACTTCGTAAGCTACAGCCACAAAAAACACAACATGCGGTTTGGCATTGATTTTCGTAGAGTGCATGCGGACAGCATTGGCGGCAGTAGTGGCACAGGGTCGTTTACGTTTACGGGGTATGCGACGCAGAATCCGGCGGCGACCTGCACGACTCCGACGACGACATCGTGTGTTGCGAGTGGATCGGGGTTTGCGGATTTGTTGTTTGGGTTGCCGCAGCAGTCGGCGATTCAGGCGGGTGCGTATAAGACTTATTTGCGGGCGAATGTCTTCGATTGGTATGCGCAGGATGACTGGCGCGCACGCTCAAACCTGACACTGAACTTTGGGCTGCGGTATGAGTATTTCTCTCCGTATGTCGAAAAGTTCAATCGGTTGGTGAATCTGGACCACAATGCAGACTTTACGCAGGTGGCACCGGTGCAGCCGGGACAGACCGGACAGTTTAGCGGAAGCTTTCCTCGGTCACTGGTGAGGCCGGATCGCACGATGTATTCTCCGCGTTTTGGTTTTGCGTATCGCCCGACGCCGAAGTTTTTCAAAGAGACGGTGATTCGCGGCGGTTACGGTATCAACTACAACACGGGGCAGTATGGAACGATTGCACGTCAGTTGGCGTTTCAACCGCCATTTGCAATTACGCAGACGAACCTGGTGACGACATCGACGATTTCGGGGACGGCGGGATGTACGCCGCAAAATATGACCCTGACGAGCGCGTTCGACTGCTCTACTGTGCCGGTGCAGAACAACTATGCAGCGAATCAGGATTATCGGCTGGGACATGTGCAGGTGTGGAACATCGATATTCAGCGGACGCTGCCGAAGGGGATCGTTACCAACATTGGCTACAACGGCGCGCGGGGCGGTGGGCTGGATATGTTGCGAGCGCCGAACCGTACGGCGACGGGATTGCTGAATCCGGATGCGCAGGCGTTTACGTATGAAGACTCGCTTGCTTTCTCACGCTTCAACGGGCTGAGCGTAAATGTGCGGAAGCGAATGCAGAAGGGCGTTTCGTTGCAGGCGACTTATTTGTATGGGCACTCGATCGATAATGCTTCGTCGATTGGCGGCGCGAACGGGATACCGGCGCAGAACGATCTGGATCTGGCCGCCGAGGAGGGCAACAGTGCCTTTGATGTGCGGCACAAGGTGACGGGAAACTGGGTACTGGAATTGCCGTTTGGGCCGAACCGAGCCTACTTTACGAAGGGCGGTTTCTGGTCGAAGGCGCTGGATGGATTTTCGTTGTCGGGTGACTTTACGTTCGCAACGGGGACTTATTACACGCCTCACTTTTCTGCGACAGTAGCGGAGACCTCGACTGGAACGAATAACTCTTTGCGGCCTGATCGTATCTTTGCGACGCCGATTACGGGGCCGCAGACGATTCGTCAGTGGTTTAATCCGGCTGCGTTTGCGGCTCCGGCGAATGGATTCGGCACGGCCTCGCGCGGGTCGATTGAAGGGCCGGGGATTGTCGCTGTGGATGCATCGCTGTCGCGGACGGTGGCGCTGGGAGAGATGCGGTCGTTTGAAGCACGGGTTACGGCGAACAATGTGTTCAACACGGTGCAGTATTCGGGGATCGATACGACGCAGAATTCGCTGACATTCGGGCAGGTGACTTCCGCAGCGGCGATGCGGACGCTTGTGGTGATTGCGCGGTATCGGTTCTAAGAAGAGTTTTTTGAAGTGCGAGGAATTATGCGGCGATTGATGGCGGCGATCTTGATCGGAATGATGGCGGGTTCGCCGGTGCTGGCGCAACAACAGGCGCCGGACGGGACGTTCACGCTGAAGGTACAGTCTGACATTGTGCTTACGAATGTGGTGGTGCGGGATAAGAAGACGGGCGAGATAGTGAAGGGCCTGAAGGCCAGCGATTTCACGGTGCTGGAGAATGGGAAGTCGCAGAAGATTGAGAGCTTCGACTTCCAGAACGTGGATGAGGCGGCGTTGCTGCGGGAGAAGACGACGGTGTCGGGCAAGGCCTCGATTGCTGATCTTTTGAACAGGAACCTTGCGGCGGACACGGCTCAGCTGAGAGATCACCGGTTGATTGTGATGTTTTTCGATTTGAGCAGCATGCAGCCGGAGGACATCGATCGTGCGGTCGAGGCAGCGAAGGACTACATCAATAAGAAGATGCAGCCGGCGGATTTGGTGGCGTTGGTGAGCATGGATACCGGCCTTAGTTTGGACCAGGATTTTACTGCGGACAAGGCCGCTCTTCTGAAGGGCGTCGGCAGATATAACGGGACGGAGGGCACTGGTTTTGCGAATGGCAATGAGGGTGGAAACTCGGGCGGGACTGCGGATGATGCGTCGAGCTATACAGCAGATGACAGCGAGTACAACAGTCTGAATACCGACCGTGAGCTGTACGCCATTCGCACGATCGCGAAGAGCCTCGAACGGGTGGACCAGCGGAAGAGCATGTTGTATTTCAGTGGAGGGTTGACGCGACAGGGTATTGAAAATCAGGCTAGTATGCGCGCCGCGACGAACGCCGCCGTGAAGGCGAACATGGCGATCTACAGTGTGGATTCGCGCGGATTAGAGGCTCTACCCCCGGTGGGTAACGCTTCGAAGGGAAGCCTGCGCGGCACGGCGGCCTATAGCGGCGGAGCGATGCAGGCGAATCTGGATGCGAACTTCGGGTCGCAGGAGACTCTGGCGACGTTATCGAGCGACACGGGTGGCAAGGCATTCTTTGATTCGAATGATTTTGCTCCGGCGTTTCAGCAGATTCAGCATGATACAGAGGCGTATTACATCATCGGGTTCCGCTCGACGAATACAGCGCGGGATGGAAGCTTCCGCCATCTGACGGTGAAGCTGAATCGGAATGACGTGAGGATGGATTACAGGCCGGGATATTATGCACCGGCAGACTTTAAGCACCAGAAGACGGAGGATCGCGAGATTCAACTGACGGAGCAACTGCGGAGCGATCTTCCCGCTACGGATGTCGCGGTGTATCTGCAGGCGCTGTACTTCCGGATGGACGACAATAGGTTTTTTGTTCCGGTATCGCTGATCGTGCCGGGTTCGCAGATTCCATTTATCAAGAACGGAGATCGGGATAAGGCGAACATCGACATACTTGGGCAGGTGAAGAATGCTCAGGGGATCGCGGTTGGCAACGTTCGCGACACGGTGAAGCTGGCGCTGGATGCGGCGCAGCAGGTTCAGCGAAAGAACATTCAGTATTCGACCGGATTTACGCTGGCGCCGGGGCGGTATCACCTGAAGTTTGTTGTGCGTGAGAACGAGACAGGAAGAATGGGAAGCTTTGAGACTGATCTTCAGGTTCCCGATATGAAGAAGGCGCCGTTGAAGCTGAGCTCGATTGTGCTGTCGAGCCAGCGAGTTCCGAATACCGTAAAGAAGAACGAGAGTCCGATGGTGCGAGATGGGGTGGAGTGGATTCCCAACGTGCCACATGTATTTCGGCAGGACCAGCATCTCTACTTTCTTTATGAGGTGTACGACGCCGCGCGGCAGAAGACGGAGGGACCGGCTCCGGCGGCTTCGCCGGGGTTGACGCGGCGTCCGGCGGGAGCGGTGCGGGTGCTGACGAGCATCGAATTTCTGAGCGGAGGCGCGAAGGTGTATGAGACTCCGCTAGTTGAGGCAAATGCGATCAATACGCCGGAGCGGGGCGCGGTTGCGTTTCAGTTCGATGTGCCACTGACGCAGTTGAAGCCTGGGACATATGTTGTTCAGGTGAATGTGATCGACGATGCGGGCGGGAGTTTCAGCTTTCCGCGGTTGGCGTTGAGGGTACAACCTTCGGCGGGGCAGGTACAGGCTCCGGGGCAGTGACCAAACGCTCGCCGGCTGTGACCAATCACTATTGACAGTTTCTGGACGGAAGCAGATCATGATGGCGTACCTCGCGGAGGTATACTATGCGTCCGCTTATACGGTGTTCTTTCCTACTTGTTTTCTTCACGTTATGCGTTTCCACTGCTCACCTGGGGGCCCAGGATGATGCAGTCCAATCTGGGATTTCGAATAATCCGACTCACGATGATCCTCAGTGGACAACCGTCCAGTCCCACCTGCCAGACCCTTTGACGGCTTCGCCAGCCAAGCTCGAGCTCGCTGCGGATGTGCTGCGGGCCAGACGTTTCCCCGCCGATGCATTGGAATATTACAACTATGCTCTGCAACGGGGCGGCGATCAGGCGTTGCTGCTGAACAAGATGGGCATAACAGAACTGGAGCTGCAGAATATGATGGCGGCGCGGGCGTACTTTACGCGGGCCGTCAAACTAAAGAAAAAGAATGCAGATGGATGGAACAATCTTGGAGCGGTGGAATATCTGCAGCGGCGCTATCGAAACGCAATCTCGGACTATGACCGCGCGATCAAGATCAACAAGAAAGATTCCTCCTACCACTCAAATCTAGGAACCGCTTATTTCGACCTGAAGCAATTCGACAGCGCGCGCAAGGAGTTTGAGATTGCGCTGAAACTGGACCCGGAGATGTTTCAACGGCGGCGAATGTCGGCCGGCGTGACGGCTCATCTGCTGTCTCCAGAGGATCATGCGCGGTTCTGCTACGAGATGGCGCGGCTGTATGCGAAGAATGGCGATGAAGCCGATATGCTGCACTCGCTGCAGATGGCGAGCGAGGGCGGCTTCGACGTTGCGGGTGAGATGGGCAGGGATGCCTCCCTGTCATCGTACCGGAAAGATCCACGTGTGTTGACAATTCTGCAGAATGCTCGTGCGCTGCGTACCGGTCGTACGACGGCTGTTGCGGCTGGCACAGTACCTCCATTGCCGGCGCCCGTGAATGAATGAAGCGCTATTTGTAAGGACAGTGACGACAGTTTGAGTTGCAGCAGTAGCCGCGCTTGAGGTGGTAAGCAGCGGTAAAGACCAGCCATGGGCCTTCGTAGTAGAAGTCCTCTGGCGCGAGTTCTTCGGTCTTTTCCTGCTGCGGCTGGTCGGTGGGCTTGGGTGGGTTCGTCATTGCTGGAACAATCCGGGAGCGTTTGAAGGAATTGCTGTCGCCATGGCAGCGGAGAGGATGCTCGGTACCTCTTCGATTGTGGTGGATTCTTGTTCCTGATACAGACTACCGTTGCGATAAGTGACCCGCTTACCGGGAACCGCGGGGACCCGTTCGCCAGGAAGAATGATGCCCGCGAGATTGATTGGGTCGGCTGCGGCTACGGCGATCATGGCAGTGCACTCGCGGCTTCGGGAGGCGCGGAGGGAGTCTACGGCCTGCGGGAGAGCGAACTGTTCGCCGCCAAAGCCAGTGACGAAGCGGCCGCCGCGAATCTCGCCACGGGCTTCGAGGCGGCGAAGGATGCCGAGGAGATCGCGCCAGCGGGGAGCGTTGGACTCGCGAGCGAGCAGGTCGCGGATAAGGATGCCGTAGCGGCACAGGAGGGTGCGGGCGGCGGATTCGAGCGCAGCGTCGGTGCGGCGTGCCTGCTCGATTGCAGTGGGAGCGGCGTGAACTTCTTCGGAGAGAAGGCTCCAGCGTCCTGCTGAGCTGCGGGCGGTGCGTCTGCCGGAGGCATCCAGGCTCGAAGACTTGCGGCGGGGATCCATCATGGCGCGGAGCTGGTCGAAGCCGTCTGCGGCTGCCAGGCCTGCGGTGGCTAGCTCCCACAGCGCTTGCTGGGTTTGCTGCTTTGAGAGATTGAGGATGCGCTGGATGTCGTTGGAGAAGCAAGCGCCGCGCTGCTGGAGGAGTGCTCGGACCTGAAGGGCTGCGGGACTCAAAGCCAGTTGTAGCTTTGCTTCTTCGACGCATTGCTGCGAGAGCGCGTGGGGGAGCCAGTCGGCTGTCTCGCGAACGTAGAAGGTGATAGGAGCGGCGTTGGTTGGGATCACGCGCCGGGGAGCGGCGCCATCGCCGGCGGACCAGGCTGGATGCGGCGAGATGCGGCCCCAGCCTACGGCTCCGGAGAGGCAAAGAGCATCGAGCCAGCGGGGATCGTAGTTGGCTATGCGGGCGGGGAGCAGGGTGCGCTCCCACTCGATTGCCGGGGCTTCGAAGCCTTCGAGCTGATGAAGAGCTTCGAGGACGCCTTCTTCGCCGGAGAGCTGGGTTTGCGGTGCGAGGTGTTGCCAGTTTAGCAGCCAGCGCATGTAGACCGCCGGGGAGACGGCTTCGATCTGCTTGCGGAGCGTGCTCATGGTGCGGCGATGGATGCGTTGGAGGATGCGGCGCTCGCACCACTCGATGTCGTGGTCTTCGGTGGTTGCAGGATGTTCGAAGGCTCCGCGCATAAGGAGCCCTTGCATCTCCATGGCGAGGAAGGTCTGGAAGATTGAGGCTGGATCGAGATTCAGGCGGTTAGCGAAGGCTCGGGCGGTGGTGGGTCCGAGGATTTGTAACCATCCTTGAACACATAGCTTTGTGGCCGTTTCTTTTGTAACCTCGGATGTTGCTGATTGCGTGGATGATGATTGCGGCGCTTCGAGCGAAATACAGAGATCCTTCGTTTCGCTCAGGATGACGGCGTCGGGGGAGGGAGGATACAGGGTGTTGATGTGAGGGAGCCGCTCGGTTGCGATCCAATAGAGGGTTCCGTTTGACTCGTTGGTTTGGGCGCGGCCTGTGCGTACAAGCCG
>DATMQZ010000040.1:0-75618 GCA_035566575.1 Edaphobacter sp.
GACAACGCCTACATCACCGGCTACGCCACCAGCACCGGCTACCCCACCCTCAACGCCCTCATCCCCGAGTTCCCCGCATCAAGCACCACCGCCGGATTCCTCACCAAACTAGCTCCCACCGGAGACTCCATCCTCTTCTCCACCTTCATCCCCGGCGACGGCCCCACCTCACTCTCCTTCGACCCCACCACCCAAAACCTCCTCCTCTCCGGCACCATCGATCTCGGCCAGTTCCCCATCACCAACGTCCAGACACCGCTCGTCAACACCACCTACCAAACCGTAGTCCGCCTCCCACTCGACGGCAGCACCGTCCTCTCCTCCACCCTCCTCGCTCCCGGCACGCAATCCGTCATCACCCCTGCGCCTAACGGAGCAGCCTGGGCTTCTCTTCCACTCACCTCGCCGCTCCTTCCATTTCCGGCAATCTCAGATATCGGCGACACCGCCGCCTTCCGCATCACCGCTCAGAGCGCAATCGACCAGAGCGTTCGCATGGGCGGCGCAGGCTCCGCATTCTTCCCCAACGTCCCCGTCAATATCACATCGATTGCAATCGACCCAACCGGCCAACCGATCTTCGCCGGCAACGCCGCTCCTACGACAAGCTCCAGCCTGCTCGCAACACAAACTTACGATCTCCCCCTATTCAACAGCCCCACAGCGCCTCTCCCCTCAACCCTTCGCGATGCCGTGCTTCCCGTCGGCTCCAACTGCGGAAGCTTGTGCGCTGGCTCCGCCGCCTACCTGTCAAAACTCAACCTCACCGCCGGAGCCTCCCTCGCGCTCTCGACCGACTCCTCGCCCAACCTCACCTTGCGCAACCTCGGCTCCCTCGCCGCAACTAGCCTTCAGATATCCGCCACTGGCTTCACCCTCGCGCACAACTGCCCCACCCAGTTCGATGCAGGCTCCGAATGCAACATCCTCCTCAACGGCTCCGGTCCGGGAACCGTCACCGTACAAGCCGCAAACGCCACACCCCAGACCGTCAGCCTTCCAGCAATCAACAGGACGCCAGCCCCACTCGTCTTCTCCCCCAGCGAGATCGACTTCGGTATCGTCACCGCCTCAGACCCGCCATCCGTCCGCACCGTAACAGTCACCAATCTGAATCAGACAGCGCAGTCCTTCCCATCACTCTTCTTGGAGAACAAATTTAGTACCACCAGCCCGGTCACAGTCTCAACCGACTGCCCCAACCCAACCGCCCTTCTATCCCTTCCGCCCGGCTCCAGCTGTCATCTCATCTTCACCGTATCGGTGCCATCCAGCGTCACCAGCGGAGTTCCCTTCACCGCCGGCTGGAATAGCGGTTCCAGTTCGATCACTCTAACGGCCTACACCCAACTCACCCCACTCACAGTCTCGGTCTCCGAGATCGACTTCGGCACGCAATACATCGGTGGCATCCAACTCCCTCGCTTCCTCTATCTCTCCAACAACTCCTCCGTCGCTATCCCGCACGCCGAAGTCACCCTCCCATCCACATCTCCCTTCGCCATCGAAGACAACTGCCCCTCCACCCTCGAACCCCACACCGTCTGCCAAACAAAACTCACCTACAGCTCCCCCCAAACCTCCGCCGACTCAACCACGCTCTCCCTCGACCAAGGCCTAACCGTCCTCGTCACCGGCAAGACCATCCCCCAGCCCGGCATCAACGGCTCCCTCACCAACCCCAACCTCAGCGTCACTCCCTCCACCATCAACTTCCCCGACGCCGTAGTCGTAGCTGGTCTCTCTGCCTCCACGCAAAACATCACCATCTCCAACACCGGCACGCAATCCTTCACCCTCGCCCTCACCCTTTCAGGCGACTTCACCGACACCACCAACTGCCCCGCCATCCTTCCCGGCGGCGTCACCTGCACCGTCACCCTCACCTTCGCCCCATCCGCCCCCGGAACCCGCCAGGGCCTCCTCACCGTCAGCACCGGAGCCGCAACCACTCCGCTCTACGTTCCCCTCAGCGGCACCGCCACCTCCATCCTCCCATCCAACAACGGCACCCTCGACTTCGGCAGCGTCATCGTCGGTCAGCCATCGGTCCAGTGGTACAAGATCACCCAGCCCTTCGCCACACTCACCGCCGCCACCTCCAACTCCGACTACACAGCCATCCTCGTCGAAGACCTCGGCTACGGCCACGGCCAACCCGCATCCTCAGCCTTCATCTCCGATACCACAGGCCCCTGCACCAACTGCTGGCTCGGCACCCAGTTCAAACCCTCCGCCACCGGCCCTCGCCCCGCCACCCTCACGCTCTCCTCCGGAACCACCGGCAATCCCTACACCCTCAGCCTCACCGGCACAGGCCTCGCCCTCACCGGTCTCCAACTCACTCCCGCCACACAAGACTTCGGTCCCGTCCCCATCAACAGCACCACCGCCCCACAACTCTTCACTCTAACCAACCTCAGCCCCTCGCCCATCACCCTCACCTCTACAACCATCACTGGTGACTTTGCCCTCAGCAGCGCTTCAACTGGCGGCCCCACCTGCACCGGAACACTAGCCCCCACCGCCTCGTGCTTCATCCAAATAGCCTTCTCTCCCACAGCCACCGGCCAGCGCAGCGGCACACTCACCATCGACTCCAGCTACGGCACCATCACCTCCTCTCTCACCGGCTTCGGCTCGCTCGATCCCGGCCTCAGCCTCAATCCCACCGCACTCATCTTCCGCAACATCCCCGACCCCGCCGCCACCCGCCAGTCCATCACTCTCACCAACACCAGTGCCTACCTCCTCCACATTGAATCCTTAGACATAAACACAGACCCCTCCATCTTCAATGTGTTCAGTCCGCCCCCCGCCTCCGGCTGCCCCGACCTGGCCCCCGGAGCCTCCTGCACCTTCTTCGTCACCTTCCAGCCCACCAACTCCACCGTCACCGGTAACCTTTCGATCAACGTCATCTCGTCTTTCGCCAACACGCCAGCGACCTACAACGTCCCCCTCGTCGGCTCCTACACCATCGAAGACTCCGGCCTCCAGATCATCCCCGACCAGGCCAACTACGGTCCCACCCCGACCAGCACCCTCGGCCTCGCCCGCCAGTTCACCATCAACAACCTCACCACCAAATCCCTCGCACTCGATATCGCCCTACCACGCCAGTTCGCCCTCACCAGCGCCCCCTGCACCGCTCTCACCCCCAACGGCAGTTGCAACTTCACCGTAGCCTTCCTGCCCCTCACCAACGGCGACATCACCGGAACCCTCTTCGCCCAGGCCACACCCACTGACGGCACCCAAGCCTTCAACGGCATTGGCTACGTCGAAGGCTACGGCATTGGCACCAGTTCCCTCGCCATCACCGGCGGCCTCTTCCCCGGCAATCTCCTCAACTTCAATCAGGTCACCTCCGGCCAAACCTCCTCCAAGACCCTCACCCTCACCAACTCCGGCCTCATCCCTATCACCGTCCGCCGCATCACCACCGAGTGGCCCTTCCTCAGCACAACCACCTGCGGTTCCGTCCTCACTGCCAACCAATCCTGCACCGTCACCATCAACTACACACCGCTCTACCAACTCGCCGCCGGAACCACCTCACCCCTTCCCACCGCCGATGCCGGAACCCTCGTCATCGAAAGCGACGCCGCCAGCAGCCCCGACCTCATCGATCTCGCCGGCAACGCCGCCCCTGTCCTCGTATCCGCCCCCGCAAACACCGCACCTCTCGTATCCTTCACCACCTCGCAAGGCTCGCTCACCTTCCCCGCAACCCAGGTAGGCAACGCCTCCGCCACTCAAACCGTCACCCTCACCAACACCGGCACCGCGACCCTCCACATCATCGGCACCCAAACCACACCCGACTTCACCGTCACCAGCAACTGCGCCGCACTCGTCCCCAGCGCCACCTGCACCCTTACCGCGGCCTTCACCCCCCAAGCCACCGGCACCCACATCGGAGCTATCGAGATCACCTCCGACTCCAGCACCTCACTCGAATTCATCAGCCTCCTCGGCGCCGCCAGCCCCGCCAACCTCACCTTCTCCCCAACCTCGCTCGACTTCGGCTCCGTCCTCGTCGGCAGCACGTCCACACTCCCCATCCAGATCACCAATGTCAGCACCACCCCCGCAATCTTCAACGCCGTCACCGCCACCGGAGACTACGCCGCCACTGGAACCTGCCCCACCCCCGGCAACGTCCTCGCGCCCTCCGCCACCTGCACCATCCAGATCGCCTTCACCCCCACTCAACCCGGCACCCGCACTGGAACCCTCAGCCTCAACACCTCCCTCACCTCGCTCCCACTCACCGCCGCCCTCACGGGCATTGGAGCACAATCCCAACTCCACATCACCCCCACCAGCCTGAGCTTCGGAACCATCGCCCTCGGCTCCTCATCCACCCTTGCACTCACTCTGACCAACACCGGCACCGCCTCTATCAACAACCTCGCCTTGGCCATCAGCGGCGACTACTCCATCGCCGCCCCTTGCCCCCTCACCACCCTCGCTCCCGGCTCCAGTTGCTCGGTCACCATCACCTTCACCCCCACAGCCACAGGCGCCCGAACCGGAACCCTCACCGTCGCCAGCACCGACCAGAGCTCCCCCACCGTCGTCCCCCTCACAGGAACAGGAAAGTCCGGCACAACCACTACCACCGGAACCTTCACGCTCACCGTCAACGGCGGCGCCACCTCGACCGTCACAGTAGTGAGCGGCGAACCCGCCTCTTACAATCTCACCCTCACCCCGCAAGACAACTTCACCGGCCCGATAGTCCTCAACTGCACCCCCATCAACCCCGGCCAGTACGCCACCTGCTCGCTGCTCCCCTCCAGCATCACCCTCAAAGGCACACCACAAAACGCCGTCGCCACCATCAACACCGTCACCGAAGTCTCAACCGTCGCAAACCACCCCTCAAGCACCACCCCACTCCTCTGCCTCCTGCCCGCAGTGTTCCTCTTCCTCCGTCGATCAAGACACTCGAAGCAGCGCCCAACCATCTGGCTAGCCATAGCCATCACAACGGCCATCCTCTCAGCCACAGGCTGCGGAAGCGGAGGCGCCCTACCCGGAACCAACACAAATCTCCGCTACACCCCACCCGGAACCTACCAATATCAAATCACCGCCAACTCCACCAGCAACCCAACCTTAACCCAAACCGTAACTCTCAACCTCGTCGTAACCGCCCAATAAAACGTTCTTCTTAAACCGTTACTTTTGGGAATAAGGAAGCACGTCATCTCGACCGAAGGCTGGTTTGCCGCCGTAGTGGAGAAGCTTGCCCTGGTAGCCGCACACTTCACCCGTTTGGTGGTTATGCTGGGTACCGACTTTCGTGCATTGCGGGTTCAGGTTGATGTTGCAGTAGGATCCGGAAAGCGAGTCCGTGCGTGATCAGCAGCAGCGGCACAACGAGAGTCGGAAGGAAGAATGCGGCTCCCAACTGCCCCGCCAGAAGCCCGGCGTGGTTGGCCTGATAGAAGGCGTTCAGGATGTCGGCCGTGCCCCAGAGATTGAAGATCCATGCAGCGGCAACGCCAGCAGAACTCGGCAGTAATAGCAGCGAAACCAACGCAAGTATGGCTGCAATGATGTCCCCATAGGCCGCGGCCCGCGCGAAGGCAGGCGGCAGATCGGGTGACACGACACCCGGAACCAGGAATGCCAATCCGATGAAGCGGAAGCTGTGCAGGATCAGAAGAGGTCGCAACGCATCGGCCCGTTGCCGGAGACGGAGTCCCGGCCAGATGTAGCGGGTGGCGACGATTCCCCAAACGATGAGACTGAAGGCGATGCTCGTGAAAAACCAAACCATCTGTTGCGGCATGATGAATCCCTCCTTGTTAGATTTCCCGCCAATTCCGGCCATTGGCGTGGCAATGCTCTCCGCAGTCCGCGGTTGCATAGGGCTTCAGCCGCGGACTGCTGACCATCGCGACGACAGCAACTACTGTGCTCCCGCGCCGATCAATGCCCTCATTGGCATTAGCGGTCCAACAGGAATGTATTGGTCGTCCATCAACTGTTCCTTTGCGAGCGGCAGCGTGTCCATAATGGCTCGTGCCTCGTCCTCGGTCTTCGCATCGACCAGAAAGACGACGCCCTTGCCATCGCCGCGCGAATACCACTCGCGGATCTTCCCGTCGAGGTAGAGCTTCACGGTGGCACGAATCTCATCCGGGATGATGGCCATGACCTGTGAAGCGGTTACGCCCTGCTTGACAGTCTGAATCACCATCACTCCGGTGGTCTTCGGTATGGCCGCGGCTGGCACGCCGCCCTGCGATGCCCCAGACTGTGACCCGGACTGTGACTGCGCTACGGACGCTACGGGTAGCATTGCAGCAAGAAATGGGATCATCAAATTCATCGTTTTGCCTCGATTCAGGTTAGGGTTCATGATTGGTCATTCAGTGTTTCTTTTTTTGAATGACGGCCTGTCCATCGTCATCTCCTCTAAAAGAGGATGGTCGTACTCTAATAAGATGACGCTCGTACTCTATAGGACCAAAAAAATCTCGTCACATTTCGACGTAGGTTTTTATGAAAAACTTCCGCGCCTCCGACAGCATCCACTCACGCGTCTTGGGGTCCGTAATCATCCGTGCTCTGGTCAGCACCCCAGCCATACTCGAGAACAAGATCAGGAACGTTGCTACTTTTTCTTCTCGCGTCTCACCGGGAACAAATGGCAGGAGCCGCTCACGATACGCGTCCTGCGACGCCTCAATCCGTTTCCTCACAGACAGCGGCTTCCGCGCGAACTCTGGCCCGAGGGCGGCGACCACGCAACCCGCTCCTGGCGAACTCGCGTGGCGCGCACTCAGATAGCGTTCGATGATGGCTCGCAGAGCTTGGCCTTCGGGTGCGGAATTTGCAATCTCCAGCATCCCCGTTCCCATCTCGTCGAACGCCCGTGCTACCGCTTCGACGAACAGGTCGTCTTTGCTCTCAAAATGGCGGTAGAAGCCTCCTTTCGTGAGGCCCACCTTCTTCATCACTGTCCCAATGCCACTGATGTCCGCGCCGTGCTCCCGGAAAGAGCGAGCGGCCACCGAAAGAATGTTCTCGTGGTTCTTTGCCTTATGTTCCGGCGAGTAACGCATATTTTAAGAGTACGATCGTGCTCTTAGGAGTGTCAATACCCCAAACGTCCTTCTCCCATGAGGACTGCACCGGTCTGCTCGATAGCGTCCTCCATGCAAAGCGATGTATCTGAGCGCCGGTATTTGCAGTTGTTATGGCTCCGCTGTCATTACGAGCGTAGCGAAGCGACCCGAATGCCCTCGCAAAATAAATCCCCAAAAACTGCAAAATCCACAGCCCTCAAAAACCATCCACCCACAATCCACGATTACCACCCAATTCACCACATCCAAACCACAAAAACACCACCGCGACAGACCGTTTTCCCCAAAAAACCTTGAAAAACGCCCTCCCACCACGAATAAAAAAAGAGACAAAAATTACGTGCGATCCACCTTCAAAGACACCGGAACCTGCTCCACAATCTCAATCCCGAAACCCTGCAGAGCAGGCACATGCGTAGGCGTATTGGTCAGCAGCCGAATCTTGTGAATCCCCAGATCCGACAGGATCTGCCCACCCAAACCCACCTGCCTCAGCGTCCGCTGCACCCGGTCATCATGCCCCTCCCGAGCCCGCTGATCCCGATGAAACACCACCCTCCCAGGTGTCACACTCTGATCAATCCCAAACCCCTTCGTCCCATTGTGTAGATAAACCAGCGCACCGCGCCCAGCCTCCGCGATCATTCTCAAGGAGTTAGCCACCACAGCCCGGCAATCACACAACGTAGTCGAGAACACATCCCCCCCCAGGCAATGCGTATGCACCCTCACTGTCACCGGCTCATCACCTGTCAGATCTCCATATACAAGAGCAACATGCGACTCATCCCCCTCCACCTCGCTCTCGTACGCGATCACCCGAAACTCCCCATGTTCCGTAGGCATCAGCGATTCTGCCACCCGATGGATATATCGCTCATTCTGCAGGCGATACCGGATCAAATCCGCCACCGTCACCATCTTCAAGCCATGCTCTTCGCAGAATTTAATCAGATCGGGAACCCGCGCCATCGTCCCGTCATCATTCATGATTTCGCAGATCACCCCAGCCGAAACCAGACCCGCCATCCGCGCCAAATCGACCGACGCCTCCGTCTGCCCCGCCCGCACCAACACCCCACCCTTGCGCGCCCGGAGCGGAAACACATGCCCTGGCCGAGCCAAATCCTGCGCCGTAGACGTTGGATCGATAGCCACCTTGATCGTATGAGCCCTATCCGCGGCCGAAATCCCCGTTGTGACGCCCTCTCTCGCCTCAATGCTCTCCGTAAACGCCGTGCCGAACCGCGAAGTATTCTCCTGCGTCATCGGCCCAAGCCTCAGATAATCCGCCCGTTCCTCCGTCAGAGTGAGACAGATCAACCCACGCCCATACTTCGCCATAAAGTTGATGGCTTCCGGCGTAACGAACTCCGCAGCCAGTGTCAGATCGCCTTCATTCTCGCGGTCTTCATCATCAACCACTACCACCATCCGACCCGCGCGAATCTCCGCAACCGCCTCTGCAACCTCAGCGAACATGATTCAACCTCCAGCCTTTACAACTCTTTCGACTCTTCTAATCATACGTTCGACGCAAAAAGAAACCGCCCTTCAGGGCGGCTTCTTTACAATCCAAAAACTGAACTTTTACAAAGTCGACTCAATCTCAAAGCCCCAGGCCTCCAGCAACGCCTCAGGAATATACTTCGAGTTCTTGTTCCGGCGGGCCCACTCACGCAGTCTCGTCGACCGAATGTACTGGTCCGGTGTCAGCTTGAACTCTTTCACAACCTGCTCGAACGATGTAACCGTCGGTACAACAGGCCCAATCGGCTCGGGCTTGCCCCAGTTGGGATTTCCACGACGCTTTGCCATATCTGTTAGTTCCTCTTCTACTTTGTCCCGGTACTACTGTCTTACGACCCAGGGAAAAATAACCGCAACCTTCATTCTAAGGCAGTTACAAACACAAAGCAAGGGCTGAATGGGGACACGCCCACCTCAGCCCGTTGCCTGTGCTCTCTTTACGCAACCCTAACGATTGCCTCAGTTATGCTGGGCAGCCGCATAGAATTTCACCATGTCGGCCTTCATCTCCTTGAGCGCGTCCACGTTCAAATACACCATATGTCCCGCCGGATAGTAACCAAACTGCACATTACCCACTAATTTCTCCGGTAGGCTCATGTGGCTCAGATCGTACTCCGTAGCAAAAAACGGCGTAGCCAAATCGAAATACCCATTCGCTGAAAATACCCGCAATTTCGGATTTTTCCGAATCGTATCGCCAAGATCCATTGCTACATCCGGCGCGGTCTGTTCCACACGCGCTCCGCCGCCCGCGGGCTTGTGCTTGAAGTCCCATGCTTGGTTGATCCCCGGCCCTGACAGGTAATACGGCTCCTGGCTCAAGTACTTCAGCTCTCGTTGAATGTAGTCATGGAAAGCTCCCACATACACGCCGCTGATACCCGTATCCGAAGGATCGGAACCTGGATTCTCGCCCGCCGCATCCGGATCCCAGCCCATGAACCTCGCATCGTAGCGTCCCAGCGTTCGCTCATCGTCCCGCAGCAGTTCTTTGCGGAATCGCGTAGCCGAGATCCTCAGCTTGGACTCCTTGACGTATCCAACACTCAATCCCGTAAACGCCGTCACCTTCGCAGCAATGTCATCGAACTCCGCCGGTGACAGCCTATCGCCCTGTTGCAGCGCTTCAGCATACGGCCCACGCGCAAATTTACGGGCTTGCTCGACCCACTCCGCCATCGATCCTGTGTGCTTCACCTTGTTGTAGTGGTAAGCAATCGCCGCGAATGATGGGAAATATCCAATCGCTTCCGTGTCATAGCCAGGATTGCGAATGTTGTAGTTCAGGATCGACGACAGCAGCGTAACGCCATTGAATGTGATTCCATCGCCTTGCAGCGCCGCAACCAGTCCAGCCGAGCGCGTCGTTCCATACGATTCCCCAAACAAAAATTTGGGTGAGTTCCACCGCTCATTCGCAGTGATATACCGCACAATAAACTTCTCGAACGCCTTGATGTCCTGATCAGTTCCCGCAAAGTCCTTCGCTGTTCCCTTGCCGACGGCCCGCGAGAATCCGCACAACGGAGCGTCAATAAACACCAGATCGCTTTTATCCAATAGGCTGTACTCGTTTGGCACCCATGTAAATGGAGCCGGCGCTGTCGCCTCTGGACTCTGCGTAATCACCCGCACCGGCCCGAATGAGCCCATGTGCAGCCAGATCGTCGCCGCTCCCGGTCCACCGTTGTAGAAGAACGTAACCGGGCGGTTCTTTGCCTCCACCCCATCCTGCGTATAGGCCACGTAGAAGATGCTGCCGTTCGGCTTGTCCTGATCGTCGTGGATCAACAGGTTTCCGGCCGTGGCCGTATAGTGAATCGTCTGCCCGCCGATGTTCAGATCATGCCTGGTAACCGAGCTTGTCTCGGGCGGGACAGGAATGCCTGAATCGTCCCTGGTTTCCTTGGCCGCATCGCCTCTCTGTTGCCGCCCCTCTGGTGCCTGCGCCAAACCAGGCACACCCATCACAACTGTCAGCGCTACCACAGCGCTGTATCGGCCCATTTCAACCAAGGTCAATCCACACTCTCCCGTGAAGCCCGCTAAAACCGGACAGAACTTCTTCTATACCATCATCATAACTGGTCTCGAACAAATTACAGCTTCAACATTTAGCCCGCAGTGTCGAGATGAAAAGCTTCTTCGTACGGCACCACCGAATACCCTTTCTCTTTCCACGCAGCCAGTCCGCCACGAAGGAGCCTGACCTTGGAGAAATTCAGGGCAAGCGCCCGCTGCAGAATATCCCGGCTGGTGCTCTCACTGTTGCACGTACAGTAGATGACCGTCTCCACATCCTTGGGGATGAGTGAAGGATTCGCGATCACGTCTTTTGGCGGAATTCTCTTTGCACCGGGGATCATCTCCGAATAAGCCAGCAGGTCGAGCGGTTGACGAACATCCAATACCACAACAGCCTGGTTCGAACTCAACATTCTATGAAGATCATCAGGCTCGATGAAGTACCGTTCGAGTTCCCGTTTCTCTCGCGACCGTTTGAGCCGTGCACCGGCAAAGATCAAAACGCCAATCGTTACAATCGCAAACAACGCAATCGGTAACATATCGACCTCCCGCGGCAACCAGACTTATCGGATGCTGCATCTATTGATGCTGGCTTCTCACAATCGATCTTCAAAAAATTGCGCCCATGGTCATTCACTGCAGACTTCGCGCCGCCGCACTGCTCGTCGAATGGATGGTAGCGTCGCCTGTCTATGCAACAGCCCCTCCCGTAGGAAATCCTCAGATACCTACTTCCGAAGTTGATAGCCGCAAGTCATCGGTATCTCCGCGTCCTAATCCCGATGCCGCCGGCATCTACCACGCTGGGGATGGTGTAACCGAGCCCAAGCTGATCTCTTCTGTCGTACCCGAATTCTCCGACAAAGCACGCAAGCGAAAGCTAAGCGGAAGCATCATACTTCAGCTCGTCGTCGCTGTAGACGGTCACGTCGAGAAGGTTCAAGTCATTAAGTCTGCAGCCGACAATTTCACCAGCAAAAAGGACCGAGCGGCGGCTCACACTCTCGATCAAAAAGCGATCGATGCGGTCAGTCAATATCGGTTCCAGCCAGGAATCTTCGAAGGCAAGCCGGTTCCTACAGAGACACCGGTCAAAATGAACTTCCAGATGTTTTGACCTGCATTGTTCCAGAGCGCCAACGTGTCTCTTCTTATTCCTTCCCTCCGTACTCTTTCTCTCAAAGGCAAAGAATATGCGAAACTGTCCTAGCGTTCATGGATCTCTCCTCTCTACTCCATAAGACCTTTGGTTTCGCCTCCTTTCGCGCCAACCAGGAGGCCGTCTGCCGCGCCGCGACCGATGGCCGCGACGTTCTCCTCGTCATGCCTACCGGCGCAGGCAAGAGCCTCTGCTATCAACTCCCCGCGATCGCGCGTGGCGGGACAGCTCTCGTCATTAGCCCCCTTATTGCTCTTATGGACGACCAGGCCGCGAAGCTCTCAGCCGCCGGCCTTCGCGTCGCTCGCATTCACTCCGGCTTATCCCGCGACGAGGCCCGTCAGGCTTGCCGCGACTACCTCGACGGTACGCTTCAGTTCCTCTTTATCGCGCCCGAACGCATGCGTGTTCCCGGTTTTCCTGAGATGCTTGCCAAACGCAAACCCGCCCTCGTCGCTATCGATGAGGCGCATTGCATCTCCGCCTGGGGTCACGATTTTCGTCCTGACTATCGCACTTTAGGCGATTACCTCCCTTCCCTTCGCCCGGCTCCGGTCATCGCTCTCACAGCCACCGCGACCCCCACTGTCCAGAAGGACATCGTTGCCCAACTTCGGCTCAGCCAGCCGGCTCTCTTCATCCACGGCTTTCGCCGTCACAACCTCGCCATCGAGGTCGTCGAACTCTCCAAACCCCGCCGTAACGAGTTCACCGCCAATCTCCTCAAAGAAAAATCCAATCGCCCAGCCATCGTCTACGCACCTTCGCGGAAAGCTGCTGAAGAGCTTGCTTCCAAACTAGGCGGAAGCGCCGCTGCCTATCACGCCGGACTCGACCCCGGTACTCGGGAGCGAGTTCAGCACCACTTCCTCAGCGGCAAACTTGAAGTTGTCGTAGCCACCATCGCCTTCGGCATGGGCATCGACAAAGCCGACGTCCGCACCGTCGTCCACACCGCACTGCCCGGCAGCGTTGAAGCCTACTACCAGGAGATCGGCCGTGCCGGACGCGACGGCCTTCCTTCGCGCACGGTCCTCCTGCACTCCTTTGCCGACCGCAAGATGCATGACTTTTTCCTCGAGCGTGACTACCCGCCCCCCACGGAACTCTCCCGCGTCGCGGCCATCCTTAGCGACGACTATCAGATGCCGGACCTCCTGCGTCAGCGCCTCAAGATGGATGCCGAGACCTTCGACCGCGCCGTGGAAAAATTAGCTGCTCAGGGAGCAGCCTCCATCAATATCGAAGGCAACGTTCGTACGACCGGCTCAACCAGTTGGCGAAAGGGCTACGACGAGCAGGTTAACTTCCGCCGCAGCCAGATTGACCGCATGATGCAGTTCGCGGAATCGCAGCAATGTCGCATGTCCGCTCTCATCCAACACTTTGGCGACACCGCCGATGGCCTCCGCCCCTGCGGTCACTGCGATTTCTGCGCTCCCACCCAATCGACCGCGCAGACCTTCCGTCCTCCAACCGCTGAGGAAGATCGTCAACTTCGCGCCATCCTTCGCGCCTTGGACGGGACTACCCGCGCCACCGGCAAGCTACACACCGAGCTCTCGACAGGCCCACTCCGCAACACACCGGCCGCGGACCGGAAAGGCTTCGATATGCTTCTCGATGCCCTCACACGCTCCGGCCTCGTCACCCTCACGACCGATCAGTGGACCAATCCCGAGGGTAACCTCATCACCTTCAAGAGAGCGTCTCTCACTCACGAAGGTCGCACGCTCACTGGCCCATTGCCTCCCGATCTTTTGCTGAAAGACACCTCTGCTTTCACGGCATCATCTTCACGAGGCCGCTCTAGCAAAACCGCCAAGCCACGCGCTTCCAAAATCGAACGCGACCAAGCTGCCAAAACCTATACTCCTGATCAGAAAGCTCTCGAACAACGCATTCGCGATTGGCGTAAAACCGAAGCCGCAAAGACCGGCAAACCAGCCTTCATCGTTCTCTCCGACTCTGTCCTCAGCTCCATTGTTCAAGCGCAACCGCGCACGATTCCCGAGCTTCTCAACATCTCCGGTATCGGACCCGACAAAGCAGACCGATACGGCGCAGCCATATGCGCTCTCTGCGACGACCGCGCCGTTCCTGGTGAATACGGCGAAGTCACTCGAGTACGACCTGCTTCAACCAAGTCCAAATCCACACCCTCTACTCGCCGAGCAGAATCTTCGCCAACAAAAACTGCTGAAGAATTTCACCGGCCACGTCCCGCCGAATCCAAACCCTCTGAAACACTCACCTCGACTCAACAAGCCCTAGACCAACGCCTTCACGACTGGCGCAAAGCCGAATCCGAAAAACTAGGCGTTCCCCAGTTCTTTGTCCTAGCTTCCACGACCCTACGCAATATTGTCTTAGCTCAACCCAAAACCATCTCCCAACTCAAAACCATCACTGGCCTTAATCTCGAAAAAATCGAACGATTCGGCCAAGCCATCATCGAAGCCTGCACCTCATAAACCGCAGATTCCTGGGATGAACAACTATTCATCTCTGTCCCTCGAATGTGCTACCGTGCAAGCCACGGAGACCCATGCCCATCCCCGATACAACCCGCCACACCCCGGCCTCCATGGACGGCAATCCAACCCTCGACGAGCGTGCCAACTACTGCTTCGGCTGCGGTCCGGCCAACCCTCAGGGTCTGCACCTCGTTTTCACCACCGAAAGTAGCGCAGAAGCTACCATCGCAACAGCCCACCTCCAGCTAGACCGCCTCCACGAAGGCCCCCCCGGCTACATCCACGGCGGCATCGTCGCCACTCTTCTTGACGAAGCGATGAGCAAACTCAACCGTCCACTCAACGTCCTCGCGATGACCCGTCACATGGAGGTCGATTACCTCCACCCTGCGCCGCTCTTCCAGCCCCTTGTCCTTGTCAGCCGCCACCTCAGCCGCGAAGGCCGTAAACTCTTCCACCAGGCCGAGCTTCAACGGACCGACGGTACGGTGCTCGCCAGGGCCAAAGGAGTCTTCATCGTGATCGATCAGGCCACCCTCGCAAAGGTCGGCCTTACTGCACCGGAAAGCTAGTTTTAAATCTCAGCCTCTCCCCAATAACCTTGGTCACGCAGAAAGTATCCGTCGTCCCAGCTATGCATCATGGTCTTGAAGAACATCCAGACCATTCGCCCGTGCCCTAGCTTCTGGAAGCGGCGATTCGTCGTCAATACCTTACCCCGGACAATCCGAAACCGCGTCCGCGCCACGCCCTTCGACAATAGATAGTCCTCCGCAAACAAGGCCCGTTCATTGAATCCGCCCAGCGCCCAGAAGGCCTCACGGTCAAACAACATGAACATCCCGGTAGCGAACGGCTTCAAGAACGACCCGATGTACTGCATCAGGTTATTGCCCGCATAAAGCGCATCATCGAAAAAGCTGCCCTCTCGGCATGCAATATTCGTCGTTGCCAGATGCAAATTCCGACGCCGCATCCGCCACAATGCCCTCCGCAGTAGAGTAGGCTCCGGCAGCTCAACATCCGCATCCAGAAACAAAACATACTTCGTCGTCGCCAGCCTTGCTCCCGCATTGCGACCCACAGAAGGCAGGCCACCTGGAATCACCTCCACGGCCAACCGGTCTCTAAAGCTCAGCGCCAGTTCGACCGTGCCATCGGTAGACCCCGCGTCGGCCACAATCACACGCGTCACACCCATGCCTTCATAATCCTGCAGGCACAGTGACTTCAGCAGTCGAGGCAGCATCGCAGCCTCATTCTTTGCTGGAATCACAACCGTCAGCTCAGCTTCCATCTACACCTCCGGTACCGTACGCACACACTACCCCGTACGCGCAGCTTGCCTCATCTATCCAGCACGCCATATCAATCAACGTTGAATTTTCAGACAAATTCATCGCTTGGGCCTATCGTTCGTCAACACGAACAAGGGAAGTTCATCGAGCGCCAACAAAGCTGATAAACTGTAGATTCCAGCGGCAAACGTCCTGAAAAACTCACAAGACCGCGCCTTGTAAGGAGATTCGTCATGGCAGACCACACCACCAACGGCAACTTCAGCTCCCCATCCCTTCGCCTCAAGACCGGTCTGGCCGAGATGCTTAAAGGTGGAGTCATCATGGACGTGATGAACGTCGAACAGGCACGCATCGCCGAAGAAGCCGGCGCCATCTCCGTCATGGCTCTCGAGCGCGTGCCCGCCATGATCCGCGCCGAAGGCGGCGTCGCCCGCATGGCAAACCCCAAGCTCATCAAGCAGATCATCAAGGCTGTCTCCATTCCCGTTATGGCCAAGGCCCGCATCGGCCACTTCGCCGAGGCCCAGGTCCTGCAGGAGCTAGGCGTCGACTTCATCGACGAATCCGAGGTCCTCACCCCAGCCGATGAAACCTTCCACATCGACAAACACGCCTTCACCACACCCTTCGTCTGCGGCTCCCGCAACCTTGGCGAAGCCCTTCGCCGCATCGCCGAAGGCGCAGCCATGATCCGCACCAAGGGCGAGCCCGGCACCGGCGACGTCGTCCACGCCGTCCAGCACATGCGCCAGATCGTCCGCGAGATCAAGGCCCTCACCGTTCTCGATGACTCCGAACTCTACAACGCCGCCAAGGTCCACGGCGCGCCCTATGAGCTCGTCCGCATGGTCGCCAAAGTCGGCAAGCTCCCCGTGCCCAACTTCTCCGCCGGCGGCATCGCCACCCCCGCAGACGCTGCCCTCATGATGCAGCTAGGCGCCGAATCTGTCTTCGTAGGCTCCGGTATCTTCATGAAGGAGCGTGCCACGCCTCTTGACGTCGAAAACGATCCCGTTGAGCGCGCTGAAGCAGTCTCCCGCGCCAAGGCCATCGTCATCGCCACCACCCACTACAACGACCCAAAGATCGTCGCCGAAGCCAGCGAAGCCGTCACCGGCACCATGAAAGGCCTCGCCGCCGCCGCAATCGAAGAACAACACCTCATGCAAACCCGCGGCTGGTAACAACCGGCCGCTAGTCAGTTTGATCCATGCGGGACAGGCCCTTTCGCATCCGCATCGGTCAGCGTCTTCAAAAAAGCCACAACATCATCGATATCACGCGCATTCCACGCCGGAGCCTGCCCCGGATGCCGTGTCAGCGGTTCATCCACCACATCGACATTCCCCCGCAGAGCCGCCGGTATATCGTCGAACTTCTCAACTCTTCCGCCCGGTCCCTTGCCGTACCACTTCTCCGGATTCGTATCGCGCTCCACATAAAACTCCAGCGCCTCCCGCAGTGAATGAAACCTCCCATTATGAAAGAACGCTCCTCGCGTAGCGACATTCCGCAGCGTCGGTGTGCGGAACATCCCGCAAAACCCACGTTCGCTTCCTTGATCCTTACGCACCGGCCCGCACAGTCCCATGTCGTAGTACCCAGCTTTGCGATTCGCCTTTAGCTCCGAATTCCGCGGCACACCAAGTGCTTCAAACTGAAAGTCCGTAAATATCGGATGAGAACCATCAGCCCCACGCTGGCTCAGGTGACAACTCGCGCAATTTCCCCGCGCCGGGTCATTGAACAACGCCAGCCCCCGTTGTTCCGCCTCGGTAAGCGTAGCGCGTCCATCCAGCCACTGATCAAACCGGCTGCTGAACGGATAAAAGCTTTGATCCTCAAACTGAAATCGCTCTACAGCCGTTCCTATCGCGGCCAGAGTCTTCTGCGGATCCTCCAGTACATGCTCCCCAAACACTCGCCGAAACTCCGCCGCATACGGCGCATTCCTAACCGCGGACGCAACACGCTCCGCGTCAACATTCGCCATCTCGTCGGGGTTGAGCAGCGGAAAGGCAGCCTGTGCCGCCGGTGTGTTGAACCTACCGTCCCAGCCCAATCCTCCCGTCGGAGGATTATCGCTCCGGGCAAGCTCTTCAAGTCTCTCCATGCGGCTCGCCGCCCGTTCCTGGTGCCATAGTGGCACATGTAGCAGCGTGTAACGCAGCGAAGGCACAGCCCGTGCGCCTTGATGATCGAGATTCCGTCCACCGAACTGCGCAGCCAGCGCATTTGCTGGCCCATAAGCATGTTCAGGGTCGTGGCAACTAGAACATGCAAGGCGACCAGAGGCTGATAGTGTCGGATCGAAGAAGATCAGCCGCCCAAGGCTCGCAGCTGGAGACAATTCGTGAACAGCCGGTTTTGCCGCATCCGCTGCTTGTCGCACCGCAGGTTTCGAGGTGCAGCCAACAAGACAGAGCGTCGATGCAAGACTACTCATCAGCACCACCAGAAGTGTGTTCCTCCTGGCGCGATGGTTCTGAAACTGAATCGATTTCAACAAGAGCAAAAGAGACATATCGCAACAGTTTAAAAATCTGCGGCGCCGAGTTTTCGGCGCCGCAGATCACATACAGAGAATCAGAGACCAGTAAAGACATCGGCCCCAAACCTTCCAGCCGCGGGTTCCTGAGCATAACCGAGATGGTCAAGCCCGAAGATATCTTCAATGCTCCGTAGCATCGAGTAGTGGTTGTAGCCTGTCGTCGTCACCGTACCCGGCTTGATGAACTGTGACAGCAGTACCGCACCTGTGTTGTCTCCGCCATAGTTCGTGTAGGTCAGCACATACTTCGCGCTACCCACTGCAATCGTGTTGGTCTGCGGATAGGTCCCGAGGTTTGGTCCGGGCAGCTCACCGCAGCAAATGCCACCGTTGAACGTAATCGTAACCCCGGTCGACGATGGAACCACACTGCCGTAAGTACTCTCATCAAAGTTGATGATGATAAGCCCATCGGCCTTATACGCCGGAGAGGCCATAATGATTGGGATCCACTTCTGCAGGAAGGCATCAGCAGAAACCAGCCCGCCGGGACGCCCATCGACACACGGAGCATCGTGACCGTCGTCGCACAGGCTCGGCGTAATGAAGTTGAAGTTTGCCGTAGTCGATACACTCGCAAGATCGTTCTGCAGGTTACTGTCCAGATTCACGACATTGGACTGGCAATCCGGCGAATCGATGATCGAGTGAAAGTACATAAATGGATTGTGTCGTGTTGCATATTGATCGCCCAACGGTACCGCCGCCGATGGCGCCTCAGCAGTCTGTGTATGGTCAACCGCATTCAACGCCGGATGGCCGCACGTCGCAGACTCACGGGCAGGATCGTTCCCCATGTCGCCCATGTAGCCTTTCCACGTCAGCCCCTTCGCCTTCAACTGGTCGGGCAGTGTCTTTACAGTCGCCGGATAAACGCATCCGGTACCCACCGGGAGCTGGTCCTGGAAGGTAGTACCCGTCTGGTTAAAATCGTTGTAGGTAGTGCAATCAGCGACCGTCTGCAGAGTGCCGGGCTGTCCACTCAGCATGGCTACATAGTTATCGAGCGAGACGTGCCCTGTGCCGTAGTAGCCACTAAGCAGCGCACCCTGTGACGTCAGCGTGTTGGCAAGATAGGGCGATTTCGTGTTTGCCCCGAAGGTTGTTGAGTAGTTTTCATTTTCAAGCGTAATTACCCAAACATGCTTGACCTTGCCCGATACAAGACTGGCGTTCTGACTGGAACTGCTGCCATTGTCTGAACACGCCACAATCGTCGCACCAATCCCCGCGGCCATCAGCACAGCTGCGGCCGTAATCCATCCCCGTTTTTTAAACATCATGAAGTTTAGTTTGCTGCCTCCGTAGATGCAGTCTGCTGGCCCGATATGAACAAGGCATAAACAAGAGATAGACAAGACATGAAGAAGCAATAAAGGAAAGGAAAACCCTACTAACACTGGCCACCTGAAATGGAGACCCGGCATCAAATGCCCTCTCCGTCGCGCCCACTTAACTCCATCGCTCTTCTCGTCAAAGACGTCGAGAATCCTGCTCAAAAACCACTCGCCGCGCTCGACATCACTGCAAAGTCCGGAGTCCTGGATTAAGCACTGGGCTTTCAGCCTGATTTGCAGAATATCAATCCCCCTGTAACTTACTTCGAGACAGCGAGATCAAGATCGCTTAATTCGACTTGTAACAGGAATCTGCCGGTTTCCAGTATCAGAGAAATGGACTGGAAGCCGACCTTAGGAAGGTCCTTGACTTAAGAAGAAAAAACATGCAAATATGGCTCGCCCTCGATTGTCAAATAACCTACTGAGGGTGTTTTGCGGCAAACCTGATCTCCCGCCTTCCCAGGTAAATTACCCTACTCCCACAGATACAGCACCCAGGCCCCAGTACACAATTTGAAGTTTACGATGCCATTCGGTCCAAAAGGGCACCGACGCAGTGTATCTGCCGCATCCCTCCTGGTCTGAGTGTCTTGACTGCGGCGATGCTTGCGGTTCTGCGAGTGCCCCTAAGAACGGAAAACTGGATCAGAGTGTCGCCACTTCGATAACCGTGTTTTTTCCAGCATCGATCAAAACGGATTTCATCGGCTGCTGCACAAACGCAGCCTATCTGGAAGTCCCAAAAACGGAAATGCTTTTTAGCAAGGAGGAATAGTTTATGTCCACTTTTGCAAGGCGATTTTCCCTGTTTCTCAGCGGCGCGACGGCGCTGCTGATCGTTACCCTCATTCCATTCACCGCGAACGCGCAAACGAAAAAGCCAATGGGAATAGGAACCAAGTTCTGTAAAAACCTATATAACCCCAGCCTGAACCCCACCGGAAAGATCCACGCTTCGCAGGGCGCGCAACTGTACTGTTTCGGATCCCAATTGACCTTCGCTACCCGCCCTCAAATCCTGGCGAGCCCAACGACTAAGATTAAGAACGTGGATGCTGCTAATCCCAGCGAAGACATATCGCCGAACGGGACGCTGGCTTTTGGTCAATCCGAGACCTCGATCGCCGCTGCTGGCCAGTATGTGGTAGAGGCCTGGAACGATGCCACTGCTTTGTTTGCCCCCTGTCCATCCCCAAACAGTAAAGAAGAAGGTACAGGGTTTGGATTCTCCAACAATAAAGGTGCCTCCTTCACCGATCTCGGTGGTCTCCCCAATGCCAACTGCGCCAGTAGTCTTTACGAGGGCGACCCCAGCGTGGAGACCTGGGAGTTTCAAGGACAACACTATTTTTATATCTCCAGCCTGTTCGCTACTCTTAATGGACTAGAAGTAGCTGTTACCGCATGCCAGGTGATTGGCTCCGGTACCTCGGCCACCCTCGGGTGCGGACAGCCGACAGTGGTAGCGACCAGCCCAACAGGGTCGGGCGGGTTCTCTTCTCTCGATAAAGACTTTGCGACCATTGATCCCCTGAGAGGCAGACTCTATATCTCGTACTCCGACTTCGGGGCGGGCGACTCCATCGCTTTGGCCGCCTGCGATCTGACCAACAACCCGATGCAGCCGGTGTGCTCGAACGGAGACAGCAATGGACCAATCTACCTCGTTGTGGCCCCGCCTGATCCCAACTCTTGCGAGAACGAGGGTGCCTATCCTGCAGTCGATGTCAAGACCGGTGATGTCTACGTTGCCTACGAGCACAACTGGCCGAGCGCCTTTGCTGTCGGCCCCTGCGCAACCGATCCCACGAAAGAGGTTGTCACGCGTATTCCGCACTCCTGTCTAACGTTGCCAGGCCCTAGCTCCTGCACGGGTTCGTTTTCCAACACCGCGCAATTGGTGACTTCGATGTCCGCGGCCTTTATTCCTGGATACAATCGCTTCCCGATGAATGACTTTCCGCGGATAGCGATCAGTTCCGCTCATGGAACAGTGAGCATCGTGTGGAACGATGCGAGGTTCAAGCCATCCGGGGACATACTCCTGCAGAGCTGGTCAGTCGGGCATGCATTCCCGAATCCGGTGCAGTTGGAGCCCGTCGTCGTAGATAACGCCAAGACAGCAGGAAAGGGCTGGCAATTCCTGCCTGGGATGCGCAACACCGATGATGACGGCAACCTCTACATTAACTGGTACGGCCGGGCGACGCCAGCAACTGCGATCACGAACTTGTACGAGGCTGTTGGAATAAATCCGCTGACAACTGCAACGCCTGCGAACATCAAGATCACAAACGTAGCGTCAGATTGGAATGCGGTGAGCTCTGACATCGTTCCCAATTTCGGTGATTACACTGATAATTATGTGGGTGCCGTGGCGAGTACCGGAGTGCCGTTTACTGGCGAGGTAGATTACGCGGCGTGGTCCGATGGTCGACTGGGTGATCCACAACCCTTTGAAGCCCATATCACTCATTGAGGTAGCCGGCTTGTGGCCGCGATAATCAGGGATCGCGGCCACAGCTTTCTTTGTTCCATCCTAGGGTCCTTGCCAGTCTCCCGGCGCATTACATAAATTTCCTTTTCTTGATGTGTTCCCCAATTGCACAAACTACCCTCCCCATTCTCTATAATGGAATAGGCACTTTTGACATTGAGAAAAGCGATTCCGCAAAAAACCTATTATTTACAATACTTTAGCTCGACGCATCGGCTGGGGCAGGCCAAAGTACGCGACTAAACCTTCATTTTGGAATACTTTGCGCAATATTGACGGGGAGGGTGGGGGACCAGGTGAGCACACAAGAACATAAGTCAGCGAGCAGGAACCGAACCATAGGCGTCCTCGCCCTGCAAGGCGCATACGAAGCCCACGCCAAAGCCCTCCGCACTCTGGGCGCAACGCCAAAGCTCGTCCGTCTCCCCGCCGACCTCGAAGGTATCGACGGCCTCATCATGCCCGGCGGCGAGTCCACCACGATGCTCAAATTCCTCGAGCGCCACAACTTCTTCGATATCCTCAAGACCTTCGTCCAGACCACGCCCACCTTCGGCACCTGCGCCGGCGCCATCCTCCTGGCCAAGGACGTCCAGAATCCCGTCCAGAAATCACTAGCAGCGCTCGACATCACTGTCGAACGAAACGCCTACGGACGCCAGATCGATTCCACCATTCTCACCGCACCCACCAGGCTCGAAGGTGGCCCGCTCGAGATGGTCTTCATCCGCGCCCCCCGCATCACTCGCACTGGCCCCGAAGTTGAAATCCTCGCCTCCCGCGACCAGCATCCCGTGCTCGTTCGACAGGGCCATCTTCTCGCTGCAACCTTCCATCCCGAACTCAGCAGCGACCATCGGGTTCATCAGCTCTTCCTGAATCTTATCCACTAAATCCTTTGTTGCCTTTCTTTACATTGCAGGGCATGATTGACCATGACGCGCTTCCCACGGAGATATTGCGTGCGTAAAAAGCTCCGCTCTCGAACAGTTCTGCTCGCAGGATTGTTTCTTGTGTCCATTACGGGCTTACCTCTGCCAGCCAACTCTCAAACGTCACCTTCTTTGGATGGACTGCTCAAAGAATGCATCGTCCGAGCTAACGCCGGCGATACCGCCGCTACGTTTAACTCGGTCCTTAATCTGGCCGAAGCGCTTGGAAAGGCGCCTCTCTCCGACATAAAAGACGTCTTACCCGACGTCATGCAAGCCGTCGATGACAAGAATCCAGCCGTCAGGACACTGGCGCTCGACAGCATCGTTGCCATCGAAAGCCGCTCCAATCCTGACCATACCCTCCGCGGCGATGCTCTTCCCCTCCTTGAGCCGGAGATTCCTCGCATAGCCGCCCACCTTACCGACGACGACACGCACATACGCAGCACAACCGCGAGCGTTCTCGGTGGTTTTGTCATAAAACCCCCAGATGCTGTCTTCCCTCCCCTCATCGCCTTCCTCAAGCGCGAAGATGCGGTAAGCTCCGTTGGTTCCAGCGTCATCTTCGACCTTGTACGTCTCGGCCCGCAACGTCCCGCCGTCGTCACCGCAGTCATCGCATTCATCAACCGGCCGGACCACACGCCAGAATCTCTCGTCAGCTCCATCGACGCCATCGCACACGCTCTGATGCATAGCGAAGAAATCGACACTGCCGTCGCTCGCATTCTCGATGTCCCAAGGACCAGCGTCAGGGTTGCAGTCATCCACGATCTCCCCGAACTACAGCTTCCCGACGAGGTCTTCACCGCAACACAGGCCCATCTCCGTCAGATAGCTGCCAACGATCAGGAAGACGCCGCCGTACGTGCCGCTGCCAACATAATCCTCCCCTGCTGGGTCAACGATCGACACAAACCTTGCCCGACCTTTTCCCTCTCCTTCCCTACGGCACCTTCTCCTGTCGAACTCGACGACAACGCATCGCGTCAATGACGTTCACGTCGCGTTATCCTGAACTGTGTCCCCCATCTTCCATACGGCGGCAGTCCTGTCTCTCCCATGGTGGCTCCCCTCCAACGCCAGCGTGCATGGTGCAACACTGGACCGCCATCTCCTTCTCAATCTTTGGATTATCCTCGCCCTCCTGACCCTTGCGCACCTCCTTCTCATCGTAGGTCTGCTGCGTCGCCGCACCACCGAGCTCAAAGACCTTTGGCGAATCGAATACCTCCCGCTGGCCATCCTCGCTCTTCTCTTTGCGCTCCTTACCGTGAAAGCTGAAAGTCTCTGGGCAGCTTCCCGCTACACCGGAGCCGACCCGGCTGCGCTTCAAATCGAGGTCACAGGAGTCCAATTCGCCTGGTATTTCCGTTATCCAGGCACTGACGCCACCTTCGGCGTCACGAAGCCCCAACTGGTCGCTCCCGGCGAAGGCAATCCCCTCGGTATCGATCCAACCGATCCTCACAGCGCCGACGATTTCATTACCTCCGAGCTCGTCCTTCCCGCGAACCGCGAAGTAGACCTTCACCTTCGCGCACAGGACGTCATCCACGGCTTCTCAATCCCCGAGATGCGTCTAAAACAGAACGCCGTTCCCGGCCACACCATCCACGTCCACTTCACCCCGACCACGCCCGGAACCTACGCAGTCCTCTGCACTCAACTCTGCGGCCTCGGTCACTACCGCATGAACGCCACCGTGCGCGTCCTATCCCCAGCCGAGTTCGCTCAATGGCTAGCCACAAAACAAAAGGCGGCCCAGCCATGAACCCACATCGCCGCCGTCAAAGTATCTTTACCACCGACCACCGCACCATCGGTCTTCAATATCTAATCCTCGCCCTGATCTCCGTAGTCATTGGAACCCTGCTGTCGTTGCTGATGCGCATCCATCTCGTCTGGCCCGACTGGTCTCTGCCGCTGCACGGCCCCATCCTGCCCGAAGACTACCTTGCCCTGGTCACCATCCACGGCACCATCATGCTTTTCTTCGTGCTTACGACGGCCCCGCAGAGCGGCTTCGGAAACCTGATCCTCCCTGCCCAGATCGGCGCGCGCCACATGGCCTTCCCGCGCCTCAACGCCGCCAGCTTCTGGCTCACAGCCATCGCCTTACTTGTCCTCCTAAGCTCCACCTTCGCACCAGGAGGCTCCGCCATCTCCGGCTGGACGGCCTACCCACCCCTCAGCGCGGTAGCCTCCGCTGGCCCCGGCCAGGCTCTCGGCATGGATCTCTGGCTCGCCAGCATCGCACTATTCTCAATCGCATCCACGATCTCTGCAATTAACACTCTCGTAACAATAATCAGCCTCCGATGCGAAGGCATGACGTGGGACCGTCTCCCCTTGACGGTCTGGGGCTGGTTCACAGCCGCGCTCCTAAGCATCATCGCCTTCTCGGTCCTTCTCGCCGCCCTTCTTCTTCTCTTTTGCGACCGCCACGTCGGAACCAGCTTCTTCCTCCCCACCGGAAACCTGGTCAATGGAATCCTCCACACAAAGGGCAACGGAAGCCCGCTCCTATGGCTCCATCTCTTCTGGTTCTTCGGACACCCCGAGGTTTACATCGCCATCCTTCCTGGCATGGGCCTCACCTCGATGCTGCTGGCAAACTTCAGCCACCGCCGCGTTTTTGCCTACCGAACCATGATCGCCACAACCCTGCTCATCGGCTTTCTCGGCATCCTCCTCTGGGGCCATCACATGTTCGTCGCAGGCCTCAACCCCTTCGCCAGCTCCGCCTTCTCCATCTCGACCATGGCCATCGCCCTCCCTGCCTCCGCCAAAGTCCTCAGTTGGATCGCAACCACCTGGCGCAGCCGCCCGCAGTACACCACTGCGATGCTCTTCTCACTCGGCTTCGTCTCTCTTTTCATCACCGGAGGCCTCACCGGCCCCATCCTCGCCCAGCCCATCCTCGACGAGTACCTTCACAATACCTTCTTCGTCGTAGCCCACTTCCACCTCATCATGGCCATGGCTGGAGTCTTCGCCCTCTTCGCCGCCACCTACTACTGGTTCCCTCTAATGACCGCCCATCGCGGCAAACCAGCACGCCTCATGTCCGAGCCCCTCGGCCGCCTTCATTTCTGGCTCACCCTGCTCGGAGCCTACGCCACCTTCCTGCCCATGCACCTGGCCGGCCTAGCTGGCCAACCCCGCCACTACGCCCAACTCACCGGAATCCCCGGCCCAGGAGGATCGCTCAGCCCCGCAGGTCATCTCTTAGCCACGACCATCCCCCTCAACCGGCTTATCACCTACGCGGCTATCTTTCTCGCCGCCGCTCAGATCATCTTCTTCATCAATCTCGTCCGCAGTCTGCGCCACGGAGACGTCGCCCCAACAAACCCCTGGCAGGCCACTACACTCGAATGGCACCCTTTCTTGCATCCGAACGCTGGACCCCAGGCATCAGATGTAGTAATTACCGTCCACCACACGCCATGCCTTTACATCTGCTCTCCATCAGGAGATACTTTTGTCCCTCAGTGGGAGAACAAAATAACGGTCGATCTGCCCGCGGAGTCAAAACCGGAGTAAGCTTTCCACAACGCGCGCGTTGAAAGCGGTTCCTATGCCACCGACCATCACGCCTCTCAATACCGAACGCGAGAAGAAGCGCCGCATTGAAGATCACGACAGTGGTCACGGCCGTCGTCCGCCGACAGATAAGCGCACCGGCGGCGGTGGAGACAACGACAACTGGAACGATCGTCCCCAGGGCCGTCGAGGCCCACGCGAGAACCTTGGCCGCGCCCGCCTCGCCATCTTCTTCGCTCTCGCCGGCGACCTCATGTTCTTCGTCGCCATCGTCAGCGCCTTCTTCGTCTCGCAGTCGAGCGGTCGTTACAACGCCTACAACCAGTACATCAACGAGTGGCTCCCCACCGTTATTCCACCCATCCTCTGGCTCAACACTGCCATCCTCCTTCTTAGTTCCGTTACTGTAGAGATAGCCCGCCGCCACATGTTCCGCGAGAACGATGTCATGGACGAGTGGCTAGGCCTCGGCAAGCCGATCACACGCAGCGCTATTCCCTGGGTCTCCGCGACCACGGTTCTTGGTCTCCTCTTCCTCGCCGGCCAGTGGATCGGCTGGAGTCAGCTCGCCGCGGAACACGTCTTCTTCCGCTCCAATCCCAGCAGCCACTTCTTCTTCCTCATCACCTACACCCACGCTATCCACCTCTTCCTCGGCATCACAGCTCTCACCGTTACGCTCGTCGGCCTCTACAAGTCGCGCCAACTTGAAACCCGGCAGATCCTCGTCGATTGCACCGCCTGGTACTGGCACGCCATGGGTCTCTTCTGGATCTTCCTCTTCGCCCTCCTCGTCTTCTTCCAATGAACTTCCGCCGCCCCATCCTAATCAGGCTCATCCTGATCGCCGTACTTGGCATCGCCTCAGCAACAATCCACGCACAAGGCTGCGCCCAATGCCGCGATAGCGCCAGCGCCACCCCACGATCAACCCAGCGCGCCTACAGGCATGCGATCGTCCTGCTAACGGTGACGGCTGGCGTATTTTTTGTAGGCACACTGACCATCTTCAAGCGACGTCGCTGACCACTGCTGCAAGAAGCAGATCACCGAATCATTGAGTTTACGTCGTCATCCTGAATCATTAAGTTACGTCGTCATCCTGAACGTAGTGAAGGATCCCTGTATTTAGTCTTTGCTCTTGCCTTTGCCTGTTCTTAAATCCCTCTCCTCCGCACGAACCTGACTAAGCCTTGAGTTTTTGGACAGCTACCTGCAACTCAAAACAAAAAGGGCCGAACCAAAAGGCCCGGCCCTCCCATCTACAATCTTTTAGCGCCTACTTCCCAGTCTCCGTCCCGCGAATAAACGCAGCCACATCGTCATGGAACTGCTTCAGCACTCCATCATTCACATAGACCATGTGGCCCGCGGGATAGTAGTGGTAGCTGATATTCGACTGCAAACTCTTCGGGATAGGCAGATGATGCATCTCGAACTTCCCTTCGAAATAAGGCGTAGCCAGATCATAATACCCACCCGCCAACATCACCTTCATCTTTGGATTCGCCTTCATCGTCACCGCCAGGTCCGGCATCACATTCGTGCCGCCCTCTCCCTGGCCCACCGGAGGCCCGCCCGGAGCCTGATGCCGCAGATCCCAGCTAAACGTCGCGTCCGTATAAGCGCCCGGCTTGTACGTCTGCTCTGCGCCGTACTTCAGCTCCGTCCGCAGATAGTGATTGATCGCAGTCGTATACGCCGAAGCAATCGCCTGACTCTGCGGATCGTAGTCCGCCTCTTCGCTCGTAGGATTGAAGTCCGGCCCCTTGTACCGAGTATCCAGCCGCCCCGTCGTTAGTCCGTCCGGGTCCTGCAGATTCTTGCTGAAAGCCCCGCCCTGCACCCGCAGATTCGTCTTCAGCAGATAAGCCACCGGCAATCCCGTGTACCCATGCAGCTTCTCCGCCACCGCCTGCTTTCGAGCCTCAGGCAACTCGCTTCCCTGCAGCAGCGCAGCCATATATTCCCCCAGCGCAAACTGCTCCACCTCTGCAAGAAACGGCTCCAAAGCCGCCGGCTGCGAAGGCAGCTTCTTATGATAAAAAGCGCTTGCCGCGAACGTAGGCAGCGCCAGCGCATAAGCCTGATCCACTCCCGGATTCCACTTTGGGCCGTCCACACTGTTATCAAAGCTCAGAATCGCCGACAACAGCACAATTCCGTTTAAATCCACGTTCTGCAGCGCCGCGCTCAACACAGCGCTCCGCGGAGTTCCATAGCTCTCACCGAACAAATACTTCGGCGAATTCCACCGGTCATACTTCGTCAAAAAACGCCGTATAAATCGATCAAACGCATGCGCATCCTGGTCCGTTCCCCAGAAAGCCTTCTCCTTGTCCTTGCCCATAATCCGGCTGAACCCGGTCCCCGGAGCGTCGATAAAAACAAGATCGCTCACATCCAGCAAGCTGTACCCATTGCTCACAATCTTGTAAGGAGCGCCCGCATCATGCTGCGTATCCGTAGTCAACACCCGCTTCGGCCCAAAGCTCCCCATATGCAGCCACATCGTCGAGCTGCCCGGCCCGCCGTTATAAAGAAACATCACAGGCCGCTCTTCCGAAGGAGCTCCCTTTTTGAAGTAGGCCGTATAAAACATCCGCGCGACAGGCGGAGCCTCCTCCGGCTTAGCAGGATCGGAAATCTTCTCTCCCGTATCCCCCAGCAGCTTCCCATCCAATCCCAGCAAAGCATCCTGCTGTTCCGTAGCCCCCACCGTTATCGTCCCGGCCACGGCCCTATACGCAATCGCCTGCCCGCCCACCGTAACTGTTCCCTCTGTAGTCGAATCAGCTGGCACCACCGTGGGCGGCGCTACTGCCGTTCCCGTCACGACCAACTGCTGCTCCGGCTTCTTATCTGCCTTTGCCTGCGCACCCACCCAGCCAGACCCACCGATCACCAACCCCAAACCAAGAACAGACCAAACCCGCATCATCCCCATCCCTTACTCCTGTTTAGAAATCAACCCGATAAACCAAGAGTACCCTATGCATCAAACACATTTTTGCTTTGGTCAGGCGCACCTTCGTACCTCTTCACCTTGGGTGTTGGGGAGCGACGAAACCGAGTGAACGTGGAATGTTGACCTGTCAGAAATGTCAGTTGCCTTACGAGTACACCAAGCAATACTTATCCGGACCGCCGAGAGGCGAACAGAACCTTAGCTGAAAACAATAAGGCAGCCTCTCAGTGAGCGTCCGGCCTGTCAACGCGCGCTGAGGCGGTCTTCCAGTTCTGTAGATGGAGAAGCCATGGAAGAAACTCACGATCAAAGCGGCCACGCGCGCAACGCTTGCGGGATCGTGGGTCGCCAGAGTTTCGATATTCCTTCAAAGTCAAATAGTTACCTGTCTATCAAAAGCCGTGGGACGAGTGCACTAGCTTCATGGATGTTGACGCTGATTCTTTCCTGTAGCCCCGCGATCTGTCCCGCTCAGTCCACTCCTGCTGCTGTCGTGCCTTCCCCATCGCCAAAGTCTCTCGGTGAGGAGTTGCGACATCCCGATGGCAAGGAAATACACATCTTCTACATTCACGGCATTGGATCCGACGGCCCTCATGATCGCGACTCGCGGACGCTTAGAAAGAGCATTTGCGACTATCTGAAGGATTGCACAACTCCTGAGGGCACTCCTATTGGCGAGTGGGACTACGCCGACCAGGATGCGTTTCAACTTGGTGCGTCAGTTCCGGCTCTCGAGTACATGGACCAGCAGATTTGGAAGAGCCAGGAAGAATGGCAGGCGGCCGCCCCTTATGCGGTTCACTTTCAACTCGCTCGTTCCAATGGCCCAGCCTTGTACGTCGACGAGCTGAATTGGTGGCCACTGACCTTTTCGCTCAAATGCCGTCAGATTATCGCTGCCGACGCCTCCCTTGTCGCTCCAAGCAAAGCAAGAATTGAAACCTGTTCCACTCGTGAACCGAATACCGGCGTTTCGCAGCGATTCAGGTCGTACGACTGGATCTCCAAGGATGAGGCTACGCGTCTTCGCCAACTCCCCGCGCGAGGTGCCAGGGCCAACCGACAGTTGAAAAGCGATTTGATGGACTGGGCTTTCTCTGACGCCGTTATGGCGCTCGGCCCGCTTCGAACCTATATTCTCAATGGGATCCGGCAATTGATTCTGAAGTCACTTGCAGACGCACCCGGAGCATCCCAAGCCAACAATGGCCAGCCTCGAGCCAATCAGGAATTCATTGTCGTCTCGCATAGCCTCGGGAGTTATCTGATCTTCACTGCCCTCGATATGGATCAATCAACAGGAAAGCCAGCTGCAGCGGAGCAATCCCTAAACGATCTCCGGGAGATACTGAAGCGCACTTCCTTGGTGGTCTTCTTCGCGAATCAACTGCGATTGTTGGAATTAGTTGGTCTGGATGGACCTTCGGAAAGAAATATCGCGACGCGTCTCGGCGATTGGGGAAAGGCTCGGTGCGAATATCTCAAGTCCCTCCCCAACGCGTCGCAGGAATGCAAGCCTCCACGAATCGTTGCTCTGAATGATCCGAGCGACCTGCTGACGTGGACAGTTCCCGCACTCAGTGACATTCACGTCGAAAACTACAGCGTCAGAAACTCCACCCACTGGTTATGGTTGTTTGAGAACCCGACCTCTGCTCACAGCAACTACGCAACAGACAAGCGAGCAATCAAAGAGATGCTCACATCGACTTCTGAGGAGAAGAAATGAACCCAGTGGACGAGCGCTTGGACACATTTAGAACACAATCTTGACGAGCTGCAAGATTAAAAGTCAGTTCTAACAGTGTGGTGACTTTAGACAGCGGCCGGTTACCTGCTTGCCGGGTGCCCCATCCTTCGCGCACCCTTGCGAAGAGAGAATGTAAACTGGCCCGAGGAGGGCGCCACCCATTCCAAACGCTCCAAATCCGCAGAAGAGTAGCCTTTTTGTTCCGTGGCTGGCTATCGTATTCACACTCTCCCTCGTCGTCGCCATCGCAACGATGCTTCACGGCATGGCCCAGGTAAGCCTCGGAAAGGCCGACCTTCCGTGGTGGTATCGCACTCTCATGCTTCTTAGCGAATCAGGGTTAGCGCTCAGCGCTCTTGGCGTCCTGGTGCTCGTAGTCATTTCCATCCGCCGCGCCTCAAAGACCCAATGAAAAAAGGCCTCGCCGAAGCGAAGCCCTTTGTTCATAAAACTCGGCTGCTAATCTAGCGGCCTTTTTTCTTCGCTGCCTTCGCGCCCTTCTTTGCAGGAGCAGCCTTGGCCGCAACCTTCTTTGCTGGCACAGCCTTTTTCGCCGGAGCCTTCTTCACCGCAACCTTAGCCACAACCTTCTTGGCCGGAGCCTTGGCCACAGTCTTCGCCGGAGCTTTCTTCGCGTGAGCCTTAGCCACGACCTTCTTGGCCGGAGCCTTCGCCGGGGCCTTCTTCGCAGGAGCAGCTTTCACAGGAGCCGCAGCCTTCTTTGCGGGCGCCTTGACCGGTGTAACCTTAGCCGGAGCGGCCTTAGCTGGAGCAGCAACCGGCAACGGCGCAACCACGGCAGCCTCTTCCCCATTCCCCTCAACAACGGCAGCCTTTTTCCGGCTCTTCGCTGGCTTTGCATCTTTCTTCGGAGCACGCGGCCTGCGCAGATGCACTGGCGGAGGCGGAGCAGGCGGAGAGAACGGCTCCAGATAAGTCTTCATCTCTTCCACGGTACCCAGCTTGTTATCCATCAGCTCGAAGAACAGCTTATCCAGTAACTCGTCGTAGCCCGGCAGTTCTGGAACAATGCGCATCTCCTGCATCAGGGCATATGGAATCTTCTGCTTTGCCTGAGGCCACTCGTTGTAAAAGGCCTTGAACTTCGCAACGATCGGTGCGCTCTTGGTCGTATGCGCTACCCAAAGAATCGATTCCGGCTTGGCCGAATACAACAGCTTCCAAGCCTGTGACGGCGTCGCCGCTCCCTTGCCTGAGAGCTCTGCAGCAAACGCCTTGGCTTCGCCTTCAAGCGCTTCAACCTCGGCCACAAATCCCTGCCGCACAAAGCTCTTCTTCAGCCCCGCCATCTCCTTGGGAGTCATCTTCGCCGTCAGCAACGGGAAGTTGGCCGTGGCAACCTCGGGGTGAATTCCCCTCAACTGCAACTGCGTCTGGCTGTCCCGCAGCCTCTCCAGCTCGGTCACATTGGCCTTGGACGACGCCAGCGCCGGATAGAGGTGCTTCATCCATCCCTCATCCTCCAATCGCTTCAGCACTCGCAGCGGATCCTCCTCGTGGAAGATCTCCTCCGTCTCGTATCCGCGATGAAACTCATCCATCGCCGAGATGTACCCTTCCTGCTTACCCGTCTCATACCGGGCCTGGGTCTTCTCGTCCATCTGCCAGCCTAGCCGGGCCGAGAACCTGGCCGCGCGAATCATCCGAACCGGGTCTTCGATAAACCCGTAGTTGCTCACCAGCCGGAGCTCGCGGTTCTCAATATCTGCCACGCCGTTCAGCGGATCCATCAGCAACCCATAAGATCCCTGATTCAGCGAGAGCGCCATCGCGTTCGCCGTAAAATCCCGTCGCCGCAGGTCTTCCAAAATATTCGCGGGCTTCACGACCGGCTTTCCCGGTTTCGGGTACGTAACCGATAAAGTCGATCCGATCTCCATCCGCACGCCACCCGGAAACGACACATAAAGCGCCTGTCCAGGCTCATTCTCTCCGGTGATGTGACCGCCAGCTTTCTCTATATCTTTCTTCAGCTTAAGCGCATTTCCCTGAACCGCCAGATCAAGATCGCGCACTGGCGACCCGCTTGTCAGGTCACGTACCGCTCCGCCCACCAGAAACACGGTAAGCCCTTTAGCACGAGCAACTTCGCGTACCTTTACCAGCGCCGCTTGCTGCGCCTTCGAAAGTCGATTTTCCAATAAATAGATATAATCGGCCATATCTGCTGCATTCGCTCCAAGCCGGTCTTAAACGGGACGCGCCCAAACTGATAAATCGAGACGAATCAACCGTTTAGAAAGATCTGTTAAGCAAGACACAAAATGTGAATGTAACACAGCAGTGACGAATTGACTACTCTTCACTCAGCTTTTTCGTATCCCCGCACCTCCACATGCGACAATCCGCGAGAACATGTCCTCTTCCCATAAAAAGGTCATCGTGCGACGATTCACAGGAGATACCCTCCCCGGCTATCTTTCCGTCTCCGCTTTCGTCCACGACAAATCCATCGACCTGCTTGATCTCAGCGGCCATGTCATTCCCCTCTCACTCAACGAGATAAAGCACATCTGCTACGTCCGCGACTTCAACCTCACTGACTCCCTTAACCCCGAACGACTCACCCGCCGTACCTTCCTCGCCCGCCCCCGAACCGAAGGCCTCTGGCTCCGCCTCGCCTTCCGCACACATGATGGCAGCAAAGACCAGCTCGAAGGTCTGGCCCCCATCGACATCGCCCTCCTCGACGACCTTATTGCCGACGCCGGCCTCTTCCTTACTCCTCCCGATACCCGCTCCAACACCCAGCGAATCTACGTCCCCCGAACATCCATCATCGAGCTCCAGCTCATCGCTGTCATCACCACCCCCTCCCGCAAAAAGCCTCTACCCTCAACCCCACTAACCTCTCTCCAGGAAGACCTCTTCAACGCTCCTCTCCCTCCGGACGCCCGCCCCAACTAGCCTCCTCCCTGAACTACAATCCCACCATGAAGCTTGCCGACCTAGCCCATCACTTGGGAGCCACCCTCGTGGGCGATCCCTCCGCCAAAATCACCGGAGTAGCTGCCATCGACACCGCCTCCACCGGCGACCTTACCTTCGTAGCAAACCCAAAATACGCCTCCCAGGCCCGCACCACCAAGGCAACGGCAGTCCTCGTCGAGCCCTCCTTCACCGAAATCTCCACCGCCACCCTCCGCATCGAAAACCCCTACCTCGCCTTCGCCCGCGCCATCGAGCTCTTCTACCAGCCTCCCACCTACGCCCCCGGCATTCACCCCACCGCCGTCATCTCCCCCACCGCCAAAATCGGGAGCAACGCCCACATCGGCGCCTACGTCGTCATCTCCGACCACGTCACCCTCGGCGACAACGCCATCCTCCTGCCACACGTCGTCCTCTACCCCCACGTCACTGCCGGAGACAATCTCTTCGCCCACGCCCACGCGGTAGTCCGCGAGTACTGCCAACTCGGCGACAACGTCGTCCTGCAGAACGGCGCCATCATCGGCGCTGATGGATTCGGCTTCGCCCGCCAGTCCAACGGCTCCTGGTACAAGATCCTCCAGTCCGGCCCCGCTGTCCTCGAGGACGCCGTCGAAGTCCAGGCCAACGCCTGCATCGACCGCGCCTCCATCGGCGAAACCCGCATCCACGCCGGAGCCAAGGTCGACAATCTCGTTCAGGTGGGCCACGGCTCTACCGTAGGCGCGAATACCCTCCTTTGCGCTCAAGTCGGACTCGCCGGATCCACAACCATCGGCAAATCCGTCATCCTCGCCGGCCAGGTCGGCGTTGCCGGCCACTGCACCGTAGGCGACGGCGTCATAGCCACGGCCCAGAGCGGCATTCCCAACGATGTCGAACCCGGCAAAGTCGTCAGCGGCTACCCCGCCATCGACAATCGCCAATGGCTGCGCTCCGTAGCCCTCGTCAATCGCCTCCCCGAGCTTCTACGCAGTCTTAAGTCTCAGTCAAAATAGTCGCTATCAAGTGACTTCAACAGGTCCGACCGCATCCAATCCGCTAACGATGGTCGAACCGCCCGAACCCAACGGATCCTTAAATGCCGGCGCGTCCGACATTCGCGTCCTCCTGCTCGACGACGAGCCAGCCAATCTCCATCTACGCACCGCTATCCTTCGCCAACACGGCTACCAATGCATCCCCGCCTCCACCGTCGAAGAGGCAAGCGAGCTCTTCAGCAACATCGATATCGCCGTTCTCGACTATCACCTCGGCGCCGGTCAGTTCGGCACCGAAGTCGCATATAATCTTCGCCGCCATCACCCCCACGTCCCCATCATCATCCTCTCCGCCACACTCGACCGCTACTTCGGCGGCGTCGAAGACATGCATCTCCTCAAGGGCTACAGCTCCGTCGAAGATCTCCTCGCCGCGCTCAGCTCGCTTCAGGCCAAACGTCGTGGCGCTCCAGTCGTCGTCGACGCTCGCGACTTCTTCTATTCCCGCATCTCACTCGCAATCGGTTCCGATGTCCTCGTTCAGATCTTCGACGATCACGGCATCTGGCTTCACTGCAACGACGCCGCTGCCGCCTACTTAGGTCAGTCCCGTGACTGGTTTCCTGGCCGCAGCGTCTTCGATGAGATGCCCACCCTCATGCGCGACTGGCGCGACGTCCTCCAGACCGTCTCCCTCACTCGCGAGACCTACATCGACCGCACGCACCGCGGCCTCCTCAACATTCCTAAAGCTGGCGAACAAAACGTCACCTGGAGCGTCCTCGCCTTCCCCATCACCCTCCACGACAACCGCAGCGGAGTCGTTCTCACTGCGCGCATACTCGAGCGATCTCCCTCCTCCTACGCCTGAACGCTCCCCCTCCCTTCACCTCCTGATACCCTAATTCTTCATGCGTTCTCTCCGCACCCTCGCGCTTCTCCCCATCCTCAGCCTCGCCGGCTGCCACTCTCCCTACGTCGAAGCCACCGTAAGCAATCACACCAACGAGCCGCTTCGTCTTCTCGAAGTTGACTATCCCAGTGCCAGCTTCGGCACCCAATCGCTGGCCCCCGGCGCGGATTTCCACTACCGTTTCAAGGTACTCGGCTCCGGCAATATGAAGCTCATCTACACCGACGCCGACCAGCATCAGCAAAAATCCGACGGCCCATTCCTCAAGGAGGGCGCCGAAGGCCCACTCACCATCACCGTCGGCCCAGAGGGCGTCCACTGGCAAACAAGCCGCCCCTAACTGGAATCCCTGCGCAATCCCAACCATCTAATCCAGACATGAGCATGAAAAAGGTCAAGTTGGGTTCACGAGGCGCAATCGTCTCCCGCATGGGACTCGGTTGCATGGGAATGAGCGAGTTCTACGGCGAGCGCAACGACGAAGAGTCCGCCGCAACCCTCCTTCGCGCACTCGATCTTGGAATCAACTTCCTCGATACCGCCGACGTCTACGGCATCGGCGACAACGAAGAGCTAGTCGGCAAAACAATCCGGCCGCGCCGCGACGAGGTCTTCCTCGCAACCAAATTCGCCAACATCCGCAAAAAGGAAGATCCAACCCACTGGTCCCTCAGCGGCAAACCCGAGTACGTCAAAGCAGCCTGCGACGCATCCCTCAAACGCCTCGGCATCGACTACATCGATCTCTACTATCAACACCGCGTCGATCCCAACACCCCCATCGAAGACACCGTAGGCGCAATGGCTGAACTGGTCCAGGCTGGCAAAGTAAAGTACCTCGGCCTCTCCGAAGCCTCCCCCGCAACCATCCGCCGCGCCCACAAAGTCCACCCCATCACCGCCCTCCAAACCGAATACTCCCTATGGGAGCGCCACGTCGAAGACGAAATTCTCCCCACTGTCCGCGAGCTGGGAATCGGATTCGTCCCCTACAGTCCGCTGGGTCGCGGCTTCCTAACCGGAGCCATCACCAAGCCCAGCGATCTCGGAGCCAATGATTTCCGCACCCAGCGGTACCCACGATTCGCAGGTGAAGCCTTCGACAAGAATCAAATACTCGTTGATCGAGTCAGAGCAATCGCCAACCGCAAAGGCGTAAAACCCGGGCAACTAGCCCTCGCATGGGTGCTCGCCAAAGGCGAAGACCTAATCCCCATCCCAGGAACCAAGCGCCGCAAATACCTCGAAGAAAACGCAGCCGCAGCAGACATCCACCTGACCCCAGCCGAAGTCGCAGAGCTAGAAGCCGCCTTCCCACAAGATGAAATCGTAGGCGAGCGATACGCCGCCGCAAACCTGAAAGCCATCGACCGCTAACCCACAACTCCGGGTGCCCCATCCTTCGCGCTTTTGCGAAGGGTGGGGTATCGTGCGCAGCACGACCGTTCTCGCTTCCCCAGCCACAAACCCCAAGTCCCATCCTCTGCGCCTCTCATTGCGCCGACGGAATTCAAAACCTCTCCCAGCTAGCTCTTGCATTTACCCGCTCACCCGTCACAACCCTCCCTGCTTTATCCTGTCATCATGTCACGCGGTTTCTTCATCACCTTCGAAGGTCTGGACGGCTCCGGCAAAACCACCCAGCTTCGCCGTCTCGCCTCACACCTCGAATCCGAAGGCCACAAAGTCGTCACCCTACGCCAACCCGGCGGCACCGTCTTGGGAGACCGCATCCGCAGCATCCTTCTCGACTCCAAATCCGAAGCCACCCTCGGCCCCATCGCTCCCCTCGCCGAGATGTCTCTCATGTTCGCCGACCGCGCCCAGGCCATCGCCGAAATCATCCTCCCCGCCATCAACGCCGGCAACATCGTCCTCTGCGACCGCTACACCGACTCCTCCGAGGCCTATCAGGGTGGAGGCCGCCAGCTAGGCAGCGAGCGTATCCTGGCCATGCACCGTGCCGCCTGCGACAACCTCCAGCCCGACCTGACCATTCTCCTCCTGCCCTCCCTCGAAGCCTCTCTCCACCGCGCTCGCCGCCGCAACCAGCGCCACGTCCAGCAAACCGGCTCCGACGAGAATCGTTTCGAGCGCGAGTCCGACGACTTCTACCGCCGCATCTACCAGAAATACGAAGAGATCGCCGCCCGCGAACCCAATCGGGTCATACCAATACGCGACGACGCTTCCATTGATGCCATCCAAACCCGCATCCGCGAGCTAGTAGCCTCACGCATCAAAACTCCAGTAGCAACCCCATGACCACCCAGCCACCAATCCTTGAGGACCCACCCAAAAGAGCGTGCCCCATTCCCGGCCTCTCGGACATGGGTTCCTCCAATCCAAAAGATCCAACTCCTTCGACAAGCCCTTGGCGGATGCCCCCAGGCCTGAAACACTCCCTCCCCTTCTACGCCCGCAAACCCTGGGTCAAAATCGGTTCCCCCATCCTCCTCTTCGAACACCTCCACGCCACCTACGGCAACATCGCCCACTATCGCTTCATGGGCACCCCCATCGTCTTCATCAACGACCCCGAATACATCCGCGAGATCCTCATCAATCAAGGCTCCAGTTTCGTCAAGGAGCGCACCGTCCGCCGCATGAAGATCCTCCTCGGCGAAGGCCTCATCACCTCCGACGATCCCATTCACATCCGCCAGCGCCGCATCGCCGCCCCGGCCTTCCATCGCCAGCGCATCGCCGCCTACGGAGACCAGATCGTAGCCAGCGCCGCAGCCCACCGCGACCGCTGGCAGCCCGGCCAGACCATCGACATCAGCGCCGCCATGATGTCCCTCTCGCTCGAGATCGTAGCCCGCACCCTCTTCGACACCGAGGTCACCGACGACATCCGCCGCATCAACGACGAGGTCAACACAATCATGGACCTCTACAACTTCATCGTCGCCTTCCCCAAACTCGAATCCTTCCTCCATCTGCCCATCCCGGGCCTCATCAAATTTCGCAAATCCAAAGCCCGCCTCGACGCCGTAGTCAACCGCCTCATCGCCGAACACAAAGCCTCTGGCGTAGACAAAGGCGATCTCCTCTCCATGCTCCTCTCCTCCCGCGACGAAGAAGATTCGCAACACACAGGCATGTCCGACGAGCAGGTCCGCGACGAAGTCCTCACCATCTTCCTCGCCGGTTACGAAACCGTAGCCAACGCCCTTACATGGACCTGGTATCTCCTCAGCCAAAACCCTGAAGTCGAAGCCAAACTCCACGCCGAACTAGACATTGTCCTCGGCCCCCATCGCCTCCCCACCCTCGCCGACTACCCCAACCTCCGCTACACCGAACAGGTCTTCGCCGAATCCATGCGTCTCTACCCACCCGCCTGGGCCATGGGCCGCATGTCCACCAAACCCGTCACCCTCGGTCCCTACCGCATCCCCCCTGGCGCTCATTTCTTCTTCAGCCAGTACATGATGAGCCGCACCCCCGAGTACTATCCCGACCCGCTCCGCTTCGACCCCGACCGCTTCACTCCCGAAAACAAAGCTGCCCGCCCAAAGTTCACCTACTTCCCCTTCGGCGGAGGCAGCCGCCAATGCATCGGCGAGAGCTTCGCGTGGATGGAAGGTGTCCTCTCCATCGCCACCATCGCTCAACGCTGGCGAATGACCTACCTCGGCCCCACACCACCCATCCCGCAAGCCAAGATCACCCTCCGCCCCCGCGATCCCCTCATGATGCAACTCACACCGCGCTCCTAGACCGGATACGTCGGTCGGGTGCCCCATCTTCGCGACGGCTTTATCGTCGCTAAGGTGGGCAATCGCGCGGATGCGCGATCCTCTTTTTTCACAAGCCACGAGTTCCAATAAAACCTAAGAGACACGCGGATTCAGCGAATAAGTCCCCATCCACTTAGCCTCCGCCAGCACATGCCCCTTCACAGCCGCCTGCACATTCGCCGGTGTTCCCGCGCCCTTCACCTCCAGCCGTTCCACATCCAGCGCATACACCGTAAAGACATAGTGATGCACAATCGAGTCGTTCCACGGAGGACACGGCCCATCGTATCCATAATGATCTCCCGCACTCCCGGAATAGTCATTGATTCCCTGCCGCATCCCACCAGAAGCCTCGGGCCCTTTCTTATCTCCATTGCTCTGGCTGCCCGCTGCGATCTCCCGCATCGATGCCGGAATGTCCCACAGCAGCCAGTGGTAAAAATCCCTGCGAGCGAGTGAAGCCGGAATCTCCCGGCCCTCCTTGTTTGCGTCATCGAACCTGCTCGGCACATCCGGGTCACGACAGATCAGCGCAAACGACCTCGTCCCCGCTGGCACATCGCTCCATGCCAGATGCGGATTGCGATTTTTACCCGGCGCGGTGTGGCTCTTCGCATCGATCACCGCGAAAGCAAACTCCCCGGGGATCGCCGCGCCGTCACGAAAACTCTCACTCTTCAATTGCATTTCCATCACCTCTCGTTCCTTGGATGCATCTTCTCAACCTCCGCGCTCCCAATCAACCGCTGCGGCGTACGCGGATGGAAAGCGCTCAACCCGTGACGGACTCCCTCACCCTGGAGTATCCTTTCTGGCAAGAGGTGCGCCATGCTCAGGAGAGAATTCCTTCGCAAGACAGCCACTGGTATGGGAGCCGCCTGGCTATCCTCCACGACATCCCTTGCCTCCGTCCTCGCCTTCGAAACCCCTTCCCAGAAATTCAACGCGCACGACGAGATCACCCTCGGCAAAACCGGCATCCGGACCAGCCGCCTCGCCATGGGCACCGGAACCGTAGGCTTCGGTGGAGCCTCCAACCAAACCCGCCTCGGCATGAGCCCCTTCTCGCGTCTCCTCGTCAACGGCTACCACGAGAACGGCCTCCGCTTCTTCGATACCGCCGACTCCTACGGCAGCCATCCCTACGTCGCCACCGCACTCAAGCAACTCCCCCGCGACAAAGTCGTCGTCATGACCAAGACCGACAACCGCAACGGATCCGAGATCGCCGGCGACCTCGACCGCTTCCGCAAAGAGCTCGGCATCGACTACATCGACATCGTCCTCGTCCACTGCGTCACCGAGTCCGACTGGACAACGCGCTACCGTGGCGTCATGGACGCCCTCTCCGAGGCCAAGCACAAAGGCGTCATCCGCGCCCACGGCGTCTCCTGCCACAGCCTCACCGCTCTCCGCGCCGCTGCCGCCTCACCCTGGGTCGAAGTCGATCTCGTCCGTCTCAACCCCATCGGCTCCCACATGGACGCCGACCCTGACACCGTCATCAAGATCATCAAGCAGATGCGCGCCGACGGCAAAGGCATCATCGGCATGAAGATCCTCGGCCAGGGCGACATGCGCGACCGCCCCAGCGAAGCCCTCCGCTACGCCCTCAACAGCGGCGTCTTAGACGCCTTCACCATCGGCGCCGAATCCCAAAAAGAACAAGACGACCTAACCCAAAGAATCGCCGCCGCCTGACCCCTCTTTTTGCGCCGTCATGCGGTCATCCGTTTTTACGTCGTCATGCCGTTGCCTGTTTCACGTCGTCATGCGGCCATCTGTTACGTTGTCATCCTGACCCTTGAGCGAAGCGAAGGGGAAGGATCCCTGTATTCCGCTCTTGCCTCTGTTGTTGTATTTTTGTTGTCATCCCGTAGGGATCTGCTTCTGTCCTTGCCGTTGCTTGTTCTTCACTCCTAATAGTGGAACCGAAAGCGCACCTCACCATAAATCTCTCGCGGATCGTTATAGTGAAAGCCGCCAAATGTAAGACTGTTATCCAGCAATACTCTCCGATTGGCTACATTTAGCGCATTCACTGAGGCCGTAGTACGTTCCCCAAAGTTTTTGCCAACAGTAAGATCGAAGGTCGTATGCTCTGGCAAATACTCGCCTGGAAACTGGTCATTGGGAGAACCATTGTGAAAGCCCGAACCGTAGTACACATTGGTCGAAGCAAACGCATGGAAAGGCAAGGGCGTGTTGTATCCGACATTTAGAGTATTGCGTTGATCGTGATCGAGTGGAGTATAAGTGAAGTCCGCCGAACAATCCGGTGAAGCGATCGGATAGCAAACAAGGCCACCAGTAATAGCACCCCGCTGCTTCGCGATCTGGTTGGAATACGTAAGGTACGCCTGACCGCCGCGCCACAACCGCGCAGACCGAAGCGTCAACTCCCATCCCTGAATCAGCGCACCGTCGATGGTCACCGGGTAGTAGATACTAGACTCCCCCAGGTTGGAATGGTCGAGGAAGTTCTTAGCCCGCGTCTTGAAGGTACCGGCATCGAGCAGCCATCCGTGAAAAGGAATCTGCACGCCAAACTGATGCTCCTCGTCGCGCTCGCCATGCAGCGCCACAAACGTTGTGTTCTGGCTGTTGGCGTAGTCCACGATAGGCCCGGCTGCCGTCAGCAGTGGCGGCGGTTGATAGAAACGCCCATAGAAACCACGGAAGACCCAGTTGAGCTTAGGCACCTGGATCGCCGCTCCTACGCGAGGGCTTGTCGCATTCTCACTGAAAGAGCCCGTGAAATGCGACTGCCGTAGCCCGCCGATCAGGGTAAGCCACGGCGTCACTTTGTAATTGTCGGAGACAAACCCTTCGACCATCCCACCAGTAGCCGAATCGTTGATCTTAAAGTTTGGATAGCTCCCATCATTGAAGATTGAGCCGTAGGTATAGCTGTCATGCTGGCCAAACCCATAGAAACCCGCCTGCAAGGTATTACGGGCAATTTGAGTTGTGATGGATGCCTGCGCCCCAGCATAGTTTGATGCACGATCTGATGTAGTCGCTACCGGCAGATCGTTGATGTTCGGCTCATAGTTTGCCCTGTTGTAGTGGTAGAAAGGCGACACCTGCAGCAGCGTCGACGCGCTGAACGTGTGCGCCCACGTAAAGTCCACAATGCCATCCGTCTCACGCTGGCCGTCGCGCAACCCGCTCGAGTCGTACTGTTGGTTCTCCGCGCTGTTTGGATCGGGATCATAGGGAATCTGAAAATAATCAGTTCGCAACTGCGTCACGAGCCGGAGCTGGTCCTGCGGGGTCCGGTTATAAATGAACGATCCAAAGCCGCCATAGCCGTTAGCCGCGTTATGATGCGGCTGGGCAATCGGTGGTGACAGCCCATAGTCGCTGCGATTTCCGTTCAGACTCGCGTAATACGCAAACTTTTCCGTGTGGCTGCCAAAGTTCACCTGATTGTTCGTCTGGAAGAAACTGCCAAGACTCAGAACAATCTCGCCCTCGTTATTGCGCTCAAAACCGGTCCTCGGCACGACATTGAAGACACCATAGGTCCGGCCACCCACATCGGAGGCGTAGCTTCCCCGTTGCACTTCGAGATAGTCGATGTCTTTGGGATCAATCTGCGCCCCAAGGTTACTCGCAATATTGGTATTCGGAATCTGGACACCATCGATCTGCCAGCTCACCTGATGGCCGCCGCGGACATGCAGCATGTCATGGGTCACATAAGCTCCCGGCACGTAGTTAGTAATCATCTGCAAGCCGTTGGTCCGTTCTGCTCCCGGAGTTTGAGCTATATCGATGCGGCTTACAAGGGTCGTCGGCGTGGCCGAATCAACGTTCGTTGTTCTGCTTTCGGTCGAAACAGTCACAGATTCCTCAACACTCCCAACCTGCAATTCAAAGTGCAGCATGGGCGAGGTGTTCGACGCCAAAGTGATGGTCTGTTGAAGAATACGGAAGCCGGTCTGGCTTACTGTGACGACGTACTCTCCCAGCGGTATGGCAGGCAGGCTAAAGCTACCATCCTGATTTGTCTGCCCGGAAGCCGTGAAATCAGAGTTCACAGCGCGGATCGTGATCTTCGCTCCGCTGATAGGACGGTGCTGAGGATCATGGACGATACCCTGCACCTGACCAAAAATGCTGGCATGGGCAACCTGGCTAAAGAAAAAACATAAGAGAATGAAGCAGCATACAAATCGGCGCATCGAGCGGCTCCTCGCCAAAGGGCTTGAGTCGTGGCAGCAGACGTAGCAGCGGCTTACCTGGCGCCGGTCCAGCAAGAGGCGAAGGACAAAGCCAGCGCTGCTAAAGGAGAAGCATTAGCCGAGGATTGTGGGAGGACCGCGTTTTTGGCGGGAGCGATCTTGCGAGATGCGGCGGCGCGATTCGGTTTGGGCGATACCAGCCGGATGACTCGTCAAAGGAACCAGATCCGCTGTGGCGCTCGGATTGATCAGAGGATTAGGGTGTGCAGCCGCCACTGCCTGAGGACAATGGGGACACGTCTGGGCGGGAGCGCCAATCTGAGTATCACCCGGAATTTCACGCGGGGACACCGTCGCCCTCCCCGCCATGTTCGTCATGCAATGATGCTTGCCGTTTCTCCGGCAGCACGCCGGCAGACCAGCCTCAGCATCCAACCCCATCGCGAAGAGTGGGGAGACGAGAGGAAGGCCAAAAGCAGCCAGCAGCAGGATGGACAAAAGTCTACGCAATGCTTCGATTAAGCACCAAATCCTCCCAATCTGCAAGATCGGCACCTCATATCTTGAGTCGTCGTCCTCCTGAAAGTCCGTATCTTTGCCTCATTGCCACACGTCGCCATCCTGAACACCACCTTTGACGTCGTCATCCTGACCCTTGAGCGAAGCGAAGGGGAAGGATCCCTTTATTTCGCTTTTGCTTCTGTCGTTGTATTTTTGTTGTCATCCCGTAGGGATCTGCTTCTGTCTTCGCCGTTGCTTGTTCTTCCACTTCCTCCCTTCCTACAACCCCCGCGCGGTCCACCATTGCTATACTTTGAAGGACTTCGACAACTCAGAAAGGACCGGTCTCCTCCTCATGAGCCTGAATACCCTCCTCACTGAGAACGCCGCGAACACCATGACATCATCCTCACCCCAGAGTGCCCAGGACCGTCTGGCCGTAGCCCTCGACGTCCCAAATGCCCAACAGGCTCTTGACCTCATAGACCGCCTCGAAGGAACCTGCCGCTGGGTCAAGGTAGGTATGGAGCTTTATTACTCCGCCGGCAACGCCTTCGTCGAAACCCTCCGCAAAAAGGGCTTCCAGGTCTTCCTCGACCTCAAGCTCCACGACATCCCCAACACCGTCGCCGGAGCCGTCCGCTCAGTCACGAGCGCCGGAGCCTCCCTGCTCACCATCCACGCCACCGGCGGCCCCGCCATGATGGCAGCAGCAGCCGAAGCTGCCAGCGCGCCCGGCTCGCCCCGTCTCCTTGCCGTTACGGTCCTCACCAGCATGGACGCATCCGAGCTCTCCGACATAGGCATCCCCTCGACCCCTGCCGATCAAGTCCTGCGTCTGGCCCTCCTGGCCCAATCTGCTGGAATCCATGGAATGGTCTGCTCCCCCGAAGAGGTAGCCATCCTGCGAGCCGAAACCCACCCCAACACCATGCTCGTCATCCCTGGCATCCGCCCCACCGGAAGCGACATCGGCGATCAGAAGCGCATTTCAACTCCAGCCGAAACCATAGCCCACGGAGCCTCGATGCTCGTCGTAGGCCGCCCCATCACCCGCGCCGCCAACCCAGCCGCCGCCGCTCAATCCATCCTCGACGAGATTGCCCACGCCGCAAAACCCTAACAAACTACATCCCGCTGTCCATCTTTACCACGCTTAAAACCACAAGTTGTCCACAAAAACACCATCGCGAAATACCAAAAATCCCAATAAAAAGCCCCCTGCACCACGCGAAAAAAAAATCGCGGTACAGAGGCTTTTAAATCCTGCAAAAAACTAAATTGCGTTTGTAATCTTGGAATCGCTCAGCCGCAAAGCCAACGCCTTAGCCGAACCGCCACCCCGCACAAACTCCGTAAGCTCAAGCTCTGTAATCACATAGCCAAGATCAGTCAGCCGCGATGCAAGCCCCGTCCCAACCGGACTCGTCAGAATATTTCGCCCCACATTGATCACATTGCAGGCAAACCGGGTAGCCTCTAACTCGCTGACAGCAATACGCTTATCCTCAGGATACGCAGCCTCGATCTTAGCCAGCGAAGCGGCATCAAACGCCCCCGGAAAATAAACCAGATGCCCCCCGCTAAGTGGAGCAAAGCAAGTATCCAGGTGATAAAACCGTGGATCCACGAGGTGCAGTGAAGTAACCTTCGTATGCCACGCATCCGCCACATGTTTATGGCTATGCTTGCACGTCCTAACCCCATGCGCAGCCCATAGATGCGTGCCCTCCGCATTGAAAAGCGCATCACCCTCGCCCTCAAATGCAGTCTCCCGAGGCGTCTCCCAAACCAGGAAACCCTCATCATGGAACCACTTACGCAGATGCTGCTCCTCGGGCTGCCGCTGCGGATGAGCGAAGCTCGAAACCGCCGCAACACCATGCTGCACCAGCGCCGAATGCGCCACAAACACCATATCCGGCGACCCGGAACGCGCATGAAGCAACCGCACATCCGCGATCCGCTGCAGGTGATAATGAAGATTTTTCCATTGCGCAAACGCCGTATCCCGCGACGGACGATGCAGATTTCCCGCCATCCACGGGTTGATGACGTAATCCACGTCATACCACTCAGGCGGGCACATCAGGTAAGTTGGTCTATCTAAGTGGGGGAGTGATGCGAGGTTTGAAGCAGCTGAAGCGACCGGCGAAGCGATAATCATAAAAGCTGGTTTCCTACTTTCCGCTGTTGAGTCTGACTCTCTGAGAGGACAATCGTCAAGCGGTGTAATCGTAATTTTTTGTACAACTTTGGTTCGACTCAGCCGCCCACAAAAAGGGTTGACAACTACCACGCAGAAGGCGCAAAGAGGTGCCCCGGCACACAAAAGAGCACACGATAAAAGCCCGTCGCCGGGCCTCTATCCTGTGCTTTGATGTTCAGTTTTTCGAAACTAACTTTAGAGCTTCTCGAAGAAGTCACATGCTGAGCAGGAGATATAAACTCCGCCTGGCGTACCGCGTTCACGGTCCTTGACCCGCTTGACAATACGGGTGGGTTTGGAACACTTGGGGCAATCGGTGCTCTTGTTGGTATCCATGACCTTCTTACGGTCGCCGGTCTTGGCAATCTTTGCCATAATGCTTGCTCTCCCTGGTACGAATGTTTCGGCTCGCGCGCTGGATATCTGATCCTTAGATCGAAGACATCCGGGAACTTCTCGTAAGGATCGCCGGGACAGGCCACGGCGGAGATCAGAGAAGAACTGCGGTTGTGGCTCTCTAAAGAGTTTACACGAGTATGCGCATCATTGGAGATGCGGTGCCGACGGGTCCGTCGTTGGCGATCCCCCTTTGGAAACCGTTGGCTGGTTTGTAGTCGGAAATTGAACCCTGTTCATGTCCGTCGGCGGGGCCGCCTCGCCAGGCTGACGCAGAGTCGGCGGGGCCGCCGGTGTACCTTCCTCGCCAGTCGGTTTGCGGTCTCCGAGTGCGATCTCACGCGTAAGCGTCGGATCCTGATAGCCGCCCATCTCGTCTTTATCGTGAATCTCGACTTGCTTGCCCATCGCAGCGATCTCAACAACCGTTACCCGATCTCCAACGAACCGAATGAATCGGACCGTCTGCGGCACATGACCGTAAATCCACTCCTCATAACGCGCGCCATTCGCATCCCCGCTCTCCTGTTCCCGAATCTTGCTCTCTGGAGCGCCGAGTGCAGCCAGAACCATCCTATGATTCATACCCACCAGAACCTCATGAGCTGCGATGGCGCTCTTTAGCGGCGCGGGAAGCGTGTCCGCATAGGCCTGCTCCGAGGACTTGACCCCAAAGTCAATCACGGGCTCCAGCAAAGCCTTCACCTCGGGCGCTGATATTTCAGGCACAGCGCCCTTGAAAACCAAGGTAACTCGCGCCCCGGTCGGCTGTTCCCCGGGTTGTGCTACAGGATTGTCATTCAACGAGATGTGGCTGAGGAAACGATGTTTTGCATAAGGGCCACCGTTAAGATCGAAGACAATTCGGTCGCCCTTGATGGTCATTGCTGTGATGATCACGCGGTCGCCCGGCGCAGCTGACTGACCTTTCTGATAGATCATCTGCCTGTACTCCGCGGCGCCGGGGCTAATCGCACCATTGGCTTGCAGCGTTAGTCCGGCTCCCATAGGGAGGGCGCGATGCGCGAATCCCTGCTCCGTCTCAAGATTTCGGACTAGCTCACGACGTCCGCGCTCGCTGAGCGTGGCAGAAGGAAGAGGAACATCTGTAGGGGTGAAATCCGTAGCTAGTCCGTCAGTTGCAGACTTTTCTCCGACGACGAAGACTTGGCTTTGCATCGGAGCGACGGAGAGGGCCAGAAAACCAGCGATGAGAGCCCATCTGTGTGTGCGCGACACCATGGAAGCACCTCAGATACACAACAGCTTGCGCCTTCTCTTCTCTTTTGACAAGTGGCCGATACGCCGAATCAGCCTTCATTGCAATAATTTCGCAAAATAATGGCTAATTTGTGACAACTGACAGAAAGATCGGCGCTTAGGGCTTCGGATCGTCCGTAACAGAACGGGTTTGAGGAGTCGTCGGCAGAATCTGAATGAGTGCTGCTGCAGGCCTGGCCTGCTGTTCCATGGCCGTATGCGCTGCGGGAGGTTGCGCATCCATGGGATATCCGCCCGCAACTATAGGAGCGTGGGTGTAATGCCAGGCATAGTCCCGTGTAAGCCGAACCAGAACAACGATGCCAACAGTAATTGCCACAATGGTGAAAAGTGCGGCTTCCGGCCCGTAATATCCACCAGTCAACCAAAGGGGCCCCTTGGCCCGAGTCTGGACGACGCTCGCAAAATCTGTGATCCCGCTGACCGGAAGACCAAAAACGATCCCCATGCTCGCATTCCAGGCAAAGTGCAGTCCCCAGGGTAGCCAGAGCCCGTGCGTCCGCAACCAACCAATCGAAAGGAGCACACCAGCTAGCATGGTTATCAGGACGCTGGTCCACGTCGCCTCATTGTTCAGCATATGCACCACCCCAAACAGGATGGCCATAATAACCGTTGCTCCCGTAGGCCCAACCGCTTCAATCAGGCTTCGGAACGGATAGCCGCGGAAGGCGATTTCCTCAGCCAGAGCTGCGACTGCAAACGTGGCAAGGTTTAGCAGTAGGAGCCAGAAGGCACGCGGAGCCATCCACAGCTGAACATAAAGCGCTCCGGCCAGCGCCATTGGCAAAACCGCGAGAACGACGATTCCCCAACCGATAGCCGCACCGACTACCCATTCTTCGCGAGCCGTAGGCCGTTTCGGCAGCCCAAATACGCTGCGCAGAGATCCGTAGCGATGACTAATCGTATTGAGCAGCGAAAAGCCAATAGCCAGCAGGAAAAGGAGAAAGAACGAGCTGAGTAGCTGTCGTCCGGAATCAAAATCAAAATAGTTCGCCAGACCTCGTGCGGCTCGTCCGGCAAGTATCTCGGAGGAGACAAACCAGGCCGCGCAGGTCCCAAAGACCGCTAGCTGTAATGTCTTGCTGGTGCGGTTTGAAGCGGTTGAATCGAATGCCGGCAACGGTAATTGCTCCATAGTAATTATGCGGACCGTTAAGCGGTGGTGTAGAACTGCGCGATATTGCGGAACTTCTTATAACGCTGCTCAAGCATCTCGTCGAGCGGAAGAGCACGCAGATTCGCGAGATGGTAGCGTAGTTTCTCGTCCACTACGGCTACAGCAGCCGCAGGATCATTCTGTGATCCACCATCTGGTTCAGACAGTACATCGTCGACACAGCCAAGAAGCCGGACATCTTTTGCCGTATATCGAAGAGCCGCTGCCGCCTGCTGTTTCTTACTCGCGTCTTTCCACATAATCGAGGCGCAACCCTCAGGCGAAATAACCGAATAGATTGCGTTTTCGAGCATAAGCACACGGTCCGCAACCGCAAGAGCGAGTGCACCTCCAGAACCGCCTTCTCCTGTAATGGTTGCGATGGTTGGAACGCGCAGCCGTGACATTTCAATCAGATTGCGGGCAATCGCCTCGCCCTGCCCACGCTCCTCCGCTCCAATACCGGGATTCGCGCCGGCGAGATCGATGAACGTAAATATGGGCCGGCCAAACTTTTCCGCAATCTTCATGGCGCGAAGCGCCTTGCGATAGCCCTCCGGGTCAGGCGAGCCGAACTTGCGCGCAACCCGCTCCTTCAACGTCCGGCCTTTCAAATTGCCAACCACCAGGACAGGCTCGTCGTGAAAGAAGGCCATTCCACAACTCATCGCTGCGTCGTCGCCAAAGGCGCGGTCGCCGTGAATCTCGCTGAAATCGGTGAAGATTGCTTCGATGAAGTCCATCGGATAGGGGCGCTGCGGGTGCCGGGCCAGTTCGGTCTTCTGCCATGCCTCTGGTACGACGGCCGCAGCGGAATGATTCTGGCCTGCTCTGCTGGATTGTTGTTCTGCCATGTTTATTCGGTAAAGCCCAGAGATGATTGTATACGTCTGAGGGCCACTCGAAGCGTTTCCGCACTTTCTAATCCACGGCCAGCGGCGCTTCTCCCCTTCCCGATAGGGCAGAGCGGAAGATCGCCTCAATGACCGCCATATTTTTTACCGCATCCTCTATCGACACCGGAACCGCCGTTCCTTCTAATATGGCGCGAGAGAAAGCGTCTCCCTGAAGCGTGTATTGGTCGCAGACAGGAAGAGCCTCAGTCGTGACACCACTCCCAAAAACGTCGTGCCCATCATCGATAAGAATGCGACACGGCCGGTCAGGGGGAGCGTTGAACGGTATTTCAATCTCAATGCGTCCCTTGGTTCCAAAGATATTGACTCGCTGGTACGGCACAAGCTGAGTGCTGCACGTAAAGATGGATTGTCCGGAAGGAAAATCCAGAATGCCCGAGGTCAGACGGTCTATCTTCATCACCGGATCTCTCTCGGCTACACCGAAAACCCTCATCGGCTCTTCACCAAATAGAAATCGGGAGACATTGATGGGATAGCACCCAATATCCATCAATGCGCCGCCCCCATCCTCTGGAATATTGCGAATATTTTTCGGATCGGTATTGAAATAACTGAAGAACCCCTGAATCGAACGCAACTCACCAATTCTTCCCGAACCTACGATCTCTCGCGCCCGCAACCATTGCGGATGAGTCCGGACCATGAAAGCCTCGCCGATCTTTACACCGGTGCGGCGTTGCGCCTCAAGCAGATTTCTGGCTTCCGCAACCGTCAGGCTTACCGGCTTCTCACACAGCACGTGCTTCCCTGCTTCTGCAGCCTTGATCGACCAGGGAACGTGCATCTGGTTAGGAAGTGGATTGTAAATGGCATCAATATCCGGATCAGCCAGCAAAGCCTCGTACGATCCATAAGCCTTCGGAATTCCTAACTGTTTGGCAGCCGTTTCGGCCTTGCGAATGTCTCGTGAAGCAATCGCGGCAATGTCACATAGCTCGCCCTTTTGCATCCCCGGTATAACTTTTTTCACGCCTATTGCAGCGGTGCTCAGTATTCCCCAGCGGACTTTATTTCTCATAGACCAACATCATAGCTGCACGCTTGTTATCGTCGAGGCTAGTGCCAGGCGAGGCTCTGCGGCACAGGTGGTACGCTACTTGCATCATCCAGCAGCTCCCACCGCTGCAACGAGAACGGCACATTCCCGTTGAGCCACACGTAGTCATGGAATGTCTGTAGTTTAAAATCATCTCCCTGTCTTCGCCGCGCATCCGAAAGCATACGAATAATATCGAGCTTGCCGATCTGGTACGTAATGGCCTGCCCCGGTGTAGACGCAAACATGGCCGCCTCTCCACGAGCCGTATCCATGTCCATCGGAACGGTTGAAGCAAGGTAGTCCGCCGCCTGCTCAAGAGTGAACTCACCCAGTGCAAGCCGCACATCCACCTCGACGCGCAGGGCACGAAGCCGCATCATGCTGTAGATATCTTCCTTGATCCGGGGCGTCGAATCGAAGATCCCAGCTTGCAGCATCATCTCTTCAGCATAGAAACCGATGCCTTCGTTGGACTCTGAATCGTAGTAATGGCGACGGATAGGATCAGGATGATGCCAGCTCCAGGCCATCTGAAAGTAATGCCCCGGAACGCCCTCGTGGATCATGAGCGGGCGGGTATCATGCGCAGTCACGAGCGAAAAGAAGCCCATCTTCGCGCTCGGAGTCTCTTTGTAACTCACGCTATTCTCTGTAAGTCGCGACGGCCCTGTAAGGTCGTCAGTCACTCCCAGAAAAGAGAGCGGCGCGATATAGGCCGGTATAGCCATGTCGTGATAATGCCCCACCTCCGCCGGTACCGAGAGAATGCCGTGATCGACGAGATACTCACGTATAGCCCGTTCGGCCTTGTCTCCACTTGCGACCTGCGTTTCAACGTTCGCAAAGATTGCCGGATATGCTTTGCCAACGTTCGCGGCTCGCGCAAGACTTTCGAAAGCAACCGAACGTTCCCACTCCTGCTTCCCTGCGGTTAGCATCTGCTCCGGCGTCCACGACATCAAAGCCACATTGCGAAGAAAGTAGAGATAGCCCTCTCTTCCAACAGCAGTTTTCTCAGGCAAGCCCGGCGCTTTGCTCTTCAACCATTCGCGATAATCAACCAGCGCGGTTTGCGCATTCGTAGTCGCCTTCTCAAAACGCTGACGATTACTATTCGCCAACTCTGGCGCCAGAGCCGTCTTAAATACTTGAAGCGCAGCTTCAATATTTTTAAGCGAATCCAGCGTCACCCGCACATAGGGGCCGCGCATATCGTTGAGGTTCTCTCGTGCCGCTGAAAGCGTCGCAGGAATTCGTTCCATGCGATTGAGAATCTGCACTTGACGGTCAGCGCTGATCGGAGGCGGAGGTAGCAGAGCTGCGTAGACACTTCCCAGGCTCTGATCCAAATAGAAACCGGGATTTCGTCGCCAGTCTGGAACAACATCGAGCTCCCAATAAACTCGAGCAATCGCCGAACCAAGCAGCCTGTAGTCCACCTGGTCCGCAACCGAAGCGCCGCTCATATCCAGCGCCCTCCACTGCCTCTCGAAATCAACAATCTGCTCTTGATAACGCTTCGCAGCTGCAGGCGACCAATCAACTCTGAACCCAGAAGCGCGCTCAATCCGCGGAATATCATCATTGGTAAATGGCTGTTCCGTTGCGCGCCACTGCCAGAACGATTCACTAAGGGCGTCAAGTTGTGGGCGGCTAAAATCCGCGTGAGCCTGGGCCAGACACACAATCAAAACAGCGCAGCCAAGCGCAAAGAGCTTCATCTGTCGGGTCATGCCTACAAACTACACGGAGACTCGATCCGATTGAACAAGATTCGACAAAGCTAATCGATGATGCGAACTCCTCCGCGCCCCACCAATTCCTCGATACGATCGATAAACAGACGGTCCGCCGCAACCAGAACATTGTGTGGCTCAAGCACAGCGCAGAACTCTCCCGGCTCCTCCAGGTCGAGCAGCAGCTTCCCTTTCCCCGGAGCCCCCAACAGAATCGAGTGAAGCTTCTCAAGCAAAGTCGTATCAGGATTATGCAGCGGCACTTTAATCCGCAGCGCATCCGGCAACTTAAGCTTCACATCCTCGAGCGCCTGAATGCTGGAGATGGCCAGCTTCGGAGCTGAATCCTCCTCACCGCGCAGAACGCCCTTTACCAGCACAGGAACATCAATCTTCAACTTCTCCGCAAGCTTCTCGTACGACTGAGGAAACGCAATCAGTTCAATCTTGCCCGTCGTGTCTTCCAGCGCCGCCTGGGCATACAACTCACCCGAGCGCTTCGACTTCGCAACCTTCAGCCCTGTAATCACGCCCGCGATCTGGATCTCGTTCTGCGGCTCTTCATTGCGGCCTCGGCGAAACACCTGCGGCTCGGGCTTCATCTCGATAGCTGTCGCAGTATCAACTACCTTCAGGTTGCGTAGTTTCTCGCGATACTTATCCATCGGATGACCAGATACGAAGAAACCAAGAACCTCCTTCTCGTTCTGCAGCCTCGTATGTTCATCCCACTCAGCTACGTTGGGCAGCTTATCCTCTGCGCTAGCCCCCGCACCGATATCAGAGTCGAATATTCCAAACAATCCGTGCTGACCAGACGCCTCATCCCGCTGTGCCTTCTGTGCCCGCTCCATCGCCTTGTCCAGTGCAGCCGTCACCTGGGCACGATGTCCAAAGCTGTCCATAGCCCCAGCTTTGATAAGCGACTCCAGGACTCGCTTATTCAAACGCGACAGATCCACCTTTTCGCAGAACTCCCAAAGGCTTGCAAACCCAGCTTTCCCAGCAGTTCTAAGCGCAGCACGCGCGGCAATAATCGACTCAATCGCGTTGTGCCCGACATTCTTGATCGCAGCCAGACCAAACCCGATCGCCTCTCCTTTATCCGTATTGATCGGAGTAAAGTTCGCATCCGAGACCTGCACATCAGGCGGAACGACGGCAATGTTCATCTCACGGCACTCCGAGATGTACTTCACAACGTTCTCCGGCTTCGACGTTTCGCTGGTCAGCAGTGCCGCCATAAACTCGACCGGGTAGTGCGTCTTCAACCAAGCCGTATGGTACGCAAGCAACGCATAAGCCGCAGAGTGGGACTTATTGAAGCCGTATCCCGCGAACTGCGCCATCAGATCGAAGATCTTTCCAGCCGTATCCTTCGGATGCTTATTCGCTGCGGCACCAGACATGAACCGCTCACGCTGCTTGTCCATCTCTGCGGCATCTTTCTTACCCATCGCTCGACGCAGCAGGTCCGCATCGCCAAGCGAGTAGCCTGCCAACACGTTCGATATCTGCATCACCTGTTCCTGATAGACGATGACGCCCAGCGTCTCACGCAGGATCATCTCCAACTCAGGCAGCTCATAAGCAACCGCGCGGCGCCCCCACTTCCGCTCGATGAAGTCATCGATCATCCCACCTTGAATCGGGCCCGGCCGATAGAGCGCATTGAGTGCAGTTAGATCTTCAACAGTATTCGGCTTATAGCGCCGAAGAACATCTCGCATCCCACCCGATTCGAACTGAAAAACACCAGACGTAAGCGCACGATGGAAGACCTGCTCGTACGTTGTCACATCATCCAGCGGAATCAATGCCATATCGACATCGGTGCCGGTCGTTGACTTGATCAGCTTCAGACAATCATCAATGACAGTCAGCGTCGTAAGACCAAGAAAGTCCATCTTCAGCAGACCCATCTTCTCGACGGCCTTCATGTCATACGAAGTAACGATTGCCTCGTCCTTCGTTCGTGTCACTGGAACAAGCTCAGTCAAAGGCTTAGGCGCAATCACCACACCAGCGGCATGCACGCCAGCCCCACGCACCAGTCCTTCCAACCGCATCGCCGTGTCGATCAATTCTTTGATCTTCGGATCCGCCTCATAAGCCGTAGCGAGCGGGCCGTTGTCCTTCAGCGCCTCATCAATCGTGATCCCGATGGTCGCCGGAATCATCTTCGCAATGCGATCTACCTCGCCATACGGCATCTCCAGTGCGCGTCCAACATCCTTGATCGCAGCCTTCGCCGCCATCGTGTTGAAGGTAATAATCTGCGCCACCTGGTCTCTGCCATACTTGCGTTTGACGTACTCGATCACCTCTCCACGGCGATTCATACAAAAGTCGATATCGATATCCGGCATGGAGATACGTTCAGGATTCAGAAAGCGCTCAAACAGCAGCTCGTTCTGTAGCGGGTCGACGTCAGTAATCTCCATCACATAAGCCACAAGCGATCCCGCAGCCGATCCACGACCCGGCCCCACGGGAATTCCCTGTTCACGCGCATATCGGATAAAGTCCCAGACAATCATGAAATAGCCGGGAAACTTCATCTGTTTGATGATGTTAAGTTCGCGCTCGAGCCTTGCGTGATAGTCAGGAATTGTCTTCTTCAATAGGCCGCGTTCCCGCAAATGAGCCACAGCCGTATCGAGTCGCTTGCGCAGCCCCTCGTGACACACCTCCTCGAAGTAACTCTCGAGCGTATGCCCTTCAGGAACAGGAAATTCCGGAAACGGATTATCAACCTTACTCAGCTTCAGATTGCACCGGTCGACGAACTGCATCGTGCGCGAGCAAACCTCAGGATGCTCCGAGAAGGTCCGATGCATCTCCTCGGCAGACTTGATATAGAACTCCTGCGTATCGAACTTGAAGCGGTTCGGATCATTCATACTTCCCGCAGTCTGAACGCAAAGCAGAATCTCGTGAGCACGAGAATCATCCGCAGCCACATAGTGACTATCGTTGGTCGCAATCAGCGGAATATTGAGATCGCGCTCCATCTTGTAGAGCGCCTCGCACACACCTTTATCTGGCTCCAGACCATGGTCCTGCACCTCAAGAAAGAAGTTCCCCTTCCCAAACATCTCCTCGAACTGCCCAGCTGTACGTTTCGCCTCGTCATACTTCCCAGCCATCAAGTGCTGGTTCACCTCACCCGCCAGACAGCCGGAAAAAGCAACGAGTCCCTCAGTATGCCGAGCAAGAAAATCCTTCGACACACGCGGCTTGCGATAAAAGCCATGCAACGCCGCTTCGCTCGTCAGCCGAACAAGGTTGCGATAACCCGTCTCATTCTCTGCAAGCACCAGAAAATGCTTATACCCTCCGCTCATCTCGCGATGATCAGCAGTCTCGGAGAGATAGAGTTCGCACCCAAGAATTGGTTTGATGTCCTTCTTCTTCATGGCATCGAAGAAGTGCACTGCGCCATAAATATTGCCATGATCGGTCATGGCAGCAGCGGTCTGCCCAATGCTCTTCAAATGAGCGGCCAATTTATCTACGTCGCAAGCGCCATCAAGAAGTGAGTAATCGGTATGAAGATGAAGGTGGGTAAACTCTGCTGCCATTCCACCATTCTAGGCTTTCAGAAATCTATACGCCGTTGAGGAAAAGTAGTCCGAAATAAGGATGTATAAAATCAGAAGACAAGTGGCGAGATGTTTCCTTTCGACCAAATTCGCTCTAAACTGCAGCACAAAAAACAGCACGAAAAAGTGCGTCAAGCGCAGCAATGGCCAACTACTGCTGCCGAGATCAATCACTGGTCCATAGTCACTGCCGATCAAGAGATCGCTTCATCTGCCACTCCCTATCAGATCGAGGCAAGATTCCACTTCTCGCTCAACGGGGAGTACTTCGGCGGATACCTCCGTAGCGTCGCTCTCACCCATCATGGCGCTGAAGTGGCTGCCAAAGGATCACCCACCATAAACGTTCGCTACAATCCCGCAAATCCGGACTCAGTAGCTGTCCTCGCCGAAGATAACGTGGGAAACCTTCCGTTTCCGATCATCTCGGGCTAATCATCATCACGACCGAACGAGCTCTTCGGCAAGCTGAACATACAGATTTACAGCTTCAAGCAGCTCAGATTTCGCAATCTTCTCATTTGGCGTATGAGCCACATGGATCGACCCCGGTCCCAGCAAAAACGGCTCTCCCCAAGCCGTAAGCGATGGAATATCCGTAGTGAACTTCGCTACCATAGTCGGCAGGCTCCCAACCTTCCTCATTCGAACGAATGGCAACTCCAGGCTGAACTTCACCTCCGCGCGGTCACCAACAGTCTTTAAAATTCCCTGCTTGATCTCGTCAGCGGGCCCCACCAGCCGAATCAGGATGTGCGCCTCTGCCTTATCTGCGATTACGTTCGGCGCACGCCCACCCTCGATCAATCCAATATTCAAAGTAGAAGGACCAATCTCCGGCTCAACAGGCAACGGCATCGCCAGCACATCGTTCAAGGCACCCACCAGCTTATCGATGGCAGACTCTCCCAACTCCGGATAAGCCGAATGCGCCATGCGTCCCTTAGCGCGAATCTCTACACGCAGCGCCCCTTTCGAAGCAAGCGCAAGCCGATTATCCGTAGGCTCACCATTAATGAGGAACCGCGACCCCTTCGACGACAAATTCGCAACCGCCGCCCCGGCAGAATCGCGCTCTTCCCCAACCACAAATAGCAAGCCCACCTTTACGCCAGCATCGCGAAGCTGATCGGCCGCCGCAACCTGCGCCGCAATAATCCCCTTCGCATCACACGTTCCGCGACCATAGAGAAACTCATCGTCTTCCGTGCAGCCGAAGTAAGGCGGAACTGTATCCATGTGGGTCGAGAATACGACGTCCGGAGTCACACCCGGCAGCGCCGCATATACATTGAAGCGTTCGCCTTTGCCCGCCCCAGGGGTGTGCACATGATCCGGCTGTTCCACAACCATCCGCTCCACTCCATACCGCTGCCCAACCAGGTATTCATGCAGAAATTCTCCAGCCAGCCCCTCGTGATACGTGGTGGACTCAATATCGACGAGCTGCTTCGTAAGCTGAATTGGATCAATGGCCATATGTTTCAGAATACGATACGTCCTGTCGAATATCCTTCGCCGATGCAGATTCACAGAACGATAAACTGTATGGGATGACTCACCCTTTCGTCTCTCACCTTCGGTCCATTGACGACCTCCATAGCCCTGCAGGCAGACTTGAAGCCGTCCTGAATACCGGACGTGAAGACGCCCCTTACGCCGCACTCGTCTGCCATCCACATCCTCTCGGCGGTGGAACCATGCACAACAAGGTGGTCTACCATGCGATGAAGGTTTTTACGTCACTCGGGCTCCCCGTGCTCCGGTTCAACTTCCGAGGCGTAGGCCTCAGCGAGGGCACATTCGACGAGGGCAAGGGGGAGCAAGCCGACGCCCACGCCGCACTCAACTGGATCGAAACTAACCTGAACAAACCCATCATCTTCGCCGGCTTCTCGTTTGGCTCTTACGTCGGCCTGCGTTCCTGTTGCGGAGACCCACGCGTCAAAGGACTGATCTGTCTTGGCCTGCCCGTTCATGCCGAAGGCAGAGACTACACCTACAGCTTTCTCCCACAATGCCCTCAGCCAAAGCTTTTCATCAGTGGAGACCACGACGCTTACGGCCCGCGCACTAAGGTAGAACAAGCCGTCGAGACAGCAGCTGAACCTAAGCGACTCGTCTGGATCGAAGGAGCGGAACACTTCTTCCAGGGAATCCCCTCATCCCCCACCGCGAAACTAAGCCTGATGCAAGAGGCAATCCGCACTTGGCTGCAAGACCAGTTCGGTCTAACCCAAAGTTGATTTCAAGCTGCAGGCGGTGTACTCGCCAGCCAATCCCGCATCGCTTTATTGCAGATTTCCGGCTGTTCCTCAAAAGGAATGTGCCCAACCCCAGGAATCACAATCAGGCTCGACAACGGAAGAATGCGCTGCAACTCCCGTCCTGAAGAAAGTCCAACAGCCCGATCGCGATCGCCCCATATCAGGAGCGTCGGCTTTCCTGCCAGCTTTGAGAGCGACGATCGCAGAAGCCCCATATCCGCAGACCAGCGCCGGACAATCTGCAAAACATGGTCGATCGTACCCGGCACATGAAGGCCGGCAATATAGCCTTCCAGTGCTCCATCGGTCACGCGCTTCGGGTCGCCATACATACGGCTCAGCGCGGTCGCCTTCAGCATCCTTGGAAAAAATGGAATCTGCTTCGCAAACCAGACGCCAAATCGCGTCTGATAAAACCGGATCAACTGGTGCCCAAGATCGCAGAATGGATTAGCCGGCGCGAAGAGGATCAGTCTTCGTACCCGATCTGCATGGCGAACCGCCAGCATCATCGCCACAGCCCCGCCATGTGAGTGCCCAGCAACGTCCGCCTCCTCCAGTCCTAACGCGTCCATACATTCGACCACTCGGTCCGCCGTTGCTTCCAGACCGGCATCGAGCCGCGGTACACGCTCAGACTCCCCCATATTGAAGAGATCGACGGCATACACTCTCGAGTCAGCTGCCAGAAAACTGATGTTCTGCCGCCAGTTCTTCGCAGAACCAACTAGCCCATGCAACAACACCAGAGGTCGGCCTGCGCCGGCGCACTCATAATGAATCTTCGCGCCGCCCACCACGACGTAGCCATCTTCGATCTCGCAATGCGTCGCACCCACCGCTGTTCACTCCATTGGCCCATGAACAGCAGGGCCGCTATTCAATGTTACAGGAATATTAAAATTCCCATCTATCCTAGTCTTCTTCCTCTAGGCACAGGATCGCCGCTGTTTTTTCTAATCAGGACGCTGATCCGAAATTCGAGAATGAGTTATGATTTTCTGTAGATCCTGAGTGGCCCTTGTGAAGATTCAACGCATTAAGCGATGTAAACGTTTGGCACTCGATGTGCTCTTATAGTGTTGAAGGGTGTAATGAAGAACTCTGCCCAAACACGTATCTTAGCAACCGCTCTTGCGTTAGCGACTGTGATTGCATGCGTGCTTGCTGCGATGAACTTCCAGCGCGAGAGTGGCTTCGACGTCCCGACCGACGGCATCTGGTGGATTGAAGCTCAGGGCGGCCTCCGAGCGGAACATGTTCCGCTCAACTCCCCCGGCCAGCGCGCCGGCGTCCGCGAAGGCGACATCCTCGTCGGAATCAATGACAGGCCAACCAACCGCCTCGCCCCATTCGTTCGCGAAACCTTCCGTAGCGGCATCTGGGCTCATGCCACCTACTCCATCCTTCGACCATCTGCGCACTCGTCCGACCTGAAAAACGCAGCAAAATTCGACGTTCAGGTCATCCTCGAACCCAAAGACCGTTCCATCAATCTCGGTCTCCGATTCATCGCCCTGGTCTATCTCTGTATCGGAATCTACGTCCTCTTCCGTCGCTGGACGGCTCCCAAATCGACCCACTTTTACGTCTTCTGTCTCGTCTCATTCGTCCTCTACGCCTTCAACTACACGACCGAGTTCGACACCTTCGATTGGATTATCTACTGGGGGAAAATAGCGGCGGCGGCCCTCCAGCCTGCCCTCTTCCTGCACTTTGCTGTCAGCTTCTCCAATGACACCAGAGCAGAGCGACGGACAAGACTCGGTAGACGTCTCCTGATCGCCGGGCTTTACCTGCCCGGAATCTTCCTCATGGGCCTGCAGATTGCCGCGATCCAACTTTGGTCCGCCACTGAGATCCTGCGTCACCGGCTCGACCAGATATCCGTCGGCTATCTCGCGCTTTACTACGTCATCGCAGCAATCGTCTTCCTCTTCCGTTACCGCCGCGCAGAATCCGCATTAGAGCGTCAACAGTTGAAGTGGCTCACCCGTGGCACGATCCTGGCGATCACGCCTTTCACCCTGCTCTACGTCATCCCCTATCTCGCGGACATCTCCACCCCGGACACCCTGCGAAAGCTCGCCGGCCTTTCGCTTGTCTTCGTTCCCCTTACCTTCAGTTGGGCCATCGTCCGCTACCGCCTGATGGATGTCGATCTCATCTTCAAACGCGGTGTCACCTACACGCTCGCCACGGCCTCCCTCGTAGGCCTTTACTTCGGCATCATTGCAATCACCGGCGAGATGGTGCATACCCGTCTGCACGGCCTGGGCATATGGGGATTGCTGGCGGCCATCATCATCGCCGGCATCGTATTCGATCCGCTCAAACGAGCCATTCAGGCCCGTGTCGACCGCGTCTTCGATCAGAAGCGCTTCGACTACCGCGAGACCTTGGTTGAATTTGGCCGCGGCCTGAACTCGCAGACCGATCTGCGAGCCCTTCTCGACTCCATCGTGGAACGCCTCCCGCAGACCCTCCTCGTAACGCGCGTCGCCGTCTTCCTGGCGGCCGAAAGCGATGGCGCATCTCCCGCCCGGCAGTTCGATTTGGCCGCATCGCACGGACTCACAGATCTGCAGGCCGCGGATCTTCGTTCCCTCGACGTAAACTTCCTCGATTTCGACCGCCCCGGCGCGAACAACCATCTCTTCCTCGAGAACCCCCAGCAGGTTCTCCGCCTGCCTGAGGCGCAACGCCACACCGCAGGTCGGCTCGACCTCAACTACTACCTTCCCTGTCGAGTCGGTAATCACGAGGGCGGAGGCACCCGTACCGTTGCCATCATTGGTTTAGGCCGCACCGACGATGGCGACTTCCTCTCCAGCGAAGACATGGAGTTGCTCGAGTCTCTCGCCGGCTACATCGGCATCGCCATTCAGAACGCCCAGCTCTACCAGCGTCTCGAGCAGAAGATCACCGACTTCGAGCGCCTCAAAGAATTCCACGAGAACATCGTCGAATCGATCAACATCGGCATCTTCGCCGTCGATCTCGACGACAAGATCGAAAGCTGGAACGCGCAGATGGAGGTCATGTACGCCAAGCCGCGCATCGACGCGCTGCGCCAGCCACTCTCTGCCGTCTTTCCCGCCGATTTCATCGCCCGTTTCAACAGTGTCCGCGACGAACATGGCACTCACACCCTCTACAAGTTCCGTCTCACGCTGCCCACCGGCGAAGTGCGCATCGCCAATATCGCTATCGCTCCTCTGGTCACCCGCAACTTCGTTACCGTGGGACGCATCATTCTCGTCGACGACATCACAGACCGCATCCAGCTGGAGACACAACTGGCCCAATCGGAAAAGCTCTCCTCCATCGGTCTGCTCGCAGCCGGCGTAGCTCACGAGGTCAACACCCCTCTCGCCGTCATCTCCAGCTACGCTCAAATGCTCACCAAGCACATGCGTGACGATGAGCGTCTCGCCCCAGTCCTCGAAAAGATCACGCAACAGACCTTCAGGGCCTCAGAGATCGTCAACGGCCTGCTCAACTTCTCCCGCACCAGCGGCACCGAGTTCACCAGCGTCGACCTCAACGAGCTCCTCCACGACACCGTCGCGCTCATGGAGCACCAATTCAAGACCGCCCAGATTCGCGTCGAAACCAATCTCGACCCCCAACTCCCACGCATCCATGGCAATCGCGGCAAGCTGCAACAAGTCATCCTCAATCTGATGCTCAATGCCAAGGACGCAATGCTGGGATCATCGAACGCATCGCTCCGTATAGCCACCTTCTCAGGCGCTGGCCGCGTCCTCGTGCGCATTCAAGACTCCGGTGCTGGCATCGAGCGTGAGCATCTCCACCGCATCTACGACCCATTCTTTACCACCAAGACTAAGCCGCAGGAGGGCGCTCACAAGGGCACCGGACTCGGCCTCGCCGTCAGTTACGGCATCATGCAGGAGCATGCTGGCAAGATCCATGTCGAGAGCGAACTCGGCGTCGGCACTGCCTTCCAGCTGGAGTTCCCTGCATCTGGCGTCCGCACCGCCATCGCTACCGATGCGACGGAGTTTGAGAGGAAGACGATCCATGCCTGAGACAACCGAGATAGCCACTGTATCTCAATCGCCAAAGGCCCCCGACCACATAGCCGGAAGTCCTCGAATCCTCATCATCGACGACGAAGCCGCAATCCGCGAGTCGCTCGAAACGTTGCTCACGCTCGAAGGCTTCTCCGTCAGCATGGCCATCGACGGCCCCACTGGCATGGAGCTCATCTCGAAAAACGAGTACGATCTCCTCCTGCTCGACCTGGCCCTGCCACGCGAAAGCGGCATCGATCTCCTCCCACGCATCGTGGAGACCCAACCGAATCTCCCCGTCATCATGATCACGGCCTTCGGCACCGTCGGCAACGTAGTCGATGCCATCCGTGCCGGCGCTGAAAACTTCGTCCAAAAGCCGTGGGACAACGAGAAACTCCTCGCGGACATCCGCACCGCCATCGCAAAGCATCGCGCCGAAGAAGAGGTCATTCAGCTCAAGCGCACCCTCAAGCTTCGCTACAACTTCGAGAACATCGTCGGCAAAAGCGATCCCATGCTCCGCCTCTTCGACCTCGTTGCACAGGTCGCCCCCAGCCGTTCCACTGTCCTGATTCAGGGAGAAAGCGGCACCGGCAAAGAGCTCATCGCCAAGGCCCTCCACGCCAATTCGCCTCGTCGCGACCGTCCCTTCGTACCCGTCAACACAGGGGCTGTGCCCTCAGACCTGTTGGAGTCCACCCTCTTCGGACACGTAAAAGGCGCATTCACCTCCGCGGTCACAGCCAAAAAAGGCCTCTTCGAAGTCGCCAACGGCGGCACGCTCTTCCTCGATGAAATCGGCACCATGACCACGGACATGCAGGCCAAAATTCTGCGCGTCCTGCAGGACCGCCGCTTCATGCATCTCGGAGGCACTCAGGAGATACAGGTCGACGTCCGCATCATCGCCGCCACCAACGTCAAACTACAGGATGCTGTTCGCGAGGGTCGTTTCCGCGAAGACCTCTTCTATCGTCTCAATGTCATCACCCTCGAACTCCCGCCCCTTCGCTCCCGCCGCGAAGACATCCCCCTCCTCGCCGCGCACTTCCTCAAGTTCTACGCCGACGAGAACACCACAGGCGAGCGCGTCCTCGCCCCCGAAGCCTTGAGAATCCTGATGGACTACGAGTGGCCCGGAAACGTCCGCGAGCTCGAGAACGCCATGGAGCGAGGTGTCGTTCTCTCAACCTCAAGGATGATCACGCCGGAGCTTCTCCCCGCGCAACTCACTGGCAACACTTACTCCGCCAGCCTGCTCGAACACGAACCTAACGCTTCCCTCTTCGACCTGATGGAAGAGATCGAGCGTCGCATCATAGCCGACCGGCTCGAGCGCTGCCACTGGAACCAGACCGAAGCCGCCGAATACTTCCGCATCCCGCTCTCCACCCTCAATCAAAAAATCAAACGCCTCAACGTAGAAATCAAAAAGCGAAACCGCGACTAAGCTGTACTTATTTCAATCACGAGGTTGTCGCTTTTGTTTCTGAGGTAGGCCTGGGCTTTAGCCCAAGCACTAAACATCTGCAACAAATAGGGCTTCAGCCCCTGAGGTATGCCTTTTGTCGTGCCGCCACAATTCGTCAGCCATTGCCTAAACTCCAGGTTGAATCACAATCTTCAACGAATCCGCCTGCGGATGCGAAGCCAAATCAATCGCAGCCACGGCATCCTCCAGCGAAAACCGGTGCGAGATCAGGTTCGTAAGATCGAACCCGTCGCGATACCCCGCAAAGACCATCTCCGTCACATCATCCTGAATCGCAACCGAAGCGCTATAAGACCCCATCAGCGTCTTCTCATCCACGCAGACAGCCGCCGGATCAAATGGAGCCTCTCCATGCTGCGTCTGCGCGAACAGCACAACACGCCCACCCGGCCGCAGAGCATCCATCGCCACCTTGATCAGTGCGTTGCCACCAACAGCCAGCAGCACGACATCCGCGCCACGGCCCTCTGTCGCAGCCTTCGCAGCCGCAGCAACATCGCCTCTCGCATCCAGCGGATGCTTCAAACCAAACTTCGCCGCAACCGCATGACGCTCAGGGTACAGATCACTGGTCAGTACAGTCGCACCGGTCCTCTGCGAGAGCGCAGCAAGAAGAATACCAATCGGCCCCTGCCCAATCACAAGCACTGTCTCATCCGGCTGCAGCCCAAGCAACTGCACGGCCTTGTAGCAAGTATTCACCGGCTCAAGAAACGCAGCCTGCTCAAACGGAATCTCATCCGGAATCTTCACCAGTCCGCGCTTCACAATCCAATCCATCACGCGAATGTATTCCGCAAAACCACCACCCGAAGGCGCAAACCCGGCTGTGCACCCAACCTTCTTATAGACCTCACACTGCGCAAACGTCTGCTTTCTGCAGTAGTAGCACTCACCACATGGAATATGGTGATACGCCATCACGCGGTCACCCACCGCAAAGCCACGAACACCTTCACCCACGCGGACAATCGTCCCCGACATCTCATGCCCAAACACTCGCGGAGCATCATGCGAACCCGTATGAATCTTCTTCAAGTCCGTCCCGCAGATCCCGCAGGTGTGAATCTTTACCAGCACCTCGCCCGGCCCAATCTCAGGCACAGGGACCGTCTCAACACGAACATCGTTCACGCCGCGATAAACTGCGGCACGCATAGTAGCTGGAATCGTCTGACCCGACTGCTGTTCTTCGCTCAAAGTTCCCTCAAACTCTCTGTCGATACCAGTTTAGCTGCGACTCTAATTCAGATGTAAGCGCATCAACCGCCCGTTTACTATTGCCCGCAAGTTGAAACAGCTTCGCCCACATTTGAGGCCGAACCGCCGAATACGCTGCAAACCCGGCTTCACGAAACTGGCCATCATGTGTCGCGAACCGCGCCAACTCCTGCAACTCAAACGTAGCCTCATCGGAGATCGCTTTAATCGCACGAAAGCCAAGACCATGCGCCTGCGCCATTCGTGCCACCGTTGCCGCTTCCATATCAACCGCGCTCGCTCCATACGAAGCAAACAGACGTCTCTTCTCTACAACACTCGCAATACTCGTCGCACTGGCCAATATCTGCTCAAACTCCGGATCACTAAATCTCTCGCCAGACTGCGTATCAACAACCACTCCAGCCCGAACAATCTCCCCCACCCGCAAAGCAGGATCGCAGGCCCCCGCCAACCCAACCGACAACAAAGCAGTGACCGGCTTGATCGACATAGCCGCCTGCACCGCCAACGTAGCGCGCGAAGCACCCATCCCGGCACACGCAACCACCCCCAGATCATTGCTGTAAACAACAACCTTCCCAGGCAGCCGAAGCACCTGCCACCCGCGTACCAGGTGCTTCACCTCCCGCGGCAAAGCGGCAATGATTGCTGGGCACTCTTTCATGAAATTACTTTGTCGTAAGCCGGAGCATAGCCGTTGGCGACAAACCAATCAATGGCCGAACGCATAGCGTTATAAATCGGAATAATCTGAAACCCCAGGTCACGTTCTGCTTTCTTCGAAGAAGCAAACATCATCTTCTTCCCCATCCGAACGGCCTCCACCGTGGCCCGCGGCTCTTTACCACGAAGCTTCCCCGTAACGTTCTCATCGAAGAACGCAAACGCCATTGCAACCGAGTGCGGAACCTTCATCGTAGGCGAAGGCAACCCAGTGATCGCAGACATGCGATCCAGAATCTGTTTCAATGTAAGATTCTCACCACCCAGAATATACCGCTCGCCAGGCGTTCCGTGGTCCAACGCAACCACATGCATCCGCGCCACCTCGGTTACATCCACAAGGTTGAGCCCCGTATCAACATAGGCGGGAAACCTCCTGTTCAAAAAATCTACGATGATTCTGCCTGTAGGAGTCGGCTTCACATCACCCGGTCCGATAGGCGTCGTAGGATTCAGAATCATCACATGCTGCCCTGCTCTGGCTGCCTTGATGGCCTCTTGTTCCCCCAAGAACTTCGACCGCTTGTAGTGCCCGATCATCTCCCCCAGCGAAACCGGCGTGTCCTCATCCACGATGGATCCATCGGTTTTGAACCCCATCGTCGCGACACTCGACGTATAAACCACACGCTGAACACCCGTCTCACGCGCCAGCCTCAGCAGCTCCCGCGTCCCATCCACGTTCGCCGCATACATCTCCTGCGGATCGCGAACCCACAATCGATAGTCAGCCGCAACATGCACCAACGCATCGCAACCAACAAGCGCCGAACGCAATCCCTCAGGCTCCCGCAGATCGCCGGTCACCACGTCTGCATCAATCCCCGCAAGCGCATCCAACCGGCTAGTCTGCCGCGTCAGCAGTCGAAGGGCAGCACCTTCAGCCGCGTATCTCCGGGCCACATGGCCGCCCACAAAGCCCGTTGCTCCCGTTATGAATACGCGCACGCTCTCTTACCTTATGCTGCGAACGCAGCGAATGATGCGCTACATGAATAGCGTGATAAACCTATGCCGTTGAAGAGCCTTAGTCCAGCTTTTCCGGTTCTATCTGAATATTCTTTTCGCCCGCCGCCTTCTTCTCCCAGTACTTCTTCACCCAGGCCTCGAAGGTCTTGCCCGCAGCCGTGTCTCGGCCAGTAAACGCGAGCGCAGCGATATCCGCATACGCCACATTCACCTTGGTCTGTTCCTTGGAAGGAATAATGCGGACGAACGAATCACTCAACGATGACCCAGAGCGCCGATCGAAAAGATACCCTTCGACCTTCGATCCATCCTTGCGCGTAATCGTCACGTCCCCGCGATAGTCGAACGCCTTCTCCAGAGCTTCGCGAACTTCGGCCTCGGTCGCCAGTTCAGGAACCCAACCTTCAAGCTGTTCGCGTTCACGACCCGCTGCAACCTCGATCTCATCTGGGTTTACATGGGAAAGCTGCTCAATCTTCGCCGCTTCTTGCGCTTCAGTAGCCATATCAGTCTCCCGAAACTCCCTGCAACTCGTTCGCACCCATCTTCGACGTAGCCGCAATCTGAACCAACGGCCCTTCGTGCGCAGGCTTCCACTCATTCAGCAGCTTCATCGCGCCTTCGTCTTCATACTTGCTGAAGAAAATCGCCTTCGCCGTCTGCAGTAAACCCTTGATCGAACCAAACGTGTAGTTCACACCGCTGGCTTCGTATCCCGAGTGCACCATGCAATTCGCACACTGCGGATTCCCGCTCTCAGTGCCATAGTTCGACCACTGCACCGTCTCCATCAACTCCTTGAAGCTGTCCGCATAGCCGTCCTGCAGCAGATAGCAAGGCTTCTGCCAGCCGAAGATGCTAAATGTCGGCATCCCCCACGGCGTACAGGTCAAATCCTTCTTGCCCATCAGAAATTCCATAAAGATAGGCGAAGCATTGAACCGCCAGGTCTTCTTGCGGTTCGAAAGAATCGACCGAAACAGCTTCTTCGAACGCGCCCGCCCAAGAAAGTGCTTCTGATCGGGAGCCTTATCGTACGTATATCCAGGCGAGACCATCATGCTCTCAACGCCAGCCACCATCAATTCATCAAAGTGAGCGCGAACACTGTTCGGATCGGCACCATCGAACAAGGTCGTATTCGTCGTCACGCGGAAGCCCGCTTCCACAGCAACCCGCACGCCCTCCATGGCAATGTCGTAACCACCCTCACGGCATACCGAAAAGTCGTGGTGCTCCCGCTGCCCATCCACGTGCACCGAGAACGAAAGATACTTGCTCGGCTTGAACAAGTGCAGCTTCTCCTTCAGCAGAAGAGCATTCGTGCACATGTACACATACTTCTTCCGTGCCACCAGACCAGCAACGATCTCCGGCATCTGCGGATGCAGCAGCGGCTCTCCGCCCGGGATCGCAACCATCGGCGTCCCGCACTCTTCCACTGCCTTGAAGCAGTCCTCAGGCGAAAGCTCCGCCTTCAGGATGTGCGCCGGGTACTGGATCTTCCCACAACCGGCACACGCCAGATTGCAGCGAAACAGCGGCTCCAGCATCAGCACCAGCGGATACTTCTTCCGCCCCATCAGCTTCTGCTTCAAAACATATGTTGCAACCGTCCAGGCTTGCGAGACTGGTACTGCCATCCGATGTCTCCTCCGTCAAAATCGTCTCTTACGCTGCTTCTTCTGCTTCGTGCTCCATGGCGCGCTTGTATGTCGTCAACGCCAGCAGCGGGAAATACTGCTTATACAAGTGATACCCAAGATAGAAAACCCGCGGGAATCCCGTACCCGTGTAATAGCTCTCGCCATTCCTCCCAGGCACTAACTCACTCCAGCTCCCATCCTTATGCTGCCGATCCACAAGCCAGCGAATCCCCTTGGCCACCGAGTCCGAACGCGTATCGCCCGCCGCAAGCAATCCCAAAACCGCCCATGCTGTCTGCGATGGTGTGCTCGGCCCAATCCCGCGCTGGTTAGGATCGTCGTAAGTCCCGCAGGTCTCACCCCATCCGCCATCGGTATTCTGCACCATGCGAATCCACTCAGCCGCCTGCTGCACCGCGGGCTCGTGATTCCACATTCCCATGGCCTCAAGTCCGCGCAGCACCAGGAACGTGCCGTACAGATAGTTCACACCCCAGCGCCCAAACCAGCTGCCGTCCGGCTCCTGTTCTTTCAGGATGAACTGAACGGCCTTCTCAACCCGCGGGTCCTTCCGGGTATACCCGTAGGCCGACAACATCTCCAGCGCTCGCCCCGTAATATCGACCGTCGGCGGATCGAGCATGGCATTGTGGTCGGCGAACGGGATGTACTGAAAGATCATCTTCGTGTTGTCTTTGTCGAAGCTGGCCCAGCCGCCGTTCTTGCATTGCATCGCAAAGACCCAGTTGATGGCGCGCTGCGCGGCCTCATACTGCTGACGCTCACGCGGATGCTCGACCGCGTTCAGCGCAAGCAGCACTTCGCACGTATCGTCCACGTCCGGATAGTGATCGTTGTTGAAAAAGAAGCACCACGCACCGGGCTCCACATTGCGGACCTTCTGGGCCCAGTCGCCCTTGTAGCGAATCTCCTTCGAGAGCAGCCAGTCCCCCGCTTTGATCATCAGCGGATCGGTACGAGAAACGCCGGCATCGCCCAGCGCCGAGACCACCTGTGCCGTATCCCACACCGGCGAAAAGCACGGCTGCATCCGAAACGTCGGAGTCGGATAATCCGTCGTCCCCTCAGGGCAATCAATCCCCAGCTTTTCGAACTCATCCAACGCACGGATCATCTGCGGATCGTCGATCGAGTAGCCCAGGCACCGCAGCGCAACGATCGCATTTAGCATCGCCGGATAGATCGCGCCCAGGCCGTCGGACTTCTCGAACCGCTCCAGCATCCACTTCTCAGCTTTCTTCAGAGCCACCTTGCGCAGCGGCCGGATATGGACCCGCTCCGCCCAATGCGCCACACGGTCGAGGAAGATAAAGAAATTTCGCCAGCTTACCGGGCTCTTCTTGTCCCAGCGCAGATGCAGGTTCGCATTCTCGCGGCCGCCGACGTATAGCTCCTCAATTCCCTGCTCCGGAGCAAGCTTCTTAAATGGCTTCTTCGCGTAGATGATCGACAGCGGGACCAAAATCCCACGCGACCACGACGAAATCTCATAAATATTGAAGTAGAACCAGTTCGGAAACAGAACAATCTCCGGCGGAATCGCCGGCACAGCGTCATAGTCGTACTGGCCCAACGCGCACAGATAGATCTTCGTGAAGGTATTGCACTCCACCACCCCGCCGTTGGCCAATACCCATTCTCGAGCTTTCACCAGCACCGGATCATCCTGCGACCATCCCATCAGCTTCAGAGCAAGATACGCCTTCACGCCGTAGTTGATATTCGATGGCCCGCCCGGATACAAACTCCATCCGCCGTCTTCATTCTGGTGCCGCAGAATCTCATTCAGCGCACGCTCCATCTTGCCGGGATCGCCCGTCCCCAGCAGCGTGTGCATAAAGATGTAGTCGGCCTCAAGCATCACATCGGCCTCGAGTTCGCCGCACCAATATCCATCAGGATGCTGTTGGCCCAGCAACCAGTTCTTGGCCCGTTCAATCCCGTCGACGATATGTTCCAGCCCAAGATCCATGCGCCCAAAGCGCGGCTGCGAGGACTGTGTGACCGTCTGCGGATTTTTCGAAGATTTACCCATGTACGACAAACTCTCTAACTGGTATCTCGTACCCTACTGTGCTGCCGGCGAAGCCGGCGGAGCCGACGCAATAGCCTGAACGATCTCTGGTGGCAAACCGAAACGTACGTTCTCTGGCATTACCTCTACTTCGTCAACCGAACCATACCCCTTCGACTGCAGATACTCGACAACATCCTTCACCAGAACCTCTGGAGCCGATGCACCGGCGGTGACAGCAACTGTATCCACGCCATCAAGCCATTCCGGCTCAATCGCGTCCGCCCTGTCGATCAGATAAGAATTGGTATCCAGATTCTTCGAAACCTCAACCAGCCGATTCGAGTTCGAACTATTACGCGAACCAACTACAAGCACCAGATCCGCGCTATGCGCAACGTTCTTTACCGCCGTCTGACGGTTCTCCGTCGCATAGCAGATGTCCTGCGCATGCGGCCCAACGATGTTGGGAAACTTCTTCTTCAGCGCCTCAATCATGTACCGCGCCTCATCGAGCGAGAGCGTCGTCTGCGTCAGGTACGCAACCTTATTCGGGTCAGGAACCACCAGCGCCGCAACCTCTTCCACAGTCGAAACCACCTGGGTCACATTTGGAGCCTCACCCTGTGTCCCCTCAACCTCTTCGTGATCACGATGTCCAACCAGCACAAGCGAATATCCCTGCTTGGCAAACTTGATCGCCTCAACGTGAACCTTCGTTACCAGCGGGCAGGTCGCATCAATCACCTTCAGACCCCGCTCTTTGGCACGCTCGCGGACCGCAGGCGAAACACCATGGGCCGAATAAATTACACGCGCGCCCTCAGGAACTTCATCCAGTTCGTTGACAAAGATCGCACCCTTCTTAGCCAAATCATTGACGACATAGCTGTTGTGCACAATCTCTTTACGAACGTAGATCGGCGCGCCAAACGTCTCCAGCGCAATCCGGACGATATCGATCGCCCTCACAACACCGGCGCAGAAGCCGCGGGGCTTGAGAAGGAGAACGCGTTTTGTCTTCAAGGCAGTGCCATTCTCGTTAATGGCAATGGGGTCAAGGGCGGTTGTAGTCACGTCTTCCAGTATACCGCGTTTATAGGGGCATGTCGGCATATTTGAACCACTCTTGGTGCAGACGGACCTTCTCATGCATCTGCTCGAAATCGTTGTGAACTTTGCACCTAACGAAGCAAGAGTAGTATTTTGGCGTGGATCCCCCTTGCGCCATAACTCTCAGGAGATGTCTCTGCAGTGAACTTAAAAGAGCTGTTCAAAACTGTTGACACAGTCCTGGTGATCGATTGGCCAACCGAAGAGATCCCCAAAACGCTTACGCTCGCTGGCTTTCATGTCGTGGTCCACGGAGGCCCGGGGCCTGAGGAGTATTCAGCTTACGAGCTAATCAACGGCGAAGTCGTCTCCCGCCACGTCGGCCATCCACCAGAGCGTGCGGATCTGATCTACTCCTATCGTCCCCTCACCGAACTGCCGGACACCATCGCCGCTGCCAGGGACCTCCATGCAAGCACCATATGGACCCAATCCGGCTTATCCGCCGCCGGGATAAACGACCCCAGAGGGTGCTGGGTGCCTGAGGAGGAGCTACGCTCGGCTGCGACCTCGTTCAATCGGCAGGATTGAATTACGTCACGGAACCATACATTGCCGACGTAGCTCGCGAAATCCGGGCACCGCGCTAGTGCCCGGCGCACTCAGGATGCCCACAGCCGCACTTCAGCGTCATGAACTTCTTCGCATCCTCACATTGGGTGGAACAGTATTTAGTGCCGGGCGGTACCGTGCAGTTGCAACCGCCCTTTGCGCACTTCTGAGGAGTTGTGGCCATAGATCCTCCAAAACAAGAGACCTGCTGCCACAGTGGGATGCACACGAACTGCGCAAGGATGTGTCGTTACCGGCTACTGCCCAGCAGATGTTCAGCGTGCTTCAAACTGGTCTCCGTCAGCGTCGCTCCGCTCAACATCCGCGCGATCTCCTGCGTCCGTTCCGCCTCTTCCATTAGACGGACATCAGTCTGCGTCCGCCCCCGCTTCTCCGTCTTTTCAATCAAAAAGTGCTGATCCCCAAACGCCGCAATCTGAGGCAAATGCGTAATGCAAAGCACCTGTTGTCCCTTCGAAAGCGTCTTCAGCTTCCGCCCTACCGCCTCCGCTGCCCGCCCGCCAATGCCGATATCAATCTCATCAAACACCAGCGTCCTGGGCAGAACAGTCTTCTTTTTCTTCCCCGAAGCCCCCTCCTCCACGGTCACCTTCAGCGCGAGCATCACCCGCGACATCTCGCCACCCGAAGCAATCTCATGCAGCGGCTTCAGCGGCTCGCCCGCATTCGTCGCAATCAGACACTCCACCTCGTCCCACCCATGCGCTGTCCAACTCGCCTGCGTCTGCTCCATCGTCACGCGAATCTTAAACTTCGTACTCATCGCAAGGTCATTGATCTGCGCCTCAGCCAGCTTCTCCAGCTTCTTCGCCGCCTCAGCTCTCGCCACCGTCAGCTTAGTCGCCGCAGCCTGATACGCCGAAGCATCCTGCGCCTCTTTCGCCTTCAACTCTGCCAGCAAAGCATCTCTGTTCTCGACCTCCGAAAGCTTCCTCGCAGCCTCCGCCCCAAAAGCAATCATCTCGGCCAGCGTCTGCCCATACTTCCGCTTCAACCGATCCAGCGCCGCCAGCCGATCCTCAATCTCTTCCAACCGTCCCGGAGCAGCATTGATGTTGTCAGCAAAGTCCCTCACCTCAGCATCAACGTCCTCAACAATCGCCTTCGCCGCCGCCAGCTGCTGCGCGGGCTCCTGGAACCGTGTGTCGTACCGCGCCAGTTCCTCCAGATTCTTCAACGCCGCACCCAGCGTGCTCTCCGCCGAGTTCTCCGCCTCATACAACACCTCATGCGCGCTCATCGCAGCCGTATACAGCTTCTCCGCGTTAGCCAGCACACGCTTCTCCGCCTCCAGCTGAAGGTCTTCATCCTCCGCAACCAACGCAGCCTGCTCAATCTCTTTGCTCTGAAACCGCCAGAGATCAGCCATCCGCAGACGATCCTGTTCATCGGCCTGCAATTCTTCAAGCTTTCCCGTAGTCGCCTTCCACACCGCAAACGCCTCAGCAACGGCATCGTTCGAGATCTCGCCAAACCGATCCAGCAGAATTCGCTGCTGCGTCTGATCGAACGAGCCCATCGTCTCATTCTGCGCATGAACCAAAGCCAGCTCCGGAGCAAGCTGCCGCAGCACACCAACCGTTGCCGGCTGGTTATTCACAAACACCCGCCCCTTGCCATTCGCCAGAATTTCGCGCCGCAACAAAATATGATCCGACTCCGAATCGATCCCGTTCTCCTCAAGAATCTTTTCCGCCCCTGGAGTCAGCTCAAACACACACCCCACAACCGCCTTCTCAGCCCCATGCCGCACCACATCGCTCGAAGCCTTCCCACCCAGCAGCAGCGCAAGCGCATCAATCAAAATCGATTTCCCCGCGCCCGTCTCTCCGGTAAGCAGGTTCAATCCCGTTCCAAACGTAGCAACCGCTCGGTCGATCACAGCATAGTTTTCCGCGCGCAACTCCAGCAGCATCTCAGGGCCTCAGACAACAACGTACCGCGAGAATAGCAAACCTCAGTGAGCGAGGCACACTATGCTTTTACATCGTCATCCCGAACACTTTTAAAGTCCTCATCCTGAGCACATTTTAAAATCGCCATCCTGAACGCAGTGAAGGATCCCTGCATTTTGTCTTTGCTCTTGTCTTTGCCCGTTCTTCAATCCTTCTCCTCCGTTCCTCGCCACACACCCAAATCCGAACACTGACTGCACCAAGCCAGATGCTCCCCGCCCAAAAGCTTCACAACGTCCGACGATTTACACTGAAACTCAGGTAGAAAAATAACTATGGTCTGGACTCTCGCCCTCGCTCTACATCTCTTTCAGGATGACTCCACCTCCGCCCCTCCCGCGGCCACCAACTCCAGCGCCCTCGCGGAGATGATTCACAACAGCGGCCCGGTAGCCTTCACCGTGCTCATCCTTCTGCTCTTTTTCAGCGTCATCTCCTGGGCCATCATGTTCTCCAAGTGGCGGAGCTTCAGCAAAGCCCACACGCAGAGCCAGCGCTTTGTCCGCGCCTTCCGCAAATCCAGCCGCCTCAGCGAAATCGCCTCTGTCGCCGAGCAGTTCAAGCCCAGCCCACTCGTCGCCGTCTTCAACGAGATCTACGACGAGTACCAGCGCCAAAACGGCGGCCGCGGCCTCCCCCGTAATCCCGTAGGCCTCGAGCGCGCAGCGCAAACCGCCTCCTCCGAAGCCCTCACCGCCATGGAGAGCCGCATGACCTGGCTCGCCACCATCGCCGCCATCGCTCCCTT
>DATMQZ010000041.1:0-4625 GCA_035566575.1 Edaphobacter sp.
AGTCCTCCAAAGAGGTCAGCTGGTACCGCCCACACCTCGAAACCTCCCTCGCCCTGATCGACCGCCTCACACCCGATCGCGCATCGGCCATCCTCGATATCGGCGCAGGAGAGTCCACGCTCATCGACGATCTCCTCCAGCGTGGCTACACCAACCTCACCGCCCTCGATATCTCAGAGACCGCCCTGCGCGGAGCAAAAGAGCGGCTCGGTCAGGCCGCCGCACAAGTCAACTGGCTACCCGCAGACGTCTGCGAAGTTGGCATCCCCCTCAATCGCTACGACATCTGGCACGACCGCGCCGTCTTTCACTTCCTCACCCAGCCCGAACAGCGCCTCGCCTACGTCACCCAGGCATCACGTTCCCTCAAGCCCGGAGGCCACATCATCATCGCCACCTTTGGTCCCGAGGGCCCTACACGCTGCAGCGGCCTGCCAGTCGTCCGCTACGATCCAGCTTCGCTCCAGCGAGAGTTTGACAGCCGCTTCCGTCTGCTCGAAGACCTAACCGAGGATCACACGACACCATCAGGTGCCAGCCAACAGTTCCTCTACTGCGTCTTACAGAAGCTCCGCTAAAAGGCCGCTTAGTTCTGCGTCCCCTCTAGTTTAGAAAGCCCTGCTCCAGACCATCTATCCAACGGAAAGCGAAAATCATCCTTAAACCGAAGCCCCGGCAGGTAACATAACGACGGAGTGAGAACTTTGCACTCGAGGCCCTCCGAAAGGAACACCCGGTTGAATAGACGTCACCTAGGAATATCGCTCATCGTTGCAGCACTGTCTCTTCCTCTCCCATCTCTCCATGCAGCCCCACAAGGCAACAGTGGCGAACACGGCCATAAAAATGATCGTGACGACGATGACCACGGCGACCGGCATCACGACGAGCCCGGCAATGGACACGCTTACGGCCACGACAAACACCAGCGCTACTTCCGCGACCAGGACAGCGCCTACCTCACCCGCTATTACGACGGCCCACGCAATCTCCCGCCCGGTCAGCGCAAAAAGTATTACCGCAACGGGACCCTGCCACCCGGCTGGCAAGCTCGCTTCCGCCCTATGCCCACTGTCGTCATCCAACAACTGCCCCCGGTGCCCTACGGCTATCAGCGCGGCTACTATGACGGGTACGCAGTCATAGTCGACCCACGCACCCGCGTCATCTTCGACGCAATCGACATCGTAGGCGCCCTCAACGGCCACTAACCCTCAGTGGACAACCGACGAAAGCCCGGCGCAAGCCGGGCTTTTCTATTGCACCAGTTCCATTCCGAAGTACGAACCTAAATTATTTAGTTCGAATAGTTTGCGCACTTTATTCCGGGGAGGGCGTGTCACGAAAGCACCATCAGATAATCTGAATCCCTCATGCCATCGACCAGACCCGTCCGCCTCTACACAATTATTTTCCTCCTTGCCGCCCTCGCTTCGGCCGCCGCCCAAAACTTCGCCGACATCCAACCCACCCCATCTCAAACAGCCTGGCAAGATCTCGAAATCGGCGTCATCATCCACTTCAGCACCAACACCTTCCTCAACCGCGAGTGGGGCGACGGCACCGCCGCTCCCTCTACCTTCAACCCCACACACGTCGACACCGACCAGTGGATGCAAGCCGCCAAAGCAGGCGGCGCAAAGTACGCCGTCCTCGTCGCCAAGCACCACGACGGCTTCACCCTCTGGCCCAGCAAGCAAACCGAGTATGGCGTGAAGAATAGCCCCTGGCTCAACGGCAAAGGCGATCTGGTCCGCATGGCCTCCGACTCAGCCCACAAAGCCGGGCTCGGCTTCGGCATCTACCTCTCCCCATGGGACCGCCATGATCCCCGCTACCCCGACCCCATCGCCTACGACAAGTACTACCTCTCTCAACTCGATGAACTCGCCACCAACTACGGTCCGCTCACCGAGTTCTGGCTCGACGGAGCAGGCAGCGCCGGCCGTACCTACGACTTCGACAAGATCATCCAGGAGCTCCGCACCTACCAACCCAACACCCTCGTCTTCGCCGACGTCGCCCTCTACAAAAACGCCGACATCCGCTGGGTCGGCACCGAATCCGGCACCGTCCCCTACGAGAACTGGAACGTCATCGACCGCGCAGGCTACCTACGCTGGCGACCGGTCGAAGCCGACACTCCCCTCCGCAAAGCCCATTGGTTCTGGCACCCCAACGACGAGAGCTCTCTCCACTCCGTCGACGAACTCCTCAACATCTACACCGAAACCGTCGGTCGAGGAGCCCAACTCATGCTCGGCATCGCGCCCGACGACACTGGCCGCATCCCCGATGCAGATGCAAAACGCCTGCAAGAGTTCGGCGCCGCACTCCGCCGCATCTACGCCCACAACCTCGTCGCCGAGTCCGGCACCATAGCCGGAGACACGACAGCAACAGCAGCCATCGACAACGACCCATCCACCTTCTGGTCCGCACCACCCCGCCACGCCACACTCGAAGTAAACTTCGCCAAACCCATCACCTTCGACCGTGCCGTCACCATGGAGTGGCTCAACGAAGGCCAGCACATCCAGGAGTACGCCATCGAAGCATGGCAAGACGGAGCGTGGAAACCCCTCGTCCACGCCCAGGCCATCGGACACAAAAAGATCGATCTCTTCCCTCCAGTCATAGCCCAGCGCGTGCGACTGAAACTCATCTCAACCACAGGATCAGCCGCAATCCGCGAGTTCCAACTCTACGATGGAAGCGCTCCAACAAAGTGAGCACTCCATCAACTCAGTACACCCCGCGCCACGTCAAGCAAACCGTCACAGGACTCTCCCAACGTTTCGCCGCACTTCTCCAACTCCAAATAAGTGTCGTAGCGAAAGCCTAAACTCGAACGCAGGAGCAATTATGGAACCTAAAATTACTGAGGCTGAGATCAGCAATCTTGTTGACACCTTCTACGCCAAGGTACGCATCGATCCCGACATCGGCCCAATCTTCAATGCCATCGTCGGCGACTGGCCACATCACCTGGCTACGCTGAAAGACTTCTGGTCAACCGTCCTGCTCACCACTGGTCGCTATAAAGGCGACCCCATGATGACCCACCTCCAACTTCCGCTCGATGCTGATCATTTCGACCGCTGGCTGGCGCTCTTTGCCGAGACCGCAACCGAAGTTTTATCCCTCGATCACGCCACCCTCGTTATCGCAAAATCAAAACGCATAGCCCAGAACTTCAAGGCTGGAATCGCTTTTCAACAACCGAAAAAACTTGACACGTAGATACCCTGAATCAAGAGACATCGTACAAAGCCAATCAACCGCCTGGCTATTCTCATACGCGCAAGTACCAACCTAAGCCTCTTACTTCGAATACTTTGCGCGCTTTTTGCGGGGAGGGGTGTACTTCGAAGAACCAGCAGGATTCGTAACCCCGACGAAGCGCTTGGATGCCAATTCTCCGAGCCATGAGCCCCAAAAGTAAATATTTCTAAACCATGGCATTCAGCACAAAATCAGCATCACACAACACGAACGAATTCTCGCCGGAACGGAGAAAATGAAAATGCTTATCCTTTTGATTGTTCTGATTCTGTTGTTCGGCTTCGGTGGTTACCGCATGGGTCCAGGTCTCGGATACTACGGTGGAGGTGGCCTCAGCCTCATCCTCACCATCGTCCTCATCCTGCTCCTTCTCAAAATCATCTAGTTCATGATTTGGCGTGGAGTCCATTCTCAACGCATCGCAGTCAATGGGCTCCCACTTAATCAAACCCTGACAGCAAACATTTATAGCAAACATTTATATAGTCTTGTCCCCAATTCCTATGCAGGACTAAACTCCTCCCATGCCCTCCTCGATCCTCCGCCTCCTCTCCACAATCTTTCTGCTCTTCCCCATCGCCGTCAACGCACAGGATTGGGCCAAAGCCCGCCTTGATGCCTCCTCCCGCCACCGCGAATACGTCTCCATCAAACACGGCGATCGCACCGTCCAGACGTTCGTTGTCTATCCAGAAGTCAAACAAAAAGTTCCCGTTGTCATTCTCATCCATGAGATCTTCGGCCTCTCCGACTGGGCCAAATCAATGGCCGACGACCTTGCCGCCGCCGGCTTCATCGTCGTCGCCCCCGATCTTCTCTCCGGCTCCGGCCCCAACGGCGGTGGCACCGACTCCTTCCCCGACACTGACGCCATCACCAAAGCAGTCTCCGGCCTCAGCGCCGACACTGTCACCGCCGACCTCGACGCCGTAGCCGACTTCGCCAAAAAGATCCCCGCCGGCAACGGAAAAATCGCCACCGTAGGCTTCTGCTGGGGCGGAGGCAAATCCTTCGCCTTCGCCACTCACCGCCGCGACCTCTCCGCTGCCTTCGTCTTCTACGGCCCCGGCCCCGCTGACGTCTCCACCATCACCGCCCCTGTCTTCGGTTTCTACGCCGGTAACGACGCCCGCATTGGCGCCACCCTCCCCGCCACCATCGCGGCGATGAAGGCCGCCGGCAAACGCTTCGAACCCGTTACCTATGACGGAGCAGGACACGGCTTCATGCGCGCCGGTGTTGACCCCACCAACACCAACCCCGCCAACAAAACAGCCCGCGAACAAGGCTTCACTCGCCTCGTCTCTCTCCTCAAGGACATGAAGACCGCAAGCATCCCC
>DATMQZ010000042.1:0-100189 GCA_035566575.1 Edaphobacter sp.
CCCTCGCCATCCTCCGCCTCTTAGCCCAGCAGGGAGCAGGCTTCGACATCGTCTCCGGCGGCGAACTCCAGCGCGTCCGCAAAGCCCACAAGCCAGCCCTCAAAAAAGTAGTCTTCTCCGGAGTAGGTAAACAGCAATGGGAGATCGACGCCGCTCTCGACGCCGACATCCTCCTCTTCAACGTCGAATCCGAAGCCGAACTCCACCTCCTCGCCGCGCGCGCCGAAGCCCGCAGCAAGGTCGCCCGCTTCGCCCTCCGCGTCAACCCTGACGTCTTCGCCGAAACCCACCCCTACATCTCCACCGGCCTCAGCGAGCACAAGTTCGGCATCGACATCAAAGCCGCCCGTGCCATCTACCGCAAAGCCGCCAAATCCAAATGGCTCGATCCCGCAGGCGTCTCCGTCCACATCGGCTCGCAGATCCGCAAGGTCGATCCCTTCGCTGCCGCACTCGCCCGCGTCACCAGCCTCATCGCCGACCTCCGCAAAGATGGCCACAACATCCGCTACGTCGATGCAGGCGGCGGCCTCGGCATCGACTACGGCACTACAAACTTCCACCCCGACCAGCAGGTCGAAAAATACGCCGCTGCATTAAACAAAGGCCTCGCCGGTGAGAACGCCCATCTCCTCCTCGAACCCGGCCGTTTCATCGTCGCTCAGGCTGGCGCACTCCTCACCCGCGTCCTGGTCGTCAAGAAAAACGGCTCCAAGACCTTCGTCATCACCGACGCCGGCATGAACGACCTCATCCGCCCAGCGCTCTACCACGCCCACCACGAGATCATTCCAGTCAAACAGCCGGCAGGGAAGTCGACCATCACCGCCGACATCGTAGGCCCAGTCTGCGAATCCGGCGACTTCTTCGCCCGCGACCGAGTCATCCCCTCAGTCAAACCCGGCGACCTCGTCGTCCTCCTCGACGCGGGAGCCTACGGCATGAGTCTCACCTCCAACTACAACTCCCGCCCCCGCCCCGCTGAAGTCCTCATCGACGGCGCCAAAGCCAAACTAATCCGCCGCCGCGAAACCATGCGCGACCTCCTTAGCCCTGAACTCTTAGGCTAGAACTGGCCCAGAGCTTTGGATAAGGGACGATCGTGTGGGGGAGGCTATCGCGCTCATTACTTTTGCTTCGTCAACTCATCGTTGTGTTTCGGAGGTCCGCTGTTGCTTCTGAGGTAGGCATGGGCTTTAGCCCATGCCCTTCATGAAAGTAAAGAAAAGGGCTTCAGCACCTGGGGTCTGGCTTCCTATTCAATCAAAAAGATCTCTCATAAGCCACTTACCTTCAATGGTTTACGGCAGCCAATGACAAAAGGATCGCTGCCACTCATAGGAAACTTAAACGGCTTAGAATCAATACTTTGAACCAAAAACACTTGTCTAAAGCCTCGAAGTACGAACCTAAGCTATTTATATTGAATACTTTGCGCAACTTTCATAGGGGTGGGGCCTACTCCGAATTTCCGCCCGTCAACGTGCTAAAATCGCAAGGTCGTATCGTGCATAAATCATCATTGAGGTAGTTCATGTCCGGCCATTCAAAATGGGCCACAATCAAGCATAAGAAGGGCGCGCTTGACGCCAAACGTGGCAAGATCTTCACCCGTCTCATCAAGGAAATCACCATCGCCGCCAAGACCGGTGGTGGCGGAGACCCTGACGGCAATCCGCGCCTCCGCACGGCCATCGCCGCAGCCAAGGCCGAGAACATGCCCGCCGACAACATCAAGCGTGCCATCCAGCGCGGTACAGGCGAGCTCGAAGGCGTCTCCTACGAGGAGATCACTTACGAGGGGTACGGCCCCGGCGGCGTAGCCATCATCGTCGAAGTCCTCACCGACAACAAAAATCGCGCCGTCAGCGAAGTACGCCACGCATTCAGCAAGAACGGCGGCAATCTCGGCGCTGAAGGTGCCGTCTCCTGGATGTTCACCAAAAAGGGCGTCATCACCATCGCCAAATCGGCTGTAGGCGAAGATAAGCTCACCGAGGTAGTCCTCGACGCCGGAGCCGAAGACATCAGCGACGAAGGAGAAAACTGGGAGGTTCTCACCGACCCCAAGGACTTCGAGGCCGTAACCGAAGCCCTGAAGGCCGCCAAGATCACGCCCGAGCACGCAGAGGTCACAAAGATCGCCTCCACCTATACCAAGCTCGAAGGCGCTCAAGCCAACGCGATGATAAGGCTCCTCGAAGCCATCGAAGACCTGGATGATACGCAAAACGTATACTCCAACTTCGACTTCGACGAAGCAGCGGTGGCAGCCGGAAACTAGACTCGACCTTGAGTCAAATAACTGGGGCCGCCGTTATCGGCGGCCTTTTTTCTATCCCTTATTCCCGCGCTGGAGTTACTGAGTGATCGAGAACATGAAACGCACTGCAAAGGCATCACTTTGCACCATCCTCTTTGTGTTGTCAGTCCGACTAGTCTCAGCGCAGGCCACTAGCGCTGCAGCTCCGCTTACGCCCTTCCAATCAAACTCGCGCCTTCCGCTCAATATCGGAGTCCTTGCGCAGGGCGGCTTCGGACTGACGGAAAACCGCGGCGGCTTCAAGTTTTTCATGTTAGGTGCCCGTGCCGGCAAGGTGCTCACCAGCAATGTCGGTCCCGGCTTGCTGCACGGCAACTTCGAATATGGCGTCGAGGTCTTTCCCTTCTGGCAGTCCTACACACCGAAGTTCCAGCGTGCCCTGTGTACGGCCCCGAATGTCTGCACACCGTCTTACACCGTCGGCGGAACCTTCACAGGCGTCTCCATTACCCCGATCATCCTTCGCTGGAACTTCGTAGGATCACACCGGATTACGCCCTGGATACAGGGTGCTGGAGGTGTGTTATGGACGAACCACAAATATCCAGCCTACGGCGGCCCACCTTACAACGACATCAACGACGGCCCCAACGCCGACGCGAGTGTATGGAACTTCACGCCTCAGGCTGGGATCGGCGCACATTACTTCATTCGTCCGCGCCGCTCGATCGATTTCGGGATGAATGCTGTCCATATCTCCAGTGCTTCGCTCGGCGATAGAAATCCAGGTGTCAACGCCAGCCTCCAATTCTCTTTGGGTTACTCCTGGTGGAAGTAACTTTTGACGATCTGTTCCTTATAAACTGGTCTGTTGCCTTATGAATCCTGAAGCCATCATCGAGTGCGTCCCAAATTTCTCCGAAGGAGCTGATCTCAGCAAGGTCAGAAAAATCGTTGCGGCCATGCAGGTCGAGGGAGTGCGGCTGCTCGACTGGTCGCTCGACTCTGCGCACAACCGATCCGTGGTTACAATTGCCGGCGGCCCAGAGGCCGTCATGGAGTCGGTTGTTCGCGCGGCCGGTAAGGCAGCTGAGTTGATCAATCTGACGCAGCAGAGCGGTGTCCATCCTCGTATCGGTGCCGCAGACGTTATTCCCTTTATTCCGATCAGCGGAGCTTCGCTTGCCGACTGCGCATTGCTGGCCCGCAACGCCGGTCTGCTTATCTGGCGGCGCTACGGCATTCCAGTTTACTTCTATGGTGCCGCGGCGGCTCGTCCGGACCGCGTGCAGCTTGAGGATATCCGCAAGGGCCAGTTCGAAGGCCTCCGTACGGCAGCACATCGCGACGCCTCGCGTCGCCCTGATATTGGCGGCCCTGAACTGCACGAGACTGCCGGAGCCAGCGCAGTTGGAGCGCGTAACTTTCTTATTGCTTACAACGTCCACCTTGGCGAACCTGATATCACCGCTGCGCGAGCTATTGCCCGGGATATCCGGGGAGCCAATGGCGGGTTGCATGGTGTCAAGGCGCTGGGAGTCCTCGTCAATGGTCGGGCTCAGGTGACCATGAACATCACGGACCATCGAACTACGCCGATGCGCAAGGTCTATGACCGGCTTCTGGAGCTTGCGAGGCGACATGGCGCGTCCATTGAGGATGCAGAGCTGATCGGCCTGATTCCACAGGATGCGTATGAGCCTGGTGCAGAGTGGATCGTCCGCATTCCGAACTTCGATCCGGCACTCAAGGTTCTTGAACGCCGCCTGGAACATCCACTTTCCTGGAGCGCAAGCTGATCCAAAACCAACTTTCCCAGCTTCCATACGTCCAAAGTGGCAGGCAACTGTACTTGCCTAATGGCTATCATTCACGGAAGAATAGAAGAATTGAGCCGTATATCTTACGGCCAAGGAGTCATTTCATTGCGCATTCTCGCTAAGTCGTTCCTCCCCATTGCAATCATTGGGCTCTCATCCACCCTTTGCCAGGCAGCACAGCTCTCGAGCGATGCCAAGGCCGCTATTCCCCACGACGTTCAGCAGATCATCGTTGTCGACTATCGAGCGATGCAGAACTCTTCCGCCGCGATGAGCCTGAAGGACCGTGTTCTACCTCCAGAACTCAAGCGTCTGGAGACAGCACTGAAGACGTCGGGCCTCAAGGTAGATCAGGACGCTGACGTCTTGACCTTTGCAGCCTTTCGTGCAGATGGCGGGCAGGGAACCAAGATTGTTGGTATCGCTCAAGGCCAGTTTCATACCCGCGAGATCCTTGCGAACTTTACCAAGTCGAAGACCAAGCCGACGGTGCTGCGAAACAACAACATTTACCCGATGGGCTCTAACGGTATGAGCGTTGTCTTTTTGAATCAGACAACCATGGTGTTTGGTGACAAGGAGGCAGTGAAATCTGCGCTCGATGCTCGCGATGGCTTAACGTCGAACTTCCTCTCGAACGGCGACATGGTTAACGAGATGATCGCGGTGGACACCAAGGCAGTGTGGAGTTTGCTCGACGCCAAGGGAACACAGACGATGATGAAGAGCGTTCTTGGCGATGCAGCCCAACTTGCCGACTATGATACGGTTCGCGAGCGTATGAAGAGCTCCCGCTACACGATGGATTTCCAGAACGGCGTGAAGTTCGATATGGCGGTCGTGATGTCCGATACCATTACGGCGGCGACGGCGGCAACTCTGATGAAGGGCGTATCGCTGATGAAGAAGGCCTCGGGCACGCCGCTGGAAAAATCAGCACTGGATGACACCACGATCGATTCCAACTCCGGAACACTGACGGTTGCTTACTCCTCCTCTGATAGTCAGTTCGCTAATTTACTTACCTCGCCGCTTTTCCAATCGGTCGTTCGGTAGAGAGAGTGGATATTGTTTAGGCATACCCCCTGGGGGTATGCCTATTATCTTATTTAGATTCAATTGTTTACGTATTTGTGGTCGCGTAAAATCGTCATTCTAAATAAGTTACAGCTAAATTCGTCTTTCTAAAGGATTTATGGCTATATGTAGAAAAGCCCCGAGTTCCCTCGGGGCTTTTTCTATTTTTATTTCTATTTCAATTATAGCGGGTTGAGAATAACTCCCTAACAAATGGGATGTTATTGATAAATATGCGGTTAGCCGATGTCAGGGCTTGACATGCGATTTTTCGGGGGAATTCGCAATATAATTTTCGAAGTCTTTGATATTGATAGAGAAAATGGTTCTGTTTTTCAATATGTTGCCGGTTTCAGTGGCAACCATTTTTTCCTCGCAAGACTTGTGGGTATTCTCTGGCCGTCACGCCGTATTGAGCAGGGGAAGCACGCGAGCTTTTACCTGTTCTGCTGTGAATGGTTTGCAAATATATCCCTTTGCGCCTGCGGCGATAGCTCGAAGAACGAAAGGTTCGCTTCCTTCGGTCGTAATCATTACGACGGGGACGCCGGGGGCGAGGTTTTCATCTCGGCGGGTCTCGAGAAACTGAAGTCCGTCCATGACGGGCATGTTGATGTCGCTCATGATCAAAGCGAGGGGAGAGGCGACTCCTTTGTCGGCGCGAAGGGCTTGAAGAGCCTCCTCGCCGTTGGATGCCTGCAATACTTCGAGCAATTCCAGACCCGCCTGTCGCAGTGCTCTCTCGATAACTTTCCTCATTACTGCCGAATCGTCAATGATTAGTGCTCGCAACCCACCCTCCGGTCTTTCTTAATCTAGACCGTCTATCGGCTAGTTGGGTGGAAGCTTGAGAGTGTTGTGGAGACCTAAAGCAAGAACAACGGCAACAGCAAAGACAAAAAGCAACAAAAACAAACGACGAAGCAGATTCCTCCGTTTCGCGGAATGACAAAAAATGCTGTGGTAAGAGCAGGGTTCTCCGTTTCAGATGCTCTCCTTTAGTGTCTTCTAACAAAACGCTTCAGCAGTTCGGCCATCGACCTGCATAAGCCTGTGGCATGGATAGCGGTCTCTATGCTGCATATACGGGTTTGATGTCGCGGACACAGGCGCTGGATACAGCGGCGAACAATCTTGCGAACGCGGGAACAAATGGATTTCGTGCGCAGCGTGATTACTTTCGAGGTGTCTTCGCTGGTGGACTAGATCGGGTGAATCCTGCCGATTCGCAAGTGGGTGAGTCTGTAAATGGCTTTGGAGTGTTGGGTGGCAACCGGCTCGACATGGGGCAGGGGCAACTTGCGACGACAGGAAATCCGCTGGACCTTGCTCTGCAGGGACAAGGCTTTTTTGCTCTGCAAACCCAGGACGGAATCCGCTACACGAGAGACGGAGCTTTCTCGCGCTCATCGACGGGTGTTTTGCAAAGCAGTCAAGGTGAGGCGGTGCTTGATGTTAATCAGAAGCCGATCACGATTCCGACTGGGACAATCCAAGTGACTGCGGATGGAAGCATCTCCGTCTCAACAACAGGTGGAAATGTGATTGTTGGACAGGTAGGGGTCTTCGATTTTGCTGATAAATCGAACTTGATTGCGGATGGGACGAATCGGTTTTCTGCGGGCGGTGCGAAGCCGGTCGCAGGAGATGCGTTGGTTCAGCAAGGCGCAATTGAGGGAGCTAACGAGGATGCGATACACGGAACGATGCAGCTGGTACTAGTGCAGCGACAGGCAGAGATGATGCAGAAGGCTCTGAGCGTCTTCAATAACGAATTTGATAAGACCGCGGCGGAAGATCTTCCGAAGGTCTGAACGTTGACTGAAATGATTTCGGGAACTTTACGAAAAGGATGGAATTGAGATGATTCGAGCACTCTATACGGCGGCGAGTGGAATGAGCGCACAGCAGGCGAACCTGGATACTGTGGCTAATAACCTGGCGAACTCCGGCACAGCAGGGTTTCGGCGGCGGCGGTTGCAGTTTGAAGACATGATTTACCAGAACATGATTACGCCTGGTTCGGCGCAGAGCCAGCAGACGGTTTCGGCGGGATTACAGATTGGTCTTGGGACGCGGTCGGCGGCGTCGGAGATGATCATGACGCAGGGAGACTTCAACGAGACGGGCAACTCGCTCGACCTCGCGATTCAGGGATCGGGATTTTTTCAGGTCTCCCGGCCGGACGGAACGATCGCATACACTCGCGCGGGCAGCTTCCATAAAAACAGCCAGGGAACGATTGTGACGTCCGATGGCGATACCGTGCTGCCGGCAATTACGATTCCTTCGAATGCGACGGCGATAACGATTTCACAGTATGGGGTGGTGTCGGCGACTATACCGGGCCAGACTGCAGCGGCGCAGCTGGGCACAATCCAATTGGCGACGTTCGCCAATCCTGGTGGCCTGAATTCGATCGGGGGAAATCTCTTTACACAGACGGAGTCGTCGGGCAATGCGATTACGGATGTTCCGGGTGGAAGCACTGGTATGGGGACGCTGCAGGAGGGCTATCTGGAGAACTCGAACGTTGATGTGGTCTCGGAGTTCGTGCAGATGATTCTGGCTCAGCGTGCGTACGAGAGCAACTCCAAGGTTGTTCATGTGGCCGATGACATGTACTCGCAGATCAACAACATGATTCGCTAGGAGCGGTTATGAGTGAGAACTTCCTTGCCCGTCGGCTCTGGCTGATTGGCGTGATGGTTGGCATCGGTGTGTCTGCGAAGGCTGCGACTTCTGTGTCGCCATGCGTCAGCCCAGCAGAGATAGCAGCGGACATTTTGCATTCGAGTGGTTGGTCGGCTTTGACGACAAAAAGTGGGAGTTATCGAGTGAGTGAGGTTCTGCGGGACCCGGTGCTAGGGCAGCGTTGGGCGATGGTTGCCAGTTGTGAGCATCCTGAACAGCCTGCGTTTGCCGTTCAGACAAAAGAAGGAAATGCGGAGAAAACATCTTTTCGAAAGAAGGACGACGGCGTGCCTGTGGTTCGCGCTGGAGAGGTCGTTCGTTTGTGGAGGCAGGAGGAGAATCTTCGGATTGAGATGACGGCGGTGTCGGAAGAGAGCGGGGGCCTTGGCAAGACGATCAGGGTAAGAGTGACTGACGGCAGCTCGAGTGAAAGGCAGTTCGCTGGTGTCGTTCGTGGAGTTGGTGATGTGGAGATGCGGCGATGAGAGGTCTGAAGAACAATTCGATAGGTGGGGAATGGCTTGAGTTGCGCTTCGCGCTTGGTGTTGTAGCGGGCCTTCTTCTGTTGCTCGCAGCATCTTCGTTGAGGGCACAACATGCGAGTGTGGATCGTAAGACGGCGGCTGCGCCGAAGGTTGGTATAGCTTCTGCATCCCTTAGCGCTTATCTTGCGAGAGTTCATGCGGATAGCTCCAATGGGCAGGCTACACCGGGATCGATCTGGCAGGATAACGGGCGACTGGCAAGGATGACTACGGACCCTCGGGCTATGCGGCCTCACGACTTGATTTCGGTGGTGGTTTCGGAGAATCTGGCGGCTTCTACGGATGGGTCGGTGAAGAATTCGCGCGCGTCAAATGCAAGCTCGCAGATATCGGCCCTGATGGGGACGCTGCATGCGGGAAATGCGATGCAGAATCTGATCAATCAGAACTCGTCGGCTGGGTTAACTGCACAGGGAACCAGCGCTACGAATTCGAGCCTGAGCACGATATTTGGCGGACAGGTGGTGGATGTTCTTTCGAATGGAACTTTGGTGATTGAAGCGGCGAGAGAGGTTGAGTTCAGCCAGCAGACGCAGACGATTGTGCTGCGGGGGCTGGTGCGTCCGGAGGACATTTCACAGCAAAACCAAGTTCTCTCGACTGCTATATCCAGCCTGGAGCTGGAGGTGCGAGGGAAGGGAATCGTCTCGGATTACACTCGAAGGCCGAATGCGCTGGTGAGGTTGCTGCAGCAGATTTTGATTTTCTAGTCGGGGGCGAGGATGCAGGGGAACAGATTTGTCTATTTCGGATGTTTGATGGCTGGAGTTTTCGCGTGCTGTGTGGCGGCTGCCGGGTCTGACGTTGCAGCTTCGCCTGCGCATCAGGCTCGGATCAAAGATATCGCTTCGATTGAAGGGATTCGCGACAACCAGCTTGTCGGCTATGGGATCGTGGTGGGATTACAGGGTACGGGGGATAGTCAACAGACGAGTTTTCCGATACAGACGTTGGCGGCGACTTTGCTACGCATGGGAGTTAGTGTTCCCGCGTCTTCGATTCGGGTGCAGAATCTGGCTGCAGTGTTTGTATCTGCAACGTTGCCTCCGTTTGCTCGTCCGGGGACGAAGCTGGATGTGACGGCTTCCTCGGCTGGTGATGCGAGGAGTCTTGAGGGTGGTTTGCTGTTGATGACACCGCTTTATGGAGCGGATGGGAAGATCTATGCGCAGGCGCAGGGGCCGCTGGTGGTTGGTGGATATTCCGTGAATGTGAATGGGAACGTAAAGCAGTTGAATCATCCCAATACTGCCCGGATTCCTTTTGGGGCTATGGTGGAGCGCGGTGTTCCGTTGGATCTGGAGGGCCGGCATCAGTTTTCGCTGCTGCTGAATGATGCGGATTTTCGCAGCGCAGAGGCGATGGCGAAGGCGATTAATGTGGACTTGGGTCGGAGTGCGGCTCATGCGTTAGATAGCAGACGGGTCGACTTGGCGGTTGCCAATGGGGAGGAGATTCCTTCGCTTCTTGCACGAGTGGAGTCGATAGAGGTGCCCTTGTATCCTCGGGCGAAGGTGATCGTGAATGAACGCACGGGAACGGTTGTCATTGGCGGGACGGTGGTGCTGCAGCCTGTATCGATTCTGCATGGTGGGTTGGCAGTCAATGTTGTGAGTGATTTTCTGGTTTCGCAGCCGAATGCTTTTTCGTCTGGGACGACCCAGGTGACGCAGCAGACACGCGTCAGTGCGCTTGATAAACCAGTGAATCGGATTGAGCTGAAGCAAGGGGCCACGGTGGATGATCTGGTTAGGAGTCTGCAGACGATAGGAGCTTCTGCGCGGGATGTCATCTCGATTCTTCAAGCGATGAAGTCGGCCGGGGCTTTGGAAGCGGAGATCGAGGTGTTATGAGGATTGACGGAGATTTGACGAGCCAGACTGCGGTTGGGATGGACAAGCAACAGAAGGCCAAGCTTGTGGATGCGGCACAGCAGTTTGAAGCGATGCTGATGCAGGAGATGCTGAAGCCGATGCGCAAAGACCAAGACAGCTGGGATAGCGAAAAAGATAACGATAGCGCTTCGGATACGATCAGCAGTTTTGGGACGGAGGCTGTTGCCAAGGCGATATCCAAGGGCGGCGGGTTGGGGATTGCGAAACAAGTCGTTCGGCAGGTTACTCAGGAACATGAGCAGAGTTCGAAAAAATAATGTTCTAAGGTACTAAAGATAACTGTCTCAGTGCCGATACATGCAAGTAGATGGAGGAGCAGCATGAGCTACACAAGTGGAATAGGGAATATGCAGCAGGCACTGAATTCGATAGCCTCAGCGTCGAAATCGACCACAGATGTGAGCAGCGGTACGGATCGTGGAGCGTCGGCTCTGACATCGATGCGGGAGGATCAGGCCAACCTGAGCTCCACCGGTGGTGTTATGGCCCAAGCACTGGAGGGTTCTGATGTGAGATCTGCCAAGGTCACCACCTTGCAGCAGGCGATCGCTTCAGGCAGTTATAACGTGTCTTCTTCGGATGTCGCCGAGAAGATGATTGATTCGCTTCTGAAATAAAAGATCCTAGCCGTTGATACGGCCGAAGCCATAGGGAGCCAATGAGTACACTGACGTCATTGATGGATATGTCGATGCAAGCGCTGGCGGCGGATCAGAGCGCGCTGACAGTAACAGCAAATAATGTCTCCAATCAGAACACATCGGGCTATACCCGTGAGGTCGTGAACTGGGAGCCAGTCGATTCGGTTACACTCAATGGGTCGACGTATTATGTCGCGGAGAGTTCAGACCAGAGCGCTATTTCCCAGCGCGACCTGGTGCTGGAGCGGAGAGTCCAGGCGCAGACTTCGGCGGAATCTCAGAGCAGCGCGTATGAATCGGCCATGCAGCAAATAGAGAATGTCTTCGGTTTGAGTTCGACGTCGACGTCGGCGAGTTCGACGGCGCTCGGCTCCGCGATGGACTCGTACTATAGCGCTCTCTCGTCGTTGTCTGCCAGCCCATCCGATTCATCGGTTCGGCAGGCCGTGCTGTCTGCTGCAACTACTCTAGCCTCTGCCTTCAACTCTTCCGCAACACAGCTTTCGAGCGTATCTTCCAGTCTTGATCAGAAGGTGGGTACCATCGTTGGCCAGGTGAATACGCTGACGGCGACGATTGCTTCTTTGAATAAACAGATTGCGAGCATCAGTCCCAACCAGGATGCCGGGACGCTGGAAGACCAGAGGCAGCAAGCCATTACGCAGCTCTCTCAGTATGTTGGGTTGAACCAGACAACGACCGAGAATAATGGGATTACACTCACGACGAGCAACGGCGCGCTGCTGGTGGCCGGCGATCAGTCCTATGCGATGAGCACGGCGCAGATCTCGGGAACAACGCATGTTCTCGCAGGTATCGCTGGCCAGGATGTGACATCAGGTTTGACTGGCGGCTCGCTGGGCGGTGTTCTGGAGGCGAGGGACCAGGAGCTGCCGGCTGTCACTACAGCGCTCGATAACCTGGCATACGGGATTGCAACTCAGACCAACACGCAGAACGAAGCGGGACTGGATGGTAACGGCAATGCCGGGGCAGCGTTGTTTACTCTCTCCTCTACTGCCAGTGGAGCGGCTGCTTCGATTGCGCTGGCGACGACGGATCCTAGTGCGATCGCTGCGGCTGCGACTGGCGAAGGTACGTCGGGCAATGGGAACGCACTGCTCCTGGCCGATCTTTCGACTGCAGATGTTGTTGGTAGCCAGACGGCGTCGGGCTATTACGCGGCATTGCTGGGGCAGATAGGGACGGCAGCCTCCAGCGCGACGACCGACAGTACGGCGCAGCAGACGACGCTGACACAACTCACGACACAACGCGATTCGCTCTCCAAAGTTTCACTGGATGAGGAGGCGGCGAATCTGACTCAGTATCAACGTTCGTATCAGGCAGCGGCCAAAGTGCTGACAATCGCCGATTCCATTATGGCCGGCGCTATCAATCTGGGCGAACAGGTTACGGTTTCGTAAGCGCCACAGCGAGAGAAGAGGAGGAGTGCATGAGAGCGGATCCAAATTACATTTCGAGCCTTGCCTTGTCGATCGATCATTCGAGCAGTACGGCTGCTGCCTTGACGACGGAGCTTTCGAGCGGATTACGTGTTTCTTCGTTGCAGGATGATCCTGTTGCGGCGGCACAGAGCTCGCTGATAGGGAGCGCTATCGCCAAGGATGACACCTATGTCCAGACGGCTTCGAGCGATGCGTCCATGTTGCAGGTGACAGATAGCACGCTGGGCGAGGTTGTGACACAGCTGACCTCGGCACTGTCGCTGGCCGTGCAGGGTAACGATGGAACGCTGAATGCGTCCAATCTCACGACGATCGAGCAGCAGTTGAGCGGCATACGCGACCAGGTCCTGTCTTTGGCCAATACCAGCTATCTTGGTTCGTCTCTGTTTGCGGGCAGCCATGGTTCGGTGAAGCCCTTTGTGCTGGATACGTCGACGACGCCTGCCACCGTAAATTACGTTGGGGACACGAATGTACAGTACCTTGAGACTCCATCCGGGCAGAAGATCCAAGTTAATCTGCCGGGGTCGTCTGTCTTCGGTACGTCGACTTCGGGTGTGTTCGGTGCGCTGAACCAGCTGATCGCAGACTTTTCGAGCGGGGCTTCGAGCACGACGATTACGACTGATACCTCTAGCCTGAAGACTGCTCTGGGACAAGTTTCGCAACAGCGCAGCATTCTGGACAGTTCACTGAGCAGAGTGCAGTCGACGAGCACCTATGCGCAGACGGATGCGAGTCAGTTGACGGTCCAGCAGAGCACATTGGTTGCCGCGGATACGGCTTCGGTGGCAACGCAGCTAAGCTCGCAGGAGACCCAATATCAGGCTCTGCTCAGTGTGATGACAGGACTGGAAAAGACGGATCTGTTCGATTATTTGAAATAGTTGGCTGACCCTCCCCCGTCATGTTCCTGGTAAAGTATTCAATCTAAATAAGTTGGGTTCGTACTTGTAAGCGTAAAGGTTCACCGAGTCGTCTGTGTGGTGAGAACTCAATTGCGCTGCGGTTCTCATTCGCTCAGAAGATTCGTGTGGAACGGTTTAGACAATAAAGACAAAAAGCCCAGCTCAAGAGCCGGGCTTTTTGTCTTCTATGTTTAATTTTACGTGATTGACCATAACTGCGTTGCAATTGATATCTTATTTGTTTTGTTTGAATTGAGGGGTTAGCGGGCTTGACAAGGTGTTTTCTTGAGGAATTGCAGGGAAGACGCCGTAAATATCAGAAAAGAGTCGCTTTAAATTGCCGCGTTCGAGCGTTAGAAATGAGGTCACTTATACTTGCGATTGAGCGGTGAGGTGGGATTGTGACAGAAGGATTCAGGTTTCTATGGAATGCTACGCGGGGGAACCGATGGCGGCCCTGGCGTAGTCCGTATCTGCGCTGGAGGCTTGAGACGTACACGGGCAAGCGCGCCGATACGATAACGGCCGGGGACTTTTGGGCTTTGTTCTGGGCAGAGAAGAAGCAGTTGTTTCGGTTTCTAAGATGGACGGGTGAGATCAGAGACTATGCTACGAACGGCCGGCGGGTTGAGTAGCAATCTGTCGTGTGTGCTGAACAGGGTTATTGGTAATCGCGATTTTTCAAAATCTTTGCGGAGATGTCGATGAGTGAGTGGACTAAGGTGAAGGCCGAGGATGGCCATGAGTTGAGTGCTTATGTTGCGTTTCCGAAGGGTGAGCCGATAGGAGCGCTTGTTTTGATTCAGGAGATATTCGGCGTGAACGCACATATTCGCGGGGTTGCGGATGGGTTTGCACGCGATGGTTTTTTGGTGATCGCGCCTGCGCTGTTTGACAGGATTGAACGGGGCGTCGAATTGAAGTATGAAGGAGAGGATGCCAAGCAAGGCTTTGAGCTGATGTATAAGCTCGATTTGGATAAGGCATTGTTGGATGTCGCCGCGGCCTATGGATTGGCCAAGAAGTCGGATCGTGGGATTGGGGTCGTTGGGTATTGCTTTGGCGGACTGATGACATGGCTGACGGCGACGCGGGGCGAGAAGGTGAAGATGCAGCCCTCCTGTTGCGTTGGATACTATCCGGGAGGCATAGGGAAGTTTGCTACGGAAGAGCCGAGCTGCCCGGTGATGCTGCATATTGGGGCTGAGGACCAACATATTGGAAGGGATCAGATTGACGCGGTGAGAGCTGCGAATCCTAATGTTGAGGTCTATTTGTATAAGGGCGCGGGGCATGGATTCAGCTGTGATGTCCGGGCGAGCTTCAATGCTGGAGCGGCAGCGTTGGCGAGGGAGAGAACACTGGCTTTTCTAAGGACCCATGTTGCTTAGGTTTCAATAGTTTCGGCTACCCTTGATTGCCGCGTTTGTGAAGCGGTGATATCCTTATGTAGACACTAAGAGTGGACTAGAAGATTAGGAGTAAAGATCAGCTGTGTTAGCACCTGCTAAGAAAACAGACATTATCGCGAAGTTTCGCACGCATGACTCAGACACCGGGAGCCCCGAGGTCCAGATCGCCATTCTGAGCGAGCGTATCGGAGAATTGACGGAACACTTCAAGGAACACAAGAAGGACCACGGATCACGCCGCGGGCTTCTGATGCTTGTGAGCAAGCGTCGCCGTTTGCTTGACTACCTGAAGAAGTGCGACGCCGACCGGTACCGCGAGGTCATCGGCAAACTGGGAATCCGCAAGTAACGCGATATCGCCGGAGACACCTTACAAACCATGGAAGCATGCACGGCCCGCACTTATTCGGCTGCAAACTTCGTGCAAGGTCAAACAAAGCCTTGCTGGGGGAGTTGCCGACGATGGTAGGCGCGGGACGTGACTGCTTTTACCGCAGCGGTGTATCCGAATCCGTACAAGGATCATTACAGCGCAACTTGCTGATCGCGCAGTAGCGCTTTCAGTGAGTTGCGCTTTTTCGCGCCCGCAAACCGGATGACGCGAACTAAAAGTTTCAATCGATAGAGAGAGAAGAGAGGCAACATGAAACAGGATGTGATAGTTGAGCTTGCCGGCGGCAAGCAAATTAAATTTGAGACGGGGCGCATGGCAAAACAGGCCTCAGGCGCAGCGCTCACGTCGAGTGGCGATAACGTGGTTTTGGCGACTGCCGTAGCTTCGCCGGACCCGAAGGAAGGGATTGACTTCTTCCCCCTTACCGTTGAGTACCGTGAGTTTACTTACGCGGGCGGCCGTATTCCTGGTGGGTTTATCAAGCGCGAGGGCCGGCCAAGTGAGAAAGAGATTCTGACGAGCCGTCAGATCGATCGCCCGATTCGTCCGCTGTTTCCGGAGGCTTTCCGGAACGAGACGCAGGTTGTTGCGTTTGTGTACTCGGCCGACAAGGAAAATGATCCCGATGTGCTGGGTATCAATGGCGCAAGCTGTGCGCTGGCATTGAGCGATATCCCGTTCCACCGGCCCGTGGGCGCGGTTCGGATTGGCATCGTGGACGATCAGTTTGTCGTAAATCCCACCTATGCTGAGCGTGAGAAGAGCGCGCTTAACATTATGGTCGTCGGTACGAAGGACGGCATTGTGATGATCGAGTCCGGCGCGAAAGAGATTGCCGAGGACCGTGTTGTCGATGCGATTGAGTTTGCGCATGAGCAGATCAAGAAGATTTGCGCTGCGATTGAAGATCTTGTGAGCCGCGCGGGTAAGACGAAGCGTCTTGTGTCGGCGGAGGAGATCGATCAGGAATACCTAGCCAGCCTGACCAGCAAGATTGGCGCGCAGTTGAAGGACGCTCTGGATACGCAGAAGCACCCGAAGTTTGATAGCTATGCGCTGGTGAAGGCGATCAAGGATGAGTTGAAGAAGGACCTGCCGGAAGGTGATGCGGCGGCGGCGAAGAAGTTGAGCAAGTATTACGAGCTGCTGCGCGAGAAGATCTTCCGCGACCAGGTGCTGAAGGATCGGATTCGGCCGGATCATCGTGCGTTTGATCAGATTCGTCAGGTTACGGTTGAGGTTGGGGTTCTGCCGCGTGTTCATGGTTCAGCATTGTTTACGCGTGGTGAGACGCAGGCTCTTGTGAGCGCGACGCTTGGAACCACCGATGATGCGCAGCGGCTTGAGAGCTATGAGGGCGAGCAGAAGCGTCGCTTTATGCTGCACTATAACTTTCCGCCGTTCTCTGTTGGCGAAGTTGGCCGGATGAGCGGTGTAGGACGGCGAGAGATTGGACATGGAGCACTTGCCACCCGAGCGATTGAGGCGGTGTTGCCGGCAGAGGACGAGTCTCCTTATACCCTGCGTGTGGTTTCGGACATTCTTGAATCGAATGGGTCGTCTTCGATGGCGACGGTTTGCGGCGCTTCGCTTGCGTTGATGCAGGCTGGCATTTCGATCAAGGGGTCGGTTGCCGGTGTGGCGATGGGTCTGGTGAAGGAAGGCGAGAACTACGCTGTTCTGACAGATATTGCCGGTGCGGAAGACCACTACGGCGATATGGATTTCAAGGTGGCCGGTACGCGCAAGGGCATTACCGCCCTGCAGATGGACATCAAGATCATGGGCATCACGCCGCAGATTATGCGTGAGGCTCTGGAGCAGGCTCGTCGCGGCAGACTTTCTCTGCTGGATACGATGGATGCAACGATCGCCGGCGCAAACCAGGAGAAGTCGCAGTTTGCTCCGCGTATTCACACGCTGCAGATTCCTACCGATAAGATTCGCGATTTGATTGGGCCTGGTGGCAAGGTCATTCGCGGCATCATCGAAGCGACTGCTGTGAAGATCGATGTCGACGATACTGGCCGGGTTAATGTGGCTTCGAGCGATGCCGATGGACTGGCTCGCGCGATCCAGATGATCAGCGATCTGACTGCGGTGCCTGAGGTCGGCAAGACTTATCTGGGCAAGGTCGTTCGGTTGGCAGAGTTCGGCGCGTTCGTGGAGATATTCCCGGGCACTGATGGTCTGCTGCACGTCTCCGAGATCGCGGAACACCGCGTGAAGGAAGTGAAGGATGAACTTCGTGAAGGCGATCAGATTCTGGTGAAGGTACTGGCGATTGAAGGTAATCGCATCAAGCTTTCCCGCAAGGCTGTTCTGCGCGAGCAGAGGGCGAAGCTTGGTCTGCCTGATCCCGCAACGGTTGGCACCAATGGTCCGAATGCTGAAGCTTCTGCTCCGGCAAGACCAGTTGATGCCGAGGTTTTGGATGAAGAGGGCGAGGACTTTGAGGATGAGGGCGAGGAGTCGACGGACGAGCTAAACTTCAACCGGGCTGACGGTGTTCCTGTACAGCGTACGAGCGGTGCTCCCGGTAACAATCCTGGTGGTGGACAGCGGCGTCCGGGCGGTAGACGGCGTCGTGGCGGACGTCGGCCAGGTGCTGGTGCTCCGCAGGGCGGCAATCACTAATTGATTGCTGAGAAAATAAAGAAACGGCCACGCATCTGCGTGGCCGTTTCTGTTTGCGCTAAGCTCGACTCGTTTGCGTCCACAGGTGACGGCTCGAATGGTAGTGGCAGTTGCGCTGTTGATCGGGGGAGTTTTGCGCATTTTATCTTCGAGGACGTTTGGGGATGAGGCTATGTTGTCCTTGCGTTGATACTTTTCTGCATGGAGCGGGAGGGGTAAACTGCAGTGAATGGCTGCCTCTATGTACATTGTGGTTGAGGGCGAGGACCCTGGGTTCGATATCTTCGTAAACGGTCGTTCACTGGCCAGGCATGAAGATGCGTTGGAGAGGCTCGCGTTGCGGTTGGGGGTGCGACCGCTAATTGAGTTCTTTTCTGCGGATGAGAATTCGATGTCGCTGCTAATTGAAGAGGGAGCAGGGAATCAGGAATTGATGCGACGGCTTCCGCCTCCGCAGTGGTACTCGCCTGCAGATGGATTGAATACGGTTCAAGCTTTGTTGGGTGCTCTGATCGATGAGCCACAACAATTAGGGACTGAGGGTGAGCAGGTCATCTCTGAGCTGATGGAGTATGCGCTCGTTTTGAAGAAGACACACGACCGCCAGATGCGGTGGCATCTGGCGGTGAGTTGGAGATAGCGAGAATTTTTAGTGACGAGTTTCGGTGCTGGCAGGATTTGCGGCGAGGTCGCCTTCGCCTAGTTTGCGATGGAAGAAGTCGAAGACAAGATCGTAGAGACGATGTGCAAGTTCTGGGTCGTAGCGAACACCTTCATCACGCATAAAGGCGTGGGCACCGTTGACCTCGTGCCAGCTTAGACGTGTGCCGAGCTCGTTGAGACGAGCGAGAACTTTGAGGCGGCCTTCGAGGGGGATGTGAGGATCCTGACGACCCCAGATCATGAGGAGTTCGCCTTTGATGTCGGTGGCGCGGTGGAGGGAGTCGTCTTGCATGCCTTTGCCTAGACCGCCTTTGTGAATGTCGGTGGCGTAGAAACATGCGGTGGCGATTACGTCAGGATTCATCGCAGCCCGGAAGGCGAGATGCCCGCCGATGCAGATTCCCATCGCTCCGATGCGGCCGGTGCAGTCAGTGCGTGATTTGAGGTGATCGACAACGGCGCGAGCGTCGTGATCATAAGCGTCGAGTGGTTTGGTCGTCTTCAGTTCGTTGCCGCGATCTGAGCCGGTTTGATCGTAAGCCAAGATGGTTCCGGCGGGTTCGTATTCGTGGTAGATCTCGGGCATGGCCACGATGTAACCATGGCCGGCGAGCATGGCGGCGGTGCGGCGGATGGGCGCGGTGATCTGGAAGATTTCGGAGTAGAAGACGATGCCGGGATAGCGGCCGGGGGCGGCGGGACGGACGATGTGGGTCCGCATGGGGCCGCTGGGGGTATCGAGGGTGACGTGCTCGTCGTTGATGATGATCAAGGTTTTTCTCCGGAGGTTGGGTTGAGGGGATGCGCGGCTCGGGAACGCATCGCTGTCTAGACATGATAGAGCAGAGATTCCGAAGTATTTCCAGCATGTTCGCAGGAATTTGTTGGCGCGCGCGGAGAGGGGCGAGGGTCTTTGCTGGGCGAGCGATTAAATTGAGGCTGCTGGGTGGGGCTTCGGCGGGGGTGGGCGTGGCGATCCGGTAACGGGTCTTCAGGATGAAGAAAAGGCCATCCTTCGCTTGCCTGTGCAGGCGCGAAGGATGGCTGAGTGAAGGAACAGGGACTAGTTGAAGAGCTTTCGGCGGATGGCTCCGATGGCTCCCAGTGCTCCGGTGCCGAGGAGGAGAAGGCTGCCTGGCTCGGGGACAGGGGATGCCTGGACGTTGGTGACGACGAAGTTGTCGTTGTTGTAGTTAAAATCCCAGTCGTAGAGATCCTCCATGCCCAGGTATATCCCATTTGGGAAATCGACTCCGTTGATGGTTGCAGCAGTGAAGGAGGTGCTGTAGGCGTGATTGATTCCGTCGTCGCTGTAGGCGGGATCGGAGGCGAAGGTGAAGTTGCCGTCGGTGTTGAAGAGCTCAAAGACAAGATTGTCACCGGCGTTGACGGCACCGAAGTTGGCAGTAGTGCCGACGGCGGTCGTGTGGTTGTCGAAGTACCAGTCGCTGGCGGTGTTGGTTGTGGTATCGACCATGCGTACAAAGTCGGTGTCGGCTGCGTCGGCCGAATAGAAATATCCGGTGACATTGCCCGTGGCTATTGCGGTGAAATAGTGTTGGGGGACGACGGTGCCGATGTTTCCATACGGAATGGAGTCGGCGGCCGCGACGAGAGAGCCTGCAGATAAAAATGAAGCTAAAACTGCCAGTGTAACCAGGCGCAAGGTGTGGGCTCCTATGAGAAGTTCTGCACTCACCTGCATATATGCAAGATAGGGACCAAACGGAGGGGGCGAAAACAGGCTATTTTCCTAGGCATATTTGGTTTAGAGGAGGCAAAAAATTTCACTGTTTGCATAAAAAGTGGAAAAAGTTCGTCACCGCGAAGGGGAAACCAGGGCCAGCAGGGTCATTTCTGGACGGGGAGAAAGATGGAAAAGACGGTGCCTTGGTGCTGGCGGCTGCGCCTGCCGGTGGCGGAGTAGCGTAGGCGCGAATTATAGCTGAGTTGGTTGGGCACAGATGGGCTCTGCGCGGGGAGGAACTTGGATGGCGGGAGGCCCTGGCGGTGGAGTTGGAGGCAGCGTAAGGCTTCGACGGAAGTAGAAGACGACCTTGTGTCCGATGCCGTATTCGGGCGGCCAACGGGCTGGATGAGTTCGCCATACGATAAAGAGTGCGGGTTGAGTAGCGTCGAAGGAGTTCAGGATGAGAGCGGTACGACCGAGGTGATTGGGAGAGCTGACAATTTCAGCTGAAGACCAGTTGTGTTGATGGATGATCTGGGCGGAGTAGTAGATGTTCTGGATGGTGTTGAGGGCTTGCGGCTCTTCGAGAATGGCAGAGCTGGGTACGCCCTGGGTGGCGGCAAATTGGGACATGGTGTGGGCTTCAACGAATTGATTGTGAGCGGCAGCTCCAGTCATGATGATGCGCGGGGCTATACCAGCCTTGTACTCGTGAACACCTTCAAGAACTCGTTCGCGTTGCTCGGGCGATGGAGTGCCGTCGTGTTTTGATGGAGTACCCAGTACGATGATGGGGTCAAAATGGGTTTGAGAGGTGTTGTGGGTTTGAAGAGTGATGTAATTTCCGGTAACCACGAGGACAAAGCCAAGCCAAACAGAAGCAGGACAATGAGAGATTTCTTCAGCGGGCTCACACACCTAGGGTAGCAAGGCCCGCTGCAAGATGTTGTGAACGTTGGTAAGTAGAAGAGGAAGAGAGAAGGGCTTGGCGAGAAAACTCCATCCATGTGCCTGCATTTGAGCGAGTTGTGTGGGCGCAAGGATGAATCCGGAGATGACGAGCACGTGAAGTGATGGACGAATAGACTTCAGATCCTGTGCAAGTTGTATCCCGGAGCGATGAGGTATGGAGTAATCGGTTATGAGGAGATCGATGTGGGGAGCTCGCTGGAAGATTTTTGCGGCACGGTCGGCGTCGCCTGAGGTGTAAACCTGGTAGCCCTCGTGCTCGAGAAAGGTTCGTGTGAGTGAGCGGATGTCGGGATCGTCGTCGACTACAAGGATGGTGTGGGATTGATGATTACTATCAAGCGAATGGGATTCAGGATGCATTACTTCTCAACTTCAATCTTCAAGTTTCGTACCTTGAAGATTAGATGCATGCGCGGTAGCTGGATTTGCCTCGCGAGACGGATGCCGCAGATCAGACAACTGCCTGTTGAATCAGCGTGCTTAAGCTGTTGATGGGGGTTAATAAATTGTCGGGAAGGGAATGCCGAGTTTTGAGGAGCTGTGGGTCGTTATAGCTTAGCCAGATTTTGCCTTCGGCGTCCTGCCATGCGAGAGCTTTGAGGGGAAGGTCGATGGCAGATAAGGGGGCGGCCAGCATGATGGGGGTTCCACCTTTTGGGCTGCCGAAGACGAGGAGTTGGGTGGGAGGCATGTGGAGGCCGACCTTTTCGGCTTCGCCGCTGTGGTCGATGCGGGTGAAGACCTTGATGTTTTTGGCGTTGAGGAGGGATTCTAGGCGGTCGAGGGTTTCGGGGACGGAGTAAGGACTGGGGTGGGTGATGATGCCTGTCGACATGTGTAGCTCCAGAGATTTAAGTATGGGGATTTTATCGTGTGATCGCGCGATTTTTTATGGCGCGCTGAAGGGTGTTTTTTGCTGGGGTTTTTGAGAAAACGTGCCGTAATTGTGGTGTTTTGGTGGTCAATTCGCGGTAAAAAGTGTGGCAAATGTGGTCAACGGGCGCGCACTTTTTGGGGAGCAGGAAATAGACAACTTCGGCAACTTTATTTTTCCACAGGCGATCCTGTCCGGGACGGGCGATGAGGATGAGCCTTACGGGTGAATGCAGATTGTCTGCTCGTTGTGATGAATGGGTAGCAGATTTGTGTCTGGATGAGAGGAGACGGTCGATGATTTTTGGTTAGGTCGGAGTGCAGGAGGATGTTATCTTGCTCCGGGAATGAATCCAGAGAAAAGAGAGTATGCGATGAGTGTGAAGGGCGGGGTTGTGGATGTGGAGGAGATTCGGTTGGGCGGGATTGCGTTGCGGTTTTTGGTTGATGGGCAGACGCGCGGGTCGGACGTGACGATGTTCGAGATGACGGTGGCGCCGGGGGCAGGGATGCCGGTTCCGCATCATCATGTGGGGTTCGATGAGACTGGGTATGGGGTGAGCGGGAGGCTGAAGTTCACGCTGGAGGGGGAGACGATCGACGCGGGGGGGCGGGGGATTTGGTGTGGATTGAGCGCGGCAAGGTCCATGGATTTATGAACCCGTTTGATGAGCCGGCTGTGGTGCTTTGCACGATCACGCCGGGGGTGCTGGGGGCAGAGTACTTTCGGGAGGTTCGTGAGCTGCTGGCAGGGGGTGGGCCTCCGGATCCTAAGGCGATGGGGGCAGTGATGTTGAAGTATGGGTTGGTGCCGGTGAAACCGTCGGCCGCCTAGAGGCGGGGTATTCATGCTGGTGGATTTAGAGGAGCTCGAAGCGCAAGCTGCGCCGATACGTTCGCAGGTCTGCATCATCGGCGCTGGTGTCGCGGGACATTCGCTGGCTCAGCGCCTGGCCGCGGCGGGTATCGACGTCGCACTGCTCGAGGCCGGCGGCCGCGTGCCCGAAGAGCGCAGCCAGAGCATTTACAACGCCCGGATGGCACGGCTCAATCACGCGGGGACTCATGAGGGCCGCTTTCGTCTGCTGGGTGGATCCTCGACGCGCTGGGGTGGCCAATTGCTACCCTATACGGAGGAGATCCTGCAGCCATCGCCCTCTCTGCCCTCCCATGGGTGGCCGCTGACGATGGACGAGGTGGGGCGCTTCTATCCTGACGCGCAGCGCCTTCTGGATGCTGACGATCTTCCTTTTGATGCAAAGCTGTTCCTCGATGCGTTCCATCGCAAGGTGCCACCTCTGCTCGATGAACTGCCCGAATTGCGCGTTCGCTTCTCGAAGTGCGCTCCCTTTTCGCGCCGCAACCTTGGAACTACCGTGGGCAAGGAGCTTGAACAAAGCAATTCGGTGACGATTTACCTGCATGCGAATCTGACGGAGCTGGTGCTCGCTTCCAGGGGCGATCGCATCGAGGCCGCACTCGTGCGTAACTATGCCGGAACGAAATTCCGTTTTGAGGCCGAGCACTTTGTTCTTGCCGCAGGTACTATCGAGACGTCGCGGCTTTTACTTGCCTCGCGCAGTGTTGACCCCAAGGGCGTCGGAAATACTCACGATCAGGTGGGCCGCTATTTTCACGATCACATCAACATGCCGTCCGCTGAGCTTACCGGAGCCGCACGGAGGATGTTTCTGGGGTCCTTCGGCCCCTTCCTCTTTCGCCGTACTGCACACACAGCTAAATTTGAAGCCTCGCCGCTGTTGCGTGAACGTCTCAATCTACTCGCCGTGATGGCGCATATCATCATCGACGAGCCGGAGGCCTCCGGGGTCGTTGTCGCCCGCTCGCTGTTGCGCTCGGTGCAGCACCGGAACATGAAAGAATCGGTTCTTCGCGAACTGCCCAAGGTGCCTCATGCATTGATGGACCTGGGGCTCCTCGCTTACACGGCAAAGTTCGAGAAACGTCGCCACGTCTCTCCTGGTGCTGTGGTGATGCTGTGTTTGAACTCCGAGCAACTACCGCTTGCGGACACGCGTATTCGCCTTGATGACAAGCTGGATCATCTGGGTATGCCGAAGACCGTTGTGGACTGGACTATCTCCGATGCCGACCTGACAACCTTGCGGACATTTGCAGCGTTTCTGCGTGAGCGTTTCTCTGCGTTATCGATCAGCGGCATCGAATGGCGGCCCGAGATCTTCGACGAATCCGCGGAGATCACGGGTATCACAGACACCTTTCACCCCATGGGCGGCTGCCGAATGGGGACCGATCCGCGGGAGAGCGTCGTTGACTCAAATCTCACTGTGCACGGTATTCCTAACCTGTCCATAGCGAGCGCCGCCGTCTATCCTAGCGGCGGAAGCTCGAACCCTAGTTTGACGATCATCGCGCTGGCTTTGAGGCTGGGGGATCGGCTTGCGGGCCAATTCGGGATGGCCTCCAGGAACAGTCACCCGGTGCGTTAGCGGCGAGGTGATTCACGTGATGTTCTACTTTGGGGTGGGCCGCCTGATGATGAGGTTGGTTTTTGATGATCGGGTTGTGGTGGTTTTGGCTTTGGGAGTCTCACTGGTGAGGAAGCGCAGGGGGCGGTCGGCGGCTTTGCTGATGCCGATGCGTGGGGTGGTTTGGATTTCGGTGGGACGGTGGCCGTCGTCTGCGATCTGGATGGCGGAGGTTGGTGAGGTTACGTCGAGGCCGTTGGAGTTTTTGCGGGTGATGTCGAGGGCTTGGCAGAGGCGGCCGGGGCCTCCGGTCAGGAGTTTGGGTTTGGCGTTGTGGGGAAGGTTGCGGAGATCGGCCATGGTTTCGATGCCGTCGATTGGATCGAGGGCTCGGATGAGGACTCCGCCTGCTTCGCCGGGAAGATGCGAGGCGACGTTGAGGCAGTAGTACATGCCGTAGATGAAGTAGACGTATACGTGTCCGGGTGGGCCGAAGAGGATTGCGTTGCTGGGAGTGAGTCCGCGGGCTGCGTGGGATGCCGGGTCGATGAGGCCGAGGTAGGCTTCAACTTCGGTGATGCGGGCGGTGAGGCGTTTGCCTTGGAGGTTGCGGATGAGGAGCTTGCCGAGGAGGGCTCGGGCTACGATCTCGGGGGAGCGGGAGTAGAAGCGTCGTAGGAGGAGTTTGGGGGTGTGGTGGGTTTGTGGGGGTGCGCTCATATTCTTTGTGGAGAACTTTTGTACTTACATCCTATTGCCACAGCCGTTTGCAAAGGCTCGTACGGATGGGCCACCTGAATATTTTTCTGGAGGGCGAAATATTTTACGGGTGGGCCACCTGCCTGAAATTTACACTGGAGGGGGAGATGATCGACGCCTCGTTCCAGGCTCATACTTTCTTTCACCTTCAACTGGGAATAATTCTGACAACGGAATGGTGACGTGGTGCAGCTAGAGGAGATTCGGTTAGCACGGCTGATTTGTGTTCTGTTGATTGTGATTTCGATTGCCGGTCCATCGCTGATGGCTCAGGAGGCGGGAACTGAGAATAAAACCGCATCAGATGCGAATAGTCCCCGTTGTGGAGACAGCCTGATAGTGATGGATGAAATGACAGACAAGAGCGAGCTGGATTTGATTCAGAAGCAGGTCGTGAAGCCGCTGATAAAACGCGTTTACAAGAGTTGGCTTGCACACATGCCCAAAGAAGCGTATCCCCCAACATCCGCCCAGGGAGTGGTTAGAGTGACCTTCACGTTGCTAGCAGACGGGTCAGTGCGTGATGTTGTGATAACAGAGTCTTCGGCTCTCGCTTCACTGAACGAAGGTGCTCAAATAGCTGTTCTGGACAGTCACCATGAGGTTGTTGGACGGAGGCCACTCGGGACTCCTACTAATCCAGATTTGTTTCCTGCTGAAGTTCATCGCTCGTCGCTGCATTTGAGAATTCAGTTTCTTTACAACACAAATTGTGTTGCAGGATAAGAGAAGAGGAATTCGAAATGGGCCATCGCGATACGTCCTCCTGGGTTGGATGTTTATGAGGCGGAAAGCTACCCGCTGCATAGGGAAGGTGGGCATCTTCGGGGTCCTTCGACGGCGCCGATCACCGGTGATGCTGTGGTCGGCTTCGCTCAGGATGACGAGCTTCGTGGTGATTTGAGAGAAAACAAAAATACGTTTAACTGAAGGGAAATTCTTTGGTGCGGAGTTCTTTACAGTGTCATAGCTTGGCGACGGTGTCAGTTACTGCCAAAAGGGATTGAGCAGATGTGGTGAGTATAGAGCTTCGGGGTCCTTCGACTGCGCTGCGCTCCGCTCAGGATGACGGAGGTGTTGGGTGGGTTGGAAATAGCTAAGAGGGCTGCCGCCGAGTGATCGCTGTTGGGTGGCGAAGGGTGCTATGTGATGTGTGCTCCATGAGCGCCGCTTCATGATTTTGTATTTAGGGGGTCATTCTTTCGTTGGCGGTGATGAACTTCCAGCCCCATTGTTCGGCGAGGTCTTTGAAGTTGGGGTTTTGGGTGCGGATCAGGTTTAGCTTCTTTTCCCGGCGCCAGCCTTTTAGTTGTTTCTCTCTTGCTATGGATTCGAGGATGCTTTCGTGGGCTTCGTAGTAGAGGAGACGGGTGCAGCCGTGTTCTTTCGAGAAGCCTTCGAAGGTGCTGTTTTTGTGTTGTTGTACGCGGGTGTAGATGTCGCTGGTGACGCCGATGTAGAGTGTGCCGGTGTGGCTCCCCATGATGTAGGTGTAGCCGGGCATTTTTCGTTCCTCTTTAGTGGGTTTGGTTGAGTATAAAGTGTTGGAGATTTGTGGTTGAAAGGTTTGAGCGGTTTCTGTGGTGTCGATATCTTCGGGGTCCTTCGACTGCGCTGCGTTCCGCTCAGGATGACGGAGTATGGGTGATACGAGAAAAAACAAAGTAGTAATGACGTTAGCTGAAGAGGAATTCTTTGGTGCGGAGTTCTTTTACTGTGTCGCGTAGTTTGGCGGCTTTTTCGAACTCGAATTTTTTGGCGGCTTCGCGCATGTCGGATTCTAGTTTGCCTATGTAGGTGTCTAGTTCCTGTTGGGTGGAGAAGTCGGGGATGCCTTCGGCTTCGTCGGTTAGGTCGGCGTAGTCGGCTTTTAGGATTCCGGCGAGGCCCATCTCTAGTGGCCGGTTGATTGACTGTGGCGTGATGCCGTTTTCTTCGTTGTAGGCTTCCTGCTTTTCGCGGCGGCGGTTGGTTTCGTCGATGGCGCGCTGCATGGATTCGGTCATCTTGTCCGCGTAGAGGATGGCTCGGCCTTCGAGGTGGCGGGCGGCTCGGCCTATGGTTTGGATGAGGGACCCCTGGCTGCGGAGGAAGCCTTCTTTGTCGGCGTCGAGGATGGCGACGAGGGAGACTTCGGGGAGGTCGAGGCCTTCGCGGAGGAGGTTGATGCCGATGAGAACGTCGTACTCGCCTTTGCGGAGGTCGCGGAGGAGTTTGATGCGTTCGAGGGTTTCGATCTCGGAGTGCATGTAGCGGCAGCGGACGCCTACTTCGGTGTAGTAGCTGGCGAGGTCTTCGGACATGCGCTTGGTTAGCGTGGTGACGAGGACGCGTTGGTTATTTGCGGCGCGGTCGCGGATTTCGGCTAGGAGGTCGTCGATCTGGCCTTTGACGGGGCGGATTTCTACGATGGGGTCGATGAGGCCGGTGGGGCGGATGATTTGTTCTACGACTACTCCGGAGGATTTGGTGAGCTCGTAGGGGCCGGGGGTGGCGGAGACGTAGACGATCTGGCCGGTTCGGGACTCGAACTCTTCGAAGCGGAGGGGACGGTTGTCGAGGGCGGAGGGTAGACGGAAGCCGTAGTCGATGAGGTTCTGCTTGCGGCTGCGGTCGCCGTGCCACATACCGTGAAGTTGCGGGACCGTGACGTGGGACTCGTCGATGAAGATGAGGAAGTCGCGGGGGAAGTAGTCGAGGAGGGTTGGTGGCGGCTCACCAGGGAGACGGCCGGAGAAGTGGCGGGAGTAGTTCTCGATGCCGTGGCAGTAGCCGACGGATTTGATCATCTCGAGGTCGAAGCGAGTGCGCTGGTGGATGCGCTGCGATTCTACGAGGCGGCCTTCTTTTTCGAGTTGGGCTTCCCACTCGAAGAGTTCGGCGAGGATGGAGTCGCTGGCGGTGCGCTTGCGTTCGGGTTGGACGACGTAGTGGGACTTGGGGTAGATGGGTAGGCGGGAGTACTTCTGGCGGATGCTGCCGAAGAGTGGATCGATTTGGGAGAGGGAATCGATTTCGTCGCCGAAGAGCTCGATGCGGTAGGCATTTTCGTCGTAGGTGGGGTAGACCTCGATGATGTCGCCGCGGACGCGGAAGGTGCCGCGGCGGAAGTCTACGTCGTTGCGGTCGTAGAGGATTTCTACGAGGCGGCGAGTAATGTCTTCGCGCTTGATCTTCTGGCCCTTTTCGAGCAGAAGCAACATGCCGTAGTAGGCTTCGGGTGAGCCGAGGCCGTAGATGCAGGAGACGGAGGAGACGATGATGGCGTCGCGGCGCTCGAAGAGGGAGCGGGTGGCGGAGAGGCGGAGTTTGTCTAACTCTTCGTTGATGGTTGCTTCTTTTTCGATGAAGAGATCGCCGGCCGGAATGTAGGCCTCGGGTTGGTAGTAGTCGTAGTAGGAGACGAAGTACTCGACGGCGTTGTTGGGGAAGAAGGTTTTGAACTCGTGGTAGAGCTGGGCGGCCAGGGTCTTGTTGTGTGCGAGGATGAGGGCAGGACGGTTGAGCTCTTCGATGATCTTGGCCATCGTGAAGGTTTTGCCGGAGCCTGTGACGCCGAGGAGGACCTGATCTTTTTCGCCGGCGTTGAGGCCGGAGACTAGCTCGGCGATGGCTCGGGGCTGGTCGCCCTGGGGCTTGTAGGTTGTGGAGAGCTGGAAGTCCATCTTTGTAGGATATTGGATGCAGGAGAATTTGAATGAATGCAGGAACTGAGTTGTGGTTGATTCGGCATGGAGAGACGGAGTGGAGTCTCAGTGGGAAGCATACGAGCCGGACGGATATTTCGCTGACGGAGCATGGGCGGAAACGGGCGGAGGAGTTGCGTGACTATTTGAAGGGTGAGAAGTTTTCGGCGGTGTTTGTTAGTCCTATGCAGCGGGCGAGAGAGACCTGCGCGATTGCGGGGTTTGGGGATGTGGCGGTGGTCGATGAAGGGCTTAAGGAGTGGGATTACGGGGTCTATGAGGGGAAGACGACGGCTGAGATTCGGAAAGAGGTTCCGGGGTGGTCGGTTTGGAAGGATGAGATTGTTGGGGGTGAGACTGCGGAGCATGTAGGAGAACGGGCCGATGGAGTGATTGCCCGTGCTTTGACAGGTGCTCCTGCAGGAGGCAAGGTGGCGCTGTTTGCTCATGCGCATATTTTGCGGATTCTGGCTGCGCGCTGGATTGGGTTGGAGGCTCGTGGGGGGAGTCTGTTTGCGCTGGGGACGGGGAGCGTTAGTGTGTTGGGGTGGGAGCGGGAGACTCGGGTGATTGCGACTTGGAATAGAGGATTCGAAGAGTAGTCCCCCCCTCTCCCTGTTAAGGGAGTAAAGTATTCTATTTACATTGTTTAGGTTCGTACTTCGGTAGGGTGCTCGGAGTGGAAGGACCGATTGGTGGGGCGGCTGGGAGGTGGTTTTTGTCAAGCGGTCCTGTCTTTGGTTGCTGTCGTTCAAAGAGAGATGATTGCAGCGATAGGCAAAATGCGGATTCTTCCCCTGCGACTGCGCTCAGCGTCAGAATGACAACGTAAAAAACTAATAAAGGCTTTAGTGGGGTTGGATGTGTTCGGGGCGGACTCCCATCCCTATGAAGCGGGCGAGGAGCCGGCGGAAGAATGGGTGTGGAGAGAGGAGTCGAAGGATGAGGGGTGGTTTGATGGGGGCGGGATTACCGAGGGTGCTCGAGAGGAAGTGGTGGGCGAGAACCTGAAAGGATTGGGTGATGCGGGTGGGAAGTTCGCGACGGTGCTGGACGTGTGCAAGGGTGAGTTGGGTGACGATGCCCGAGCCCAGAACGGGTGAGAGGATGCGGGCGGCGGCGACAGCGTCCTGAATGGCGAGGTTGATGCCGATGCCTCCGACAGGAGACATGGCGTGGGCGGCGTCTCCGATGCAGAGGAGGCCGGGGCGGTGCCAGTGGGTGAGGCGGTTGATCTGGACGGAGAGAAGTTTGACCTGGTCCCAGTCGGTGAGTTCCTCTACGCGGTCGCTTAGGAATGGAACGAGGCGAATGATGGAGGCTCGGAATGCGGGCAAACCTGCGGGCTGGATTGAGATAGCGAGGCTGTCCTTGGCGATGAGGAAAGCGCACTGAAAGTAGTCGCCACGAGGGATCAGAACGGCGAAGGTGCCGTAGTTGGCGTTACCGAGGACGTTGGAGGGGTCGGTCTCGCGGCGACTCAGGCGGAACCAGAGAACGTCGATAGGGACTCCGGTCTCGTGGAGAGGCAGGCCGGCAGCTGCTCGGGCGGTGGATTGGCGTCCGTCGCAGCCTACGACGAGAGTGGCGCGGATTTCGGTGGGGCCGGATGGAGTGTTGGCTCGGACGCCGATGACGCGGTTGTTGTCATCTTCGATGAGGCTGGTGACCTCGTGTTCCATGAGCAGGTGAAAGGTGGGGAACTTTGCGGACTGAGCGGCGAGGAAGGCGAGGAAGTCCCACTGGGGCATGACGGCGACGAATTTTGAGTGAGTGGGGAGATGCGTGAGGTCGGCTATCGGAAAGTACTCGCCGCCGACGGCGAGAGTGAACGCGGAGATTTGCTGGTGGGGAAGGGCGAGGAAGGCGTCGAGGATGCCGAGCTCGTACATGAGTTCGAGGGTGGAGGGATGGATGGTGTCGCCGCGGAAGTCGCGGAAGAAATCTTTGTGTTTTTCGAGTACGGTGACGTGGTGGCCGTCGCGGGCGAGGAGGTAGGCGAGCATCATTCCGGCGGGGCCTCCACCTACTATGCAGCAACCGGTATTTGCGGGTGCAATGGCAGGCGTAGACATCGGTGCGATGAGGGTAACAAGGGTAGGAGCGTGCGTCAAAAGCTTCTCCGCAAAAGCGTGAGTAGTTCCGATCGAAATGGGGGGCTATTTTGGGTGGCGCGATGGTGGCATGGATGGAAAGCATACCCCAGGGGCTAAATCCCCTTTTCCGTTTCCGCTAGAGAGACCCAAGGCGGAAGCCTTGGGGTACCTAGATGCAACGGCAACGGCGAGAGCAAGAGAGCAAGTGCAAGGCAAAGGCAAAGCAAACAGCAGACCCCCTTCGAGGATGACAAGCAAGAAAGGCAACGGCAACAGCAACGGCAGAAGCAGATCCCTGCGGGATGACAACCAAAAAAGCAGGGTCAAAGGATGGATGGGAACATGCTAGATTCAACGCATCCCTATTTTTCTGCTGGAGAGTGATGATGCGTTTGCTTCCCGTGATGTTTGTTGTTGCTTCAATGACGAGTTGCGCTGTACTGCATGGGCAATCAGTTTCGACTGATGAGGCCAAGGGCAAGGCGTGGTGGGCGCATGTGCAGTATCTGGCAGACGACTCGATGAAGGGACGGCTTACCGGGAGCGAAGAGTATCTAAAGGCTGCGGCCTATGTAGTGGATCAGTTTAAGGCGGATGGATTGCAGCCGGCAGGCGTGAAGGGAAGCTATTACCAGCCGGTGAAGTTTGATGTGCAGCAGGTGTTGGCGGATAAGTCTTCGATGAGCCTGGTTGTGGATGGAAAGACGGAGCCGCTGGTGCTGGGGACGGATGCGATTCTTGGGTCACGTTCGGCGCAACGCGCGGTGGCAAATGTGCCGCTGGTGTTTATTGGGTATGGACTGCATCTGCCCGAGGCTAAGTATGACGACTTCGACTCGGCTGAAGTTCCGATGTCGGAGTTGAAGGGGAAGATTGTTGTGTATATCAACGGGGGCCCGGCGGACCTGCCTGGGCCGCTGAAGTCTTATGCGCGCACTGCTCCGTTTGCGAAGGCGCTGCGGGATGCGGGGGCGCTGGGCGCGATTTCGATACCGACGCCGAAGTCGATGGACTTTGGCTGGCAGCGGGTGGCGAGTGGGGCTTCGCAGCCGGGGATGAGGCTGGCTGTTACACCAGATGCAGAGGAGGTTGCGGCGAAGCATCCGGCGCTCGCGGATGATCACACTCCGATGTTTTCGGCTACGTTCAATCCTGCTGAAGCAGAGAAGCTGTTTGCGGGGACGGGGCACACGTTTGCCGAGATGCTTGCGCTGGCGGACGCTCAGAAGCCGCTGCCGCGGTTCGCTTTGGGTAAGGGCGTTACGGCTACGGTTGTGAAGGAGACTTCGCAGGTGGAGTCGCCGAACATCGTTGCGAAGCTGCCGGGATCGGATCCTGCGCTGGCTTCGGAGTATGTGCTGGTGTCGGCGCATCTGGATCACCTTGGCGTCGGTGCGCCGATCAAAGGGAAGACGATCTACAGCGGCGCTATGGATGACGCTTCGGGTGTGGCGACGGTGCTGGAGGTGGCGAAGCAGTTCAGTCATGCGGCTACACGGCCTAAGCGGTCGATTCTGTTTGTGATTTTTACGGCGGAAGAGAAGGGATTGTTGGGATCGCGGTACTATGCGGGGCATCCTACGGTTCCGGGGAAAGATATTAAGGCTGACTTCAATCTCGATATGTTTATGCCGATCTTTCCGCTGAAGAAGCTGCATGTGCAGGGGCTGGAGCAATCGACGCTGGCCGATGCTGCGGAGAAGGTTGGTGCGGCGCATGGGATTGTGATTGCGCCTGACCCGGAGCCGGATAGGAATTCGTTCATTCGGACGGATCAGTACAGTTTTGTGCAGGCCGGAGTGCCGGCACTGGCGTTCAAATTTGGGTGGACGGCCGGGTCGCCAGAATATAAGGCTTGGCGAGGATGGTTGGCGCAGCGGTATCACTCGACCGAGGATGATCTTTCGCAGCCGGTGGATATGGTTGCGGCGGCGCAGTTCAATGATTTTCTGGCTGACCTGGCGCGGACGGTGGCGGATGATCCTGCGACGCCACACTATCGGGATACGAGTTTCTTCAAGAGGTTTGAGACAGGGCAGTAGAGGGGACGATTCCGAGGATGGTGAGCCAGTCTGCGGGAGTGTGGGCCGTGTAATCGGGCTGCACCGCGGCGAGGGTGTGGGGTGACAGGCCGAAGGTGCAGCCGACGGAAGTTGTGCCACAGTTGCGTGCGGTGAGGATGTCGATGTCGGAGTCGCCTACCATGAGGGTTTGAGAGGGCGTGATCGGCTCGCCTGCGATGGTGCTGGCCTCGGTGATGAGAGTGTGGAGGCCGTGGGGATCAGGCTTCTTGGTGTGGAAGCTGTTGCCGCCGTAGTTCTGGAAGAAGAAGCGGTCGAGGCCGAAGTGAGCGCAGATGTCTCGGGAGGGGTTGACGGGCTTGTTGGTGAGGACGGCCATCAAGGTATCGGGATGGTTTGCGCGGATCGCTTCGAGGGATTCGATGACACCCGGGTAGACGTAGGTGTAGTCGAGCTTGTGGACGCGGTAGTAGTTGAGAAAGAAGGTTAGGGCGTCGGTGACGTATTCTTCGTCGTGGACGTCTCCTTCAGGGTCGCCGAGAGCGCGGCGGACAAGCATGGAAGCCCCGTCTCCGATATAGCCGGCGATGACAGGCTCAGGCAATTGAGGCTTGTCGAAGTGGGCGAGCATTGCGTTGATGGAGTTGCAGAGATCGATGCGGGAGTCGATGAGGGTGCCGTCGAGATCGAATGCGATGAGGCGGGGGGTAGGGTACAGCATGGGAAGAGTTTAATGGAAAAGGGACAGCCGTGGCTGTCCCTTTCAGTGATGTCGAGGATGATTAGCGGATTTGGATATCTCCCGATCCGGTGTTTGCGCGGATGGTAGGGCCACCGCCATTAACCGAGCCGGTGACGTGATGGCGGTTGAGACTTCCCTGCATGGTGATGGGTTGCTGGACGTTGATGTTGCCGGAGCCGGTATCGGCGTCGAGGTTGAAGCGTGCGCCGCTGCCGACGGCGAGGTGAATGTTGCCGGAGCCTGTGCTGAGCCTCCAATCGGAGGAGGGCTGGCCTTCGACTTCAATGTTGCCGGAACCCGTGCTGGACTTGAGGGCTCCGGAAACGCCACGGAGGGTGATGTTGCCGCTGCCGGTCTCCGCTTTTACGTCACCTGGGGCGGTCTGCTGGAACTCAATATCGCCGGAGCCTGTGCCCAGAGTTGCAGGACCGGGAATGCCGCGAGCGCGTACGTTGCCAGAGCCGCTGTGGGCTTTGAGGCTGGAGCCCACGTCCTGAATATCGACGTCGCCTGAACCTGAGTTGGCAGAGAGCACAGAGCTTTTGGGGAGGGTGATGTCGTAGTCGATGGAGATGTTGCGAAAGAGGTCGCCGTTGTGGTGTTCGCCGATCGTGATGTCGTTACCACTTTGTACGATTGGTGGGTTATTCACGATCTCCTGGATGCGAGACTCTGGACTGCTTCCGAGCCATCCCATGGAACCTGAGTGAACGTGGCCGACGATGTGGACCTGGTTATCAGAGCCCGGGCGCAGATTGACGTTTCCAGAGCCTGTGGTGACCGTGACAGTGGGTGATGCTCCCACGCTAAGTGTGCGCTCGAAGGTGCCCTGGGCAGCAAATGCCGCTGTCGCGATGGAGAAGGTGGCGGCTGTGAGAATTGTTCTGATATGCATCGGATCTCCTTGCTTGTTGCAGACTGGCCTTTTCGTTCGTAATTACTGCTGAAGGATGACAGTGTCGCCGGACTTGAGCCCTGCGAGGACTTCGGTCTTTGTGCCGTTGGAGATGCCGGCCTTGATGTCAACCTTGCGGCGGCCTTTCTTCTGGCCGGAATCGGGCACTTCGACGGAGGCGTTGCGGTCCTTGTCGTAGATGACCGCCTGCTCCGGAACCGTGAGCACGTTCTTATGCTCTTCGAGGAGGATTTCGGCGTTGGCGGTCATGTTGGCTTTGAGTTCGCCGCCGGGGTTGTCGATGGAGACACGGACCTCGAAGGTGGTGACGTTGTCCTTTTCGACGCCCAGAGGCGCAATGCGGGTGACTTTGCCGAGGAAGGTTTTGTCTTTGAAGGACTCTACTTTAATGCGGGCGGTTTGACCGAGATAGACCTTGCCGATGTCGGATTCATCGACTTTGCCCTGAACGTAGACTTGTCGAACGTCGCCGATAGTCATGACGAGGGTGGCTGTGGATCCCATGACAAGGATGGAGCTGACGGCATCGCCGAGTTCGACGTCGCGAGAGAGGATGACGCCGTCCATTGGAGAGGTGATGGTGGTATAGCTGAGCTGCTCTTCAAGCTGCTTGAGCGACGACTGGTTTTGCTCGACCTGGGCCTGCGCCTGACGGAGTTTGGACTTGTCTACGGAGATCTGGGCGACGGCCTTGTCGCGGGTGTTGGCGGCCGCGAGATACTTTTGTTGGGCGTCGTCGAGTGCCTGCTGGGAGACTACGCCGTCCTTGGACATCTGAAGGGCGCGATCATAGGTGTGCTTGTACATTGGGAGGTCGGGGGCCTCGGCGTTGACCTTGTCGTAATCGATGGCGGCTGCTGCGGCGCGAGCGTTGGATTCCGCTGCTGCGAGCTGAGCGCGTTGAGCGCCTACCTGGGCGAGGATCTCGATCTGATCGAGCTGGGCGAGCACCTGCCCTTGTTTAACGTGCGCGTTGATGTCGGTATCGAGGCGGGTAACGATGCCGGATGCCTTGGATTTGACCTCGACTTTGGTGATGGGTTGGACCTTGCCGGTGGCGACTACTGATTTGGCGATGTCGCCGTTTTCGGCCTTAGCCAGCTGCGAAGGCTCGAGTTTGGTGCTGCTGCCGCGAGCGGCCACGGCGACGCCCAGGATGACCGCTACCACCAGGCCGATGAGGCTGGCCCAGAGCCAGAGTTTCCGTTTATTTTTGCGCTGTGTAGCCAAGGGACGCTCCAGAAAGTTCTATTGAGTAAGTACCGTCTCGGAGATGGGTTACGCAGAAAGGCTTGGTGCGGTTCCGTTGACGGTAGAGAAAGTTTAGAAAAGCGGGGGGCCCACTATCGATAGTTTAGACGGTCGGCATGGCAGCGGGGGAGCGAGTTGCCTCGTTCGCTGGATGAAACTCAAACTGTAACGAACAGAGGATTTAGGAGAAAGAATCGTCAGGCATATTTGCGGAGGACGCCGAGAACCTTGCCCTGAATGCTTACGTTGGCGGCGGGAGCGAAGATGGGGGCCATTTCGGTGTTGGAGGGTTGAAGGCGGACCATGCTGCCCTCGCGATAAAAGCGCTTGAGGGTTGCGTCGGAACCATCGACCAGTGCCACGATGATCTCGCCTTCACGGGCTGTGCGGGTGCGCTCGACGAGGACGTAGTCGCCGGAGACGATATGCTCATCGCGCATCGAATCGCCGCGAACTTCGAGGGCGAAGACCTCTCGATTACCGATGATGTCGCTGAGCGAGATGCTCTCCGCGGTTTCAATAGCTTCAACGGGCTTTCCTGCGGCGATACGGCCCAGTAGTGGCAGGCGTTCCGAACCCTTCCTGCTGGAGCGTGCGGGCAGGACATCGATGGAACGGCTGCGATTGTGCGCGCGTTGGAGGAGGCCTTTGTTCTGCAGATTCGTGATGTGCTTATGCACGGTGGCGAGCGAGCTGAGTCCAAGGCCGCTGGCTATTTCCTCATAGGAGGGGGAGTAGCCGTTTTTCTGCGTGAAGCTGGAGAGAAAGTCGATGACCTCTTTTTGCCGCCGTGTGATAGCCATGCCGAAATTGTAGCGAATAAAAAGCGAATTGCAATACCTTTGTTGATTCTCTTACGCCGGATGGAAAAGAGGCGAATGGTCGAAAGGGGGGTTATTCCCATTTTGAAATTTACCTATGCAAAAAAATGCATTGAGCCCTTGTAAGGTTACGACCCTTGACCCAAGGTAATAAGACCACTGGATGTCGGGATAGATGCTGGCAGTGTTTGAAGGAGATGGGTATGCGGGTTCTGATCGTTGAAGATGATGCGGCATTGGGGTTGTTTTTGCAGAAAGGCCTGAAACTGGAAGGGCATGACGTTGTGTGGGTGGGAGATGGAGAGACGGGGTTACGTCATGTAGAGGATCATCGGCCGGATTTGCTTGTTCTTGATTTGAGTCTTCCCCGGAAGGACGGTACGGAGGTGCTCGAGGCGATGCGCGGCCGATTCAATGAGACGTCGGTGCTGGTGCTGACGGGCCGTAGCCAGGTGGAGGAACGGGTGAAATGCCTAAACCTGGGGGCTGATGATTGCTTGTTGAAGCCTTTCAGCTTTCATGAATTGACGGCACGCTGCCGTGCCCTGCTGCGGCGACGGGAACAGTTTGCCGATCCGATACTGCGGCATGCGGATGTCGAGTTGAACCGTATGGAACGCAGAGTGACGCGAAATGGCCGCGCGATTGAATTGACGCTTAAAGAGTTCTGCTTGCTGGAATTTCTGATGCAGCGTCCGGGTCGGTGCTGCAGCCGGGCCGAGCTATTGCGGGAGGTTTGGCAGATGTCTCCAGATGCCGGGACGAATGTGGTGGATGTGTATGTCAACTATCTGCGAAAGAAACTCGGGGCCGCGAGTGTGGATGGAGAGGCTGGCTGCGCGGTGATAGAAACGGTGCGGGGCGAGGGCTACCAGATGGGTGGCGTACCGAAAAAGACGGTGGCTCGAGTTGGTCCATATTCGACCAAGACCGCATCGGCGGGGGCTTAGCGTGATAACTGGAACAGATTTAGTGGAACGGATTGATGATGCGTTGCACGGGCTTTGCCAGCCGTTGACGGTACTGCAGTGCCGCTTGGCTCTTGGAGATCTGAGTGGTGAGCCGGAAGCTATGCAGGAGGCGATCGGCGCGGCGCTGGGAGAGTGCGCGCGGCTGAACATGGCCGTGGGCGCGATGCGCGAGATGTTGCAAAAGATAATGAAGGAAGGGGACCGGGAATGGTAAGCGAGACGATGGTTGGGCAGGTTGTTTTGCAGGGGGCAGCGCAGCGGACCGTAGTTCTGGCGAGTGCGGATGCCGGGTTGCGGCAAAGATTACGGGTCTCGCTTATTGGGTTGCGCTGGCAGGTGCGCGAGGCCGGCGGCGGGGCGGAGGCGATTGCACATCTGGAGGCTTCGCGGTCCGAGGCGCTGCTTGTGGATAGTTGGCTTCCGGATTTGGAGGTAGGAGAGTTCGCTGGACAGATACGAGCGATGTATCCGGGGATAGAGTTGTTGCGGGTGGATGGGAGCAACGATGCTTCAGTACGAAGCCCCAGGAGAAATGAGCTGCTCCATGCGTTGCGCGAGGCACAGGATGGTGCGATGAATGATACGGCAGCGTGGGCAGCTGCTCCTGTAGCTGTGCCGAGAATAGCTTCGCCGGGTTTTCCGGAGGTGCAACGCTACAAACGTCATGGGGCGCAGGATTCTTTTCGCGTGGGATTTGAGGGAGAGGGCTTGTCTCCTCTTATGGAATTCGAAGAGCCTGTGCGGGTAGTGAATCCTGGTTGGGCATTGCCTGAGATGGTGGGAACGAGTGAAGCGATGGAGGAGTTGGCGAGGCTTATTCGGCTGGTTGCTCCTCGTTCTACGACCGTATTGATTGAAGGTGAGACGGGCACGGGAAAAGAGGTGGTGGCACGGGCAGTACATCGGTTGAGTGATCGAGCGGGTAAGCCTTTTGTTGTGTTGAATTGCGCGGCAATTCCGGAGGCGTTGCTTGAAGCCGAGTTGTTTGGGCATACGCGCGGAGCGTTTACGGGAGCGGTGCAGTCGCGGACGGGGCGAATTGAAGCAGCGCATGGGGGAACGCTGTTTTTGGATGAGATTGGAGAGATGCCGCTTGCGTTGCAGGCGAAGATGTTGCGGTTTCTGGAGTGCGGCGAACTGCAACGAGTGGGCGATAACGAGACGATGCGCGTGGATGTGAGGGTGGTGGCCGCTACGCATCAGCCGCTGGAGCAGAGGGCGGAGGAGGGGACGTTTCGACTGGATCTTTATCATCGGCTAGCGGTGTTTCCGGTGGAGGTTCCTGCATTGCGGACTCGTATGGAAGACCTGGGATTACTGGCGGAACACTTTCTGGAGCAGATGGGGCAGGAGATGCCGCGGAAGCGGCTGACGATTGAGGCAGAGGCTCGGTTGCATGAGCATCATTGGCCGGGAAATGTGAGGGAATTGATGCATGTGTTGGAGCGGGGGGCGATTCTTTCAGGGGATCGGATGGAGATTGGGGCGGATGAGATTCGGTTTCGGAGGGCTTCGCGGGGGTAATTTTTTTGGTGTGGTTTTTGGAGGGGGTTTTAGAGAAATTGGGCGGAAAATGCAGCTTTTTGATGGACAGCGCGTGGTGAATTGCGTGGTAAACGTGGTTTGCGGATGTTCGTTTTGTGGCGTTGGTTAGTGCAAATTTTCTGAGTATTTTTTTGATGGTGGGGCGCACACGAGGTTCCTCTTTGCCTGGATTAGGTTGTTGGCGCGCTCGGTGGAAGGTAATTCATCGGCGAAGGAAGAGATGACGTCTTGGTGTGGGGGCGTTTTGTTTGATGCGGAGCGCTCAAGATCCCTGTGGGGGCGAACAGGAAATACAGTTCTTCGCTGTGCTCCGAATGAAAAAGCAAAAACAAAGGCAAAAGCGAATGACTAAGTCGTTGCGCCCGGTGGGCTACACTCCGGCCTTCGGCAGATCGGTGGCCGCTTCGCGGCGGTCTTTAGACGCGGGGCTGAAGCCCCGCTCTACCTCAGAGACAAAAGCAACAGCAAGAACAAAAGCAACAGCAAGAACAAAAGCAACAGCATGAGCAATGACAACGGCATGAACAATGGCAACAGTATGAAGAATGAGCAGCAAGAAAGGTAATGCGACAGCACTAGAACAATTAACAGCAAAGGCAGATCGAAACTGTATGGAACAGGCAACTGATGGATAAGAGCGCTCTCATTTGAGGGCGCTCTTGTTTGGGCTTTGAGGTGCATAGATGTGGGCGGAGGCTTGTTATGAGTGTGACTACTCCTTTGAGTGATGCGCTGGGACGGTATCTCGCTTTGACCAGCGAGCAGATGAAGCTGACGGCTTCGAATATGGCCAACGTCGATACGCCTGGATTCAAGACGCAGGGCTTTGATTTTGAAGAGGAGTTTGCGCGGCAGTTGAGTGGCAGCTCCGATTTGGATGGTGGTGTTGCGGTTCAGGCGCAGGATGTGGATGGATTGGTGGCGCGGCCGGATGGGAACAATGTGTCGATGGACCGTGAGGGGATACAGCTTGCGAAGTCGCAGATGCAGTTTCGCATGGGTGTAGAGCTGTTGAGGAACGAGTTTTCGACTGTGATGAGTGCGATTCATTCGGAGGCTAAGTAAGCCATGAATTTGTTTGGCGTGATGGATGTGAGCGCTACGGCTTTGAAGGCGGAACGGGTTCGGGCTGAGGTTGTCGCTTCGAATATGGCCAATGCGGAGACGACGCGGACGGCTGATGGCGGGCCTTATCAGCGGCATCATGTGGTGTTTGAGGCTGAGGGTAGCGATAGCTTTCAGCAGGCGCTGGCTGGGCAGATGGGTGGTATTGGCACGGGTTTGAAAGGCGGAATTTCGAGTGGATGGAAGACAAGCCTGATGGGTGGTTTGAGCCGCGATGTGACGGCAGACCAGACAGTGCAGGGCGGGGTTGCGGTGACGGGCGTGATTAGTGATGCGAGCGCGCCACTGCGACGGTATGACCCGCAGCATCCTGATGCGGGCCCGGATGGGTATGTGGAGTATCCGGATATCAATCCTCTGACCGAGATGGTGGATTTGATGGGAGCTACGCGGTCGTATGGCGCGAATGCTTCGGCGGTAACTGCGGAGAAGAACATGGTGTCTTCTTCGCTAGACATTTTGAAGTAACGAATCGGGATTAGGAGATTGCAATGGAGACGAGTGGATTTTTGCAGGGTGCTGGATTTTTCGATACGCCGGGCTTGAGTGCCGGAGTTACAGGGGTTGCTCCTTCGGGAGCTGTGGCTACTCCTTTTGCTGGGGTGCTTCAGTCGATGGTGGAGCAGACGAGTGCGCTGGATCAGAAGGCTTCGGATGCTGTGACGGGGCTGATGAGTGGACAGGGCGTGGAGATTCATGACGCGATGATCGCGACGCAGAAGGCGAATATGGCCTTTGAGTTGGCGCTGCAGGTGAGGAATAAAGCTGTTGGGGCTTATCAGCAGATGATGGGCATGCAGTTTTAGTGGGGTTGGGGGAAGAAGACCCGGGGCGGAAGCCCCTGTCTATTTTGCATGGTTGTTCGCAGGGCTAAAGCCATGCGGTCCCACCTAAGAACAAACTGTTTTGCAACGTGGAAGTGGCAGGAAAATAGCGGCGCGGAGTGAGTGGACGGAATGGCTGATACGGGACAGGTGGAGACGGCGGGGCTTCAGAGGGCAGGGCAGAGTGTGGCGAGTGTCGATGGTGGCGCTGGAGCAAATACTCCGGTTGCAAAGGCCATGGCGATGACGGCGGCTGTGCGGGAGCGGGTGATGGCTCTGCCTGCAGGGAAGCGCAATGTGTTGTTCGCTTCGCTTGCTTTTCTGGCGGCGGTGCTGGCGGGGATGGTTTGGTATGCAGGAAGAACTGACTGGAGGGTTCTTTTTAGCGGGTTGGATGGGAAGGATGTGCAACAGGTATCGCAGGAGCTGGCTGCGGCGAGTATCCCTTTTGAGATGACGGCGGATGGCGCCGGCGTACAGGTGCCGGCGGAGATGTTGGATAAGGCAAGGATGGAGGTCGCGTCGAAGGGGATGCCGCAGACCGGTCGATTGGGCTTTGAGCTATTCGACAAGCCGAACTGGGTGGGAAGCGAGTTTGATGAGAAGGTGAATTATCAACGTGCGCTTGAAGGGGAGCTGGAACACACGATTGGATCGCTGGGAATGGTGCGGTCGGCGCGGGTTCATTTGGTGCTGCCGCAGCCTTCGCTGTTTTCGGCGGAGGAGAAGGTTGCCAAGGCTTCGGTGGTGCTGAAGCTGAAACGGGCGGCGATGGATACCGAGCAGGCGGATTCGATACGAAGCCTGGTGGCTGGCGCGGTGGATAATTTGAGCCCGGATCAGGTGACTCTGGTGGATGCGGACGGGCGGGTGAGCTTTAAGCCGAAGTCGAAAGATGTGAATGAGGCAGATGTAGAGCAGGCGATGGAGGCAAAGCTGGTGGCGATGCTGGAGCCGCTGGCAGGTCGCGACAATGTGCGTGCGACAGTGAATGTGAGTTATGACCAGGGGAGTGAGGACAGGACAGACGAGGTATATGACCCGAACCAGACGGCTACGCTGACGTTGCAGAAGAGCGAGCAGGTTTCTGAGTCGAAGGGCAGGGCGACGGGTGTTCCGGGGACTGCGAGTAATTCTCCTGCGGGAGCTGCCGTGGGTGCGGTGGCGGGATCGCAGGCGGCGGCTTCACCGAATACACCGCCGCTATTGCAGAAGGAGGCTTTGCCGGTGTATCCGCAACAGGGTGCGGGTTTGGGGCAGAGCGTGCATCAGGAGAACGGGACATATGGTGTGACGAAGCATCTGTTGCACACGGAAGAAGGGCCGGGACGAGTGCGGCGAGTGACGGCGGCTGTGGTGGTGAATGATCGGAGTGTGATGGAAGGCGCGGGCAAGCTGGAGCATCTGGTGTGGAAGCCGCGTAGTGCGGATGAGATGCGACGGCTGGAAGAGTTGGCCAGGGCCGCGGTTGGTTTTGATGCGAAGCGTGGAGACCAGGTGGCGATGGAGAACGTGAGTTTCAGCTCGAATTCTCCGGAAGTGAAACCGCCTGTGATGGAGAGGGCTCTGGAGGAGGCGCGGTCGCTGTTGCACTCGCAGCCTGGGTTGGCGCGGACGGCGATGTTGGGACTGTGCGGCGTGCTGCTTGTGTTGCTGGTGCTGCGGCCTATGGCTCGGCAGGTGACGGCTACGCTGCGTGAGCCGCTGCTGTTGGCAGCAGGTGCGACGACGGGAGAGCAGGAGACGCTTGCTCCGCCGCAGTCGCATGAACTGGAAGAGGTCGCGTATGTTCCTATGCTGCCGAGAAAGAGCAAGGCACAGTTGGAGGCTCAAGGAATCTTTGAGCATGTGTCGGAACACATTCGACGAGAGCCGGCGCAGAGTACGCGGCTGTTGGAAGCGTGGATTGGGTCGTCGGAGGAGGGACAGTGATGAGAGGCGAGACGCATAGAGCAGGTGCCGAGGCGATGCAGCGGAATCCGATGCTGCTGCCGGCGGAGTCTGGGTTTGTTGCGGCGGAGATGCCTGGATTGCGGAAGGCAGCCGTGTTGATGGTCGCGCTGGGTGATGAGCTCGCGAAGACGCTGTTTCAGAGCTTGTCGGATAACGATGTTCAGCGCGTGACGGACGAAATTACGCAGCTTGGCGAGGTTCCTGCGGCTCAATTGACGCAGGTGCTGACTGAGTTCTATGGGCTGCTGGAGACTCAGCAATATATGGTTCGTGGAGGACCGGAGTATGCGCTGAAATTGCTGACCGAGGCGTTTGGGTCAAGAAAGGCAGAAGACCTGCTGGCGCAGGTGCGGAGGATTCGCGAACGCACAGATGGCGATATGGCGGTGCTGCAGAAGATGGACCCGCAGCAATTGAGCAAGTTTCTGGAGACGGAACATCCGCAGACTGTGGCGCTGGTGTTGGCGCATCTGGATGCGAAGAAGGGGTCGATGGTGCTGATGCAGTTGCCAACGACGATGCGGGTGGATGTGGTTCGCAGGCTGGCGGAGATGCGACAGTTTTCGCCGGAGATGGCCCAGACCGTAGCGATGGTGCTGCACGGAAGAATGGAGGGCATGGGTTCGGGCGGGAGGAAATCGTACTCGGGCTTCAAGGCTGTGGCCGATCTGCTGAATCGAGTGGATCAGACGGCGAGCAAGGGGATTTTGGAAGAGATTGAACACGACGAACCGCAGCTTGCGATCAACATCAGGAACCTGATGTTTACGTTTGAAGATCTGACGACAGTGCCCCAGGAGAGTATTCGAGCGTTTCTTGCTGCCGTGGATAAGAGAACACTGGCAATGGCGTTGAAGGGTGGCCGCGAGAATTTAAAGGCGCACCTGTACAAAGCGATGAGCTCGCGTGCGGTGGAGATGTTGAAGGATGACATGGAAGCGCTGGGCCCCGTGCGGATGAAGGATGTCGGGCTGGCTCAGCAGGAACTGCTGGCGGTAGCGAGGCAGTTGGAGAGTGAAGGACGGATGATGCTGAAGATGGAGGCCGAGGATGATCTCACCGTCTAGAAATACGGAGGCGACGAGCTTGCTGGGTGGCGCTATACGCGGCAGAGATGTTGCGCGACTGGAGTTTTATCCGGTGGATCGTGTGGTGGAGGGTCCTGTCATTGGTGAAGCTGACTCGAGTGTTGTTGAAGTGATAGCTGAACCGATGGCGGAGAGAGTGACAGCAGAGATGCGCCTGGAGGCGGAGGCGCTTGAGATTCAGGCACGCATAGAGGCGGCTCGAAAGGAATCGCGAGAGAAGGCTCGGGAGGAGTGGGAGGACGAGCTGGAGAAACGGGTTGCTGAGGAGCGGTCTCGAGTTGATAGGGTGTGCGAGGAGTTTGTGCAGGAACGTCAAAAATACTTTGCGGATGTTGAGGCGGAAGTAGTGAGGCTGGCGCTGGCGATTGCGGCTCGTGTGCTGCATCGTGAGGCGAAGATTGATCCTTTGCTGTTGGCTGGAGTAGTGCGGGTTGCATTGGAGAAGGTGGCAGAGGGGAGCGCAACTGTTCTGCGAGTGCCTGTGGAGGAGGTGGAGATGTGGCGGGGTGTGGCTTCGAGCGTGGAGGGGGATGTTCGGATGAAGCCGGGCGAGTGTGTGCTCGAGACGAGCGTTGGCAAGGTGGAGTTGGGCGTGAGTGCGCAGTTAGAGGAGATTGAACGAGGGTTCTTCGATTTGTTGCAGCAGAGGCCTTCGTGATGGCAGAGGCGGGGTTGGGAGCTTATTTTACGCAGATGACCGCACGGCCGGCGTGGCGGTGGAACGGGCGCGTGGTTGAGGCGAATGGGCAGACGGTTGAGTCTGAAGGTCCGTTATGTTCGGTTGGGGAGTGCTGCGAGATTGTCGACGGTGAGGGGCGGCGGCATGGTGCGGAGGTGATCGGGTTCAGCGGACGTAATGTGCTGGCGATGCTATTGCAGTCGACGCAGGGGATTCGGTATGGCGATGCAGTGATGGCGATGGGGGTGACGCCAGCGATCGCGGTTGGAGAGCAGATGCGGGGAAGGATTCTTGATGCGCTGGGTGCGCCGCTGGACGGACTTCCGATGGTGCGTGCGGATGGAACGTGGCCGCTCGATGGGAAGGTTCCGCAACCAATGGAGCGAGAGGCGATTCGTGAGCCATTGCAAACAGGTGTGCGGGTGTTGGATGGGATGCTTACCGTTGGGCGCGGGCAGAGGGTTGGCATCTTTGGCGGATCGGGTGTGGGTAAGAGCACGTTGATTGGAATGATGACGAGGAACACGGCGGCGGATATTACCGTGGTTGGGTTGGTGGGAGAACGTGGACGTGAGGTAAGGGAGTTTGTCGAGGAAGCGCTGGGGGAAGAGGGAAGAAAGCGGTCGGTTGTGCTGGTGTCGACCTCGGACCAGAGTCCGCTGTTGCGAATGCGGGCGGCTATGGCGGCTACGGCGGTTGCGGAGTTCTATGCGGCGCGTGGAAAACATGTGCTGCTGGTGCTGGATTCGCTGACGCGATATGCGATGGCCGCAAGGGAGATTGGATTGGCGGCAGGAGAGCCTCCAGCGAGCAAAGGTTATACGCCGAGCGTATTTACGAAGCTCGCAAAGTTGGTGGAGCGAGCGGGAAATTTTCGGATGGGAAGCATTACGGCCTTCTACACGGTGCTGATGGAGGGAGATGATCAGCAGGATCCGGTAGTGGATGCAGTGCGGTCGTTTCTTGATGGCCATGTGGTGTTGTCGCGTTCGATGGCAACGGCGGGATGGTATCCGCCGGTGGATGTGCTGGATTCGCTGAGCAGGCTGATGCCAGCGGTTACGACGATGGAGCACAGGTCGAGGGCTTCGGTTGCTCGAAGGCTATTGGCGGCTCACGCACGGTCGGAGGACTTGATTCGAATTGGAGCGTATAAGCCAGGAACGGATGATGACTTAGATCGGGCGGTGCGGGCGATGCCAGTGCTGCGTGAGTTTCTGGAGCAGCAGAGCGATGAGCGCGTGTCGATGAAGGAGACTATGGCGCGGATGAATGCGATGGAGCTTTAGGATGCAGTCGCGACTGAAGAGGTTGAAGCGGATGGCTGCCTTGTATGGGGTCGTGGAGCGGATGCACTCCGTCGAGTTGCAGCGGGCGAGGAGCGTGGTTCGCGAGGCAGAGCAGGCGATCGAGACGCAACGGATGATCGGGCGCGCTGCCGGGTTAGATGGGCGCGAAGCCCTGGTTCTGGGAGACCGCATGGGATGGTCGCTTGCAGAGACGCAGCAGGAGGTCGCCGCGTGGAAGGGCGAGCGGTTGGAAGAGATTCGTGTGAAGCGGGAAGAGTTGAACAAGGTTGCACGGGAGAGATATGCCACGAGCCGCTTGAAGAGCGAACAGATGAACTGCGTCGTGGAGGGTGTTGCCGCGCGAATGGAAAGGGAGGAAGGGCGAAGGTTTCAGGCAACGACGGATGACCGGTTTCTATCGAGGAAGTTGTGGATGGAGACACGGGACGAGGCGTGGCAGGAGAGCAGATGAACGCCTCCTAATAGTTCGCTGGGGTTCTTTGGCATGTGGAATGCATTTTGGAGAGAAGCGATATGAAAGGCATGGACATAATGGCTACAAGGGGTGTGATGCCGCTCGGTGCGGACCAGGCAAATGTACTCCAGTCGCCCTCTGTCGCGAGTGATGGGCAGGATATGTCTTTTGCGAAGAGCTTTGGCGAGGTCGCTGACGGTGCAGTGGGGACGACGCTTGCTGGACAGATGCTGAAGAGGAATGCTGCGCCGATTGCTACGGAGGCAGATGCGCCTGTTGCTTCGATGGAGAAGCTGCTGAATGTCTCTGCTGGCGAAGGGGCGAAAGCGACGAGTACGCCCGCGACTACTGTTCTTGCTAAGAACGATGATGCGGGAGTGGTGATTGCGCCAGCTGTATCTGCTCAAAGCTCCTTGAAACCTGAAAATGTTTCGCAGGGTGTTTTTGTTGTTGACGAGAGTACGGCGATTGGAAATGCTTCGCAACAAAGTGCTGGGATCGATGTCTCCGTACGTACGTCGCCTGTGTCGATCGAAAAGCCGACTGGGGCGATTGAGGATGCGACAGGGAATCAGGAAGCCGCAGGAACGAAGATCGATTCGGTGATGCTCCCAATCGCTTCCAAGGTTGTACAGCCGATTTTGGCAGGTGCTGCAGACCAACCTGTTGTGCAGAAGAAGGAGGTTGCTGCTGCCTCAACAGGGAAGCCGATCGCGGAGAAGGCGGCAAAGAAAGATCTGAAAAATTCTTCTGTAGCAGGGGCGAACTCGACGAATGTATCGACGCCGGTTGAGGTGGTCGGTACGCAGGTGGCGATGACGGTGTCGGCAGGTTCGGCGCCGTTGGTTGTGGCGAAGGCGCAAACAATAGATACGGCGGAAGGTGATTCGAATGTGGCTGCGGCTTCGGGCCAGATGGTTGGCATCGCTGGAGTGAAGGCGGTGAAGAGTAGTTCGTATGGCGCGGATCGCGGCATTGTTGGGACGAGCGCTTCGGGTGTGTCGAATAATGGAACGGTGGCTGCTGCCAAAGCCGATGACGGGATTGCCGGAACGAAGAAGGATGCATCGGACTCTTCCAAAACGGCAGCGAGCACGGCGTCTGCGAACGGGTTGAGTGAGGGGACGACGCATGGCTCCGGTGGAGTTGTAGCGGTGTCGGCAGCGCATGGTGTGGTTGCCGCGACAGGGAATGTTGCCGGAGATGCTGTTGCTGTCAAGGCGAGTGCGAATGGCAACAGTGTTGCTTTGGCGACTGGAGATCGGGCGAGCCAGAGCGCGTCCAGTGTTAGCGAAGGCCATCGAACGCTGGAGGCTACGTCTACGAGTCTTGAGGTTGGAGTGGCCAACGGGACGCATGGATGGCTGAAGATTCGCGCCGAGATGACGGATGGCGGCGTGGTGAACGCATCGGTGACGGCGACTACATCGGCAGGGCAGGAGATGCTGCATCGAGAGTTGCCTTCGCTGACGGCTTATCTGCAGCAAGAGCAGATTGGTGTTGGCTCCGTGGTGCTGCATACGACCGCGGCGGCAGGATCCCAGGAGTTTGCTGGAGGGATGGAGAGGGACGCAGGGCGAGAGCTGATGCAGCAGAGCGACGGCCGGGAAGGAGAGAGTCAACAGGATGCGAGTGGAACAACGTTCTCCGACAGTGGAGAGGCGTACGTTCAGGGCGGACTGAGCGGAATGGCAGAGATAACGACTAATACGGTTTATGCCGGCGGTAGCTGGCTTAGTGTGCGGGCGTAAGTAGATTTGAAAACGGCAGTAAAAAGAGGAGATTGAAATGGATGGAGTACAGATGAGTTCGATTACGGGAGTGGGGTCGGCTGCGGCACAGAAGGTGGCTTCAGCACTTGCTCCACGGAGCACAACAACACAGACGACAGCCGCAACGGCAAAGGCTTCGACAACCAGCAGCACGACCAGCAGTACGAGCACGGGGTCAACGATTACCGCGAATGATTTTCTAACACTGCTGGTAAGCGAGCTGAAGAACCAGGACCCGACGCAGCCGACCGATCCTACGGCATACATAACACAGATGGTAGGCGTGAACAGCCTGCAGCAGTTGATTGAGATCAACAGTGGGCTGGCCAGCGTTGAAGGGACATCGACGTCTACAACTTCAGTCTAACGAAATGATGCTAGGGCCACGGCCTGATGGCCGGTAGTTGACGACAATTTGAAGTTCAACCGTGCAACACCAAGGAGAAGGTATGGGATCATTTTCAATAGCACTGACTGGACTAGAGGCAGATACTGTCTCGCTGAACACAATCGGCAATAACCTGGCGAATATTAATACGACGGCCTTCAAAGAACAGAGCACCACATTTGAAGACCTGTTCTACCAGCAGATTGGGACGTCGGGCTCGAACAATCCGATCCAGGTCGGCGTGGGAACGAGGGTCTCCGGTACAGATACGAACTTGACGCAGGGAAGCATCTCGACGACGTCCACTTCGACGGACATGGCGCTGCAGGGCAATGGGTATTTCGTCGTGCAGCAGAACGGCGTTCAGTCGCTTACGCGGGCGGGAAACTTTCAACTGGATTCGTCGGGTAACCTGACGACGGCGGACGGCCAGTCGGTGATGGGGTATGCGGCGACGAATGGAGTTGTGAATGAAAATGGCGGACTGGTGGCGCTGACGGTGCCGGTGGGCGTGACCGAGGCGGCAAAAGCGACACAGAACTTCTCGGTGACGGCTAACCTGAATGCGAGCGCAACCACGGGAACGTCGTTCACAAGCCCTGTAACAATGTACGACTCGCTCGGCGAAAGCCATTCCGCTACGATAACGTACACCAAGATCGCAGCCAATACCTGGGGATATAGCGTGACATTGCCTGCGGCCGATGCGACGGGGACGCCGGTGAACAATACGGGGACTCTGGCGTTCGACTCATCGGGAACACTGGTGTTTCCATCGTCGAACATTAGCGGCATTACCTTTCCGGGGCTGACGGATGGGGCGAGCGATATGACCGTCAACTTTAATCTGTATACCAGCGGAAGTCCGACGATATCGCAATCGACGGCGGCCTCGAGCACGACGACGACCACACAGGATGGCTATGCGAGCGGGACCTATCAGAGCTTCACGGTAGGTACGGATGGAGTGATCACGGCTTCGTTTAGCAATTCACAGACTGAGAAGATCGGACAGGTCGCGGTGGCAACGGTAACGAACCAGCAGGGACTGGTGCGGTCCGGCAGTAATAACTACACGACGACAGCGGCCTCTGGTGTGGCAACGGTTGGCGTGGCAGGCACTGGCGGGCGTGGCACGATCACGGACTCGGCGCTGGAGCAGTCGAATGTCGATATCTCGACGGAGTTCGCCAATCTGATCGTGGCACAGCGCGCGTTCCAGGCGAATTCGAAGACAATCACGACGTTCGATTCATTGACGCAGGATGTTATGGGGATGGTTCGGTAAGCACGCTTACAAGAAAGAACAGCGGTGCGGGTGCGGGGCTGAAGCAAGGACCGGCACCGGCCCGCTGTTTTTGTACTGGGCTTATGGGAGCCCGAACGATCGTGAAGATTCGCTAATGTGCGGGTGTGGGATTGTGGCTATTGGCTTGCACACTCTCTGGCATCATGGCTACTTCACCTCCAGTTGTTCAAGTTACTTCTGTTTCGGAGCCGGTCAAATTGCCGGTAGTGCCTTTGCTGATTGCTGTCGTGCTGGGAGTTGTGATTGCGACTCTGGGCGTTGGCGGAATCGTTTACTTTCTGGCTCGCACCGGCAGGTTGCCGATGCCGAGTAGTGCGAAGGTGGAACCCGTTGTATCGACGACGACACACGCGATGATCCTTGAGCCTCTGCTGGTGAACCTGGCGGATGGCGGTGGAAACGCCTATCTGCGGGTAGGGTTGACGCTGCGTGTGGCGGATGCCGTCGACAAAAGTAAAGATAAGCCCAAAGAGGAAAAGAGTGCCGATAACAAGAGCGCCAAAGATGCAGATGCTGCGGTTCGCGATACTGCGCTGGCGGTGCTGGGAAGACAGACGTCGGAAGATTTGCTGGCTGTCGATGGCAAGGAGCGACTGAAAGCTGAGTTGAAGTCGGCGATTGCGGAGCATAACCGCGAGTTGAAGGTGGTGGACCTGTTCTTCACCGAATTTCTAGTGCAGCGGTAGGAGAGATCGTGGCCGATACGGAAGCAATAACGAGCGATATGGGATTGCCGGCACTGGAGGCAGGATCGCAGCTGGTGAAGGTTGTGCCAACTGTGTATGGGATGGCGCGGATAGAGGAGCACCGAGCCTGGCCGGTGGTTTCGGAGTTGATGATGACGCTGGAATCGGTGATAGCGCTGCGTGAGTTCAAGGTGCGGGACCTGGTGCGGCTTGAGGTGGGACAGGTTATCGAGAGCCTATGCGCGAATACTGATGATGTGCCGGTGAAGGTGGGACAGGTGCAGGTGGGCTGGAGTGAGTTCGAGGTGGTGGATCAACGGCTGGCTGTGCGGTTGACCCGGCTTGCTTAGTGCTTAGAAACGGAGTTTAGGGATGCGGCTTGGGCACGATATAGAACGAAGAAATGGCGCGAAGGACGACCTTGAAATTCAGGGACTGGCGGGGTGGATTCTTGGCCGGTTGCGTGGATGGCGAAGGGAGCACCAGACGCAGCGGAAGCAGATGCGTCTTGTGGAGACGCTGGCGCTTGGTGGGCGAAGGCAGTTGATGTTGGTGAGTTGTGGCGGGGAACACTTTCTGGTGGGTGGAGGTGTCGATAGCGTCGAGACGATTGTGCGCGTGAAGGCCGATGGCGTTGAGGATGAGATATGTCTCTAGGACATGGTTGGCGGATTGTGCTGGGACTGATGATTTCGATGGTTTCGCTGCATGCACATGGTCAGCAGATGCACAGGCCTATGTTGGTTGCTATGGTGGCCCCGCAGTCTTTCTGGGTGAAGCGGACGGAGGCGAGTGTTTCAGCTGCGCATGGCGGTAAAGTGCGAGCTGGTGCTGTGGGTAAGAAGAGTGCAGCGAGTCGATCGACGGAGACGATTGCGGCTAAGAAGCCTGACGCGGAGGGTAAGAACGAATCGATTGCGGATGCACTTGATAAAGGCAGAAGCACACCTTGGTCGATTGTGTTGGGTCTTACGTTGCTTACGCTGCTGCCGGCTCTGCTGTTGTCGATGACTCCGTTGGTTCGGTTGCTGGTGGTGTTTCACTTTTTGCGCCAGGCGCTAGGGACGCAGACGGCTCCTTCGAACCAGGTGTTGATGGGGCTGGCGTTGATGATGACGTGGTTTTTGATGCAGCCGGTGATGCAGGAGGTGGAGCAGAAGGCGGTGGCTCCGTATCGGGCGAATGCAATCTCGGGCGAGGAGGCTTTGGACCGCGGTGTGCAGCCGGTGAAGCAATACATGCTTCGGTATGCGCGGGAGAAGGACTTAGCTGTGTTTGCCTCGGCGGGGATGGCTGTTCGGCCTAAGACGAAGGAAGAGCTGCCGATTCAGGTTGTGGTTCCGGCTTACATCCTGAGCGAGTTGAAGGCTGGGTTTCAGATTGGGGCGGTGTTGTTTCTACCGTTTCTGCTGGTGGATCTTGTTGTGGCCAGCGTGACTACATCAATCGGGATGATGCAGTTGCCGCCGGTTGTGATCTCTACGCCGTTGAAGATCCTGTTGTTCGTGATGGTGGACGGGTGGAATTTGTTGGCCGATCAGTTGATTAAGAGTTTCTAAGAATTTAAGAGGCGACGTTATGGGGCCGGACCAGACGGTGGAGATGATGCGGAGGGTGTTGATGGAGGCAGCGCTGTTGGGTGCGCCTCTTCTGGTCACGGCTTGTCTCGTGAGTGTTTTGGTGAGCCTAGTGCAGACGTTGACGAGTGTACAGGAGCAGACATTGACGGCAGTGCCTCGGCTGATTGTGGTGTTTCTGGTGACGATGGCTGCGCTGCCGTGGATCGTTCATCGCCTGGTGAATTTCACGCTGCATATGTTTACCGGCTTTCACAAGTATCTGGGATAGGCGAGATGAATCGAGAGGCTAGCACGTTGATTCACGATTGGCCGCAATATCTGACGGCCGCGATGCTGGTGATGGTGCGGCTGAGTGGGTTAATGGTGTTTGCGCCGCTCTTCTCTTCTGCGGCGATCGCTCCGCGGATTAAGGCCGGGTTCGTGTTTGCGATGACTGTGCTGCTTGCTCCGGCGGTTGCCGCGGTGCCGAATGCGAGGGTGACGCTGGATATGAAGGCTGTGCTGGGGGAACTGGGCGTGGGGTTGGTGTTTGGATTGTCGCTGACGTTGTTGAATGAAGCGCTGGTGTTTGCGGGAATGTTGCTGGGGATGCAGTTTAGTTTTTCGCTGGTGAATCTGATGGACCCTAACTCGAAGATCGAGACGCCTGTATTGGGGCAGATGCTGAGTTGGCTTGGTGTGTTGGTGATGATCGGTGCGGGACTGGATCGCAGTCTGCTTGCGGCGATGGTAAGGAGCTTTTCGGCAGTGCCGGTGGGGCAGGCGGTATTGCAGGCAAAGACCGGAGTTGCGCTCGCGGCGATGGCTGGCGGGATATTTCTTGCGGGGTTGCAGTTGGCGGCTCCGGTGATCGCTGCGGCGTTAGCAGTGGAGGTGACGATTGCGCTGGTTGCACGGCTTTCTCCGCAACTGCCTGCGATGGTGGTGAGTATTCCGGTGAAGACGATGGTCTCGTACGTGGTGCTGTTGGCGAGTCTTGGAGTTTGGCCGGGATGGATTGAACGGCACTTTACGGCGTTGTTGGATGCGGCGGGAAGGTTGATCGCAACGCCATGAGCGAGAAGGGGACCGAACGGGCTACTCCAGAACGAAAGAAGAAAGCCAGGGCGAAGGGCGATAGCGTTCGAAGCCGCGAGCTTCTTTCCGCCGTTGCGATGCTTGGTGGCGTGATGATGCTTGGGGTAACGGCTCATAGCTTCGTTTCGGGTTGGGGCAAGGTGTACGTCGAAAGCCTGCGTTCGGCGGCTGTGGGCGAGGTTGGTGGCGAGCAGCGATGGAATGAAGCTGTACGGCGAATGCTTGGGCCGGCGTTATTGCCGGTAGGCCTGGTAATGGCGGCGAGTTTTTGCGGAGCATTGGTTGCTGGTGTGGCGCAGGGTGGTGGGGTTTCGATTCATCCGAATGCGCTGGAGCTTAAGTTTTCAAAGCTGAACCCGGTGACGAACCTGGGGAACCTGTTCAGCCTGCGGTCGACGACGCGACTGGTGAAGTCGCTGGTGCCGGCGGCAGCGATGGTGGCGCTGGGATGGGGTGCGCTGAAGGCGTTGATGCTGCCGCTGCCGGTGATGAGTCTGATGCGGCTGCCCGCTATGTTTGCGACGGCGTATGGGTTGGCTCTCGATGCTGCGTGGATCACGCTGGCGTGGTCTGGACTGGACTACGCGATGGAGTGGAGAAGCTGGAATGAGCGGCTGAAGATGAGCAAGCAGGATATCCGCGACGAGATGAAGGATTCGATGGGGAATCCTCAGATCAAGGGGAAGATCCGGCAGATCCAGATGGCTATGCGTAAACGCAGGGTTAAGGCGGATATGTCGCGGGCGAGCGTGGTGATTACGAATCCGACACACTACGCGGTGGCGTTGGAGTTCAGCTTCGAGACGATGGAGGCCCCGAAGGTCTTGTGTAAGGGGCGTGACCTTCATGCGGCGGAGATTCGCGAGGAGGCTCGATGGGCCGGAGTTCCGATGATTGAAAACCCTCCTTTGGCGCGAAGTCTCTACAGGATGGTTGAGCCGGGTCAATCGATTCCGTTTGAGCTTTATGCGACGGTGGCTGGGATTCTGGCTTATTTGTACCGGCAGAAAGTGGAAGAACGAATGCGACGGGAACGGCAGGCGCAGCAGACGCAGAAGAGTGTTGGACATCGAGGGACTTTGGGCGTGGTTGGGATGCGGGGATTTGGAGGTGGGATGTGAGTGATGCGGTGATGAAGAAGAGCGAAGGTTTTTCGATTGCCAAGCTGCAAGGGTTTCTGTTGCCGGTGACGGCGATCAGCATGGTGTTCGTGATGATGATCCCGGTGCCGGGCTTTGTACTGGACCTGTTGCTGGCTGCCTCGATTACGGCTTCGGTGATTGTGTTTCTGACTGCGGTGCAGGTGCGGCGCGCGGTGGATTTTTCAGTGTTTCCTACGCTGCTGCTGCTGCTGACTCTGTTTCGGCTGTCGCTGAATATTGCATCGAGCCGGCGGATTCTGCTGCATGGGCACGAGGGGACACATGCTGCCGGTGCGGTGATCGAGGCGTTTGGGCAGTTTGTCATCGGCGGAAATTATGTTGTCGGGTTTGTGTTGTTCCTGGCGTTGATCGCGATTCAGTTTCTTGTAGTGAGCCATGGCGCAGTGCGCACCGCAGAGGTGACGGCGAGGTTCACGCTGGATGCGTTGCCGGGTAAGCAGATGGCGATTGATGCGGACATGAATGCTGGTCTGATCGATGAACATGGGGCGAGGAAGCGGCGGCAGGCGATTGCGCGGGAGGCGGAGTTCTATGGCGCGATGGATGGCGCCGCGAAGTTCAACCAGAGGGACTCGCTGGCGACGATTCTGATTACGGCGATCAATATCGTTGCGGGCTTATTGATTGGAGTGTTGCAGCAGGGTGCGGATCTTGCGACGGCGGTGAAGACTTACACGATTCTAACGGTGGGCGATGGGTTGGTAACGATGATCCCGAGCCTGCTGGTGTCGATTGCGGGCGGCATGGTGCTGACACGGGCGTCTTCGGCGGGGTCGCTGAATGAAGAGCTGGGGACGCAGTTGCTGCGGGGACGGAATACGCTTTGGATCGCTTGCGGCGTGCTACTAGGCCTGGCATTGATTCCGGGGTTGCCGAAGTTGTCGTTTGTGCTGATGGCAGCTGGAGTTGCGTTGATGGCTCGGAAGCTTCCTGCTGCGAAAGAGAATGCTATGGCTCTTGGGGATGAGGCTGCTCCGGCGAAGGCGAAGGCCGCTGAGGTGGCGAAGGGTGAGAACCTTGCATCGCTATTGAAGATGGATGAATTGACACTGGAGATTGGGTTTCAGTTGATTCGGCTAGTCGACGAGAAACAGGGCGGCCAGATGCTGAATCGGGTACGTGCGTTGCGACGTCATCTGGCTACTGAGCTTGGGTTCATTGTTCCTGCGATCCACATTACGGACAACCTTCGACTGAAGCCGCGTGAGTATGTGGTGAGCTTGCGGGGCGTGGAGATCGCGCGATGGCAAACAGAGCAGAACTGCCTGCTGGCGGTGAATGCCGATCCGAAGGCTCGAGCGCTGCCGGGAGTAGAGACAAAAGAGCCGGCTTTCGGGGTGATGGCGAGGTGGATATTGCCTGGACTGGAAGAGCAGGCGCTTGCAGGCGGCTATTCCGTTGTGGACCAGACCACGGTAATTGGGACGCATCTTGGTGAATTGATTCGACGTCATGCGCATGAGCTGTTGGGAAGGCAGGAGGTTAAGCGGTTGCTTGACAGCCTGAGCGAGAGCCATCCGAAGCTGGTAGAGGAGTTGGTGCCGAAGCTGATGACGCTGGGTGAGGTGCAGCGGGTATTGCAGCAACTGCTGCGGGAACAGGTTTCAATTCGTGACCTGGGCGCGATTCTCGAGGTATTGGTGGAGGCGGCGCAGCAATCGAAGAATGTGGTGCATCTGGTGGAGAGCGTTCGCCAGTCGCTGGGACGGGGACTGGTGCATCCACTGCTGGATGGAGAGGGCGGACTGCGCGTGTTGATGTTGGAGCAGGGACTCGAGTCGGAGTTGCTGCATACGTTCGATCCGCAGGGAGCGGGGCTGTTGTTGGGAGATGGCTCTCGTTCGGCAGGTATGCCTGCGGATTTTCTTCGACGACTTGTGGAGTCTGTGAAACGCCTAACAGGAGGAGCCCCTACATCGGCACTCCCCGTGCTTCTATGTCCGAGTCCAGCCCGTTATCACGTGCGGCGTTGGCTTGAGCCGTTTCTGCCCAGGGTGACGGTGTTGGCCCCGGCGGAGATTCCGGCAGAGATTCGAGTGCGGAGTGTAGGGACGGTTGGTTGATCGCAGATGGAATAAAGGGCAGATGCAGGAAGTAACAGACGAGGATAGGGAGGAAAGTAAATGGGCGCACGGGGTTCGATTCCGGTACAGGTGTTGGATGGCTTTACAAAGAATACGCTTTTCGCTACGGGGCCTTTAGGGCTGGATGGAGCGTTAGGAGAGGCGACAGAGATCAAGTTCGCACCATTTGCAGCTAATGATGATGGCGCAACGACTGAAAGCGGAGCTGCATCAGAGCGCGATTTATTACTGATGGAGCATCTGCCGACGGTACGGTATCTGGCACGCAGGATCCATGAGCGTCTGCCGCAGCATGTCGATCTGGATGATCTGATCTCAGCTGGTGTTGTGGGCTTGATCGATGCGTTCACGAAGTTCGATCACGGCAAGAAGGTTCAGTTCAAGAGCTATGCGCAGTTTAGGATTCGTGGCGCGATTCTCGATTCGCTGCGCACGCTGGACTGGAGCCCGCGAGAGCTGCGGCGAAAGGGAAGAGCTGTTGAAGAGGCTATCCGATCGGTGACGCAGCGGCTTGGAAGGGCGCCTTCAGAGCAGGAGATCGCCGGTGAGATGGAGTTGAGTTTAACGGAATATCAGCAGCTGCTTGGCGATCTGAAGGGACTTGAGATTGGCAGTCTCCATATGGAGCGGTCGGAGGACTCCGGGGATGAAGAGCTTGCGTACATTCCCGGGTCCCCGGAAGAAGACCCGTTGTTTCGATGCCTGAAAGGCGAAATGAAGCAGCGGCTCGCAGATGCTATCGACGAGCTTCCGGAGAAAGAGCGCATGGTGCTGACGCTTTATTACTACGAAGAGCTGACTATGAGGGAGATCGGCGTGACTCTCGGTGTGGTTGAGTCGCGGGTCTCACAGATACATTCGTCTGCTGTGTTGCGACTGAGGACGGCGTTGGCCAATCTTCGGAGCGCTGATGCAGGTGCGGCGAACAAAGTTTCAAAGGCGAGGCGGAAGCCAGGTGCGCGTTGATGGCGTCTTCGATCGGGTGATAGTGCGAATTAGTTCGATAGATAAAGGATTGCAATGGATAAGACTCTTGGACAGGACGATATTGATGCATTATTTGCGGCGGCTGCCGGAGCTGACGCTGCGCTTAATGGAAGTGGACCGGCAGCTGATGTTCTTCCGGAGAAGTATAGTTTCAGCCGGGCAGGGCAGATCAGCAACGATCAGATGCGCGCGATTAGCACGGTCAACGATATATTCGCACGCAACCTGATGCATACTCTGGGAGCGTGGCTGCGAACACCTCTGCGTGTCAAACTGGTTTCAGGAGAGCAGCTACCCTTCAGTGAGTTTCTGGAGAGACTCTCTGCGCTGGCGTATATCTGTTCTGTGCGGTTAGAGCCGCCCGGAGCAGTAGGTTTGCTGGAACTTGATCTCGCGCTCACGTCTCCGATTGTGGATGTTCTGCTTGGAGGAACTGGAAAGGCGGGACAGACGCGGGAGCTGACAACCATCGAAGAGGCGATCCTGGAGGCAGTGATCAAGGTAGTGATTCAGGAGTTGAATCTCGCCTGGCAGTCGGTGGGCTTGGCGTTTGCCCTGGATAAACGGGAGACTGCAGCACAGGCCGCGAGAATGTTGACGCTGGGCGAGAAGATGCTGTGCGTGAGCTTCGAGATTCGTATGCCGGAGGTTCAGGGGGTTCTGAATCTTTGCCTGCCGGCGGTGGTGTTGAATGCGATTCTTCGGAGACTTATTGCGGAAGGGGATATGCCTCGCAGGCGATCGAAGGATGCAGAAGCGCGGATGCGAGTGCTGATGGGAGAGGCGAGATTAGGCGCGGTGTTGCAGTTTCCGCCGGTACGGCTACGCGCAGTGGAGCTGACGACGCTTGAGCCTGGGATGGTTTTGCGTCTTCCGGTGCCGAAGCATGAGACCGCAGAGTTGCGCGTAGGTGGGCTGCAGTTTGGCCGCGCTCATCCTGTGCGAAGCGGAGAGCATCGTGGAGCGCAGCTTGAAGGTGAATATTGCGGTGTACAGGTGGAAGTACCTGCTGCGGTTGTGGCGAGTGTGAATTGAAGGTCAATAACGAAATAGATAAGGCGGGATTTGATGGTGACTGAGTCGGCGATAGGTTTGTTGTCGGATATTGAACTGGATGCGACGCTGCGGTTTGGGGCGCGTGAGATGGCGTTGCGGGAGGTCCTAGAGTTGGGGCCGGGGGCAGTGGTGGAGCTGGATCGACACGTGTCGGAGCCGGTGGATCTTGTGGTTGGAGATCGTATTGTGGCGCGAGGAGAGGTGGTTGTCGTGAGCGGCAACTTTGCGCTGCGTGTTACAGAGGTGGCGACGCCGCAACTGAGATTGGAGAGTATTCGATGCCTTTTCTAATGAAAAAGACAGAGAGCCGGAGTTCCGCGAGTGATTTGAAATGGACGCGCGAGGAGTACGCCCCGTCGCGTGGGCAGGCTCTGGAAGTTGAACCGCCTGCATCATTTGGACAATCCCAGCGGCGGTCTTGCGGAAATATGGAGTGTGTAAGCACGTGGACTCCTCCGTGGAGGAATCGTCGGAGGCCGGTCTTCGAAGGCCAGTGGGGATGCAGTGGTCGATGTGTTCAAGCGATGGTGAAGGCTGCAGTTAATCGTGAGATGGGGGAGGGAGAAGAGGAGATAGCTCCTCATCGTCATCGGGTTCCTTTGGGTTTGGTGATGCTGGCTCAGGGATGGATTACGCATCCTCAGTTGCGGCAGGCGCTGGAGGCCCAGCGTGCGAATGGAAGTGGAAGAATTGGCGATTGGCTGGTCGCCGAGTGCGGTCTTGAGGCGGAGCAGATTACGCGTGGGCTGAGTATGCAGTGGAGCTGCCCCGTGCTGTCGATGAAGGGATTTGAGCCCGAGGCGATGGCCTTGGCGGTGCCCAAGATCTTTGTGGAGGAGTTCAGCATGTTGCCGCTGCGAGTTGCGGCTCATCGGATTCTGTATCTTGGCTTCGAGGACCGACTCGATGCTTCTGCCGCTTTGGCCGTGGAGCAGATGACCGAACTGAAGGTGGAGAGCGGGTTGATGGACGGCGCTCAGTTTAGAGAGGCGCGATCAGCGTTACTGCATTGCGATGCTGTAGATGCGAATGTTGAGACGGTCACGAGCATAGCATCTTTGATTGCGCGGGTAACGGCGATACTGGAGCAGAAGCAGCCGATTGGGGCTCGCCTGGTTCGGATGCACCACTATTATTGGTTGCGGACATGGCTAGAGAGCGGCACGATGGGTGGGGACGGAAGTCTCCCAAGGTCGAAAGAGGATATGTGCGACCATATTTTCGCGATTGGAGCTCGAGTTTAAGCGAACGCAGGCGTGCAAAGGATGTGAGCCTTTACTGTTGAGAGAAGACGGCGGGCGGAGGCACAGGAACCGCCAATGCGGAGGAGCTACCGGTGTTGACGCCAGAATCGTGAGCGGGACCGAGCCCGAGTTTGATAATGGCGCGTGAGTCCGGGATCAACTTTGTCTGCCAGCCATTATCAGCCTGCAGTTTCTGCATCGCTGCTTCGGTTTGCGAATCCCAGTGTCCGCTAGCGGCGTCACTAGAGAGATAGCCAGATTTGACGAGAGCAGATTGAATCTGCGTGGCTCGTGAGTCGTCGATGGCCCGTTGCCCCATGGATTTTGACCCGGACTTAGCCTTTTTATTCTGCAGCTTTGGTGAGGTAGGGCCGCGGCGGGCGTGGGTCATCGCAGGAGAGGACATTGTCGTTGCAAGAACCAGCGCGGAGCTTAGGAGAAGTCTGAACCTCATGTGAAGCAGCACCTCAAAAAATAGTATCTAGGATGGGATTCAACGAACCGGCTAAGTTTCTGACAGAGTAGCTTGCCAGTAACCATTCTAGCAATAGAAAGATTGATCCCTTTATTTTGCGGCTTCACGAGTGGATCGTTTCAGAAGTTGAGATAAAAAGGACATTTCTGCAAAGACGAATGCGCGAGCTTGATGCTCGCGCATTCGTCTGGGGTTGTGCGGGTTATGGAAGCGTCCCGCCGACGTAGGAGTTGCCGGCGTTCTTCTGGAGTGCGGAATGAACGACGAAGACAACGTCGTCTTTCGATTTGAGAGAGGAGACGATAGCGCGATAGCTGGCTTCGTCAGTTACGGGCTTCTTGTTGATCTCCGTGATGATAGTGCCCTTAACGAGATTAATCTCATCAGCGAAAGAGCCAGGCCGGACGCTGGTAACCATAACACCGGTCTTGATTCCGGTCTTGGCTGCGACGGCCGCCGGGATCGTTGAGACGGTGATGCCGAGCTTACCCTGACCGGCATCCGATTCCTGCGGTGCAGCGTTTTCGTCGTTGTCGCCACCGCCTGCGAGATCGGCGTAGGTCTTGGCGCGGTCACCGATGGTGACGTTAGCGGCGTTCTGCTTGCCGTCGCGGAGGTAGCCGAGCTTAACGCTTGAGCCAACGTGACGGGCAGAGATGTCGTTGACCAGATCGTCGCCGTCAGTGATCTTGCGACCGTCGATGGAGACGATAACGTCACCGGGCTGAATTCCAGCTTTAGCTGCTCCACCGGACGGAGTGACAGTGCTGACCAAAACTCCGTTCGAGAAGCCATACATGCGGCCCACAGCAGAGTTGAGTGCCGGCTGGAAGCTGATGCCGATGGAGCCGCGAACAACCTTGTGTTCAGGGCCAATGAGCATGTTGTAAACGCTGGCGATGGTGTTAGCCGGCATGGCGAAGCCTACGCCCTGGGAGCCCATAGACTGGGTGTAGATGGCGGTGTTCATACCAACGACGTTGCCTGCCATGTCGACGAGCGGACCACCGGAGTTGCCGGGGTTAATGGCCGCGTCGGTCTGGATGAAGCGCTGGAACTGGCTCTGGGAGACGCCGGTCGGGCCGGGTTCGTCGATAGAACGGTTTTTAGCGGAGATGATTCCTGCCGTGACCGTCTTGGAAAGGGCAAACGGGCTGCCAATGGCGAGGACCCAGTCGCCTACCTGGGCACCGTCGGAGTTGCCGAGCTTGACGGTGGGGAGGGGCTCCTTGGCGTCAATCTTGATGACGGCGATGTCGGTGTCCTTGTCGACGCCGATTACCGTGGCCGGACGTCCATTGTCGCCAGGACCTCCGTCAGGATCGGTGGAGAGCTTGACGAAGATTTTGTCGGCTTTGTCGACTACGTGATTGTTGGTGATGATGTAACCGCGTGCGTCCACGATGAAACCGGAACCGAGAGCGCGGCGTTCTGCACCACCCTGGGCGCCATCGCCATCCTCGTCACCGCCCCCACCCTGACCACCGAAGAAGCGGTTGAAGAAATCCTGCATGTCTCCGGGCTGCTGTTCGTCATCGCCCTGACCCTGGGGAGGACGGCCCTGGCCGCGTCTGCGAGGTGTTTTGGTCGCGGACTGCTTGGGCAGGGACTCTGTATTGATGTTGACGACTGCCGGGCCGACCTGCTTGACGACCTGCGAGAAGCCGTTCGAGAGGGTGACGGGCGAGGGGATAACCAGAGGCTTCGCATCGGTGGAATCGACAGACTGCTGCTCTTTGCCGCTGACTCCATGGGTCAGGACTGAGCCAGCGACGACGCCGACAGAAAGAACGGCAAGGAGGGTGAACGTCGTGGTTAAGCGACGGCTGCGAATGCGATCAAGCAGGCTCGGAGAAGTTGGCGTTGGTGTATCCATCGGAAAATCTAACCTCATTTTTGTGCGTTACGGTGCGCCGACCGGGCTGTCTGGCGGCTAAACCTTAAATATAGTCTCTGAAACCCTGCAATCCTTTGTAAGGACGCACGAGCTCACGGTTATTTAGACGCGAAGCTAACGCAAAGGTATTTTGCGCCTTTTTTAGACCGGATGCACGGGGAGCGGCTCTGGAGAAGATAAAAGCTCCGTGAAGGCAATTCCGGCTAGGATCAGGACGGCTCCGCAGAGTGAACGACGGCCGAGACGCTCGTGCAGGACGAGAATAGAAGTGAGGGTGGCAAAGACGGGTTCGAGGGTCAGGAGTATTGCCGTGTGGGTTGGAGGAATATGTTGCTGAGCCCAACTTTGGATGGTAAACGCGGCAGCCGTAGCTAGCAGGCTGGTAACGGCTAGAGCGATGAGTAGACGGGACGTTACGGTCAGATGTGGTTTTCCTTCCATGGGTAGGGTGATAGCCATGATGAGGGCTGCAGCGCCGATCTGGAGGGTGGCGAGCTGGCCGGTTGGGACCCGATGCGACGTATGGGCTAATGCGAGAAGATGACCCGCGAAAGCTACGGCGCAGGCGAGGGTAAGCAGGTCGCCGGGACCGATGCTGATGAAGAGATTCTGCCAGGAGGTTCCGGCAGGCGTAGTGAGGAGCAAAAGACCGATAAAGGCGAGGAGGGCGCCGACGGCAGTGGTCCAGCGGGGCGCGTGGGCGTTCGGTGGGCGCAGGATGGGAATGGCAGCAAACAGTGGGACAAAGACGACGACGAGGCCGGTGATGAAGGCCGATTTGGCCGCAGTGGTACGGGCCAGCCCTGCGGTCTGGAACTGGTATCCAGCGGCCAGGAATAGACCAACAACGCCGCCAGATATAAGAGAAGCACGAGTGATATGACGGAGTTGGCGGTAGTTAATGATGGCCAGAGCGATAAAGGCCAACGTCATGCGAAGGAGATTAAAGAGCAGGGGAGAGGCGTCCTGCAGCGCATCCTTGACGAGGACGAACGTTACTCCCCAAACGGCCACGACAGCCAGAAGCAGGATATGGGCGAGTGTGGAAGGACTGAGACGATGGGCCAACTATTCTTCCCGTTTCTGGCTTGAATTAGCGGTTTTCTTTTGAGGAATAGATGATCTCCCCGTTCAGAACGGTGCGGAGAACCTTGGTGTGGAGGAGCTCCTGTGGGGTGGTGTTTGGCGATGTTATGTCGTGGTCGAGTACGACGAAATCGGCTACGAAACCCGGCTCAAGGCGTCCTTTGAGTTTCTCTTGATTTTCAGCGAAGGCGGAGGCTTGGGTGTAGGCGTAGATCGCCTCGTTTAGGGTGATTTTTTCTTGTGGCTGGTAGGTTTTGGTCCCGGCCTCGTTCTGGCGGGTGATGGCGGCGTAGAGGCCGCGGAAGGGATTGACGGACTCTACGGGGTAGTCGGTGCCGAAGGCCAGGACGACGTTGTGATCGAGGAAGGAACGCCAGGCGTAGGAGTATTTGACGCGGTCGGGGCCGAGGCGGGCTTCTGCCCAATTCATATCGGTGAGCAGGTGCGAGGGCTGCATGGAGGCGATGACGTGGAGGCGGGCGAATCGGTCGAAGTCGCCGGGGGATACGACCTGGGCGTGTTCGATACGGTAGCGGGAGGTGTCGGTAGCTGTGATGTGGGCGCGGGTACTTGCCTCGAGTTGGGGAAGGAGCTTTGAAATCTGCTTCATGCGGGCCTGCTGGGCGCGATCGAAGGAGGTTAAAGCCATGTCGTTGGCGCGATCTCCGATGGCGTGGAAGCCTAGTTGAAAGCCTGCTTCGGCGCGTTCCGTGGCCATTTGATCTAGAGTTTTCTGGTCGTAACGGGGGATGCCGGAGTTGCCGGGATCGTCAGAGTATGGGGCGTTCAGGGCTGCTGTACGAGAACCCAGAGAGCCGTCCATGAAGCCTTTGAGCATAGTTGTGTGGAGGAAGGGGTCGTTGAGCGGATGGTATGCCTGGTGCTGTTTGAGGACGGCGACAGGGGTATCGAAGGCTAGCCATTCGGCTACACGGAGGTGGAGTTTGCCTGATTTTTCGAGGTCTTCGAGGACGAGGAAGTCTTCCCAGTCGGAGAGATCCTGGACGGAGGTGACGCCGTTGGCGGTGGCATCGGCGATGGCGACCTCGAGGGCTTGACGGCGTTCTTCAGGAGTTAGTGGAGGGATTGCTTTGTAAATGATTGCAAGAGCAGGACCTTCGCGGATGATTCCAGTGGGCTCTCCAGAAGCCTCGCGGTCGATTTTGGCTCCCGGAGGATCTGGAGTTTTGGAGGTGATTCCGGCAGCGGCCAGGGCTGCGGAATTGGCGATGGCGATGTGGCCGTCGGTGCGGCCGAAGATGGAGGGATGGCCGGCTGTGACGGCATCGATGTCTTGGCGGGTGGGGAGGGTTTTGGTGGGCCACATGGTGTGGTCCCAGCCTCCTCCTTGTAGCCATGTCCCTAATTTCGCGGTGTTTGCGAAGGTCTTGATGCGCTGCTGCATCTCTGCGAGCGAGGCTACGTGGTCGAGGTCGATGGTGAGTTTCTGTTGGCCTGCAGAGGCGATGTGGGTGTGGGCGTCGTTGAAGCCGGGCATGGCGAAGGCGCCATCGAGATTGATGATTTTGGTGTTGGGGGCTTGTAGTTTCAGCAGGTTGGCGTCGGTGCCTACGGCGGTGATTTTGCCTTGGGAGATGGCCATTGCGGTTACTTTTGCTGGGGTTTTGGAGGGGTCGTTGGGGCGGAGATGGGCGCCGGTGAGGATGTTGCCGTTGATGTAGATGATTTCCGGCGAATTATTTTGGGCGTGGAGGAGGGGGGTGGTGAGGAGGAGAAATGCGCTGATGATAAAGGGTTTCACGCGGTTGAGTGTATCAGGATTGGTGGTTTTCTGCGGTGATTTGTGTGGTGTCGAGGAGGGTGAGGAGGATGCGGCGGAGAGCGGTCTCGCGGCCGGTTGGGTTGTACCACTCCTGCAGGGTGTGGATGCCTCCTCCAGTGCCTCCAGTGCCTAGGGCGATGGCTGGTATGTCTCTAGAAAGAGGGATGTTAGCGTCGGTTGAGCCCAGACGTATTTCGGTTCGGACGGAGAGGTGGCGGTCGATGGCGCGGAGGGTGTGGAGGAGTGGTGAATCGTCGGGAAGGGCTGCGGCGGGGCGATTTCCGATGGTTTGGATGTGGAGTTTTGGTGGACTGATTGTGGTTTTATGTGTGGCAAACGTGGAGACGATTTCGTCGAGGATTTGGTGGATTGTGGTCGCGGTGGCGATGAGTTGGGTGGAGTCGGTCGATCGAAGGTCGAGCAGGGCGGTGGCGGACTCGGGGATGGAGTTGATGGAGGTGCCGCCGGAGATGTGGCCGACGTTGATCGTCGTGAGGGGACTCGTGGGGAGCTTGAGGGCGGCGATCTCGGTGAGGGCCTGGCTCAGGATGAGGATGGGATTGGGAGTGCCGGCATCGTTCCAGGAGTGGCCGCCGGGGCCGGTGATGGTGACGCGGAAGCGCAGACTGCCCAGAGCCCGTGTGACGACGGCGGAGGTACCGCTGCCCTCGAGGATGATGGCGGCGGCTATGCGCTTGCGGTAGCGACCGCGCTCGAAGAGATGGCGCATGCCGCGGAGGTCGCCTTCGCCCTCTTCGCCGGCATTGGCGCAGAAGAGGATGGGGATGGGAGGGGCGATGTGGGCGTAGCGGAGCGCGGCAGCGATGCCGAGGAGGGCGGATAGGCCGGCGCCGTTGTCGCAGATGCCGGGTGCGTGGATGCGGGGGGTGTCGGGTGATTCGGTGGGCTCGCAGTTGGTGCCCTCGGGGAAGACGGTGTCGAGGTGGGCGGAGAGGAGGATGCAGGGAGTAGAAGGCGGGGGATCGTTCGGCTTGTCGGAGGATAGTTCGGCCAGGACGTTGCCTTCGTCGTCGGTGTGGACGTTGGTGAGGCCGAGGGAATGGAAGCGGTCAAGGAACCATGCGGCGCGGGCGGATTCGCCGAAGGGTGGGGCGGGGATGCGAACAAATTCGAGTTGCCACTGTCGGAGTTGGGGTTGATGGAGGTGCAGCCAGTGAAAGGCTCGATGAACCGCGGTGAGTGTGGCCAGTTGGGCTATACGGCGCTGAGCTGATGCTGTGGCCGGCATTAGTATTCTACCTTTACGAGGAAGAGCCCTCTGGCGGGTGCGGTTGGGCCGGCGGCGTTTCGGTCTTGAGCGGCGAGGATTGTGGGGATGGAGTCGGCGGAGATGCGGCCGGATCCGGCTTCGACGAAGGTTCCTACGAGATTGCGGACCATGTGGTGGAGGAAGCCTGTCCCGGTGACTCTATATATAAGGAGATGGTCGTCGCGGCGCCAGGAGGAGTGGTGAATGGTACGCGTGAGGGGATAGGGGATAGAAGGCGATTCTTCAGACTGCGCGGTGCGGGTGGTTAGGTCGGGGTCGGAGGCGGCGAAGGAGGTGAAGTCGTGGGTGCCGAGGATGTGGTCGGCTGCATTTTGGAGGGTGGCCAGGTCGAGGGGGAGATGATAGCTCCAGACATAGGGAGCTAGCATGGGGGAGCAGATCTCGTCGGTTGAGATGCGGTACTCGTAGGTTTTGCCGGCGGCGCTGTGACGGGCGTGGAAGCCTTCGGGAACCTGTTCTACGGCGAGGATGCGGATGCTGGGTGGGAGGGCTCGGTTGAGGGCGCGGTGGAGGTTTGCGGTGGGGATGGGAGCGGCGAGGGTGAAGGAGGCTACCTGGGCGAGGGCGTGGACTCCGGCGTCGGTGCGGCCTGAACCCTGGGGGAGGACAGATTCGCCGGTGATGCGATGGAGGGCATGCGCGAGTGTGCCCTGGACGGTGGGGAGATTGGGCTGGATTTGCCAACCGTTAAAGGGGGTCCCGTCGTAGGTGAGGATGATCTTCCAGTGCGGCATGGATGTTCGGACGGTATCACGAGGGGTGAGGGAAGACCAATGCGGTCGACCACGATATCGCGGATTGGAACGGATGGAAGAAGACGGAAAGGTCGGGATGGATGGATGGGGGTGGATTTCTTGCGCGTGATCTGGCGATCGATGTGGAGGCGGTCGTGCTCCGCACGATGCCCACTCATGCGATGAGACCGCATAAATGGGGCACCTAGTACCCGGCAGACGATGTGTTTGGAACTTGCGAGGACACCTTACACGGAAGAACTAGTGGTGGCAGAGGAGATTCGGGAGGAAAAGGGTGGAAAGCATAACGATTTGGGGTTGATATACTTAGCGAGTTGCGATCGGGAAAATTTGCCGAGGTCAGGGGAACGAAGCGGCGCATAGGTGCGTATATCTGCCCAGCGACAGCATTCTGAAGAGTGACGGCCAGGCCGATACATTCTTTAAGAGTCCTAACGTGAGTGCAGCGCGTCTTAGAAGAATCGGAAAAAGATGAGTTTGGCAAAGTGGGCCTTGCGGACGAGTGTGAGGTTTCAGGGAAGACTCAAAAAAACGGTGGCCCATTGAGTGGGCAGTGCCGGCAAAGAAACAGGGAAGAGTTGGAGAGCGCATCGTGAGATTAAGGGATATGCAGGCAGCAGCGAGCATCGGATTGCTGCTGATGAGCGTGAGCACGCAGCCGGGAATGGCGCAGCAGACAACAACCCCGCAAACACAGACGAGCCCGACCGTACCGGCTCCCCAGCAACCGGTGGCCAGCGATACGACGGGCACGCCCGGGTTGCCGCAGGCTCCGGCGCCGAAGCTGACCGACCCGCTGTTTCTGCGCAGCACTAATGTGGATTACACGCAGCCGAAGAGTCACTTCTGGAATCCACTTGCTCCTTATACGGCAATCAATGTACCGCAGCCGACGTTTCAGAATGCCCCCCGCCTGGACTCCCTGCTACGAGATGGGAAGATATATCTGAGTCTGTCGGATGCGGTAACGCTGGCGCTTGAAAACAACTACGACATTGCCATTGCGCGAATTAATCTTGATATCGCGGACACGGACATTCTGCGGACCAGGGCCGGCGGGACCATTCGCGGTGTTTCGACAGGACTGGTGAGCAATACGCTGGGTGGGACGACCTCGACGATCACGAGCGGCGGCGGACCTGGCGGAACATCGAGTGGAGCGGGTGGTGTCGCATCGGGTGCGACTGGCATCGTGCTAAGCACGAATGGTGGCGGACCGCAGCCTGAGAGTCTTGACCCGGTCCTGACGGGAACTGTGCAGTACGAGGCGGCGAATACGCAGCAGAGCTCGACCTTTATCACCGGCACGAATACGCTGAGCCAGAACACGGGGACTTACGACTTCGGGTATCAGCAGGGTTTTCTGACCGGCACACTGTTCAACTTTACATTCAATAACTCGCGCAATACGACCAACAGCGAGCGGTCGAACTACAGTCCGCAGTTGAACTCGCTGTTCAAGGCCCAGGTGACGCAGCACCTCCTGCAGGGATTTGGAATAAGCCTCAACAGGCGGCTAATGGTTCAGGCGAAGAACAACCGGAGGATCACCGATTCGTCGTTCCGTCAGCAGGTTCTGTTTACCGTCAACCAGGTGGAGAATATCTACTGGGGCCTGGTGAGCGCGTATGAAGACGAACAGGCGAAGGAGCGGGCACTGACGCAATCGACGCAGTTGGCTGCAGACAACCGGAAGCAACTGGAGATTGGAACACTGGCGCCTCTGGATGTTGTCAACTCTGACAGTGCGGTGGCGACGGACAAGCAGGCGCTGGTGGCTTCGCAGACAAACCTCGAGTATCAGCAGTTGCTGATGAAGCAGGCGATTGCGCGAAACCTGAACGATCCGCAGCTCTCGAACGCTCCTGTGATTCCGACCGACCGCGTATCGTTAGACCGGTTACCCGAAGAAGATTTGCCGGTGGAAGATCTGGTGAAGCAGGCCTATGCGAACAATCCGCAGATTGAACAGGCCGTGCTGAACATGAGCAACAATCAGATCACGATCAAGGCCTTCAAGAATGGCTTGCTGCCAACAGTGGATGCGTATGGGTTCTATAGCGGCTCGGCTTTGGGCGGTGCGCAGAATCCGGCACTGCAGTGCACGGATTCAACCGGCACGACGATTATTACGTGCCCGCCGAATATCGTTACACGGAGCGGCTTTGGAGATGTGCTTTCGAATACGTTCAATAATTCTTATCCGGATAAGGGCATTGGCGTGAGCATCAATATTCCGCTGAGGAACCGGATTGCGCAGGCCGATCAGGCGCGGTCGCAGATGGAGTACCGGCAGTCGCAGATGCGGTTGCAGCAGCTCTATACGCAGATTCGGATTCAGGTCATCAACGCTCAGTTTGCGTTAACCAATGACCGGGCGCAGGTTCAGGCTTCGCAGGCGGCGCGGGATTATGCGGCGCAGAGCCTGGATGCGGAACAGAAGAAGTACAGGCTGGGCGCGTCGACGACGGCTCTGGTGCTGCAGCAGCAGAGGAACCTGGCGACGGCGGACAACACCCTGATCTCGGCTACGGGTGCCTATGCGAAGGACCGGGTTGCGCTGGCTCAGTTGCTGTCGAACATGCTGGATAAGTACGGTATCAGCCTTCAGGATGCGGCGACTGGCAATATTACGCAGACGCCGGTGGTGCCTGGACTGACGACGCCGAAGGCACCGGAGGCTCCGAAGCCGATTCCGGGAACGCCGGGTGCGCCGCCACAGCAATAAGAGGGTGGATTGGTGATGGGGTCCGGGCTTCGGCTCGGGCCCTTTTGCTTTTAAGGACGTCGACCGCGGATCACACAGATAAAGGCGGATAAAAGCTGATTGTTGGGTGCTGAGGATCTGACGAAAGTGAATGCATTAGGAGCTATCCAAAACTGAAGGGCTTAGGGCGGATGCACGGAGAAGAGCGATCTAAGAACTGGCAAAGACAAGAGCAAAGACGAAATACAGGGATCCTTCACTTCGTTCAGGAAGACGACGTAAAACAAACTGGGTTCAGGATGACGACGTAAAAACAAAACGCCGCAACAATCTCTTCCAAGTCTGTAATGGACAGGTTCTAAGGCCGCTTTGAACTAGACTGGATATCTATGAGCAGCGAACAGGTTAGTGAGCATTTGAACTCTTTGTCGAAGGCAGCTTCAGCGTATCTCAGGTCAGCAATGCATCAGCCAGTGGCTTGGCAGGAGTGGGGCGAGGAGGCGTTCGCTCGGGCGGCGGCGGAGGATAAGCCGATTCTGCTGGATATTGGGGCGGTGTGGTGTCACTGGTGCCATGTGATGGATCGGGAGTCGTATGAGAATGCCGAGACGGCGAAGCTGATCAATGAACACTTTGTTGCGGTGAAGGTGGATAGGGACGAGCGGCCTGATGTGGATACGCGGTATCAGGCGGCGGTGTCGGCGATTAGTGGGCAGGGTGGGTGGCCGCTGACGGCGTTTCTGACTCCAGAGGGGAAGCCTTATTTTGGAGGTACTTACTTTCCGCCGCAGGATCAGTATGGGAGACCGGGATTTCCTCGTGTGCTGATGACGATGGCGGAGTCGTTTCATAAACAGCGTGCTGACGTGAACGAGTCGGCCAGCAGCGTGATTGCGGCGATTGAGCACAATGAGTCGTTTATGGGGAGGGCGGGGAATCCGGGGCCGGAGCTGGTGGCGAAGCTGGTGGCGTCGGTGTTGAAGCAGTTTGATGCGCGGTCGGGTGGGTTTGGGTCGCAGCCGAAGTTTCCGCACTCGGGGGCGATCGATCTGTTGCTGGATGCGGCGTCGCGGGCGTCTGACGGTGATACGGCGGGGGCAGCTAAGAATGCTGCTCTGGTGACGCTGCAGAAGATGTCAAAAGGGGGAATTTATGACCATCTGGCCGGGGGATTTCATCGGTATTCGGTGGATGAGCGGTGGGTGGTGCCGCACTTCGAGAAGATGTCGTATGACAATAGCGAGCTGCTGAAGAACTATGTTCATGCGTTCCAGACGTTTGTGGAGCCGGAGTGCGCGCGGGTGGCGCGGGAGATGATCGGTTGGATCGATGCTTGGTTGAGCGACCGCGAGCAGGGTGGTTTTTATGCTTCGCAGGACGCGGATTTTTCGCTGGAGGATGATGGAGACTACTTCACGTGGACGAGGGATGAAGCCGCGGAGGTTTTGACGGCTGATGAGTTGGCGGTCGCCAGTGCTTATTACGACATCGGCGAGATTGGGGATATGCATCACAATCCGGCGAAGAATGTGCTGCATGTGAGAGGGACGCTGGAGGGTGTGGCGAAGGCGATTGGTGTTTCGCAGGATGAAGCGGCGGCGAGATTGGCTTCGGCGAAGACGAAGATGTATGCGGCGCGGTTGAAGCGGCCGACTCCGTATGTGGATAAAACGATTTATGTCGGCTGGAATGGGATGATGATCTCGGCCTATCTGGAGGCGGGCCGAGTGCTGGATATGCCGGAGGTGTCGGCGTTTGCGCTGAAGTCTCTGGACCGCGTGCTGGGGACGGCGTGGGATCCGGATGCAGGGATGGCGCATGTGGTGGCGTATGGAGAAGCCGGGGGAGCACCAGCGCGGGTAGCGGGGGTGCTGGAGGATTATGTGTTTCTAGGCCATGCTGCGCTGGACGCGTGGGAGGCTACGGGAGAGATGCGGTACTACGAAGCCGCGGCGGCGATTGCCGAGGCCGCGGTAAAGCGGTTTTATGATCCGGTGGGCTGTGGCTTCTTCGATACGGAGACTCCCAAGGATGGAGAGGTTCGGTTAGGAGCGCTTGGGGCGCGGCGGAAGCCTTTGCAGGATTCGCCTACGCCAGCGGGGAATCCGACTGCCGCGGCGTTGTTGCTACGGCTGGAGGCATTGAACGAGCGCGAGGATTACGCAGTGAAAGCTCTGGAGACGCTGGAGACCTTTGCTGGCGTGGTAGAGCACTTTGGGCTGTATGCCGCGAGTTACGGGCTGGCGTTGCAGCAGATGGTGCAGCGGGCGGTGCAGGTTTGCGTGATAGGCGATGATGCGGACGCGCGGCGACTGGAGGCTGTGGCTCTGGCTCGGTACGCGGTGAATAAGAGCGTGATACGGCTGCGGCGGGACCAGATGAATGAGTTGCCTCCGATGCTGAAGGAGACACTGCCTCATCTTCCGGGGTTGAACGACGCTGGGAGTCTGGCGGTGGTTTGCAGTAGTAAGGGATGTCTGCCGCCGGTGCGTACGGTTGATGAGTTGATCGCGGCTTTGAACCAGTCGCTTTAGTGTGCCTGACGGGAGGCTTTCCTGTTTTGGAGATGGCGTGAGGCCGACAGGAAGGCAAACCTCAGGGGCTGAAGCCCCGTTCTTTGTTGGTTTTTGATGCCTGGGCTGAAGCCCAGGCCTACCTCAGAAGCAACAGCAACGACAACAGCAGATCCCTACGGGATGACAAACAAAAAAACAGACGACAGCAAGTGCATGCAACGACAACAGCAGTTCCTGCGATGAGAAAGAAAAGAACACGCAACGGCAAGAGCAAACTCCAGCCCATCGTGGAACTGTTCTAGCTGATCAAGGGACTTTGGGTGGGTGGGGTCGTGGGGTTGGGGCTGTTTGCGTGCAGGATGAGCATGTTGGCGGGGTCGTTTCCGAGGGGGATGCCTTCGCGCTCGAATGCGAGGATGATGCGGCGGCGCAGTTCGCGGAGGACGCCGTCGCGTTGGTTGACGCGGACGCGGATCTGGATGGGGTAGGTGACGGCGCGGCCTTCGATCTTGTCTACGCCTAGAACGACGGGGTCGGCGATGGCGATGTCTTTGAAGGCTGAATCCTGGCGAACGTCGTGGGCAAGTTTCGCGAGCAGGGCGATGACCCTGTCGGGGTTTGCACTGGCGTCGACGCTGACTTGAAGGGTGGCTATAGAGAAGTCTCGAGAGAGATTGGAGACGGTGGCGATTTGGCCGTTAGGGATGGTGTACAGGGCACCGTCACCGTCGCGCAGCCTGGTACTGCGGAGGGAGAGCGCTTCGACGGTGCCTTTTAGTCCGGAGATGCTGACGGTTTCGCCGACGTTGTACTGGTCTTCTATGAGGATGATGATGCCGTTGAGCATGTCTTTGAAGATGGATTGGGCGCCGAGGCCAATGCCGATGCCGAGGATACCTGCGGAGGCAAGAAGGGGCTGATATGGGATGTCGAAGACGTTCAGGATCTGCAGGAATGCAATGAAACCCAGGACACCATACGCTGTGGCGCGGAGGATGGAAGCCATGGTACGGATCTGGGCAGCGCGATGAAAATTGCCTACCTGGCTGTCGGCGCTCTTCTGGAGGCGTTTGACGAAGAACCGCACCAGTCGCTGGAGAACGAAGATAACGGCCAGAATGACAAGAACGGTTGGCAGCTTGTCCTCGAAGAAGACGACAAATTTCTCCCGCAAGTTGTGACTGATAATGCTCAACATACGTTCGTCTTGCGGGGCCGTGGGCAGAAGGAGCATGATTAGAGCATCTCACTTTCGTTGTGTGTTTTGAACACGCTGGAACACCTGAGAATTGGATGCAATTCACTCGAAGCGAGACATGGAGTCGGAGGGGAACGATGAAGACTCTTCGAACAGCAATAATGGCAACTTTAGTGCTGGGGGCGGCTACGGGAGTGGCAAGCGCGCAGCTGGGAGCGACGCCGCCAATACAAAACGTTCCGCTGGGCTCGGGAAGAACGGGAATGAACCTGCCACCGGTCGATGGACGAGACATTCCTGGGCCGGACTCGATGCCGCGGATGGAAGAGCAGCAGGCTCGCTCCCGAAACAGCGAAAGGCAGAAGCGGCTTGTGGCAGATACGAACAGGCTGTTGGCGTTGATAGCGGACCTGAAACGTCAGATCGAACAGGCGGGCAAAGATGGACAGCCGGTTGATGTGACGAAGAAGGCAGAAGAGATCGAGAAGCTGGCGAAGAGTGTGAAGGATCGGATGAAGGGATGAGCGTAGTGAAGGCGCCTATGCACGGATTGCGAAATCGAGCGTAGACTGCTTGCTGGAATTGGGGTGTTACATGAGAAGTCTTCTGGTTGTGCGGGTTGTGATTGTGATGTTTGGAGGTGTCCTGGGAGCGCTTAGCGGTGGAGGGGCCTACGTGTCACAGGCACAACAACCATCGGCGGCAGTAAAGGCGGGCGGAAGCAGTCAGACTCTGGTGGATGCCTCGGCAAAGGCGACGGATGATCAGCAGACAGTCAACTCGCCCGCGAACGAGAGGCAGAAGAAGCTGGCGGCCGATACGGACAAATTGCTGGCCCTGGCAACCGACCTGAAGAAGGAAGTGGATAAGACGAACAAAGATGTCCTGTCGGTGAACGTGGTGAAAAGAGCAGAGGAGATTGAGAAGCTGGCGCGGAGCATGAAGAACGAGACGAAATAGCGAGATGCCGTTGCACAGGCACTCACTCCTGGAAGGTTACACACACGCCATTTGGATCGAGCACGGTAAATTCTTTTGTGCCCCACGGCTTGGTCTGTAAAGGGCCATTGGGATGTAGTGTGCCTCCTCTATCTTGATATTCGGAGTACATGGCTTCAATGCCTGCGACGATCACTCGCACCATTGTCTGCTCGCCTACAGTTCGTGCAAGTTTCTTATCGTTCATGCCTGATATGTGAAGGATGGCGTCGCCACGGTTGATTCCTACGTAGGTAGGTGGAGTGCTATCACGAAAGGTTTCCCTGAAACCGCACACTTGAGTCCACCACTCCAGTGACCTGGCTGTGTCAGCGGCGGGAAGAATCGGAACGGCTGCCTTGATGATTGCTTCCATGGAAAGAGCATAGACGATCCAGTAAGTCGATTTGTCAGCTCTTTCATGGAATCAAATTAGACAACTATTAATGGGCGGGATCCTTGCACAAAGGACGAAGGAAGGAGTAAAAGGGTTCGGCTTCGGGCCGGTCCGCGTGACGGTCGAGCAGAGGTAGTGAGATGCATCGTTGTGTTTTGCGTGTTTTGATGATGTGGATTTTGCTTGCGTCCTTGGGTTGGGGACAGATGAGACGGCAGACAGAGTTTACGGGGGGGACCTCTTCAACACCGAGAGATCGTGGTGGTATGTCGGGTCCCCTGAATGTTTCGACCATCGCGGCGCAGCAGGTTCAACAGCGAAATACCATGCGGCAGGTTAAGCTGCTGAACGATACGAACAAGCTGCTGACCCTGGTATCGAATTTCAATCAACAGGCGAACAAGGGTGATGGTGCGTTGTCGTCTGAGGAGGCCGCGAAGAAGGCCGCTGAGATTGAAAAACTGGCGCGCAGCGTGAAGGACGAGATGGCGCATCGCTACTGACAACCGCTACGTCGCACGGATGGCTATGGAGCCAAGAGGGCCGCGGCTGCGTTGACTTGGGGCACGGAGAGTTGAGGTGTCGTTATGGCAGTCGAGCGCATGACGTCGATGATGTGGGTTGCGTCCCAGGTAGGGTGGGCGGCGCGGAGGAGAGCGGCGACTCCAGCGGCGAGAGGAGCGGCAGCGCTGGTTCCGATAGCCTGAACGTAGGGTGTGTGGCCAAGATCGAAGCAGCCGAAGCTGTGGGAGGCGTCAGCTGGTAGGCCGTCGGTGGTGGAGGGTTTGCCTGAGCTGCAGGCTCCTCGGACCCAGCCGCTGATGGCGAGGTCGGATCCTATGGGGTAGCTGCCGCCGGGTGCGGCGAGAGCGTTGAGTGGTGCTCCGTGATTGCTGTAGTAGGCCAGGGTGGTAGGGCCGGAGACGCAGGTGGCTCCAGAGGAGAGGTTTTCGGCGCAGGCGGGGTTGGTGGAGGCGACGACGGCGAGGACACCTCGGGACTGGGCGGGTATTTCAAGGTAGCGCGGGTTGGAGAGGTCGTAGGCGTCGTTGCCAGCGGCGGCGATGAGGATGGCTCCTGATTGGGAGGCGGCGTAGGTGACGGTGTCGAAGGCAGCTTTGAGGCCAGCTCCGTCTCCGGTGGTGAGGTCGATGGTTGCGCCAAGCGAGAGGGAGATGATGTCGGCGTGGTTGCTGACTGCGTCGTCGATGCCCTGGATGACCCAGCTGAGGAGGCCTGCGGCTCCTCCGGAGGTGCAGCTTGCGGCTAGGGTGGCTGCGTCTCCTGAAAATGAGGCGGGCATGCGCTGGAGGACTTTGATGTTCAGGATGGAGGCGGAGGGAGCTACTCCGATGAGCTGGCCGGTGCCGGGACCGAGAGCTGCGGCGGCGAGAGAAGCGGTCCAGGTTCCGTGGCCCTGCTGGTCCTGCGGGGTGCCGTCGTCGCATGGGCTGGGAAGGTCGGTTTGGACGACCTCGCTGAGATTGAGGGCGAGGTTGGGGGCTATGTCGGGATGGGTGGCGTCGACGCCGCTGTCGAGGATGGCGATGCGTACGCCCTTGCCCATGGTGGTGTCCCACGGGCCGCTGGCGGGGCCGCCGGGGATGTTACTGCCATATCCTCCTACCTGTCGGACGGCCCAGCCCTGTGGGCTCGTGTAGAAGGTGTCGTAGGGATGGGCGGTGTTGACGACGACACTGAATGTGGGGTGAGGGATCGACCGGGTGTGGAGGTGGGTGGCAGTGACGATGCGGTCATGGAGGACATAGTCGACGTTGGGCTGGGCGCGTAGACGGCGCATGGTGACGTCGTCCGGATCGAGCGAGGAAGAGAGAACGGATGCGATGCCGAAGCGCTCGTGGCGTTGTATGAGGCGTGCTCCGACGGCGTGGATGCGGGTTTCGGCGTCACCGGGGATGGTGGCGTTGCGATAGATGACGATGTAGTGATGAGAGAGGATGGGGGCTGCGCTGGTCTGCGCGTGGAGGATGGTCGTAAAGGCCAAAAGTGTGAAGGCGAGCGCGAGCAGAAGCCTGCCAGGAAGCCTCGTAGGGGAAAGTTTGCGGGGGACAGACACGGATGCACCTCGGGCGTTTGCTCTGCTGGATGCATCGGCGTGTGGAGGAAAAGACGGGAGGGTCTGGGCGGTTCTGTGCTATTACTTTGGTTTATTGTGTGCGGGAGCCAAGGTGATACATCCTGAACCAAGCGATGCATTGACCCTGTTTGAGTGCACATGCTCTAATTGGCCGCTTCATGTAGGACGTTGAAGGTTAGCGCTTTAAGGAGATCCTTGCATGCACGTTGTTAGCAGTTTGGCTGTGGCCGTTTTGACTCAGATTCCGCTATCGCAGCCTAATGCCGATGGCAGCGATGGCCAGATTTGGCTGTGGATTGCACTGGTTGTCGGAGTATTGGCGTTGGTGGCGGCGTTCGTGCTGGCGAAATCGGTGATTGCGGCCGATGCTGGCACGGCGGATATGCAGGTGATCTCGAATGCGATCCGCGAAGGGGCTGAGGCGTTTCTAAGGCGACAGTACAAGACAATCGGCGCGATCGCAGTGGTGCTGGCTATTGTGCTGTTTGTGGGGTATCAGCTTTCGCCGAGGACTGCGCCGTATGCGATGAAGACGGTGGTGAGCTTTCTAGTAGGTGCGGTGTGCTCGGCGCTGGCGGGATATACGGGGATGTACTGCTCGATACGGGCGAATATCCGGACGGCTTCGGCGGCACGATCGAGTTTGAACATGGCGCTGCAGATGGCTTTGCGGGGCGGAGCAGTGACAGGGTTGGTTGTGGTCGCACTGTCGTTGTTGGGTGTGGGTGTGCTGTTCTTATTCTTCGGTGGGTTGGAGCATCCCGAAGCGGTTCCGTATCAGTTGGTGGGATTTGGGTTTGGTGCGTCGCTGGTAGCGCTGTTTGCTCAGCTTGGCGGCGGAATTTATACGAAAGCCGCTGATGTGGGAGCTGATCTCGTGGGCAAGGTCGAGGCGGGGATTCCTGAGGACGATCCACGGAATCCGGCTGTGATTGCAGACCTGGTGGGCGATAACGTTGGCGACTGCGCGGGTCGTGGCGCCGATCTCTTTGAATCGACTGCGGCGGAGAATGTCGGGGCGATGATTCTTGGTGCGGCATTGTATCCGGTGTTTGGGGTGAAGGGGATCCTGTTTCCGCTGATTGTTCATGCGATCAATCTGATTTCGAGTCTGGTTGGCGTGTTCGTCGTGAAGACGCGGGAAGATGAAGATCCGATGCATGCACTGAATAAGGGGTTTTACGTGACGGCGGCATTGGCGCTGGCTGGATTTGCCGGAGCTGTTTATCTGATGCTGAATGGACCACTGGTGCAGCCGATTTGGTTGCTGGGTTGCGGTGTGATCGGGTTGGGGACGGCGTTTCTGTTTGTCTGGATTACGGAGTACTACACGGAATCAATTTATAGGCCGGTGAAGTCGATTGCAGAGGCTTCGCTGACCGGGCCGGCGACGAACATCATCAGCGGCCTTGCGGTGGGAATGGAGACGCCCGCACTGCCAGTGATTGTGATCTCCGCGGCTTTGTTGCTGAGCTACTACTTTGGTGTGCAAGGACTGGCTGCTGTGACGGGGATCAGCGATTATGCCAAAGGAATCTACGGCACGGCGATCGCCACCATGGGTATGCTGAGCTGTGCGGCCTACATTCTGGCTATGGATACGTTTGGTCCGATTACGGATAATGCGGGCGGCATTATCGAGATGTCGCATCAGCCGCATGAGATTCGAGAACGAACCGACAAGCTGGATTCGGCAGGGAATACGACGAAGGCTTTGACGAAGGGCTATGCTATTGGATCGGCTTCGCTGGCGGCATTTTTGCTGTTCTCGGCTTACCTTGAGCAGATCAAGACAATTGTGACTGATAAAGTTACACATGCCGGTGGGTATATGCCGGCTGGGTGGAGCTTCACGAATATCAATCTGGCGCAGATTCCTGTGTTTGTGGGGGCTTTGCTGGGTGCAATGTTGACCTATCTGTTTAGCTCGCTGGCGATTAAAGCTGTCGGGCGGACGGCGCAGATGGTCGTTCAGGATGTTCGGGCGCAGTTTAAAGAAAACCCTGGGATTATGGAGGGGACTTCAAAGCCGGACTATGCCCGGTGCGTCCACATTGTGACGGGAGCGGCACTGAAGGAGATGGTGTTGCCGGGTGTGCTGGCGGTTAGTTTGCCAGTGGCGGTGGGTTTAATCTTTCGGCACTTTAGTGGGAGCTACCAGGCTAATTCTGCGATCTATGCTGCGGGGACGATCCTTCCAGTTCCTGCGATTGCGGGGGTTGCGGTGAATCTAGCTGGGGCTGAGGCGGTGGCTGGATTGTTGATGGTCGGAACAATCTCCGGGGTTTTGTTAGCCATGCTAATGAACAATGGCGGCGGAGCCTGGGACAATGCCAAGAAGTTTATCGAGACCGGGCAGTATGGCGGCAAAAAAAGCGAAGCGCATAAGGCAGCGGTCGTGGGCGATACGGTCGGCGATCCGTTCAAAGACACCGCTGGACCCAGCTTGCACGTTCTGATTAAACTGCTTGCTACGATTACCCTGGTACTGGCTCCATTGTTTGTATAAAGAAGCTTACTGAATGAAAGGATGGGCGGCCTACGGGCTGCCCATTTTGTTGCAGGGGATGTCGTGGTCGGACATCTTCGAAAAAATGATCCACAGATCCGGTAAGAGGTCGGTGCAGGGACGAGTCAATTTTGCTGTCTACCCGGTACAATCTTCTTCGGTGGTGTCTGTTGCGGCCACCGAGGATAGGTGCATGGCGCGTCAATCTGGAACACATGTAAGTGAGCGTAAGAAGACTGAGACGGTCGCGAAGACCTCGCTGACTCGCGATGAGCTGGTGAAGTTTTATCGGCTGATGTATTTGTCGCGGAGGACTGATGATCGCGAGATTGTGCTGAAGAGACAGCAAAAAATCTTCTTCCAGATATCGTGTGCCGGCCATGAAGCATTGTTGGTAGCGGCGGGTATGGCGATGCGGCCGGGATATGACTGGTTCTTTCCGTACTATCGCGATCGGGCTATCTGCCTGGCGTTGGGTAATACCGTTGAAGAGCAGCTGCTTCAGGCTGTGGGAGCGGCGGATGATCCGGCGAGCGGCGGACGGCAGATGCCTTCGCACTGGTCTAGCCCTAAGTTGAATATTGTCAGTCCATCCTCTTCGACGGCGACACAGTGCCTGCACGCGATTGGGTGTGCGGAGGCTGGACGATATTTTTCGCGGCATCCTGAGGCTGCAGCGAAACATGACGGAGATTATCGCGAATTCAAAGACGTGAAGTTCCACGGGGATGAAGTGGTCTACGTCTCGATTGGCGAAGGCTCGACCAGTCAGGGCGAGTTTTGGGAGTCGTTGAATACGGCTTCGAACGAAAAGCTGCCCGTGGTTTATGTCGTGGAAGATAACGGTTATGCGATTTCGACGCCTGTGGAAGCGAACACTCCGGGTGGAAATATTTCGCGGCTCGTGGCAAACTTTCCGAACTTCCACTTTACCGAGATTGACGGAACAGATCCGATTGCAAGCTATAACGCAATGGTGGAGGCGGTGGCTTATTGCAGGGCTGGTAACGGGCCTGCTCTCGTGCATGGGCATGTCATTCGTCCCTACTCGCACTCGCTGAGCGATGATGAGCGATTGTACCGATCGGCTGCGGAGCTGGAGGCAGACGCTTTGCGGGATCCGATCTCGCGGATGCAGATGTGGTTGCTGCGTGAGGGGATTCTGGATGAGGACGCGATCAACCGGCTGGAGCGGCAGGTAGATGAAGAGGTGCAGCGAGCAGCGGATAAGGCTGTGATGGCTGCGCTGCCAAAGGTTGATTCGATTATGCGTCATGTGTACTCGGAGAATCTGAGCGTGACGGATGCGTGTTTTGCGACGGCGGCAGTGGCAACGGTGGATCCGACGGAACGTACCATGGCGGACCTGATCAATTGCTGCCTGAAGGACGAGATGCGGCGCGATGAGCGCATCGTGGTTTTTGGTGAAGACGTTGCGGATGCTACTCGGGATGAGGCGTTGCGTGCGGGGAAGCTGAAGGGCAAGGGCGGGGTTTTCAAGCTTACTGCTGGATTGCAGACGGAGTTTGGCAATGACCGGGTGTGGAATTCGCCGCTGGCCGAGGCAAATATTGTTGGGCGCGCTATTGGCATGGCGGTGCGTGGATTGAAGCCGGTGGTGGAGATTCAGTTCTTCGACTATATTTGGCCGGCGATGCACCAGATGCGCAATGAGCTGGCGCTGATGCGGTGGCGCTCGAATGACGGCTTTAGCTGCCCGCTGGTGATACGGGTTCCGATTGGTGGATATCTAACCGGTGGGTCGATCTATCACTCGCAGTCTGGCGAGAGCATCTTTACGCATACGCCGGGAGTTCGAGTAATCATGCCTTCGAATGCGCTGGATGCGTTTGGGTTGCTGCGGACGGCGATCCGGTGCGACGATCCTGTGTTGTTTCTGGAGCATAAACGGCTTTATCGCGAGACATTCGGACGGGCTGCTTATCCGGGGCCTGATTATTGCATTCCATTTGGGAAAGCGAATATTGTTCGGCGGGGTAAGGATCTTACCGTGATTACCTATGGCGCCGTTGTGCCTCGCGCGTTGCAGGCGGCGCAGAAGATCCATCGGGACAGCGGCATAGATGTAGAGCTGATCGATCTGCGAAGCCTGTCGCCGTATGACTGGGAGACGATTGCGGAGTCGGTGAAGAAGACCAACCGCGTCATTATTGCGCATGAGGATATGCTGAGTTGGGGTTATGGGGCGGAGATTGCTGCTCGGATAGGCGAAGAGCTGTTTCACGATCTGGATGCTCCGGTGCGCAGGGTTGCAGCAATGGATGTATTTGTTGCCTACCAGCCGGTGCTCGAGGATGTAATTTTGCCTCAGCCTGAAGACCTGTATCGGGCGATGGCCGAGCTTGCCGCGTTTTGATCGTCTTGGTGTCTCACACCCTGAATTGCGCCACTAATTAGCTTCCCTGCCGCGAATCTGCAGGCTGGCGAAACTTCTTGTTTAGGATGGCGTTTGTATTGCCAGGGCCAGGAGACAGTATGCAGATCACCAGACGTGGTTTCGTGAAGAATGGCGCGCTGGCGCTGGTGGGAACCTCTACGATTCCTAGTTTTTTGACGCGCAGCGTGATGGCGGAGATGACGACCGCTGCGGCAAATAAAAAGAAGCTGATCGTGCTGTTTCAGCGAGGGGCGGCCGACGGATTGAACATTGTTGTGCCGTATCGCGAGAAGAACTACTACGCGATGCGGCCCTCGATTGCAATCCAGCAGAATGAGGTGCTGGATTTGGACGGATTCTTTGGGTTGCACCCTGCTATGACCGCGTTCAAACCACTTTATGACCAGGGGCACTTAGCGATTATTCACGCGGCGGGTTCGCCGGATATGACGCGGTCCCACTTCGACGCTCAGGATTATATGGAGAGCGGAACACCGGGCGTGAAGGTGACTCAGGATGGATGGCTGAATCGTGCTTTGCAGGCTGAGGGGATGGTGGGGAAGTCGTCATCGTTTCGTGCTGTGGCGATGGGGACCCAAGTTCCGAGGACGCTGCAAGGGAGGCTTCCGGCGATTGCGGTGAATAATCTGGCGGATTTTTCCGTTGCGGGCCGAGGGCCGCAGACCTCGCCGATCAGTAATGCCTTTCAGGCGATGTATGACGAGAGCTCCGATGCTGTGTTGCATGGGACTGGGCAGGAAACGTTTGAAGCTGTGAAGATGCTCAAGGCGGCTGATCCATCGAAATATCAGCCTGCAGCTGGAGTTGAGTATCCGAAGAGTCAGTTCGGCAACAGCTTGAAGCAGGTCGCTCAACTATTGAAGGCTAATCTTGGGGTAGAAGCGGCCTTTTCGGATATTGGCGGGTGGGACACACATCAAAATCAGGGAAATGCTAATGGGCAGCTGGCGAGCCGACTGAAGGAATTTTCCGAGACTATTGCGGCCTTTTGGCAGGACATGGGGCAGGAGGCGGAGAACATCACGCTGGTGACGATGTCGGAGTTCGGTCGGACCGCTCGGCAGAATGGAACGGGTGGAACGGATCATGGCCACGCGAACGTGATGTTTGTTCTCGGTGGGCAGGTAAAGGGCGGGAAGGTCTATGGAAAGTGGCCTGGGCTCTCAAATGAGCAGCTGAATGAGGGCCGTGATCTGGCTGTTACAACTGATTTCAGGCGAGTGCTGGGTGAGGCGACGTACAAGACGCTTGGCTCGAAGAACCTTGAGCTTGTCTTCCCGGGGTCGAAGGTTGATCCGCGGGAATTCCTCAATTTTTCCTAGAATCTGATACTTACGAGCAATTGGTCAGGTTGAGGTTGCACTAAAATTCTGTTTTCGGGATGCACGAGTGTTACATCTACGAAAAAATGTAAAAAGTATGGACAACTTTTCCTGTAGGGTAGCGTCTTATCGAGTGTAGTAAGCAAGTGCCGGACCAGCAGTTCCCACGGTTTCGGCTTCCCTTATCCGCAATGCAACTCCCCACCAATATGTAAGGCCCCCAGTGCACCGGGGGCCTTCTCTCCTTAAGAACCAGGGGTTTCTGAGGCTTAGGAGAAGCCAATTTTTCGGTCCAGGGCGCAGGCACCGGCTCCGTAAAAGAGGAGCATGAGCGCGATGACGAAGAGGGCTAAGGAATATTCCGAACCGGAGTATCCGTGGTGGCGGTTCACCATCACGAGGGCAACTAGCATGTTGCAGGCGATAAGAAAGGCTGCGAAACGGGTAAGGAGGCCGAGCAGCATGAGGATGCCTCCGAAGAATTCGGCGAGGGCGGAGACGTAGCCCAGCCAGTAGGGCATGCCCAAGGATGCGACGAAATGGCTGTGACGATCGAGTGCCGAGAAGGTGTTGCCGTGAAGACTGGCGGGAATGACTTTGCTGTAGCCGTGGTAAACCATGGCGCAGCCAAGGACGAGGCGCAGAAAAAAAGCGCCCCAAGGTTGCAAATTGTTCAGTGATTTAGACATGAAGAAGGTTCCCTCGAATTGAGGGTATCGCGATGGCTTTCGGCTCAGGGATGGTTTGTGGGTACAGGTGCCGGAGTAGGCACGAGTGGAGGGGTTGGTGGGGCTACAAATTGGTCGAGGAAGCGGCGTATTTGCTCTCCGTAGAGCGGACCAGCAAAGTCTGCCGCGTGAAGATTCGAGATTATTTTAGGTGAGGCAGCGCCATCTACCAGGTTCTCGATAGCGTCGGAGTGAGGATCGGTTTCCTTATTCGTTGCAATTTTTGAAGGCTCGTTCAGGAGGAGAAAAAGTTTCGGGGTTTTGAGTGTCGCTAAAGGCTGTGCGATCGCAAAATTCTCGTGGAAGAGCATGCGTGCCGGCAGGAAGCGAGTACGTGGGTCATCAAGGACCGCGCCGAGTATTTCCATGTCGGTGCTCGGAGAATCCAGGATGAGTGCGGGAATGTCACTGTGATTTGCGGCAAGGTGGGTAGCGAGCGAGGCTCCGACACCGATGCCGTAAGGGATGATGTGGCGGGCGGGAATGCCGCGTGAGGTATTGAGGTAGGCCCAGGCGGATTCGGTGTCCTGGGTCATTCTGAGCTGACTTGGGTGGGTGTCGGCGCTATAGCCATAGCCTCGGTAGTCGAAGACGAAGACGTTGATGCCGAGGTTGTGGAGCCTGTCGAGCGTTGCACTGAAGTCTGCGAGAGAGCCGTCGCCGCTGGGGAGGAAAAGAATTGTAGAGTTGGCGTAACGTGCGCCCGGGGCGGCTGGGAGCCAGCGTCCGGTTAATTGAGGGGTAGCCGAGTCGTCAGGGCCGAAGCGAATCGAGGAGGTCTCGGGAGGCTTGGTTTCGTGTTTTGGGTGAAGAACGAGTTGCCATTGGCCCTGATAGAAGAGCAGGGACAGGGTTAGATAGGCGCAGATGAGAGCGACTATAACTACAGCTGCGATGGCTTTCATAAGCCAGCTATGGCTGACCAGGGGCTGCGAGGAGGGGCCTGAGGTTCGTTTGGCTGACTTTTGGGTGCGGCGGGGCATGTCTAAAGAACTTTAGCATTTGGAAGGATCGAGCGGTGGGGCAGGGCAGATAACATAGATTGTGGAGGGTTTTGAGTGGCACAGTGGGTGAGGTTGTGTGGGGTCTCAGAGGCCCCAACGGCTGGGAAAGTAATTGAGGCTGAGGTCGACGGTGTTGGAGTCTGCCTGGCAAATGTGAATGGGGAGTTGTCGGCCCTGGATAACTGGTGTCCACATCGGCGAGGGCCGTTGGGGCAGGGATGGGTGGAGGGTGAGGCTGTTGTCTGTCCGTGGCACTCCTGGACTTTCAATGTGAAGACGGGTGCGGCGGAGTATCCGGAGAATGAACGGGTGGAGGTATTTCCGGTGCGGATTGAGGGTGAAAATGTTCTGGTCGATATCGAGTGAAGGTGCGTTGATTGTTATTTGGGGATGTTAGCTTGCGACAGATTTAGTTGCTTTCGAATCATTTGCAGGCTGGCGTCGTTTCAGGCCGCAGATGCTGATAGAATCTATTAAATCCACTCCTTCGGAGAGGCAATGCAAGCAATACTAGCGCTGGAAGACGGGCGCATTTTTCGCGGCAAAGGGTATGGCGCAAGAGCGGAGTGCTCTGGCGAGGTGGTCTTCAATACATCCCTGACCGGCTATCAGGAGATCTTCACAGATCCTTCCTACGCAGGGCAGATTGTGGTTCTTACTAATCCACACATTGGAAACTATGGGACGACACCGCACGATGCGGAGGCGAAGAGGCCTTACATCGAGGGTTTGGTGACGCGTGAGTTTTCGTCGATGAGTTCCAACTGGCGCTCAACCCAGGTGGCGGATGAGTATCTGGAGCGCTATGGCGTGCCTGTAATTGGGGAGGTGGATACGCGAGCGGTAGTGCGGCATCTGCGTGCCAACGGTGTGATGCGTGGTGTGATTGCCTCTGGTGACAACCTTGATGTGGACGCGCTGGTCGCGAAGGCTCGGTCGATCAAGACAATGGAAGGCACCGATCTTGCTAGCGTCGTTAGCACGAAGGAAGCTTACAAGTGGGATTCGAGCGAGCCGAAGAACCAGACGGGCGATGCTCTGCTGACGCCTGCGGTTGAAGATGGGACCGATCCGCTGCATGTGGTGGCGTATGACTTCGGTATCAAGGAGAACATCCTGCGGATGCTGACGCGCGAGAACTGCCGCGTGACTGTTGTTCCGGCGAAGACCTCGGCTGAAGATGTGTTGGCGATGAATCCGGATGGAGTGTTTTTCTCGAATGGGCCCGGCGATCCGGAGCCGCTCGACTATGCGATTGAGAATGTCCAGAAGCTGCAGGGCAAGGCCCCGATGTTTGGCATATGCCTTGGGCATCAGATCTTTGGGCTTGCGTTGGGTGGCAAGACGTACAAGCTGAAGTTTGGGCATCATGGCGGCAATCATCCGATCATGAATCATCAGACGGGCAAGGTTGAGATTACGGCGCAGAACCATAATTTTGCGGTTGATCCGGCGTCACTCGACGAGAAGACGGTTGAGAAGACACACACGAATCTGAATGATCAGACGCTGGCTGGGTTGAAGCATAAAACGGACCCGATGTTCAGCGTGCAGTATCATCCCGAAGCTAGTCCGGGCCCACATGACTCTCACTATCTCTTCAAAGACTTTAGGAAGATGATGGAAGATTTCAAGAAATAGAAAATTAAAAAGCGCGGCTTTGGTCGCGCATTTTTACGGCGCAAGAAACAGTAGAGGAAAAAGAACAGTGATGCTGCGTAGGAATGACATTGCGAAGATTTTGGTGATCGGCTTATTGTCGACTCCAGTCGCCATGACTGCCCAGACTTCTTTCGATGAACATTTCGCCTTTGCCAAACAAGGGAAGCTAGGGGAACGTGAGGCCGCATTTACAAAGAATTGCGGAGTTGACCGCGCTTCTTCGATGGTGACCCATGGCCGAAGCCTCGATGAAAACTGGACCTTCAAGCATGTCAGTTCTGTCGGCAATGGACGCGATGATGCAGAGATGGATTTTCTCGGAAACGCCGAAATCTGGAGCGTGGGCGGCAAGCCCAGATTTTTGAATGTTTGGTTCTTGATCATGGACACGGGAAACTCCAACAATGAGATGTTCTGCGTCGACCAAGATGGGCATGTGCTGATGCAGGAATCACTCAATGTGTACGAGCCGGTAGATGGATCAAAAGGTGGTTGGCGGCGTTTACGCGTGGTTAGCTATCCCGGAACTGCAAAGGCTCATGTTCTAAAAAATGTGTTTTTGAATGAGGCGGGAGCGCAAATTACTGCCCCCCAGCTGAGCAAGGATGATCTAGAAGAATCGAATGGCCATTCATCTCCAGATCTAGCTAAGGATCTAATCGTGAAGGTTTCGCAGAGGAAATAGTAAACAGATGCCACGCAGGAATGACATTGCGAGGATTCTGGTGATCGGCTCGGGAAAGGGGAGAAAATAGTGATCAATTCGCCTTCCGTAAGCCGCCGCACCGTAATTCTTTTCTATGTGGTTATTGCGGTAGCGATTTTGATCTGGATCCGACGAATCGCAGTAGCGTGGCGTTTTACGTTGCGCTATGACGATGCCTATATGTTCTACCGCTACGCGCTACAGATGCGAGCTGGGTATGGATTCGCGTGGAATGCGGCTGGTGGGCCGACATATGGTCCAACGAGTCTGCTATGGACGGCGACAGTATTTGTGCTGAGTCTGCTCCCATTGCCAGCCGGGAAGGCGTTGCTGCTCGGCTCGTGGGTCTTTGGCGGTGTGGCGGTCGGAGTTATGGCGTGGAGCGTGTCTGCTGCTGCGGCGAGTCCGCTGATGAGGAGTAAAGTGCGGGTGGCTGGAATGATTGGCTTGCCTTTGATGCTGCTCACCCCTTACTGGCTGAATTCCGTGACCGGCATGGACACCATGGAGAGCCTGGCGATGAACGCGCTGGCGGCTGGGATGATTGTGCTGTGGACGCAGAAGGCGACTGTAGCGCGGGCCACGATGGCCGGGCTGTGTGGCCTGCTTGCATTCCTAGCGCGACCGGATTCAGCGCTGCCGATTTTGCTGCTGGCTCTGCTCGCGGACCGGCTGCTCGTGAAGCGCGAGGAGAGAGGCCGGACGCTGTGGGTGCTGATGGGGATTTTATTTGCAGGTATAGGGTTGGATTTGCTGCTGTGCCGCCTTTACTTTGGGACCGCTGTGCCGTTGAGCTTCTATGTGAAGGCGGGTGGCGGGTATGCAGGGTATGCCGCCGACTGGCATCCAGCGCTTTCGGGGTTTAGGTTTCTACGCGCGACCGCAGTGTTCTTGTTGCCGATGATTGTGCTCATCGACAGGCGGCATTGGCGGTTGGCGGTGACGTTTCTTGTGCCAGTGGTTGTAGCTTTTGGGTATTACATGACGCTGGTGCTTCAGATTATGGGGACGCCTTCGAGGTTTTACGCACCTCTGTTTCCCTTTGTAGTGATTCCAGCAATGTTGATGCTGGATGAGGCTATCTCGTCACGACCAACGGGGCTGGTAAAGAGGGCATCGATGAGGCTTGGCACGATAGCTGTGCTGCTGCTAGCGGCTGGACCGATGCGGACAGTACAGCATGTGGATGCGATGTTGCTGGGACACAAAGTAGTGTACCGGGAGCCAATGCGAGCGACGGGTGCAGGTAAGCCGTTGGCACCGATGGAATGGTTTGAGGCGCAGAAAGCGCTGACAGACGAGCTGCTGGCGAAGCTGCCGGCCCGTGCGAGTGTGGCGAGCACGGAGGTTGGTTATATGGGCGCGATGGCCCCACAAGTCGATGTGATCGATCTGGCCGGACTTAATAATACGGAGATTTCAAGGCATGGATTTTCTGCACAAAGGGTGTTTGCGATGAGGCCGGATATCATATGGATGCCGATGAGGGAATATTCGTACATGTGCGGGATCGTATACAGCGCACCAGAGTTGCTACGCGACTATGACGTGTGGGATGGTGCGTTTACGTATGGATTAGCGGTGCGGAAGGATAGCCCGTATCGTAAGCAGATTGATGAGGTATTCAAGCCGGCCATGGCAAAGTTTTACCCGGGCGTAGAGACAAAGGATTACTTGATTCGTTCGGTGGAGTGGAATCGGGAGCCATATCGCTGGCCAAACTAGAGTTACGAGTTTTGAGATCAAGTGGGAAGTCCTGAAGACCATCCCTCGTACAACACTAAAAGAGAAAGATTGAGTGCGAAGAAGATATGCCGCGCAGGAATGACATTGCAAAGATTTTGGTGATCGGCTCGGGGCCGATTGTGATTGGACAGTCTGCGGAGTTCGATTACTCCGGCACGCAGGCGTGCAAGGCGTTGAAGGCTGAAGGGTATGAGGTTGTTCTGATCAACTCGAATCCGGCATCGATCATGACCGATCCTGAGGTGGCTGACCGGACTTATATTGAGCCCTTGAATACGGCTTACCTTGAAGAGATTCTTCGCGTCGAGTCGGAGATGATGCCTGAGGGGTCGGGCAAGTTTGCTGTGTTGCCTACGGTGGGTGGGCAGACGGCGCTGAACCTCGCTGTCGATCTGGCTGATTCGGGTGTGCTCGAAAAACTTGGCGTCGAGTTGATTGGTGCGAAGCTCGAGGCTATCAAGAAGGCTGAGGATCGGCTGCTGTTCAAGGATGCGATGAACAAGATCGGTCTGGATATGCCGCGGTCTGCGCTGGTGAACAACATTCGTGATGGATTGGAGTTTGCTGCGAAGATTGGTTTCCCAGTGGTAATTCGTCCATCATTCACACTAGGTGGTTCCGGTGGTGGCATAGCTTATAACCGCGAAGAGTTGATGGAGATTCTATCGCGTGGCTTGGATCTTTCGCCAGTACACGAGTGCTTGCTGGAAGAGAGCGTTTTGGGTTGGAAGGAGTATGAGCTGGAGGTAGTGCGTGACCTGAAAGACAACGTCATCATCATCTGCTCGATTGAGAACTTCGATCCGATGGGTGTGCACACGGGCGACTCGATCACCGTGGCTCCTGCGCAGACATTGACCGATCGCGAATATCAAGCGATGCGCGATGCGGCGATTCGCGTGATTCGTGAGATTGGCGTGGAGACAGGTGGCAGCAACGTTCAGTTCGCAGTGAACCCTGTGACTGGGCGCATGACGGTAATCGAGATGAATCCTCGTGTGTCACGTTCGAGCGCGCTTGCTTCGAAGGCTACGGGATTTCCGATTGCGAAGATTGCGGCTCGTCTTGCTGTTGGTTATACGCTTGATGAGATTCAAAACGACATTACCAAGGCGACGCCAGCTTGCTTTGAACCGACCATTGACTATGTTGTCGTGAAGATTCCGAAGTGGCAGTTCGAGAAGTTCCCGGGAGCCGACGAAGGCCTGGGACCGCAGATGAAGTCTGTGGGCGAGGTCATGGCGATTGGACGCACCTTCAAGGAAGCAATGATGAAGGCTGTGCGGTCGCTGGAGACGGGTAAGAAGGCTACCGCTGACGATATCGAGCCGCGCAGACTGACGCAGCGGTTGGTAACACCGCATCCTGAGCGGTTGTCTTATATTCGCTACGCATTTGAACGCGGAATGACGGTGCGTGAGGTTGCGCGCATGACTTCGATGGATCCCTGGTTTCTGTTCCAGATCAAACAGATTACTGATGAGATCAAGGCTATTGGCGGAGTGTCTATGGAAGCTGTGACCGCAGATCAGTTGCGCACGGCGAAACGGATGGGCATCTCTGATGAACGGCTTGCTGCGGGTTGGGGACTGACCGGTGCAGAGGGCACGGCGAAGGTTCGCGCTTTGCGAAAGAAGCTAGGTGTGCAGCCGGTGTACAAGCTGGTGGATACCTGCGCTGCCGAGTTCGAGAGCTATACGCCGTATCTGTATAGCTGCTATGACGAAGAGGATGAAGCAGCACCAACGACGCGCAAGAAGATTCTAATTTTGGGCAGCGGGCCGAACCGGATCGGGCAGGGAATTGAGTTCGATTACTGCTGCTGCCATGCGGCGTTTGCGCTTCGCGAAGATGGGTACGAGACCATCATGGTGAACTGCAATCCTGAGACGGTATCGACGGACTATGACACGAGCGACCGGTTGTACTTCGAGCCGCTTACGCTGGAGGATGTGCTTGGTGTGTACGAGCATGAGGCTTCGTCGGGTGCGGAGATCGGGATGATTGTGCAGTTCGGTGGGCAGACTCCGCTGAATCTGTCGTTGCCGTTGAAGAAGGCTGGGGTGCCGATTATTGGCACTTCACCGGAGTCGATTGATCTTGCAGAGGATCGGAAGCGATTCGGCAAGTTGATTGAGGAACTTGATATCCCTCAGCCTCAGGGAGCGATGGCAACCAGTGTGGAAGAGGCTGTAGCTGGTGCGAATCGCGTGGGGTACCCGGTGCTGGTGCGGCCTTCGTATGTGCTGGGTGGTCGGGCTATGGTCATTGCGTATGACGATGAGGCTGTTGTCCGCTACATGTCTACGGCGATCGAGTTCTCGCAGGAGCGGCCGGTGTTGATCGACCACTTTCTGGAAGATGCTACTGAGGTCGATGTCGATGCGCTGTGCGATGGCGATGATGTTGTTATCGCCGGGATTATGCAGCATATCGAAGAGGCAGGAATTCACTCGGGCGATTCGTCGTGTGTGCTGCCGGCTGTTGATCTGTCAGACGATGTGCTGCAGACGATTCGTGAGTATACGCGGAAGCTGGCGATGGCTCTAAGCGTGCGGGGATTGGTGAATATTCAGTTCGCGATTCAGCGCGGGACGGTGTATGTGATCGAGGTGAACCCGCGGGCTTCCCGAACGGTACCGTATGTGTCAAAGGCGACAGGGATACCGTTGGCCAAGATTGCTTCACGCATTATGGTGGGGCGGAAGCTCAAGGAATTGCTGCCGGATCAGGTGGCTAACAGCAAGGACCTTGAGACGGGATCGCACTACTTCGTGAAGTCGCCGGTGTTCCCATGGGGTAAGTTCCCTGGAGTGGATACTGTGCTTGGACCGGAGATGAAGTCGACGGGCGAAGTTATGGGCGTTGCGGATAATTTTGGTGAGGCTTTTGCTAAGGCGCAGATTGCTGCCGGACAGGTGCTTCCACTGAAGGGGACGATCTTCCTGAGCGTCAATGATCGCGATAAGGAGGGGGTGGTATCCCTGGCGCGGGCATTTGTCGAGATGGGCTTCCATCTGGTGGCGACGCATGGCACCGCGGGCGTTTTGGAAGAGGCTGGGTTGCAGCCGGAGCGTGTTTACAAGGTGAAGGAGGGGCGCCCCAACGTCGTTGATTTGATCAAAGGCGACCGGATACAGCTCATCGTCAATACACCGCGCGGGCAGGACACCTTCTTCGATGAGAAGGCGATTCGGAGGGCTGCGGTGCTGGCTCGAATTCCTACGATTACTACGCTGGCGGCAGCACGGGCGGCGGCGGAAGGGATTTCGGCGCTGCAGCAGGGGACGTTGAGCGTTATTGCGCTGCAGACGCTGCATGCTGACCGGTTAGCTGCAGTCTAAACGGATGGAAGGGCCTCGGAGCTAGTCGTCGGTTCCGAGGCCGAACTTGGCGCCGACGGCGTATCCGATCATGGAGAGGGGGATCCAGGTGCCGATCAGGAGGCCGTCACCCGCCATGAGTCCGCTGCCGTGACGGACGTCGAAGAAGGTGCGCCATAGCTTCTCGACAGCGCCGCAGTTCTCGCAGAGGCCGTTGCCGGTGGGTAGGTCGAGGACCCAGACGCATACGACGGCGAAGACGACCAGGCCGGAGATCCAGACATATTTGGCGATGTCGTTCTGCTGGCTGCGGGCGATGAGGAAGCCGCCTACCATGGGAACGAAGAATGCCAGAACGGTGCCTAGAGCCTTGGGTCCGAGGGCATCTGGATCGGGGTGCGTGAGCGTCATCCCGCCGATGACGAGGACGAGGATGGCGAAGGCGAGACCGGAGTGAGTGAGGAACCAGAATGCCTCACGGCCGAGTTCACCGATGGATTTGCCTTGTGTGATGTCCTGATTCTGGTTCATGTGTCGACTCATTTGAGGTTACTCCAGATGGATCAGGATCTGGTTACGTCTTTCGTGGCATGGCGCTCGATGTGACCCGCGAGCGGAAACTCCTTTATTTTACGATTGGCTCTTAGAATAGAGGAATGCTGCTTGAAGGACTCTATCTACCTCTGACTACGCCGTTCTATCCGGACGGAAGCCTCAATCTGCGCAAGCTGGAACATAATGCGGATCGCTATTCGCGGACGCCGGCGGCTGGTTTTGCCGTGTTGAGCGAGGTGGGCGAGCCTACGATGCTGTCGGATGAGGAGACGCGACAGGCGCTTCGGTCGGCTATAGATGCGACGGCCGACGAGAAGGTGATGCTGGCTGGAGTTTCTCGGGATAGCGTGATGGGGACGCTTTCGCTGGTTGAGTTTGCGGCAGATGCTGGTTACGATGCGGTACTTGTGCGGCAGCCGTCTTTCCTGCGTGATGGAAAGAGGCCGAAGGAACAGCTGACTTACTTTCGGGCGGTTGCGGATCGCTCGGGGGTGCCGGTGGTGCTGTACAGCCCGGATGGCCTGTTGCCGGTTGAAGCTGTGGTTGAGCTTGCCGGTCATCCTCAGATTATTGGCCTGGTTGATGGCGGCCATGGATCAGAGCGATTTGCGGCGGTAAAAGCTGGTACTGCAACGGTGAAGCGTGAGGTTACGGTGACGCCGGTGTTTGCGGCGGCTACCGGGAGGATGCTCGTCCAGAAAGAAGCTGCTGGCGCTGGGACGTTTATTGCGGCTGATAGTTTGACTGACGGTGGAGCTGCGCTGGCTGTTGCACCTCCTAAGCCGGCGATCAAGACTCGGACGAAGGTTGTTGGTTTTCAGGTACTGACCTGCAATACGGCTGGGATGCTGGAGGGTCTTGAGGCTGGCGCTGTGGGTGCCATGCCCGGGTTTGGTGCCTGCGCTCCCCAGGGCTGCTACGAGGTGCTGGCTGCCTGGAAGGATGGCGATAGCGGGCTCGCGATAGAGAAACAGGCCCGGTTGCAGGCTGCGGTGGAGCGGGTTGAAGGTACGTTGGGTGTGCCGGGTATTCGGTTTGGGTGTGACTTGAATGGATATTTTGGTGGCCGGCCTCGTTTGCCGCTGCTGCCTCCTAGCGGGGAGGAAAGGGCGGAGATTGAGGCGCTGATGCGGGGGATTCGTCATTGATTTTCTGGTAACCCCCTCCCCTCTCTTTAGGGGTATTTTGGGCGTATCTTGTTTGTTTTATATAGGTTGCAGACAGGGTATGACTGTAAGATATTCTATCTAAAGGGTTTACCTGCAAAATATTCATACTGAATGACTTATGGGGAAAGGAAAGGTCCCGGCTTTTGGCCGGGACCTTTTTCTTTTGCTCTACTTTTAATTGTAGCTGATTGGAGATAGCTCTTTTGCAGTGTGGATCTTATTGATGGGATTGCGGTTAGATGGTTTTGGGGCTTGACATGCTATTTTGTGGGGAATTTTAGGGTGGCTAAGGCGTAAGTTGTTTATTTTGCACGCATTAGTTTTTGCGGGGGACGGTTGTTCAAGGGGCGATTCTTCCGGCTGGGGAAAAGAAGGCCCGGGGCTGAAGCCCCCTTTTATTGCAATCATTTTCGCAGGGCTAAAGCCCTGCGCTCCCACCGAAAGGAAAGGCAAGAACAAAAGCAGCAGCAAAGACAACTGCAACGGCAAAGACAAAATACAGGGATTTCTTCCCCTTCGACTTTGCTCAGGGGCAGAATGACGACCAAAACGAGGACAAAGGCAAACAGCAATAGAAAAGGCAGCGACAAATTGATCGCTACCGGGATAACAGCAAACCTGTGAAATGGATTAGTGGCGGGGAGTGACGGGGATGCCCATGCCGCTTAGCTTGCTGCGGGCCTGCATGGCTTCGGGGGAGTTGGGGAAGCGCTGGATGAGGGAGCGCAGTTCGCGCACGCCGGCGTCGGTTTGTTTGAGGGCGAGGAGAGCCTGGCCTTTGTGCAGGTGCGATACGGGTACTTTGTTGCTGTCTGGAAATTGATCGAGAACCTTGTCGTAGTTCTTAATGGCGTTCTGATAATGGCCAGCCCGGTAGTCCATCTCAGCCTGGTAGTAGAAGGAGTTTCCAGCGAGGGGATGATCGGGGTAGTACCTGACGATGTCGCCGAACTCGGAGGCTGCGAGAGCGTATTTGGCGGCCATGTAGTCGCCGAGGGCGGTCTTGTAGAGCTCGTCAACGGGAGGCGCAGATGGTGCCGGAGCGGCCACCGGAGCGGGTTCGACGTTTGAGGCCACCGGTGTTCCGGCTGACGGCTTTCCTTTTTTGCCCGGTGTGGAGGCTGGTGGAGGAGGCGCGACAGTGGGCTGCTCGGGAGCGGTGGTCACAGGTGCGGCTGCTCCCCCTTGCGGGAGGTTCTGCATGTTTGCGCTCATGGACTGCTGCTGGCTCTGGACATCCTGCATGAGTTTTTCGAGGCGGCCGAGGCGGGCCTTCATCTCGTCGAGCGAATCATTTATAGACTGGATCTGGCCGGAGACCTGATCGATCTTGCCGTTCTGTGCTTCCTGCTGAGACTTCATCTGCTGCTGCAGGGTCTCCATGTTCTGGGACATCTTGTTGACGGTGTCGGCGCTTTGCTGGACGAGGTCCTTCATGACGCCCATGCGCTCGTCGTTGGACTGCTGGAGACGGGCTACGGCATCCTGGAGCTGCTGGATCTGGGTCTGGAGCTGCACCATGTCTTTGTTGACGGCGAAGACGGGAGAGGGGCAGACGAAGACTGCAGTGAGAAGTGCGGCGGAGGCCAGCCGGAGGGGTTTGCCGACGAGGTGGCGTTTGATTGTCGTGTTGAGCGTCCTGATCATCTGAATCACCGGGGGCGTTGACTCGCCTTTCTTTCTAGCGGCCAGCCCCCGCACGGTATGAATGAGCGGGGGCTGAGCTGGTGTGAAGTGCGGAACTATGTGACCGCGTTACTGGTCTACTTCGTTGTTATTTGTCGATGGTGAATTGTGCGCGACGGTTCTGCTGCCAGCAGGCCTCGTTCGACTCGGTGCAGAACTGCTTTTCCTTACCGAAGCTGATGACGCGTAGCTGTCCGGGGGCAACACCTAAGTTGACCAGAGCCGTACGGGCTGCGTTCGCACGGTTTTCGCCGAGTGCGAGGTTGTACTCAGCCGAGCCACGCTCGTCGGCAAAACCGCCGATGAGAACGCGCAGGCCGGGATGGGCCTTGATATAGGCAGCCGACGTGGGGATGGTGGACTGAGCGTCCGGGCGGATGTCGTAGGCGTCGAAGTCGAAGAAGATGTCCTGAACGTTCTGGCGGAAGGCGGCTTCAGAACCGGCATCCTCAGTGACAGGAGCAGGCGGAGCTACAGGTACGCGCACGGTGACGCGGACGTTAGCCTCGGTGGTGCCACCGTCACCTTTGGCGGTGAGATGGAAGTTGGTGGAGCTGGAGGGGGAGACGGTCTGGGTTCCGTTGACGGGAACCTCGCCGATGCCGTCGATGGTGACGACGGTGGCGTTCTGGGTGCGCCAGTTGAGGACGACAGACTGGCCGAGATCGATGGCGAGTGGGTCGGCGGTGATGCTGGCGGTGGGCGCCGAAACAGGTGCTGGCGCGGGGATGCTGGCGGGCGGAACGACGGGTTGTTTTTTGTGGCAGCCAGTGACTGCGGCAATGAGAACCAGGGTAGAGGCCAGGACAGCGGCCTTGCGGAATTTGATTGGTGACGTGCTCATGGTTATCTCCTACTCAGCTTTAGTGGATCAGCAAAACAAAGTTGACTGCGGAAAAATAGCCCGCAAGAAAGAATGTACGCGATTACTTCCAACTCCAGTTTGGCATGTCTGCGCCTGGACCGGTTAATGCTCTTCGTTGGGTACCGTCGGCGAGCATGGACCAGACTTTCATGTGGCTGGCTACGCCGTCGGCCGAGTTGGCGTAGACGATGTGACGGCCGTCGGGGGACCATGAGGGAAAATCGCAGCGGCCGCCGTCGTGGGTGAGCTGAATCCAGCGCTTGGTGGCGATCTCCATGACGTAGATGTCCTGGCCGCCGGGTGCGCCGGGGCCGTATTTGCGATCCCAGGCGAAGGCCAGGAACTGGCCGTTGGGAGACCATGAGGGCGAGGTGGCGTATCCGCCGTCGGTCATGCGGGTGACGGCGGAGCCATCGGCATCCATGATGTAGAGCTGCGGGAGGCCGGTGCGGCCGCTGATCCAGGCGATCTGTGCGCCGGTCTTGGGGTTGAAGACGGGCGAGACGTCGGGGCCGCGGAAGCTGGTGATTCGGCGGGAGAGGCTGCCGTTGGCGTCGGTGATCCAGATCTCGGGATCGCCGGTGCGCGAGGAGGAGTAGGCAATATCTTTGCCGTTAGGGGACCAGGCCGGGGAGAGATTCGTGCCGCCGCCAGCGGACGCGAAGTTGACGGGCCGACCGAGGAGCAGAGAGAACATGCGGATCTGGAAGCCGTCGTGGCCGAGAGAGGAGAAGGCGATGCGGGTGCTGTCGGGGGAGATGCGGGGCGAGATGGAGATGGTGCCCAGATGCGTGATGGCATGCTGGTTGGCTCCGTCGTAGTCCATCTGCCAGATCTCTTTGTTTCCGTTTGCGATCTTGACGTAGAAGATTTTGGATTCGGCGATGCCGGGAGTGCCTCCGCCGAGACGGAAGATGATCTCGTCGGCGAAGCGATGGGCTATCTGGCGGGCTGAGTCTTCGGAGGCTTCCTCGTTGTATTGCTTGGCGAGGACTTGTGGGTACTGCGCGTTTTTGGCGTCGAAGAGAAGGCCGTTGACGATGGCCCTACCGTTCTGCACACCAAAGCTTCCGAAGGCGATCATAGCTGCGGAGGTGGGTGCGTTGGCCCACTGCGCAAGAACGATCTCGGATGGGCCTCCGGGAGTGGATTGGGGGAGGAGGCTTTTGGAGACGATATCGAAGATACCGGCGTTGGCGAGGTCACTGTAGAGGGTTGCGTCGAAGGTGCTCTTGAATGGCGTGGTTTGAGCGTCGCTCGATGAGGGCTTGAAGTCAGCGACGGCGATGCGGATGTTGGCGGCGCCGGTGGAGGTCTCTGTCTTGAACCAGTCCTGCGCGTGCAGGGTGGAGGCGGAGACGAAAAGGAGGGTCAACGCTGCGAGCCAGAATTTGAAGTGCCGCGCGGAGTGTGCGATGGGGAGTCGAACCGGGCTGAAAATCATCTCTTCTATCGTAGACGCAAATAACGTGGGATAGGGTGTCTTGTTATGAATTGAAGTAATCAAACGAGATACTTCGGAACCGTTTTGACAAATTACTCAAAGCGGAGCGACCACGGATCTTCGCTGATGAGACGGATTTAAGGACAGACAACCACAAAAATAAAATGCCGGCGAAAACGACGGCAACAGATTACTTCGGTTGATAGTGGAAGGTGTACTCGACGGTAATGTGGTCGCCGGCGGGGAGAGGGCCGAAGCCTTCGACGCGTTGAACAGCGCGCATGGCGGAGAGATCGAGCGAGGGTGAGCCGCTGCGGGTTTCGACGCGGGCGTTGGAGGGGACGCCTTCGCGGTTGATGTCGAAGGTGAGGGTGACGCTTTTGCCGAGAGAGGCGCGAGGGTCGGCTTCTTGCGTGTACCAGTTCTGGGCTACGGTTCGGTTGACGATGTTGACGTAGTAGGCGAAGCGGGAGCCGAAGGTGCGGTCCTCGACGGAGATGCTCGCGGTGCCGTTCTTGAGCTCCATGGTGGCTTGCGGGATGCGGATGCCTGCGGTTTCGCCGGTGGCGGCTTTCGTGGGCTGCTCAGGGGCTGGTTGGGGGTGTTTTGGGGGTGCGGGTGTTGGTTTTTCGGCCTGCTTGATGGGTTTGGTTTTTTCGGGGATGGCTACTTCGTTTGGAGCTGGTGGGGGCTCGGTTTTTTCTTTGGAGACTACCGGTGCGGGGCTGGGGGACTCGGAGGTGAGGACGCCGGTGTCGAGGTCGCGCTGCCTGGGTGGGAGCGGGATGGAGGCGACCATGGTGGCCTGAATGGCTCCGGCGGTGCTTGCGCTCTCGCCCCAACTGGTGCCGCGTTTGTGGAAGAGGAAGGCGGAGCCGAAGATGAGGGCGGCTACTGCGAGATGCAGGAAGATGGAGCCAGCGAAGTTGGAGCCGAAGTTTTCGCCGGTGATGTCGCTGCTGCGGGTGTAGGTGATGTGCGTGGCCATTGCGGGTCGCCTACTTCTGCAAGGGCTGGGTGACGATGCTGATGTTGGTGATGCCGGCTTGTTTGACGGCATCCATGACGGAGGCAAAGGCTCCGAAGGGGACACGCTCGTCGGCGCGGAGATAGATGATGCGCTTGGCGGGGTCGCCTTTGCCGGTGCTGCGGAGCAGGGATGGGAGCGCGTTGACGTTGACGGGCTTGTCCTGCAGGAAGACGTTCTGCTCCTTGTCGATGGTGACGACCATGCGCTCCTCAGTGAGCTGATTGACTGTGCGGGTCTTCGGGATAGCTACTTCGACGCCGGATTGGAGGACGGGCGCGGTGAGCATGAAGATGAGAAGAAGCACGAGGACGACGTCGACCAGTGGCGTGATGTTGATCTCGGCCAGCGTGGTCTGGGTGCGTCCTTTGGAGGAGAAGGCCATTGCTAGAAGGCCCTCCGGCGGGGTTCTTCGGGGACTGGCTGCTGCACGTGGGTTGGGGGTTGTTGCGGCGGGGTGAGCATGGCGGCGTTTTCGATGGCGTTGAGGAGCTCGCGGCCGAAGTCGTCCATGCGGGCGCCGAACTCGCGCAGGCGGGCGGTGAGTTGGTTGTAGCCGATGACGGCGGGGATGGCGACGACGAGGCCGGCGGCGGTGGTGATGAGGGCTTCGGAGATGCCGGGGGCTACGGCGCGCAGGGTTGCGGCGCCAGCGGTACCGAGGCCGTGGAAGGCGTCGATGATGCCCATGACGGTGCCGAAGAGGCCGATAAAGGGAGCGATGGCGGCGATGGTGGCGAGCCAGGTCATGCGGCTCTCCATGGCGGTGAGGGCTTCGGAGGAGGCGGTTTGCGCTGCGCGCTCGAGGCCTACGGGATTACGGGGGAGGCCGCGGCCGCCGTTTTGGCGCTGG
>DATMQZ010000043.1:0-6135 GCA_035566575.1 Edaphobacter sp.
CCTTCCCTGAAAATTTGATAGGCTTCACCCGTCGCCGCCTGTGGTTGCATCTTGAGCCACGGCCCCTACTTCGCGCTGAAATAAGCGCTTTGGAGAAGAAAAATGTCGACCCCCAAGACTGCTCATCCTGATTCGTTCAAAAGCAAATCAACTCTGAAGTCCGGTTCTACGAACTACACGATCTTTCGCCTGAAGGCTGTGGCCGATAGCGGCGTGAACCTTACGCGACTTCCCTTCTCGCTGCGGATTCTGCTGGAAAATCTGCTGCGCCATGAAGATGGGCGGACGGTGACGGCGGATGACATCAGGTTTCTGGCGAATTGGGACCCGAAGGCGGAGCCCTCACGTGAGATTGCGTATATGCCGGCTCGGGTGCTGATGCAGGACTTTACGGGTGTGCCTGCGGTGGTCGATCTGGCGGCGATGCGCGATGCGATGAAGGCGCTGGGCGGCAATCCGGAGAGGATCAACCCGCTGCAGCCAGCGGAGCTGGTGATCGATCACTCGGTGCAAGTGGACGAGTTTGGAACGACGCGGGCGTATGACCTGAATGCGGCGCTGGAGTTTCAGCGGAATCGTGAGCGGTATGCGTTTTTGAAGTGGGGGCAGACGGCCTTCAATAATTTTTCGGCGGTGCCGCCGGGAATGGGGATCTGCCACCAGGTGAATCTGGAGTATCTGGCGCGGGTGGTGTTTACGACGAAGCCTGAGGCGAGCCTGGATGCTGTGGCGACGGAAGGAAGCAAGGCCACGGTCGAGCAGAAGTATGCGATGGCGTATCCGGACACGCTGGTGGGGACGGACTCGCATACGACGATGATTAATGGGTTGGGTGTGCTGGGTTGGGGTGTGGGTGGAATTGAGGCCGAGGCGGCGATGCTGGGGCAGCCGGTGAGCATGCTGGTGCCGCAGGTGGTTGGGTTCAAGCTGACGGGTAAGTTGAAGGAAGGGACTACGGCTACTGATCTGGTGCTGACGGTGACGGAGGCTCTGCGGAAGCTTGGGGTGGTTGGTAAGTTTGTGGAGTTTTATGGGCCGGGAATTGCCGAGTTACCGCTGGCCGATCGCGCGACGATTGCGAATATGGCTCCCGAGTATGGGGCTACTTGCGGGATCTTTCCGGTGGATGCGGAGACTCTGCGGTATCTGCGGCTGACGGGGCGGTCGGAGGAGCAGATTGCTCTGGTGGAAGCTTACTATCGCGAGCAGGGGATGTTCCATACGGTAGATGCTGCGGAGGCGGTGTACTCGGCTACGATCTCGCTGGATCTGGCGACGGTGGAGCCGAGTGTGGCGGGGCCGAAGCGGCCGCAGGATCGGGTGTTGCTGTCGAAGGCCGGGGAAAGCTTCAAGGAGCAACTGCCTGCGCTGCTGGGGCCGAATGCTGCTGCGCAGACGGTTCGGCAGCTGGTGCGGTGGGAGGGTGAGGGTGGGCATGCCTCGGCCACGGGAGATATTACGAGCAAGGCTGGGTCGCCTGCGCCGGTGGTGGAGGCTCCGCGGGTTGCAGTGGAGACGCTCGAGGATGAGCGGGGTGGGGTGGCGACGCTGGAGGCTCCGGCGGTTTCGATTCGGAGCCGGTTTGGTATCGATCCGGATAAGTATCTGCACCATGGGTCGATTGTGATTGCGGCGATTACTTCGTGCACGAATACTTCGAATCCTTATGTGATGATTGCGGCTGGATTGCTGGCGAAGAAGGCGGTGGAGAAGGGGCTGAGGACTCCGCCGTGGGTGAAGACTTCGCTTGCGCCGGGCTCGCGTGTGGTGACGGATTATTACGTGAAGTCGGGGCTGATGCCTTATCTCGATGAGCTGCGGTTCCAGACGGTGGGGTATGGGTGCACCACTTGTATTGGTAATTCGGGGCCGCTGCCGACGGATGTTTCGAAGTCGATTGAAGACCATGGGTTGGTGGCGGTTTCGGTGCTGTCGGGGAATCGGAATTTTGAGGGAAGGATTTCGCCTGAGGTTCGGGCGAACTATCTGATGAGTCCTCCGCTGGTGGTGGCTTATGCGCTGGCGGGGCATATTGAGCACAACTTCGATACGGAACCGCTGGGCAAGGGCAAGGATGGGCAGCCGGTGTTTCTGCGTGATATCTGGCCGACGCAGAAGGAGGTCGCGGAGACGGTTGCGAGCTCGATTGACTCGGAGATGTTCCGGCACGAGTACAGCACGGTGACGAAGGGCGATCAGAACTGGCAGAATCTGAAGTTTCCGGCGGGCGATACGTATGGGTGGGAGGCGGATTCGACTTATATCCGGAAAGCTCCTTATTTTGATGGGATGGCTGCGGTGCCTGCTCCGGTGGAGGATATCCATGGGGCGCGAGTGCTGGCGGTGCTGGGCGATTCGGTGACGACAGACCATATTTCGCCGGCGGGGTCGATCAAGCTGAATGGGCCTGCGGGTAAGTACCTGACCGAGCATGGAGTAAAGCCGGCGGACTTCAATAGTTATGGGTCGCGGCGCGGCAACCATGAGGTGATGGTGCGGGGGACGTTTGCGAACGTTCGGCTGCGGAACAAGCTAGCTCCGGGGACTGAGGGCGGTGTGACTCGGTTGTTGCCGGAGGGTATGCCTATGTCGATCTATGACGCTTCGGTTGCGTATGCTCAGCGCGGGACGCCGTTGGCGATCATCGCGGGCAAGGAGTATGGGTCGGGGTCGTCGAGGGACTGGGCGGCGAAGGGTCCGCGGCTACTGGGAATTCGGTTTGTGATCGCGGAGAGCTATGAGCGCATTCACCGGTCGAATCTTGTTGGGATGGGGATTCTGCCACTTCAGTTTTTGCCGGGGCAGAATGCTGAGTCGCTGCACCTTTCGGGCGAGGAGGTTTATCGGATTGGGGATGCTCCGGGAGAATTGAAGGCGATGCTGGACAGCAAGTTTGCCAATGGCAAGGAGCTTGCGGTGTTTGCTGAGTCGGACCTGGGCAAGACGACGGAGTTCTGCGTGAGTGTGCGGATTGATACGCCGCAGGAGATTCTGTACTACCAGAATGGCGGGATCCTGCAGTATGTCCTGCGGCAGCTGGCGGCTAAGGGGTAGATCGCGTTGCATCGCTAGTTGCTACAAAGAAGCCTCGCCCTGTGCGGGGTTTTCTTTGTAGCGGACCCATCTTCAATGATCCTGAGGAAGACTCTGTGCTACTTACGATTTTGACCGTGACATGCCCCGACAGAGACAGGGGAAGTTCTAGCGGTAAATCACACACCCGCGCTCCTCAAGAGCACCGAACCACTCTTGTGAAGGCAGCGAATCGACCCAGCGTAGGTCCAACTTCTCCAATTTGGGCAAACGAGCAATTTCCTGCGGCAGGGACTGAATCGGATTTCCACGAAGGTCGAGTTGACGCAACTCAGAGAGTCGTGAAATCACTGCAGGCAATGTAATCAAGCTATTGTTTCGGAGGTGAAGTTCACGGAGTCGAGACAAGTGCCCAATGCAATCCGGTATGGATGTGAGTTGATTGTCAGTAACGCGCAACTCAATCAGGCCGGACATGGCGCAAACCGATTCAGGTAGCTCTGAAAATGCATTCTCACTGATATTCAGATATCGGAGTTTGCGAAGCCGCCCGATGGATGAAGGCAAACTGGAAAGCCTGTTGTCATGCAGATACAGGTAATCACTTAGTCCGACGATCTCGCCTATAGTCTCGGGAATCGTCGATAGTTGGTTGTGGCCGAGGTCAAGCATCCGCAGGTTCCTCAATTGCCCCAACCGCTTCGATATATCTTTCAGCCCGTTGTCTGCTAAGACCAAGGCTTCCAATGAAGTATCGTCCCAGACCGACGACGGCACCTGCCCGAGGTTCTTCTTCCACAGGTTGAGAATTGAGCTCATTGACGTTGCCTGAATCCTAATCAGATGAAATTCTGCTGTCGAATGGTGAGCTATACGCTGGCTGGCTGGGCTAGCTTTGATCTTCTACAATTGCAGCCACATCGCGAGGCTCGCACATGACCTTCCCGCCGCAGCTTCTTCGCCGCATCATTCCGTCTGTTCCGCTCTCGAGCCTTGATATTCCAACGGACACTCTTGGGCAGCTTCAGAGGATCGCAAGTGAACTTCGTGCCGGTATGCCCCCGACCTCGGCTACCGGGCTGTTTCTCTCCGGCAATGCTGCGAGCTCGGCTCTCGCGGCGGAAGCGGTTGCTCATGCTCTGGGCCGGGATCTTCTTCGCGTCGATCTTGGGGCGGTTGTCTCTCGATATATTGGCGAAACAGAGAAGAATCTCAACCGGATTCTGGAGACGACCGACCCGGCACTCTCGATACTGTTCTTCGACGAGGCTGATGCTCTCTTTGGTGAGCGCACCGAGGTCCGCGACAGCCACGACCGTTACGCGAACATCGAGGTATCGCGCCTTCTCCAACGCCTCGAATCTTTTCCGGGATTAGTTATCATCGCCACGGCCTCGCCGATCGAATCCAATGCTGGCAGGCTTGCCCGTTATGCCATTCATCTTCCTCCAGGGCTGGGCCACCCTCCGGAGCCTTCGGCAGCCGGGTAAACGAGGAATAGCCACAGGAGAGGCACGGAAATCGACTCTTTAGTGCAGTAGTTGGAGACGCAGCCTATAATGGGCTATGGCAATCGCTAATCCGGCCTCTTCGCAGGCTGGCCCGCAGCCAGAACCGCGTAACGAACTGAAGAGCGATCCGGAAATAAAGAGTGCAGACACAGGAATTGAGCCGAAGACGGCTCTTCCGGTCGCGGCTCCGACGGGTCCTTCCAGTACGACTCCTGCTGCCCTGGATAACGGTAAGGTTCCAGTTGTACCACCTGGAAAATCAAAGATTGAGATTGGGCTGGATGAGCCAGTGGGGAGATTTGTCTCGCCGTTGCCGGTGGCTACACCGGAGGAGTCTTCTGCTTCGCATCTGGCGGGATCTTCTGTGGCGGATATTCTGAGCGTCGATGCGAAGTTTCAACGGTTGCTCGAGACGGTGCATGAGAACCGGCCCGGAGACGATCTGGATTTGATTCGGAAGGCATGGGCCTTCTGTCTGCAACAGCATGAAGGGCAAAAGCGGGCGAGTGGGGAGCCGTATGTCATCCATCCGTTGGAGGTTGGGCAGGTGCTGGCCGAGTTGAAGATGGACTCGACGGCAATTGCGGCAGGACTGCTGCATGATGCGGTGGAAGATACGGGTGTGACGTCGGAGGAGATTGCCAAACAGTTTGGCGATCAGGTGGCGCACATCGTCGAGGGTGTGACGAAGCTCGACAAGATCAAGTTTGCGAATAGAGAAGATCATCAGGCGGAGAACATTCGCAAGATGCTGCTGGCGATGGTGACGGACGTTCGCGTGGTGATCATCAAGCTGGCGGACCGGCTGCATAATATGCGAACGCTGGAGCATCTGAAGCCGGAGAAGCAGCAGAAGATTGCGCGGGAGACGCTGGATATCTACGCTCCGCTGGCGCATCGCCTGGGAATGGGCAAGCTGCGCGGCGAGCTGGAGGATCTGGCGTTTCGCTATACCGATCCTTATGGGTATGAGCAGGTTTCGACAGAGGTCGACGCGCTGCGTGGAGCGGGCGAGGAGTTTCTGCGCAAGATTGTGACGCAGATGGAAGATAAGCTGCGGGAGTTCAAGATTCCGGGGCGGGTGGAGTCTCGGATCAAGCGGCTTTACTCGATCCAGCAGAAGCTGCAGGACCAGAAGATTCCCGTGGACCAGGTGTACGACCTGCTGGCGATTCGGGTGATTACGGATACGGTGCAGGATTGCTATGCGTTGCTGGGATTGCTGCATAGCATCTGGCGGCCGGTGCCGGGACGCATCAAGGACTTTATTGCAATGCCGCGGCCGAATCTTTATCAGTCGCTGCATACGACTTTGATTGCGGAGGGTGGGCACCAGTTCGAGGTGCAGATACGGACGGAGGAGATGCATCGCGTCGCAGAGGAGGGGATTGCGGCGCACTGGAAGTACAAGGCCGGCGACAATGTGACGGCGAAGGATGAGCAGCGGCTGGCGTGGGTGCGGCAGTTGATGGAGTGGCAGCGGGAGATGTCGGACCCGAACGAGTTCATGTCAACGCTGAAGATCGACCTGTACCCGGAGGAGGTCTACACGTTTACGCCTAAGGGCAAGGTGGTGGTGCTGCCCAAGGAC
>DATMQZ010000044.1:0-8583 GCA_035566575.1 Edaphobacter sp.
CAGGTGCTCCACGACCAGGCCGATGTCTTTATCGCTCCCGGAAAAGTCGACCGCTTCGTACAGTTCATCTATCACCAGCTGCCTTACCACCCCGAGCGGATCGAAAAGGGCACCGCCTGGACTGTGGAGACTGTCGAACCCATCTCGGTCCCGCCACAGCCCGATCCAGACCCGACGCCGAAGCCTGCAGCGGACAAACCCGAGGCCGCTGCGGTAGCGGACGCCAACGGCCGACCTGCCTGGATCATCCAGGCCTACCTTCGTGACGAACTCTCCTCTGCCGTCGCCAAAACAGGCCAGCCTATCCGCGCTACCGTCGCCGAACCCATCTATAACGCCGACCACACCATCGCGGTGCCCCAGGGAGCCACCATCATTGGTGCTATCACAAAAGCCAAACCCGCCCGCTCGTTTGCGCGTGCTGGCAGCCTCGGCTTCGACTTCAAAGAAATTGTTCTCCCCGACGGCCACGTCCAGAACGTTCAGACAGCGCTTACAGGGGCAGATGCTGCTGCCAATGCCAACCTCGCCATGAACTCCGAGGGCAAGGTTAATCCCAAGCCGCAGGACAAGATCGTCGTTCCGCTCATCCTGGCCTTTCTCGCCACCCGCCCTCTTGACGAAGATCGCGACGCCCAAGGCGCGAGGAATACCGTCGGCGCCAACGGCTTTGGCTTCGCCGGCAATATCATTGGCCTTGCTGGGGGCTCGGCGAAGATATCAGCCGGCATCGGAGCGTACGGCACTGCTGTTTCGCTCTATCGCCGTTGGTTCGCACGCGGCCGCGAGGTCACTTTTGCCCGCGACACCCGCCTCGTGCTTCAGACTACGCCCCGTTATTCAACGCTTCTGCACACTGATCCCACGCCTCAACATAACTAAGGCTTTGGTTTCCGCTTAGGGCGTTTGTGGTGCTACTCGGCGGACTCGCCGTGGGGTTGGTTTTGCCTGGCTGCGACTTGCTCAGTGCTCTTTTGGACGGGGCGCATGAGGGGGAAGAGGATTACGTCGCGGATGGAGCGGGAGTTGGTGAGGAGCATGGTGAGGCGGTCGATGCCTATGCCTTCGCCTGCGGTGGGCGGGAGGCCGTAGCCGAGGGCTCGGACGTAGTCTTCGTCCATCTGGTGGGCTTCGTCGTCGCCCTTTTCTTTCTGGTCGAGCTGGTCGAGGAAGCGCTGGCGCTGGTCTTCGGGGTCGTTGAGCTCGGAGAAGGCGTTGCCTACCTCGAAGCCTCCAATGTAGAACTCGAAACGCTCGACCCAGTCGGGCTCGTCGGGCTTTTTCTTGGAGAGGGGACTGACGGCGAGAGGGAAGTCGTAGATGATAGTGGGCTGGATGAGGTGGGGTTCGGCTACGGTCTCAAAGATGGTGGCGATGGTTTTGCCCAAGGGCTCGGAGGGGGCGTACTCGATGCTGATGTTTGCGGCGCGGAGCTGATGGACGAGAGCGACGGTGGCGTCCTTGTCGGCGAAGACGGAGAGGGCTGGCTTTTCGCCTACGTTCTCGGGCCAGAAGTGGAGGATGGCTTCACGCATGGAAAGCTTGGTCCATTTGGCGAGGTCGATCTCGTGGCCGTTGAAGTGGGTGATGGTGGATTTGTTGACCTGGCAGGCGACGTCGATGATGAGCTCTTCGGTGAGGCGCATGAGGTCGTGATAGTTGGCGTAGGCCTGATAGAACTCGAGCATGGTGAACTCGGGGTTGTGGCGGGTGCTGACGCCCTCGTTGCGGAAGTTGCGGTTGATCTCGTAGACGCGGTCTAGGCCTCCGACTACGAGGCGCTTCAAGTACAGTTCGGGGGCTATGCGGAGGTAGAGCTCGAGGTCTAGCTCGTTGTGGTGGGTGGTGAAGGGGCGGGCTGCGGCTCCGCCGGCGATCTGCTGCATCATGGGGGTTTCGACTTCGAGGTAGCCGCGGTGGTCGAAGAAGTAACGGATGGCGCGGAGGATGGCGGCGCGCTTGACGAAGACCTCGCGGACGTTGCGAGAGGATTCTTCTTCGGTGGGTTCGGTGGGGGGCTCGATGACGGCTGCTTCGGCTGCTTCTGTTCCGGCCGATGCTGCGGGCGCGGGTGGCTTGAGGGCGCCGGTGTTCATGAAGAGGTCGACGTAGCGTTGGCGGTAGCGGAGCTCGGTGTCGGCCAGGCCGTGATACTTGTCGGGCAGGGCGAGGAGGGCTTTGCTGAGGAAGGTGAGCTTGGAGACGTGGACGGTGAGCTCGCCGGTGCGGGTGCGGAAGAGGTGGCCGATTACGCCGATGTGGTCGCCGAGGTCGAGGAGCTTGTAGAGGGCGAAGGCGTTTTCGCCGACGTCGTCTTTGCGGACGTAGATCTGCATGCGCTGGCCGCCCTGCTGGAGCTGGGCGAATCCGGCCTTGCCCTGGACGCGGATGGCCATGATGCGTCCGGCGATGCGGACGGTGATGGGAGTGGGGGCGGCCTCGAGCTCTTCGGCGATGAGGGAGTCGAAGGCGGCGCGGAGCTCGGGGATAGTGTGGCTGGTGGAGTAGCAGTTGGGGTAGGTGGCCTGGGCCTCGGATAAGCCGGCTTCCTGTCCGAGGGCGGCGATCTGCTTCAGCTTGTCGCGGCGGAGGGCGTAGAGGTTTTGCTCAAACTCGGACTCGAACACGGGTTTTTCCTTTTGGCTGATGTGATTGAGGTTCCAGTATAGCGGGGCGGGGCGACCGCGGATAAGCGCGGAGGGACGCGGATGAAATGCAACTGTGGAACGCCGATTTCACCGATTGATTCTTCGGACATCTGGTATTGGATGCTGTGGGGTTGTCTTTATCCGTTTTTGATCTGTGTGATCCGTGGTCGGACCGTCGTGATGTAATAGAGGGCTATGGACGATGATGGGGCGGGGAACAAGAAGAGCGGGGCGCTGGGCGAGCTGGTGAAGGCTGAGTCGATGATTCAGCTTGCGATTGCGCTGCCGGCGGGGTGCGTGATCGGGTGGCTGATTGGGTCTTGGCTGGATAGACATTTTCATCAGAATTGGATGGGGATTGTGGGGATTTTGTTGGGGGCGGTGGCGGGTTTTATGCAGATATTTGTGACGGCTTCGCGGTTTTTGAAGAGGGATCGTTGATGCGGGCGATGGAGAGCTTCAGCGACGAGGATTTCAAGCGGACGATCTGGCGGGCGCTGCGTCTGCTGGTGGTTGTGACGGTGATTGTGGCTCCGGTGTTGTGGTGGAAGCTGGGATGGCAGAGTGCGTTGCTGCTGCTGGTTGGGTCGGCGATTTCGGGGTCGGGGCTGTATGAATGGCTGCGGTTGATGACCGCGGTGATGGTTCGGATGGACGGTGGGGCGAAGGCGAGGCCGATGGGGATGGTTTTGCTCGGATTCTTCGTGCGTCTGGGGCTTACGGTTGTGCTGCTTTATGTTAGCCTTAAGGTACTGAACGGATCGGTCTATGCGCTGGCTGGAGGCCTTGCGCTGGGAGTGTTTGCACTCTCGGTGGAGGGGCTGAGGTTAATGAAGGCGTGGACTGTCTAGACCGACGTTCGGGCCAGATTCGACTGAAATTTATATGCCGACACAGACTTTGTTTACCCAATTTTTGAACGCCCACTTTGCTGCGCCCGTGACGGCGCTGCTGCGGGCTGTGCATGTGCAGCCGAAGTTTCCTGAGGCTCCGATTTCGAACGCATTTGCGATGGAACTGCTGGTGGTTGGCTTCCTGCTGGCCTACTTCATTGTGGTGCGGCTGACGCTTAGCGTTGAGAAGCCGAATGGCGTGCAGCATCTGGCGGAGATGACGAACGAATTTGTGTCCGATCAGAGCGAGCAGATCATCGGGCATGGATCAGCGCGGTTTGTCAGCTATCTGACTGCGCTGTTTCTGTTCATCCTGCTGAGCAATCTGCTGGGACTTGTGCCGGGACTCGAGTCGCCTACGGCGAATCCGGTGGTGCCACTGGGTTTTGCGCTGGTTACGTTTATCTACTACCACTACCATGGCGTTCGCTCGAATGGTGCAGGTTACATCAAGCAGTTCCTTGGGCCGGTGTGGTGGCTGTATCCGCTGCTGTTTCCGATTGAGATCATCTCGCACTGCGCGCGTGTGCTTTCGCTGACGGTTCGACTTTACGCGAATATGTTTGCTGGCGACTTGTTGACGCTGGCGTTCTTCTCGCTGGTTCCGATCGGAATTCCGCTGGTGTTCCTGGGGCTGCACCTTGGTGTGGCTGTGATTCAGGCTTATGTGTTTCTGCTGCTGGCGGCGATTTACCTGTCACTGGCTGTGGCGCACGATCATTAGAGATTTGCTGGGGTAGGAAGGCATACCCCAGGGCTAAAGGCCGATTTGGTGGCGGATGAGAATGCCTGCGCTAAAGCCCAGGCCTACCTCAGAAGCAAAAGCAACCACCAAGACAACAGCAAAGGCTAAGCAACAACGAAGGCCGATCTGTTTGAGGTGTTGGGAAGAGTTTCAGAGATTGAGTTTGCCGCTTAGGGGCTCCCTCTTTGCGGTAGCAACAACGTCGTACAGCGTGAGGGTGCCAGCACGGTGAGCATCAACCACCCACTGGCGGCGTATCTGACGGGAGACGGAGTATTACATGAAGAAGCTGCAATATCTGTTTATGTCGTTGGCCGCGATGCTGCTTGCAACGCCGGCTTTTGCGCAGGGCGCTGGTAACTACTCGCCCGCATCGCAGTGGGTTCCACTGGCTGCCGGTTTGGGCATGGCTCTGGCCGCTGGTCTTTGCGGTCTGGGTCAGGGTAAGGCAACGGCCTCGGCAACTGAGGCTCTGGCGCGTAACCCGGGTGCTCGTCCTGGAATCTTTATCTTCCTGATTCTCGGTCTGGCGTTCATCGAGTCGCTCGCGCTGTTTACGTTCGTCATCATCTTCCTTAAGGTGCAGGCGTAAGCTTCAGGTTTTTGAGTGTGGAAGGGCCTCCGCTTCGGCGGGGGCCTTTCTGTTTAGAAGGTTTGAGCGTCTCGTCCAGCTAAAAGAAAATGAGCTGAAGAAGCGGCGCTCCAGCACAGCTGTATCTTGCCTGCGACATAGCGAGAAATGTTGCCACACTGGCCCGAAGTTTCAATGAGGGAGATGAGTGAATCTGCAGTACGTGCGATCCCCGATGGTTTCGTGGATGCGAAACAAGGATTAGAATTGACGACCATTATTTGAGCCTGTCGGCTGGCCGGCCAGGACGAACAACAATGACGGCTCATCTTTTTGATGAGCCGAACCGAGTGCTTTTGCAATTGTTGCGGTCTATACATTCAGGCGTAGGAATCTATTCTGGTAACCAGTTGCTGATTCTTCGCGATCTATAATCAGTACTGATTTTTCTCTGTTGGTATTTACTGTCTGCCCTGGCGCTCGTCACCTTACCCGAAAGTGGTATTAACCTCGACTGCACCCGCCGCCTAATATCGCTGCAAGTGCCGCAGGTTTATCGCTCAAGGTAACAAAAAACAGGGACATATTTTTCATGTGGCAGCAGGGTACGATCCGCAATATTCGCAATAAGGCATTTGGAATCACTCTGTTTCTTGTGACGGCCGCTGTAGTCTTCCCCAATAGGGGAAGGTCCGAGCAAGCTGCAGCGATGCCAAACGTAGCAGAGCAGTATCTCCTTGACGCTGCCAATCAAGAGCGCGCTGCACGTGGTATTCCACCGCTCCGCAGAGATCCTGTTCTCGCCCGGGCGGCTCTGTACCATGCCAATCAGATGGCGGCACACGCTGAAATATCCCACCAGTTTCCCGGCGAACCAGAGCTCTCGGCCCGCGGAGCGCATGCCGGGGCGCGCTTCAGCCTCATTACGGAAAATGTAGCGGAAGCAGGGAACTCGGCCGTCATCCACGATCTTTGGATGCACTCTAAAGGTCACCGTGAAAATCTTCTGGACCCCAACGTCGACTCCGTAGGCATCTCTGTTGTAGTTCGCAATCATGAGTTTTTTGCGGTCGAAGATTTTGCCAGCACCGTTAAAGATATAAGTTTCAATGAGCAAGAGCTGAAAGTTGCTGCTCTTCTTAAAGAGTCGGGAGTACAAATAGGCGCCAAAGGAATCAGTGTCGAAGACGCTCGCCGGACCTGCAGTATGTCGACTGGGTACGCCGGCCGTCGCCAACCCTGGTTTGTCATGCGGTACACCGCAGGAAGATTGTCTGAATTGCCAAGCCAGCTTCAGGCTCGGTTGAACTCAGGGAAATACCATGAGGCGGTCGTTGGGGCCTGCATCTCCACCGACTCAGGCCCCTTTACCGCTTACAACATAGCGGTTCTTCTTTACCCTTAGCAGGACGATCTAGACAGATGCCGGAACCACGCCTGCCAAAGCCAGCTCTTCTGCGCTGGCCGGCTGCGTTGGCTCCATCTCCAACAGGTCGTTGAAGCGGTTGAAGTAATTGAACAACCCTATCGCCGCCATGAGTTCCACAACTTCACCTTCCGTGTAAAAGCTCCGAAGCCGTGCAAATTCGGCTTCGGAATACGAGTGCGCATCGAGCGTCATTACTTCGGCTAAGTGGATAGCCACTTTTTCCCGCTCGGTGAACTCAGCGCTTCCGGCCGCATCGTGCAGAGCCTCAAGCTGCACATCGCTCCACCCAAGTTTGCGGCAGATAGTTGTGTGCGAGGCCAGACAGTATGGCGTGCGATTCAACTGCGAGGTTCGCACGATTACCAACTCTTTGAGCGCTTTCGGCAGTGTACCGGTATTCAAAACCGCTTCCATGTGCGCAATGATTGTCTGAAAAATCTCCGGTCTGTGAGCCATGGTTCGAAACATGTTTGGCACATTGCCGCGGTCGCGCAGATATCGGTCATATATTGTTATTGCAGCGGCTGGAACCTCGTCGCGAGTTAAGCGGGAGATGCGTGGGGGCATAGCAGGCTTCCTTTCAGATACTCTCTCGAATCATAACGCCGCAGCATTCGCCCGTCATCCTGTTCGACCCTTTGACCCATCGTGCCGCTTTTGTTATAACTGTGTTAGCGCAAATGCGAGAGACTGTCGCGTTCCAGCACACTCCTGAGTAGCTCAATGGCAGAGCATTCGGCTGTTAACCGAAGGGTTGTAGGTTCGAGTCCTACCTCAGGAGCCATTCAAAATCAACAACTTACAAAAACTCAAAAGTCAGCAAAATCTCCTAATTTCCCAAATTGTGGTGGATTTTGTGTCGTAGCTCCTTCATAACGAGGGTAGCGCGGGTAGCAACGTAGCTCTTTTGAGCACTGTAATCGGTTCTCCTCAGACCCGACTCTAATCCCATCTCTCTTCGGTTTCTCTCCCTCGATCTGGCACCTCTTGCCGGTTCAAACACAACCACGCTTCGGCCCAGCAAGAACTCTGACAGCTCCATTTGCTCGAGTTTTCGATCTGGGGCAGACTTTATCCCGCTGCACCAGGATGGTGGCCTCAAGGAGCGCCGGCGACCCCCGGGCGAAGCGTTGACCAGACTAAGAGAGGAAGGACCGCCGTGACGCTAGTCAAACGAGGAGAGATTTGGTGGTACGACTTTCAATTCGGAAATCAGCGAATACGGGAGTCCACTAAATCGTCATCGAAGATCGTGGCCAAAGCCGCTGAGCAGCAACGGCGGCGCGAGCTCGAACAGGGCTTTCACAACATTACTGAGATACGCGAAAACCGCATACGGGTCTTACGGGATGTTGCGGCCAAATACTTGGATGATTACCGGCTGCGCTTCCGCGGCGTGACGTTTGCTGAATACGCTATCGGTCACGTGACCAGGCATCTTGGAGATAAACTGCTGGTCGATATTGATGAAGCCGCCGTTCTGAGCTACCAGAGCTCGCGCCTCAAAGAGCTCGCTGCCCCTAAATCTGTCAATGAAGAGGTACGATTTCTTCTGACGATGATGGAGCAGCAGGGCGACGTGATTCGTGCCAGTCTTCGCAAGAAGAAAAAACTCAAGCTCCCGACCCGCAGAAAAATTGGTAAAGCGTATGACGCCGACGAAACGCATAGGATGGGGCAGCTATCGAGAAAGTCCCGTTCTCCCCATATCTACCTTGCGCTAACCATGGCGCTCAACGCAGGTATGCGCGATGCCGAAACGAAATCTCTCCAGTGGGGACGGGTACACCTCGATAAGAGATACCTGCAGGTAGGAAAGAGCAAGACTAATGCGGGAGACGGTCGCACTATCCCCATTAACTCGATACTGTATCAAGCTATCCTTGACTACTCAGTATGGTATCGCGAGAAGTTCAAAGACATTCGCCCGGAGTGGTATGTCTTTCCGTTTGGGAGTCCGCGCCCTCACGACCCTACGAAACCAGTGACCCCGACTGGCGACGTCGCTTCGTTCATCTGGCCATGCGTCGCGACCGCCGCATCGCCAAGGTGGCGATGGCACGCAGGCTAGCCATCAGCCTCTACTGGATGTGGAGGAAGGGATATGACTATCAACAGAGTTTGAAGTTCGGTTCGCACGCGGGAGAGCCTGGTTACAGACATGGTGTGAAGTAAATCACCGCCCACTTGATTGGGCATCCCGCTCCCTCACCAGGGAGTTCGAAGTAGTAATCATGGTCGAACGTGCGATCGGAGAGATGTTTGGGTCGGACCGAGTTCCGCCCGACAGATTACAT
>DATMQZ010000045.1:0-32444 GCA_035566575.1 Edaphobacter sp.
TATTTGTGCTCGGAACTCTAGCGGCTCAGGACCAACGGGGCGCGGAGAAAAGTTATCAAGTCGTCCTGAAATATCTGGGAACGGCAGGCTGGGAAATCACCGATGGAACCACCTCTATTCTGATCGATCCATGTCTGTCGCGAATCAACGGACCTGCGCGACCGGGAGGAGGGGCGGGCCACTCAATGGCTGGAGACGCCCGCCGGGCATATGGGTGGGGTGATGTTGCCTCGCAGGACGTGGCGGCAATCGATTCGCACATTCAGCGAGCAGATTGTGTTCTCGTCACTCACACACATTACGACCACATACTGGATGTTCCTCACATCGCCCTCAAAACTGGCGCCGTAGTGATCGGCACCGAGAGCACCGAAAATGTGATGCGGGCCTACAGCGTACCAGAACAACAGCTGACTACCGTGCGCGGCGGAGAGGACTACGAGTTCGGTTCCTTTTCCCTCAAAGTGATTCCCAGCATTCACAGCCCCCTGGACCACAAGCACTACTTCAGTTCCGCGACTGCCCCAGCGGGAATAAAAGCACCATTGACCTTGGAACAGATCCACCCAGAGGGAGGCACCCTCGCCTACCTGATTCGTTTTCACGATCATCAGATTCTCGCGTTTGGGGGGATGAACTACATCGAACGCGAGATCCTAGGACTGGAGCCCGACGTCGCGTTGATCGGGGCCGGTGCTTCCCGAAAGGAAATCTACGACTACAGCGGCCGCCTTATGCGCGATCTGCATTATCCAGCCATAGTCCTCCCGACTCACTGGGACAACTTTCTGGCGCCGTATAACGCCTCGCAGCAGCCTGCCCTCGAGGCCCTGCAATCCTTCGTACAAGAGATCGTGGCCGCTTCTCCGAAAACAAAGGTGATTGTGCCAAAGTACTTCGAGGCGATTCCTCTCGAAGCTGTTGCGAAGTGAGTATCTGACGGGACTCACTGCTGCAAATGGAAGCGTGGTTGGGAGACCGGAAAATTCTCGGAGACTTCACCTCATCACTTGCCTGAAGTAAAGCCTCACTTCCAAACTGCTAAACTTCAAAGTCGCACAAATCACCCTTATGCCCGAACTCAAAACCATCGCAGTCCTCGGCGCCGGAACCATGGGCTGCTTGAAACGCCTCTACAGCTTCTTACTATGAAGAACCGCACTAAGAGCCATCAAACCGATCCCCAGGAGCACAAATGAGGCCGGTTCCGGCACCTCGCTGGGCGATGAGATCGTATACGTTGCGGTGGCTGCGCCATTTTTGACGGTAGCCTTCTCACCAGTCTCCGCTGGGCTATCCGAATCCACGTCCGAAGTGAATCCGTCGTCCTTGTTGGTGATAATGATTGAGCCGGCTCCATTTCTAATGTCGATCATGTCGCTGAGCGAAGTCTTGTCTTCGGGGTCGCCCACATTGACCGTACCCAATTGAATGGACCCCAATGGCCCAATCGACCACGAACCGTCCATATTTTGCGTTACCTTTTTCCCGCCAACCGATACCGATGCAATTGCCTCGGCACCGTTCTCGGTGATTGCTACGACAGGGTTCTTTCCGTTCAGCGGCGCCCCTGGCTTTGGGCCGGCAAGAGTCGCGTCAGAGAGAACACTGAAGGGAATCGGATCCGCGTGAGCCGGTACAGCTTGAGCCATAGCAATCGAAATAACCATGGCTACTACGTTGATTTGTTGTCGATGCGTAGACATAGAAAACCTCCTCGGGGTATGAAGAACCCAGGTTTTTTCCTCAGTCTTATTTTTTGCCGCCAACATCTGATTTGCTTGAGGCAGGGCCTGAAAGGGTACCCTTTGCGATGCGAAACAACTCGTTCCTGAAACGATACCCTCTTTGGAGCGATCACTGCATAGCATCATAATTTTATAATGTCAATCTAAAAATGATGACGACTATTGAGGGCGGAGAGGTCATCCTGTTGTTCTGCTCAAGCAGGCTTCATGGCAAATTCGGCAGGAGCATTTCCCTGGCCGCTTCTCCGAAAACGGACAGTCTCGAAGACTTCACCTCATCGCTTATCCAACTAACCCTCACTCCCAAACTGCTAAACTTCAAAGTCGCAAGAATCACCCTTATGCCCGCACTCAAAACCATCGCAGTCCTAGGCGCCGGAACCATGGGCAACGGCATAGCCCATGTCTGCGTGCGTTCTGGCTTCAACGTCATCCTCTGCGACATCCAACAGTCCTTCCTCGACCGCGGCCTCGCCACCATCGAAAAAAACCTCGCCCGCGAAGTAGCCAAAGAAAAACTCACGCAGGATCAAGCAACGCAATCACTAGCCCGCATCACCCCAACGCTCGATCGCGAATCCCTCAAGACGTGCGAAATCGCCATCGAAGCCGCAAACGAGCAGTTCGAGATCAAATCCGCCATCTTCAAAGACCTCGACCGCATCCTCCCACCCTCAGCCATACTCACGACCAACACCAGCTCCATATCCATCACCAAAATCGCCGCCCAGACAAAGCGCCCCGAACAAGTCATCGGCATGCACTTCTTCAACCCCGTGCCGGTCATGCAGCTCGTCGAAGTCATTCGCGGCCTTCAAACCTCACAAGCCACCTTCGACACCGTCCACGCCCTCTCGCAACAACTAGGCAAAACCCCGGTCGAGGTCAACGACGCTGCAGGCTTCGTCTCCAACCGCGTCCTCATGCCCCTCATCAACGAGGCCATCTACGCCGTCATGGAAGGCGTCGCCACACCCGAAGCCGTCGACAAAGTCTTCCAACTCGGCATGGCCCACCCCATGGGTCCGCTCACCCTCGCCGACTTCATCGGCCTCGACGTCTGCCTCGACATCATGCGCGTCCTCGTAGCCGGTCTCGGAGACCCTAAATACCGCCCCTGCCCCCTACTCATCCGCATGGTCGATGCCGGCTGGCTAGGCCGCAAATCCGGCCGCGGCTTCTACACCTACACCTGATCTTTTCGGCATCTTCCCAGAGCTGTGCTCGCTCTACATCAGCATCAGCCTGTGAGTCGAGCCGTCACATCGTGATATATAGTTAGTGCCGTTACCAGGCCGCGAAAAACAATCACGAACATCTGTGTCGAGTGTTCCGTCCGAAAGGAGCAGCGACGTGATTGAGCGAAAGCAAGCGCCAACCTATGTCATGCTGGGCATTACCCTTCCTGCGGTTTTGGTAGTCCCGATTCTCTCGGCATGCAAGCTGCATACGCAAAAACTACTCGATCGACCACCATCCTTCCTATCGCGGAACCCAAAGTCGTCAGGGACCTCCAGCCCATCGCCGCCTCCCAGAAGACCGAGGAAGACAAGTCCCGCCAAAGGCCGTCATCAAGAAAGCCCTCTCCGACTAAGTGTCGTGAATTCTGAATGCCAAAAGGAATAACTCCACCGTTCTACCGCCGTTACGCTTAGTAATCGTTTTAGGGAAGTAAGGAGGTAGTTATGTCAACAAGATCCGCAGGTAAACTCATCTCTTCGTTGGGACTCCTAATAGTGCTGTTTCTCACAGCGAGGGCATTAGCCGCTCAGGACGTGCGTTACAACTCCATGCCCGGAACAGACTTTTCGAAATACCATACGTACAAATGGGTCGCCATCGAAGGTGCTTCTCATCCCAATCAGATTGCGGATGCCGAGATCAAACAGGCGGTTGATTCGCAATTGGCGGCTAAGGGATTGACCAAAACAGACAGCGACAAGGCCGATCTCTATCTCGGTTATCAGATCGCTGTCGATCAGGAGAAACAGTGGAGCGGGTACGGAATGGGCGGTGGAGTTCGCTGGGGAGGAATGGCGACTGCAACAAGCTCGACCATCAGTGTTGGAACTCTCGTTCTCGACATGTACGATCCCGCAACCAAACAGCTCGTCTGGACTGGAAATGCGACGAAATCTCTTGATCCCAGTTCCAACCAACAAAAGAACGAGAAGAACCTGAACAAGGCCATGGCGAAGCTATTGAAGAACTACCCACCAAAGTGACCGCCGCCGCCACCCAGAAGACCAAACAGGACAAGTCCTACCAGGAGGCGTCATCAGGAAAGCCCTCTCCGACTAAAACTTTGTGAAACCCAAAACGACGAAAAGGGGGAGACCTGCGAAAGAATCAGCCGCTACACTGACGCCTCCAGCATCTATCGCTTAGACTTATCCAACAACGAAATACGAAAGCAGGATCGATGCCCAAAGAGCTTTACTTCGAAGACTTCTACGTAGGCCAGAAGATGAACTCCCTCGGCAGCGCCAAGGTCACCGCCGAAGAAATCAAGGAGTTCGGCCAGAAGTACGACCCCCAGCCCTTCCATCTCGACGAAGCCGCCGGCGAAGGCTCCTTCTTCAAAGGCCTCGCCGCCTCAGGCTGGCTCACCGCCGCCATCGTCATGCGACTCCGCGTCCAATCCATCACCGTAGCCGGAGGCATGATCGGCGCAGGCGTCGAAGAGATGCGCTGGACCCAGCCCGTACGCCCCGGCGACACCATCCGCACCGAGATCGAAGTCATCGGCGTCCGCCAGTCCAACTCTCGCAAAGACTACGGCGTCGTCCGCACCCGCACCCTCGCCTACAACCAGCGCAACGAAGTCGTCCTCCGCAGCACCGTCAACTTTCTCGCCCCCCTCCGCCACCCCGTAAAGTCATGACCGACACCGAACGCGCCACTCTCCAGTCGCAAATCGATGAGGTAGTCGTCCTCGAAACCATCCAGGGCGATCGCCTCCTCGTGAAGATTCTCTTCGTCTTCGACGAGGGCGAAACCCCTGACCTCTTCTGCGTCGAAGTCGAACCCGGCCCCAGCGGAGCCTACATCGAGAAAGGAACCACCGGCCACTCCATCCTTCTCTCCGACATCGCCAGCGTAAAACCGCCCTCCGCCTGAACCAAACCAGTTACTCCCCCGCGAAACCCACAACAAACAGGCGTATCCTACCCAAATGATGCGAATGACAGTGCTAGCCTCCGGGTCCAAGGGCAACAGCACCGTCATCTCCTCGTCCAGCACCCGCATCCTCGTCGACGCCGGCCTCTCCTGCCGCGAACTCCTCAAGCGAATGGCCATCGCAGGAGAAGACCCGACCCAGCTCGACGCCATCCTCATTACCCACGAGCACCAGGACCACGTCGCTGGCCTCGGCGTCCTCGCCCGCCGCCTCAACATCCCCGTCTACTTCACCGAACCCACCCATCGAGCCTGGGTCCGCATGATGACACCGCGCACCACCATGACCTACGCCAAGTGGCTCGATCACATCCAGCGCGAAAAAGAATCCCGTGCCGCCGCCGTAGCCGCCCAGACCTACGACATCGCCGTCGAGTCCGCCTCCATCACCAGCGTTTACGCCGAAGCCGCCAGCCTCAACACAGAGATAACCGAAGCCGAAGACCCCGACGCCCCCCCAACCCCCACGAAAGCCGACCCCACCCACCTCCCCGCCGTCGAGTTCTTCAACTCCGGCACCCACTTCTGCATCGGCGACATCGACATCACCCCCTTCACCATCCCCCACGACGCCGCCGACCCCTGCGGCTTCGTCTTCACCTCCGAGGGCATCCGCATGGCCGTCGCCACCGACCTCGGCTACATGCCCCCCAACGTCAAAGCCGCCCTCAAGCGCATCGACGTCCTCCTCCTTGAATCCAACCACGATCTGGAGATGCTCAAGGACGGCCCGTACCCTTGGTCGGTCAAGCAACGCGTCCTATCCCGCGTCGGCCACCTCTCCAACCACGCCACCGCCGAGTTCCTCCAGAAGGACTACGACGGAACCGCCGCCTGGATCATCCTCGGCCACCTCTCCGAGTCCAATAACGCTCCCGAGCTCGCCCGCATCGCCGCCGAACAGGCCCTCGCCAACCAACCCACGCTGCTCGGTAATCGGATTCTGCTGGCCGAACAGGGAACCCCGCTTGAGTCCATCCGCCTCTAAAAAATCTTCACCAGCATTACTTTATTTTCTTGCACTTATCCGGGATTCGATGTAACTTGCCTCATACTCAAGATTACTACCCGATTAATCTTTCCGCTTTCTTCGGCTATCCAGACACTGTAGAATAAAGTCTGATTAAGACCATGAGTAAAGCCGCATTAACCTATTCCGCTAGCCAGCGTAACCGTTCAACAACCTGCATTGATCAGGTGGTTGGCGATATCCTCTCCGGCTGGCGTTACGACATCTCTGGTCTCTCCCCAGCCATGCGTAAGGACTACGATCAGCACCTGGCCGACTGCGCCCATTGCCGGCGCCGTCAGCAGGTAGCCCGCACTATCGACGTCCTTCTCATCACTGTCAGCACACTCTCCATCGCCGCCTTCCTCCTCGCCGCCGTCATCATTCACCGGCTCGAAGTCGTCGCCCACATCGGCACCGTGCGCCTCCATATCAACCAGGCCCACGTCATCGCCATCTCGCTCGAAGCCGTCGCCATAACCGGCATCGCGGTCTCCGCTCTCCTCTGGCTTCTGGTCGCCATCGCAACCCCTCTCCCCGGCTTCCTCGGAGACATCGTTCAACAGCGCATCCCCGCCGACATACGCGACCGCTTCACAAAAAACGAAAACGCCGCCTGATCCGCCTCTCTCCCTCCAGATAGTCCTTTCTCCCGGTTCTGCATTTGCCAGCCACTTCGCGCCACGATAGCGTAGAAGACACACACATATGTCACCCGACCCTCAGTCTGAAGGCGAAATCCTCCCGCCGCAATATACCGAAGCGCCTTCGCGCCCCATGCCCGACTACGCCGAAGAGCAAACCCGCGTCACCAATCGCGGACGAAGCTTCTTCCGCGCACCCGGCACCTACAGCCTCGTCGCCATCAACTGCGCCGTCTTCCTCTGGATGATCCTCCACGGAGTCTCCGCCAGCTCGCCAGCACCCGCCCAGCTCGTCCACTTCGGAGCCAACGTTCCCATTCTGGTGCTCCACGGCGAGTGGTACCGTCTTCTCACCGCCACCTTCGTCCACGTCGGCATCATCCATCTCGCCACCAACATGTGGTGCCTCTGGAACCTCGGCCTCCTCGGCGAGCCCCTCCTTGGGCCTCTGGGATTAGTCGCCGTCTACATGATCACCGGTATCGCCGGCAACCTGCTCAGCCTGGGCATCAACATGTACACGCGCGACTACATCTCCGTCGGCGCAGGTGCCTCAGGCGCCGTCTTCGGCATCGCCGGCATCCTCATCGTCCTGCTCTCCAACCACAAGCTCCCCATCCCCCTCTACGAGCTCAAGCGTCTCCGCCGTTCCGTCATCCAGTTCGCCGCGCTCAATCTCATCATTGGCCTCAGCACCGCCGTCGTCCCTGTTGGCATTCGCATCGACAACAGCGCACACCTCGGCGGCTTCCTCAGTGGCCTTGCCCTTGGCGTCCCCCTCGTGCCCCGAATGACCAGCGGTCGCACTCGCTACCTCAAGCGTCAGAAGGTCACCTTCGCACTTGCGGCCTTTTTTCTTATTCTCTTCGGCTATTTCATTCTTGTGCTCTTCACCAAGCACTAAATCGGCTTCCGCTCCCTTCCCACCCGCAGAAGATTTGTGGTTCACTTCTGCATGGCCAAAAATCAAACTCGCCGTGACTTCTTTCTAACCGCGCCTATAGCAGCTGCAGCCACCCTATCCCTCTCCGAAACGATCCTTTCCCCCACCACCGCCGAAGCCCAGTCGATTCCCGCCGGCCAGTTCCAGCTCTTCACCGCAGCGAACCTAGCAGGCATCATCAGGGGCCTCCAGGCATCTCCCGGCAACAACCAGCTTTCCGGCTCGAAGACTACGCCCTTCACCGCCGTCATCACCGTCGAAACCAACAAGAGCGCCAAAGAGTTCGAGTACCACGAGCACCGCGACCACATCTTCCAGATCATCGACGGCTCCACCCAATACGAGCTAGGCGGAACCCCCCAGAGCTCACGCAGCAACGGCCCCGGCGAGTGGCTCGCCCCCACCTCCGACGGAGCCCGCTCCCTCACCCTCAACAAGGGCGACATGCTCATCATCCCCCGCGGCATGCCACACAAGCGCAGCACCCCCGGTACCGTCACCCTAAGCCTCATCTCCATCCAGGACGTCCCAAGGGCCTAGCTAGCTCTCCCAGCCAACCTTTTGCCCTTGCCTCTTCCGTCCTCGCGATCAGGGAAACAAAAGAAGGGGGGAGCCGGAAAGCTCCCCCCAACGCGTGAAAAGTGTTTTGTCTTTCTATCCCCTATTCCCTGCCTTTAGCTCATCGTCGTCTGGGCAAACTTCCTAACCATAGCCAGCAGCAACCGCCGATCGCTCTCGCTCAAATGCGCCGAGTAGCGCTGCACCTGCGTCAAAAACCGGATCTCATCCTCACCCAGGTGCAGCGACGACATCTCCTTCGCCACCACCTCTTCGGCAAAGAACTCCGACAGTTGCAGATCCAGCGCCCGCGCAATCTTCTGCAGCGTCTCCAGTGAAGGCACCGTATGCCCGTTCTCCACCCGTGACAGGTAGCACCGCAACAATCCGGTCCGCTTCTCGATGTCGCCCTGCGACATCCCCTTCTGCAGCCGATAACCCCGGATCGTAGTGCCGATATTCATCGCAATTGAGAGAGCCTCTACGGACTCAGTATCCATACCTGCAGAAATTGTTTGCATGTCAGCCATTAGCCACAAAGTAAACAGATACAAGCACTTGGTCAATCCCTAACTTGGTATTCCCACCGATTCCCGTACCTGCGCAGGTTCATCCAGAGTCAGTTACCCCAAAACCCTGAAGTTCTACTTGAACCCCAGGGTCACCTGGAACCACGCCCAACATTACTGAACCCATTACTAACGCCAAAGTAAACAAAGTCCGCAGCCAGTGGGAGTCATTCTGAAGGCTGCAGCACAGCCACAGGCGAGACGACCGTCTTGCTCGCGGTGCTGAACAGCAGAACCAGCAGTCCGGCGTACACAAAAGAGTCTGCCGTAATTTCGAGACTGTGAACGATGCGCAGGATTCCCGGCATGAACGTCGCCTGTACCAGGCCGAAGATCCCTACGGTGACCGCATGCGCAAGTCCCAGCGAGAGCCACAGTTCACGGCGCGAACCATTCCATAGCGCGATCAACGGCAGAGACGAGGCGAGGAAGATGGCGCTGCGAATTAACTGCACCTGCAAGATGGAGGAAATCGGGGGAATGTGCAGACCCGCAACGCCAGCCTGGTAGTACGGGACAACGATCGGCGCAACGCACATCCCGAAGAAGAAGTAGATCACCGGAAAGCCAACCCATGCCGCGATTCCTCTGCCGGTCCATGCAACCCATCCGCGATGCGGCAGGGCAGCGGCCTTCTCTTCCGTTCCGAAGAAGAACGCTACCGCAGCCCCCAAAAACACGACCTGAACAAAATACAGAACGGCCTCTGCGGCCTCGCCACCGCCGGGGAGATTGCTGAAGATGGTGAGCTCAATCATCGTGTTCACGCCTAAGGCGAGGAACAGGAAGCTCCCCAGCGCAATCCAACGGAGAGCAAATGAGCCCGCGAGCCGTCGGGCGAGTGGGAAGACCCCCAACACGAGCAAGGCGCCTGCTGCCACAGACAATAGAAAATGCGTCCCTTCGGACGTGTTGGAGGGGGGCATGCTTGCGAGCGGCAGGTGCAGGAGATGAATCAGCATGCCACCCGCGACCAGCGAGATGGCGAAGATAGTTACACAGGCAGCGAGTTTGAGTACAGTTTTCATTTTGCTGTCTCCAGGAGTTGCAGACGGGCATGACGCGCCCATCTCAGTTGGGACTCCATCGACTCAATACCGCATTGGAAGGCGAGGAGACCGGTGTTTAACGGCACGAGGGAACTGGTGCTTTCGAAGTCGCTACGCAGTTCCCCAACATAAGAGCTGAGCGCCCGCTCGAACTGATCGAGGAACTCGACCGCTATGGAACGGGGAACATTTCCATCCATGAAAGCGAAGCGCAGCATCAACTCCGGGAGCCGCCAGACCACGTCGTCGCGCGTCACAGGCTGCGAGAGCCACTCCACCAGCGCGGCCTCACCCCCAGGTGACGGATGAAAGACTTGCCGCCCTCGGCCGTCCGTCGGCTTGGCATCGGCTGTGATCCATCCGCGCGATTGTAGTCGGCGAAGCGCCGGATAGATGGACCCAGGACTGTCGCTGTAGTGGCGCATCGCGGTGCTGGCAAAGGTCTTGCGCAGATCGTAACCAGATTGCGGCTTTTGCCGTAAAAGGCCTAAGAGAGCGAATTCGAGATTTGAGGCAATAGACATAGTACGCCACGTACTATAGTACGCAGCGTACTATCGGGTCAACAGCATAGTTGCCCTTGTTCTTGCTCTTCTTGTTTGTCATCCCGGAGGGATCTGCTTTTGCTGTTGCACTTGCACTTGCCGTCGCTGTTGCCGTTGCTGTTGCTGTCGCTGTCGCCGTGCCATCGCGGTTGCTGTTGCCGTTGCTTCTAGGGTAGAGCGGGGCTTCAGCCCCGCGTCTAATCGCCGCCGCGAAGCGGCCACCGCTCTGCCGAAGGCCGGAGTGTAGCCCTGAGCAACGCCGAAGGGCGCAACGACCAATCTATTGCCGTTGTCTGTTCTTTCCAGTCCGCGCCCACCCCGCGCGGGGGACCGTCTAAATTCCACTCAACAAGTATCAAATAATCAATCATTTACAGAAATAATTGCAAAATATCCCTGCAAATTCGCATGTCAAGCTCAAAAACAACATAACCATAACAAAATAAAAGACATCCCCATTGCATAAGAGTTTCGATCAGCCCGCTATAATAGAACTAGAGATCAAAAAAAGCCCCGGCCACAAGCCGGGGCTTCGCCATTCACCCATAACTCTTTTATTTGGACGAATTTAGCCGTAACCCATTTGATTGCACGAATTTAGCGAAAGCAAAATCGCTAAGTTATTGCAATCATTCGACTTTTAAGCACATAACCCCCAGGGGGGTACACCCCATAGGAGAGCCCAATGCAATACGAACTCTGCCGACACATCAAGGCCAACGGAATCCAGTGCAAAGCACCTTCCCTCACTGGCGAGGAGTGGTGCTACTTCCACAATCGCCTTCACCAGCGCCACAGCAGCTACCGCCATACTGCGGCCACCCGGGGCTACCTTCTCCCCGGCCAGCACATCCAGCTCACGGCCCTCGAAGACCGCGAATCCGTTCAGGTCGCCCTCTCTGTGGTCATCAATGCTCTGGCCACAGGCCATCTCGACACCAAACGCGCCACCGCCCTGCTCTACGGCCTCCAGCTAGCCGCCACCAACTCCGCCCGCATCAGGGTCGAACCCTACGCTCCCAACGTCGTCCGCAGCCTCCACTCCACGCCTGACGGCCTCGACCTCGCCGAACCCGGTGCAGTCTTCAAGCTCATCGAATATGAAGAGGATGACGAAGAAGACGAGGACGAGGACGACGACTACTAGGCCTTTTCACGCAAATGAAGCGGGTCAACCCATATACATCCCGCCGTTTACATCCAGCGTGTGACCGGTGATATATCCCGCCTCCTCCGAGGCCAGAAAGGCAACAGCATGAGCAATATCCATGTCCGTCCCGACACGTGCCAGCGGAATATGCTGCGTCATTGCATTCTTCTGGTCCTCGGTCAGGATGGCAGTCATAGCCGTCTCGATATACCCCGGAGCCACCGCATTCACCGTAACCGACCGGCTTGCCAGCTCCCTGGCCAGCGACTTCGTCAGCCCGATCAATCCAGCCTTCGACGCAGCATAGTTCGCCTGCCCGGCCTGCCCGGTCTCGCCCACAACCGAAGTGATGTTGATCACGCGTCCCCAACGGCCCTTCACCATCGAGGACATCACCGCCTGGGTCAGCAAGAACGCCCCCGTAAGATTGGTCATCAGCACATCGTCCCAATCCTTACGCTTCATCCGCAGAGCAAGAATGTCCCGTGTTATCCCAGCATTATTCACCAGGATATGAACGCCGCCAAACTGCGAAATCACAGTCTTGGCGCACTCTTTGATCGACTCCTCGCTCGAAACGTCCAGAGCAAAAGCCTGTGCCGTTCCACCGGCGGCAGCAATCTCAGCTGCCACCTCGCCAAGCTTTTCAACGTTTCTCGCAGCCAGGGCAACCGTGGCTCCAGCCTTTGCCAACTCCAATGCACAGGCGCGTCCAATTCCCTGCGACGCTCCCGTAACCAACGCAATACGACCCGCTAAAGTGCTCATGAACCTCCATAAAACCGTGCTTTTGCATTATACGAATCGGGCGTCCCCAACATCCTCAGCCGCATAACGTATCCTGAGTTGCAATGTCCGAGCAAGAGAAGAAGTCAGCCGCAACCGACGTCTACGCGATCCACGGTGCCGACCCCGAAGTCTTAGCCTACGCCATGGCCAAATACTCCCGGTCAGCGCTCACTATGAAGGAGTCGCTCGCCGAGATCAGCTCCCAGCGCGCCGAACAGTTTCTCAACACGTTTTACTTCCAGTACGGCCACCGCTCCATCGCCGACCTGGCTCACATCCCCTTCGCCATCGAGCGACTCTCACTCCTCGCTGCCATCGAGCTCGTCGACGAGCAGCGCTGGGACGGCCAGGAGCGCTCCACCCGCTACCAGAACTTCCGCACCTCCGGCTGGTTCACGCCAAACTTCGGCGAAAAAACCCCGGCCTTCACCGACGCAATCAAGTCAATGTTCCAAGCCTACGACGACATCGGTAAAAAAATGCTGGAAGCCCTGAAAGCCGCGATTCCACAGCCTGAAACGATGAAGCCCGAAGCTTACGAACGAACTTTAAAAGCCAGAGCCTTCGACGTCGCACGCTATCTTCTACCTCTAGCAACCAACACTTCGCTCGGCCAAATCGTCAACGCAAGAACCCTCGAAACTCAGGTCTCGCGCCTGCTCACAAGCGAGTTCGCCGAAGTCCGCGAGATAGCCGAAAAGCTCCGCATCGCCGCAACCGAACCTGCCTGGAACGTTCAGCACTCAGCCGCGCAAGTCCTCTGCGAAGAGATCAGCTCAGTCGATCCCACCTGCGGCGAACGCGCCGCCGAAGCGCTTCTTCGTCCCATCAAGACTGCTCCAACACTGGTCAAATACGCGGCCGCAAACGCCTATCAATCCAGCAGCCGCAAAGACCTAAGCTCAGCCGCAGCCGAGCTGATGCATGATCAACCCATTGATCCAGCTCCAGTCGTAGACCTCCTCGACGACGCTGAACCACTGGAAGTCGAGCTAGCCACTTCGCTCCTCTATCCTCACTGTCACTACTCATATCGCCAACTGCGCAGCAACGTCGCAGCGCTAAGCGCCTCGCGGCTCACCGAACTGATCGAATTAGGCACAAAGCATCGCGGACGTCACGACGAGCTCCTGAGAGCCTTCAGCGCTGGTCACAGCCTCCGTTTCGACATCCTCATGGACATCGGCGGCTTCCGCGATATGCATCGACATCGCCGCTGCGTCCAACTGCTTCAGCCTTACACCGACATCCACGGCTACGAAGAACCAACCTGCCCCGGACAGCCAACCCTAGCGGAAGCTGGTTTGGAAGAACCTTATACCGATGCGATGAACGCAGCATTTGCAGCCTATCGCGAGCTGCGGTCCTCAGGTTTGCCCGAAGCTGAGCAGTCCGCTCAGTATTGCTTGCCTCTCGGAACGCGTTGCAGATCGATGTTCAAGATGGACTTCGCCGAAGCCCTCTACATCTCTGAACTGCGATCAGGAGTGGCTGGCCACTTCAGCTATCGACGCGTCGCCTGGGAGATGTTCAAAGCTGTTGAGACGAAACATCCTTCGCTGGCGAAGCTCTTCCGGATCGAGGACGTGAACGAGCCGGTCGATCTGCTACGACGATAGTTGTATTCGCCTTTTATTTGCTTTTTGCAATTTAAATGCTAGAATCCGCTTTGACTTCATTAGGAGAAACACGACGTGGCAGATGACCGTAGCAAAGCAATAGAACTCGCCCTATCCGGGCTGGAAAAACAGTTTGGCAAGGGCTCGATCATGCGGTTGGGATCGAAGGATGTTGTGCCGATTTCGGTCATTTCTACAGGGTCGATCTCCTTTGATGCTGCGTTGGGCGTGGGCGGTGTGCCGCGTGGCCGCGTGATTGAAATCTTTGGGCCTGAGTCTTCGGGCAAGACGACCATCACGCTGCAGATCATCGCTGAGGCACAGAAGTCTGGTGGCCTCGCAGCCTTCGTGGATGCAGAGCATGCTCTCGATCCGGCGTATGCGGCTAAGCTCGGTGTCGATATCGACAATCTGCTGGTAAGCCAGCCGGACTACGGCGAGCAGGCGCTGGAGATCGTCGAAGCTCTTGTTCGTTCGAATGCGATCGATGTGCTTGTCGTTGACTCGGTGGCGGCGCTGGTACCGAAGGCCGAACTCGATGGCGAGATGGGCGATTCGCATATGGGTCTGCAAGCTCGTCTGATGAGCCAGGCACTGCGTAAGCTGACGGGAACGGTTTCGAAGTCCAGAACCTGCCTGATCTTCATCAACCAGATTCGCGACAAAATCGGCGTGATGTTCGGCAATCCGGAGACGACGACGGGCGGCAAGGCTTTGAAGTTTTACTCCTCCGTTCGTATCGACATTCGGCGCATTGGTGCGGTGAAGGATGGCGATTCGGTTGTCGGTTCGCGCACCAAGGTGAAGATTGTGAAGAACAAGGTTGCGGCTCCTTTCCGCGACGCTGAGTTCGACATTCTGTATGGCGAGGGCATCTCGCGTGAAGGCGATGTTCTTGATCTGGCGGTGCTGCATAACGTCGTCGACAAGAGCGGTGCTTGGTACAGCTACCAGGGCGAGCGCATCGGACAGGGACGCGAGAATGTACGGAACTTCCTGAAGGAGAACAAGGATGTGTTCGGTCGCGTCGATACTGAGGTCCGCAAGAAGCTTGGGATTGCAGGAGCAAGCTCCGACGTCGATGTTCCCGCTGTTCCCGCCAATGGCGAAGCTCAAGCAAAGGAAGTTGTTCGCGGCAAGAAGTAAAGGTTCGACATATGAAGAGCGCCGATGGCCTCAAGCCATCGGCGCTTTTATTTGGCACAGAGGCAAGCAAGGTCAATTGTCATTAGTGACTGGACCTCCCTTGAAGAATCGGACGACCCAATGGAATGACTTCGCGATTGGCGGTTGCGTTGAGAATCTCAATGAAGGCTACGATGAGCGCATCGAAGCCGGTTAGTAGGCCGAAGTACCCGCCGATGACAGTGCAGCGGAGGCTGCCGATCATGTAGCCAAAGTCTCCCCAGGCAAGCAGGAAGAACGTCACCCACAGTAGCAGGAAGATGCTCCAGACGGCCTTGCTTAGACGAAAGGTCACAAGCCAGAGAAGAAATGTGAAGACTCCCCACATCAGTAGGGTGACGGCTATCGCAGAGGCCGGTGGAGCCGTAAGCCAGCCTGAGCCGGTAGTCCATTTCAGAAAGGCGAACCACCACCAGAAGAGACCGTATGAGGTGAACGCCACCATCCCGAAGGTGTTGCCCGTTTTGAACTCCAGCACACCAGCAATGATCTGCGCGATTCCACCGTAGGCGAAAGCCAGGGGAACGACGACGGAGACTGCTGCCGGCGGCAGAAGGCCGGCGTTGATACAACTGAGAACTACGGTCGTGAGGCCGAAGCCGACAAGTCCGAGAGGAGCAGGGTTTGCGTGCTTTACCGCGGAAACGGGTGTTGTAACTAACTGGTCGGTGGGGTTGCCATCGTGCGGGATTGCTCCTGTTCGTGCACTCATCCTAGTGAGTCTGAAACGCGACCCCATCGTAGACCATTTGTATGAGTCATTTGCGTCAATTTAAAGATAGGTCATCATTTCCAAAATTATCTGGCTCATAATCAATCATTTACAGAAATAAGCGCGAAATATCCCAGAAAAATCGCATGTCAAGTCCAAAAAGCTGCTAACTACAACCCCATCAACAACATCCACATTGCGTTGGAGTTATTCCTAATCCGCTACAATTAAATTAGGGATCAGAAAAGCCCTGGCCAAAACCGGGGTTTTTCGCCTTAAGTCCATAAACCCTTTAGAAAGACGACTTTACCCATAACCTTTTTAGAATGACGATTTTACAAAACTAGAAAATTATAAGCTATTGATTCAAAACATCTTATTTTGAGATAGGGGGGAGGGGACATCCACAGAAAATGGCCCTGCAAAGAGAAAAGGGCCAACCCGGAATACCAGGTCAGCCCCATTCTCAAATTTCGCCCTAAGAATCAGCCGTTAAAACTAAGCGGCCTTCTTCGCTGTAACAGCCTTCACGCGAGCATTCAGACGGCTCTTGTAGCGGCTGGCGGTGTTCTTGTGCAGAACGCCCTTCTGGACGCTCTTGTCGAGCACCGAGACGGTCGCGCTGTAGGCCGCGCCAAGCGTTTTCGCATCGCCGGCTGCAATCGCCTCACGCAGCGAGCGCAGCGTGCCGCGCAGCTTGCTCTTGTTAGCGCGGTTCACCGCGGTTTTGGTCTCGGTCTGACGTGCGCGCTTCAACGAGGAAACATGATTTGCCATAAACTCTCTTCTCTAAACCCGCATCAAGGTGTCGGGGGAAATGGGATGCAGGCTAACAGGCCAGCCAAGTCACAGCCTGCCGCAATCCCTGCAATATCTAAGTCTACGGAACTCTGGCTCCGGGGTCAACCTTAGTCTCAACCAAATCGGCTCAAAAGGAGGCCGTCACAAATGTTCTGGCAAAGGTTCCCTGCAACCCGGAAATTCATCATTTACCCCTTGACGCACCTCCCCGCAAGTTCTAGTCTGTGCCCATCTTCGACACATTGGCCACTTCAGCCATCCCGGTCGCAGTAAGGAAGCGCACTCCAAGCGCCCCTTGCTCCCTGCGGCTCATTGCATCCCATCCACACTCTCCCGTGTCTAATAAGCAGCTAAACCCAGATCCGCCTGACGGAGGTCAGCACACTACTTGATAAAAAAATCCCTGGAAATCACCCCCGGTATCGAGCCCCTGTACGGGACCCACGACGAAAACCTCCGGCTCCTCGAAGACGGACTCCACGTCACGATCGATCTCCGCTCCGATGCGATCCACGTCACCGGAGACCAGGACAGCATAACCCGTGTAGAACGAGTCTTCACCGACTTCGACTACCTCCGCAAATCAGGCCTTAGCCTCCACAACGGCGAACTCCATGGCATGCTCAAACTGGTCGTCGCAGATCCAGCCGTCAGCCTGCGGTCGCTCGTCGAATCCGGCAGGCAGCGTTCCGCCGGCGTAAAGCGCATGGTGCAGCCTCGCTCGCCCAACCAGCGCAAGTACGTCGAAGCCATCGAGCAGTCCGACATGGTCTTCGGCCTCGGTCCTGCCGGTACAGGCAAGACCTACCTTGCTGTTGCCATGGCGGTCTCTGCTCTGATGGCGAAGAAGGTCAGCCGTATCATCCTCGTCCGACCCGCTGTAGAAGCCGGCGAACGGCTTGGCTTCCTACCGGGCAGCCTGCAGGAGAAGGTCGATCCTTACCTCCGCCCGCTCTACGATGCGCTCTACGATCTGCTCGACCCGCAGAAGGTTGACAAGATGCTCGAGAGCAACGTCATCGAAGTGGCCCCACTCGCTTTCATGCGAGGTCGCACCCTCTCCGACGCCTTCATCATCATGGACGAAGCCCAGAACACGACGACCGAGCAGATGAAGATGTTCGTTACCCGGCTCGGCAACAACTCCAGGGCAGTTATCACCGGAGACCTCACTCAAACCGATCTTCCGAACCCGAAAAAGTCGGGTCTGCTCGAAGCCCTAAACGTCCTTGATGGCGTAGAAGGTATCCGCTTCTGCCACTTCGAAGACGTCGACGTTGTACGCCATCACCTCGTACAGCGCATCGTCCGCGCCTACGACAGCTACGGCCGCGCTCAGCAGCAGCTCCCGCTCACGCTCGGAGACGGTACGCTGCCCGATCCCGCAATCGCCGCGGCACAACCGGCCAAAACCGTACCGAAACCTCAATAATCGAACAACATGAGATACCATCATCAACAGAGGGCGCTTCCAGCCCTCTGTTGACGTCTTACCGATGATCACCATCGAACCCCCAAGTAGCCTTTCAATCTCCGCGCTGTCAAAGTCAGGTCTGACGCGCTTCCTCAACCGCGCCCGCGCCGCAGTCAGACTCGAAGGCGATGTTGACGTCTTGCTGGCCGACGATGCGACGCTGCGACGCTTGAACAAAACCTTCCGGGGGAAGAATAAGGCGACTGACGTTCTGAGCTTTCCTGCTCCCGCCGAGATCGCCGACGATCACGCTGGAGATCTTGCGATCTCACTCGAGACAGCGAATCGGCAGGCAGAGACTTACCGTCACTCGCTGCGTGACGAGGTTCGAATATTGCTGCTTCACGGTTTGCTGCACCTTTCAGGGCTCGATCATGAGATCGATGATGGCGAGATGGCTGCCCGCGAAGCTGAGCTTCGTGTCGAGCTAGGGTTGTCGAACAGCTTGATCGAGCGTGTCTCCAAGCCGCTCAAGCGCAGGCGAACAGCATGAGTCCTGGATACGTCATAACGTTGTTTGTACTGCTGCTGGTTCTGTCGCTGGCTTCCTACGTCGATCGCGTGTATTCGGAGATGGGCAAATTCCTGGCTCGCGAGTATCAGGACAACATCGACGCGTGGGAAGAGGTCGTCGAACCTCGGCTTCGGTTGGGGCGTGAATCGATTGCGCTTTCGGCTTCGGTTCTGCGTCAGCTTACGCTTGCGGCGATTGCGCTGTTTTTTGGTCTGCGGCTTTATACGCAGACGAATTTGTCGTCGCTGGCTCGAACTCCGAGTACATCGGAGATCGTTCGCGCGGTCTTCGAGCTAATTCTGTTGGTTCTTGTCTTCGATCGGCTGGTGCCGCAGATTCTGTTTACTCGAACGCGCGGCGTTTGGATCGTGCGAATTCGTTTACTGATTCAAGTGCTGTTCTATCTCATTCTTCCGATCACGATGCTGCTGCAACTGCTTCTCTCGATCGCGGCGCTTGCTGAACCAGAAGATACGGAAGAGGAAGAACGTCCTTCGGAGGCGATGGAAGCGCTGCTCGAAGCTGGTGAAGAAGAAGGCATTCTCGAAGAATCAGATCGCGAGCTTGTTCGTTCGGTCGTCGAGTTTGGAGATAAGGTTGTGCGCGAGGTGATGACTCCGCGACCGGAGATTTTTGCGGTTCCGGGAACGTTGAGCCTGAAAGAATTTACGGCACAGATTAATAAACATGTTTTTTCGCGGGTGCCGGTGTATTCGACTTCGCTGGATAACATTACTGGCATCGCGTTTGCTCACGATCTGCTGCAGGTGCTGGACACCGATGCCAGCACTCGGACTGTGGCTCAGATTCAGCGGCCTGCGGCCTTTGTGCCGGAGATGAAGAAGGTTGCCGAGCTGCTTCGTGAGATGCAGCGCGAGAAGCAGCATATGCGCATGGTCATTGACGAGTACGGCAGCGTTGCCGGACTTGTTACCATCGAGGACCTTCTGGAAGCCATCGTGGGCAATATCGCCGATGAGCATGAGGAGGCCGAGGCTGATGATGCTCCAGTGCGCGAATCGAACGGCTCTTATGTTGTCTCGGGCAGCTTCGAAATCTCGCGGCTGCGTGATTTGTTTGCCGAACAGATCGAGTCTTCGGGCCGCCGCACAGCAGACGAGGGTGAGCCGCATCCGGCAGATTCGCCTGAAGAGTACGACGTTCGGGAGGAGCCGGTGATGCTTCATCTCCCTGGCAGCTATGAGTCGACCACACTTGGTGGTCTGGTGTCCGAGATCGCGGGCCATATTCCCCTGCCGGGTGAAGTCGTGGAAGAAGACGGACTGCGGCTGGAGGTTCTCGCCAGTACGGATCGTCGCATCGACCGGATTCGGGTTAATCTAGTTAACTCTCCTGCGGGGAACTGAGCCTATGGGATACCCCCCTATCTCAGAATAAGATGTTTTGAATCAACAGTTTATAATTTTATTGTTTTGTAAAATATTCATTCTAAACAAGTTACAGGTAAAATCGTCTTTCTAAAGGGTTTATGGGTTTAATGGCGAAAGCCCCGGTTTTGGCCGGGGCTTTTCCTGATCTCTAATTTAATTATAGCGGGTTGAAGATAACTCCTAAGCAATGCATATGTTTATTGTTTTGTTATTGTTAGGTGGCTTTGGGGCTTGACATGTGATTTTGCTGAGGAATTTAGGAATTATTTTTTGTATGTTATTGAATTAACTTTACTTATACATCTCCGACCGACAAGGTACGGAGATCTCTATAAACAGCGAGCCTTTGAATACTTCCCGGCTCGCCCGTTACTCGGAACCAGAAAACAGGCGATCCTCCTCAGTGCAACTGGAACGTTCGCCGAGTATCTCGATTTCTAATTGTTCTCCTTGACAGCTTAGGAGGGAGCACGTTAGTCTCCTAATCATCTTAGGAGGGCACATGACAGGCCAAGCCCAGCTTCTTCCTGGCACTCTCGACCTGCTAATTCTCAAGGCAGTCTCTCTCGGTCCGCTCCACGGCTACGGTGTTCTTTTACGCATCGGGCAGATCTCCGACCAAGCGTTGCTCATTGAACAGGGAGCGCTTTATCCGGCATTGTTTCGCCTGGTACGTCAGGGACTTCTGACAGCGAGTTGGGGCACGTCAGAAAACAATCGCCGCGCCAAGTTCTACGAACTGACCGCTGCAGGGCGCAAGCGCTTCTGCGAGGAGACGGAAGGCTGGAATCGTCTTGCCACTGCTATGGCCTCTGCCCTCGCCGCGCGACCGGAGGAGATATGAGCCTCCTAAGCTCTCTTCGATATCTCGCTTCCACTATCTTCCAACGTTCGCAGATCGATGCCGATATGGAGGCGGAACTTCGCTCACATATCCAACACCGCGCCGACGATCTGGAACGCTCCGGCCTTGCTCGTGCAGAAGCTGAACGTCGCGCCCGTGTGGAGTTCGGCGGCTATGAGCGATACAAGGAGGAGAGCCATGAAGCGCTTGGCGGGCATTTCTTTGAAACTCTCCTGCAGGACGTTCGCTTCGGTCTTCGCATGATGCGCAAATCTCCCGGCTTCACTGTGGTTGCTGTTTTGACGCTTGCATTGGGAATCGGGGCGAACGCGGTAGTCTTCAGCGTGTTGAACGCACTTATTCTGCAGCCGATTCACGTGCCGCACGCGCAGAGCCTCTACATGATTGAGCGCGGGAAAGACCTTTCTCCGCAGCAGTCCTATCCCGACTTTCTTGATCTGCGCGATCAAAACCAAAGCTTTGAGGGCCTGATGGCGTACAGCATTACGCGTGCGGGTCTGGCCGCCCATGGCAAAGCCTCAGCTGCGTGGCTGTATGAAGTGAGCGGCAACTACTTCGATGTATTGGGCATTGAGCCGTATCTTGGCCGTTTTTTTCATAACTCCGATGAGCATGGGCCAAACAGCAGCCCTTACATCGTCCTCAGCTATGCCTATTGGCGGAGCCACTTCCAGAGTGACCCCGGCGTAGTAGGGCGTCCGGTTCTGCTGAACAAACATTCCTACACGATCCTCGGCGTGGCGCCCATACAGTTCCGCGGAACTGAACTGTTCTTCTCTCCCGATTTCTGGGTGCCGCTCGTTAACCAGGAGCAGGTTGAAGGCTGGAGTAATTTGAACTCGCGCGCAGCCCGCGGTATATGGCTGAATGGACGCTTGAAACCGGGCGTAACCCCTGTGCAGGCCACCGACGATTTGAACGCCATCGCCGCCCACCTCGCAAAGATTTATCCAAAGGAAGATCAGGAATCGAGCTTCTCGCTGGCGAGTCCCGGCCTTATGGGCGACTCGCTTGGAAAGCCGGTACGAGCGTTTCTTGCAGCTCTTATGTTGTTGGCTGGACTGATCCTGCTTGCAGCCTGCGCTAACCTGGGCAGCCTGTTTGCGGCACGCGCTGCAGACCGATCCAGAGAGATCGCCCTCCGCCTCGCGCTTGGATCGAGCCGTCAACGTATTCTGCGGCAGCTGTTGACCGAGGCGGTCTTGATCTCATTGATCGGAGGCACCACTGGACTTCTGGGTAGCCTTGTATTGCTGCGCTGGCTGAGCGCATGGCAGCCGGTACCCAGCTTCCCCATCAACTTGTCGGTGAACCCAGATGCGAACGTTTACGTGGTCGCTCTGCTGCTTGCGTTGGCGAGCGGACTCCTATGCGGGATCATTCCCGTTCGACAGGTACTCCGAGCCAATCCATATCAGATCGTCAAATCGGGCTCGGTCGGTACGATAGGGCGGCGGTTTACCATTCGCGATGCACTGCTCGTCGTCCAGATAGCGATCTGCGCTGTACTGGTCACATCGTCACTGGTGGCAGTGCGGGGGCTGGTACGTTCGCTCCATAGCAGCTTCGGTTTTCTGCCTCAGAACACAATGCTCGTCGACACCGATCTGGACATGGCAGGGTACAGCGGTGACCAGGTGCAGGTGATGCAGCGGCGCATGCTTGATGCTGTTGAAGCGATTCCAGGCGTAACAGCGGTAGGCCTGAGCGACCGGGTTCCTCTGGGTCTGGGCTGGAACACATCAGAGATTTTCAAGGACAGCACAACTGAGCTGAAGCAGTCGAATGTCGTTGCGGAAGCCGTTGTGTTCAACATATCCCCCGGATACCTGCATGCTGCAGGAACAAACCTACTTGCAGGGCGGAACTTCACTTTGCATGACGATAAAAATGCGCCTCACGTAGCAATTGTGAACCGGGAGTTTGCGAGCAAAGTGCTAGGGTCAACGTCAGACGCAGTAGGCCGATACTACAAAACATTAAGCGGTACGCGCATACAAGTAGTGGGGATCGTAGAAGACGGAAAATACAAGACTCTCACTGAAGATTCGCAACCAGCAATGTTTCTGCCTATCTTGCAGTCGCCAACCAGTTCGACACTGCTGGTGGTGCGCTCGAATCACGATCCGCAACAAGTGGCCGCGTCCATCGATCGCAACCTGCTCAATTTGGATGCGGGTTTGCCTTTCGCCATCCGAACATGGAACAACGAGCTCGATAGCGCTCTGTTTGCCTCACGTGTAGCAACGATATCGCTGGGACTGCTGGGCGGACTAGGTGCAATGCTGGCGGTAACGGGAATCTTCGGCATGGCCTCCTATTCGGTAAGCAAGCGGCTGCGGGAGTTTGGGATTCGCATCGCCCTTGGTGCGCAGCGCAAGGAAGTGTTAGGGGCAGCGTTGGGAAGGGCTTTGCGGTTGCTGGCTTTCGGTTCAGTGATCGGCCTGCTGCTGGGGATTGCGGCAACTCGAGTGCTGGCCTTCATTGTTTATCAAGCAACCCCACGCGATCCGCTTGTACTGACGGGCGTTGTCTTGGCCATGCTGTTACTGGGACTTCTGGCCACATGGATTCCAGCGCAACGTGCTTTAGGAGCCGATCCCTTGGTGCTGCTGCGAGAGGAGTAATTCTGGCGGCATACGTCTTTCGGCAACGAGGCCCAGGATGCTTTTATTTGGGTTGGACAGGCGGTGGGTCGGATGGGGAGTTGTAGAGGGTGGGGGGCTTGCGGTGTTGTTCTGGTTGATCAGGGTCCACGTCGGCGGATGGTGTTGCCGGAGCTGGATTGCTGGTGGCCGCCGGTGGATTGGTTGTGGTGTTTTGTGTGGTGCCGGACGCGCCGTTTGCAGACGCGGCAGGCCGGGGCGGCGGTTGAGGTTGTGGGTTGGGAGCTGTGCTTGACGGGGGCGGTTCAGGGGTGAGTTCGGCGGCAGGCGTGGTGTTCGAAGCCGGCGTCGCAAAGCGGATGGGAGCGTCGTTGGCTGTGGGAGCGGCGGCCTGGGCTTGTTTGACGGCATCCTGCTCTTTGGGTGTGAGTGGTGGGAGGTGGAAGATCTCGATGGCATCGCCGTGGACGATAGCGAGATCCATGCCGTCGGGCGATAGCGCGAAGTTCTGCCCGGCGCGCTGGATCGGCTGGGGCTCGACGTGGAGAATCTGCTTGCCGCTGTCGGTCTGGTAAACGACGACGCTTTGACTTCCAACCAGTTCGGGGATCAGCATCTCCGATTGAGCGTGAGAGATGATGCGGCTGAGGGCAAACCTGCCGCTGGAGGGGGCGAAGGCGAAGGATGGAGCGAGGTAGAAGTCGAGTACCGTTTGCTGCCACATCTGCTCGCCGCGCATGTTGAAGCCGCCGATGACCTGGGGGGTGTTGTTGCCGTGGCAGCCGAAGGCGATGAACTCGCTGCGGCTGACAAAGATGGGGACGGGGCGACAGGATGAGTCGAAGGGTGAGAGCTCGCTGGTTTTCCCGGAATAGGAATTGAAGTCGAAGGCCCAGTGGGAGCGGCCCTGATCGATGATGGCGAGGTAGCCCTCGGCCGAAACGGGGATTCGGCCCACGGAACGGGCGCGGGAGATACCGGCATAGCGTAGACCAATCTGGTCCGGAGAGCCGGCGGGGTTGAAGAGACGAAAGATATTGACCTGAATGGGCAGCGGATCGGGTTCCTGCGAGGGTGGCGGGGCAGGACTGGAGACTGAGGGGAGCGGAATAGAATCCGAGGCCGGACGATCGACGGTTTCGAGGATAAGAAGGTCGACTTCGGGAGACAGGATTATGGCTCCGATGCGGCCTTCGGTGGTGAGAAGGGGGCGCTCACGGAAGGGTTCGCCTGTGGAGAGATTGGCGACAGGAGCGAAGGTGGTGAGGGTATCGCGGATACGAAGGAGAAAGCGCCCGCGACCGAGGCTCCAAAGGTATTGGCCGTGGTCGTGGAGTCGCCATTGGGTGCGACCAAGGATGTGTCCGGCGGGGATGTCGATAAGGACAGCCTCGACGTAGCGGTCTTTGTCGTCGGGAGGATCGTTGGGCAGGCGTTTGAGGAGACGACGGATGCTGTAGGTGAGGAGAAGGTGCTTGTCATCGACGTAGTGAAGCGTGTAGAGGGAGCTGCCGGCGAGAAGGAATTGCGTGGAGAGAGGCGGAAAGCCGATTGGTTCCAAGGGGATGCGAATGGCGGGTTCGGGTTTGGAGGCGGCGAAAAGAGGAATTGTGAAGAGAAGAAAGAACGCAAGAAGACGGATGGGTTTGCGGGATCTGGACGGCGCGGGGATGAAAGCGGGAACCGGCATGTCTACTGGCGCGTATCAGTACCACTACTGTTTCACAGACGCAAGATGCTCGCCAATGGATGCCGGGGGAGTCTGACGATTAGTAACCCGTCTTGTTGCGGCAGGTGATACAAAAGCTGAGGAATCAATAGCAATCAGGAGATTTTGCATGTTGAAGGAATGTATGGGAATGATTCGGTTGGGACGGGGAGCGGGGTTGGGCGTGGCAGTTGCGCTGGTGACGGCGAGCGCCTGCAGCGTAGGACTGGCGCAGCAGGGGCAGGTGACCTCGGTCGATAACAAGACGAAACAGGTGTATCTGCCGATTCCTGGATTTGATAAGACTTCGATCGACTCGGCGGTGGACCCATGCAACGACTTCTACAAGTTTGCCTGCGGGAGGTTTGCGGGAAACCATCCGATTCCGGCGGACCAGGAAGGCGTGGACCAGTTCTATGCGCTGTTCAATGTGAATACTCAATCGCTGAATGGGATTCTGGAGAAGGCGGCTGCGGGTGGTGCGGGACGCTCTGCCGATGAACAGAAGATCGGTGACTACTACAAAGCATGCATGGATCTGGATGCGATTGAAGCCAAGGGGCTGGCTCCGGTGCAGCCGTTGTTGGATGAGATCAATGCAGTGACGAACAAGAAGGAGCTTCCAGCGCTGATCGGGAAGCTGCAGCGCATGGGCGTTGGCGTATTCTTCGGCTATGGAGAACAGCAGGACTTCAAGGATGCGAGCAAGCAGATTGCGTATGTCGATCAGGGCGGGCTGGGTTTGCCGGAGCGCGATTATTATCTGCGGACGGGCGCGAAGGACGAGACGATACGGAAGCAGTATATCGAGCATGTGGCGAAGATGCTGACGCTGTCGGGCGTCGCTCCGGAGAAGGCAACGCAGGAGGCTAACAGCATCATGGCATTTGAGACGGCGCTGGCGAAGGCTTCGATGCCAGTGACGGATCGTCGGGATCCGGAGAAGACGTACCATCTGCAGCCAATTGCTACGTTTGAAGCGGAGATGCCGGGAGTTTCGTTTGGAGACTTCCAGAGTGCGATGCATTCGCCGCGTGTGACGGAGTTGAACAATGCGAATCCTGAGTTCTTCCCTGCCCTGACGAAGGAAGTTCGCTCGACCGATCTGGAGACGCTGAAGGCTTATATGCGCTACCAGGTTCTGACAGCGGCGGCGAGACGTTTGCCGAAGCGGTTCGATGCGGAGAACTTCGATTTCTACGGGCGTAAGTTGTATGGGCAGCCGGAGCAGGCGGCTCGGTGGAAGCAGTGCTCGAACGCGGTGAATGGTGCGCTGGGTGAGGCGCTGGGTAAGGTTTATGTCGAGCAGTATTTCGCTGGGGACAGCAAGGCGAAGATGCTGGAGATGGTGCACGATATTGAAGCCGCGATGGATCACGATATCGATCAGCTGGACTGGATGTCGGCAGAGACGAAAGTTCGCGCTAAAGAGAAGCTGCACGCTGTTGCGAACAAGATCGGGTATCCGGAGAAGTGGAGAGATTACTCGAAGCTTGAGGTGAAACCGGATGACGCGCTGGGTAACACGCAGCGGGCAAATAGCTTTGAGAACGATCGCCAGTTGAACAAGATTGGCACGCCTGTAGATCACAGCGAGTGGGGCATGACGCCGCCGACCGTGAATGCTTATTACGATCCGAGCATGAACGATATCAACTTCCCTGCCGGGATTCTGCAGCCGTCCTTCTACGACTCGAAGCAGGATGATGCGGTGAACTACGGCCACATCGGCGCGGTGATTGGGCATGAGTTGACGCACGGCTTCGATGACGAAGGCAAGAAGTTCGACGCGAAGGGCAACCTGAGCGACTGGTGGACGCCTGAGGACACGAAGAAGTTTGAGTCTCGGACGGACTGTTTGGTGAAGGAGTACGGCGGGTTCACCGCTGTCGATGATGTGAAGGTGAACGGCAAGCTGACGCTGGGTGAGAACACGGCGGACAACGGCGGTCTGGTGCTGGCCTACATGGCTTATATGGAGCGGGCGAAGGCGAATAAGGTGGATCTCACGGCGAAGACCGATGGGTTTACTCCGGCGCAACGGTTCTATATCGGCTATGCGCAGAACTGGTGCGAGAACTCGCGGCCGGAGAGCATACGGGCGCAGGTGTTGCAGGATCCGCACTCGCCGGATCACTTCCGTGCGAATGGCGCGATTGTGAATCAGCCGGGATTCGCGGCAGCGTTCGGATGCAAGAAGGGCTCGCCGATGGTTCCGGTGGAGAGCTGCAGGGTCTGGTAAAGCTGCTGACTTCGTGACGAGCGGGCGTGGCTTCGGCTGCGCCCGCTTTGTTTTGTGCGACAGTGGAGGTATGGCTGAATTAAGGAAAAAGCGGGCGCTGGGGTTTGCTGCGTGTGCAGTGGCAGGCTCGTTGTGGGGGTGCGGGTTTTTCTTTGGGAAGATTGCACTGGCGGAGATGGGTTTTCCGTTCATGGTGCTATATCGGTTTCTGTTTGCGATGGTGCCGCTGTTGCCGCTGCTGATTACGCATCGGCCTGGGCTGAATCGCAGAGAGTGGGGCGTGCTGGTGGCGGCTTCGTTTCTGGGTGTGCCGCTGCAGTTTTTGATTCAGTTTCATGGGCTGTCGCTGACGACGGTGAGTCATGCTTCGCTGATGGTGGGGACGATGCCGGTGATTCTGGCGGTGGGAGCTACGCTGTTTGCGCATGAGCGGATGGATGCCATTGGCTGGGGCGCGTTGGCGGCTTCGACGACCGGTGCGGCGTTGATTGCGCTGGGGGGAAAGCATCATGCGGGCGCGGGAGAGGCGACGCTCCTGGGTGATTTGCTGGTGGTGCTTTCGCTGGTGATTGCGCTGTTCTGGATTTTGTTCAACAAGCAGTTGATGGAGCGGCATTCGGCGATTGTGGTGACGGCGTATGGGTTGTTGCTGGGGACGCTGATGCTAATGGTTTGGGTGCCGGTGCACTATGGGATGCCTCCGACGACGGGTGTGTCGCTGAAGGCTTGGCTGGCGCTGGCGGCTAGTGGAGTGCTTTGTACTGCGACAACGACACTACTTTGGAATTGGGGAATGACGCAGGTTCCGGCTTCGCAGGCGGGCGTGTTGTTGAATATGGAACCGCTGATTGGGAGTCTGCTTGGAGTGTTTGTGCTGGGGGAGCGGCTGGGGCCTAGCGCTTGGGTTGGCGGCGTGCTGATTCTTACGGCGGCTGTGACGTTGACGACGCGATCGAAGACCAGGGTGCGGGAACAGATGCCGGTGACATAATCTGGCTCGCGGCTAGACTTGAGACGATGGGCTTGGTGACGAGGTGGGTCGGGGTTTTGCGGAAGCTGCACTGGACGCGAGGGCTGCGCGCGGGTGTGGCCGTGGCGGCGGCGATGATTGTGTGTCATCTGCTGGGGCGGCCGATGGGGTGGGCGGCGCTTGGTGGGTTTGAGACGATTCTGGTTGATAACGGCGGGCCTTACCGCAGTCGCCTGACCACGATGATGACGGTGCTGGTGGGCGGGGCTGTGGCCTGTGTTGTTGGGGCGCTTGTGCCTGGGGCGTTGTGGGCGGCTGTGGTAGTGACGGCGGTGTTCTGTTTTGCAGTGACGTTTGCACGGGTGATCTCGCAGCCGATGGCTTCGACCAGTGTGATTGTGCTGGTGATTTACTTTGCCGGATTGGGTGGGTCGGCACATACGTGGAAGGGCGCGTTGGGAAATGCGGCGGCATATCTACTGGGCGGTGCATGGGCTGCGGTGTTGAGTCTGGCGTTGTGGCCGCTTGATCCGTTTCGTCCAGCGCGGCAGGCGGTGGCGGAGTGCTATGCGTTGTTGGCGGAGTTTACTGCCGGATTGCAGATTACGGCTCCGCGTGGAGAGGCGCGCCAGGCACAGCGGATGCGAACTCATGCATTGCAGCGAGCGATGCGGCTGAGGATGGAGGCGGCGCGGAGTGCCGTGGGGACAACAGGTGCAAGAGCGACGGCTCGGACTGTGCGGGCACGGAGTTTGACGGTGCTGCTTGAGACAGCGGACATGCTGTTTGCCGAGACGATACGATGGGCCGAGTTGGCTGAAGGCGCGGTTGATGCTGCATCGCAAAGGACACTGGCCGAGGCCATGCAGTGGTTGAGCGGGGCGGAGTATGTGATTGCAGAGGGGCTCCGGAATAAGCCGGTGGATGGAGGGGCTTCGTTCGCCCCGGAAGGATCACACTCGCTGGAGTATGTGCGGAAGCGTGGACAGCCAGTGGTGATGGAGCCACGAGACGTTCCGGCGGGATCGTTGACGGCACATCTTGCGGCGGAGGAGCGGGACGCGCTGCAGAATCTCGAGATTGCGTTTGAGTCTGTGAGAGCGGTTTGGAGTGGGGTGGAGTTCCGGGGTGCGTCCGAAAGGTGGACGGCGGTTTCGCAGAGAAGCGACGGAACTGCGAGTGAGAGACGGTGGGTGGATGCGTTGCGGGCGAACTGGACGCTGCGATCCATAATGATGCGACACGCGCTTCGAGTGGGAGTGGTTGCGGGCGTGGACGTTGTGTTGATACGGACGATGAATGTGACGCATGGGTTCTGGCTGGCGATGACGTCGATCATTGTGTTGCAGCCGTATGGATCGGGTACGCTGCGCAAGAGTGCGCAGCGCGTTGGTGGAACGATTGCCGGTGGCGTGTTGGCGGCGCTGCTGGCGGCGGCGGTCCATACCGAGGCAGGAGTTGTAGCGGTAATTTCGGTGACGTCTGTGCTGACGCTGGCGACTTATGCGGTGGACTATGCGTGGTACTGCTTCTTTCTGACACCAACGTTTGTGCTGATGAGTCTTCCGCATCTGCGGGACTGGCACTATGCAGAGGTGAGGATGGGGACGACGGTGCTGGGTGCACTGGTGTCTGTTCTGGCGATGCGGGTTTTGTGGCCCGAGCAGGAACAGATTGAACTGGGGCGCCTGCTTGGACGAGGGGCGACAGCAGCAGCAGTGTATGTGCGGGCGATGATGCAGTTTTGGGCTGCGGATGCTGCGAAGCGGACAGCGGCGGAACGGGAGATTCTGGCTCCCGCGCGACGGCGATGCGGGCTCTCGATTAATGATGCCGAGGAGACGCTGGATCGGTTGATGCTGGAGCCGCGAGTCGGGCGGGCCAGCCGGTGGGAAGAGGCGCTGACGTTCGTGACGTATCTGCGGCGATTGACGCGGGTGGTGACGACGCTGGCTGTAGTGGGGGCGGGAGGAGCCTTGACGATCGAGAAGATGGAAGCTGTAGCAGGCAGACTGGATGGGTTGAGCGCGTCGTTGCTGGAAGGGGTAGCGCTACAACCAGAGAGGGATGCAGCCGTCGCTCCGCTCGATGGTGAGAGTGTGGGAGATCAACTGATGCGACGGATAGAACGGCAGGTCGGAGTGCTGGAGAGAACTACGGCGGAGCTGATGGGGAAGGGTGGGTTTGCTGCTTCGTGATATTCTCCGGCAATCATGAAAAAGTTTGAGATCGCTTCCCTTCTGACTGCGGCTGGTGTGTGTTTTGTGACGATGGCTTCGGCCCAGGTTCCGGCGATGGCTCCGGTCGAGACTGCGATGGTCAGGGCTGTCGATGGGGAGACGCCTGCTGCGATTGCGTTGCTGGAAAAGATTGTGAATATCAACAGCGGGACGATGAATCTGCCTGGGGTGGTGGCGGTGAAGGATGTGGTGGCTCCGCAGATTGAGGCGCTTGGCTTCAAGGTGCAGTGGACGCCGATGGAGAGTACGGTTGGGCGGGCGGGGGATTTGGTGGCGGAGCATCCTTGTCCTGCAGGGACGAAGAAGTGTGGGAAGCGGATTCTGCTGATCGGGCATATGGATACGGTGTTTGAGCCGAGCAGCAGCTTTCAGAAGTACTCGATTGTGCCGGGGACGAATGGCAACGTTGCAACGGGCCCGGGCGTGAATGATATGAAGGGCGGCCTCGTGGTGATGTTGACGGCGCTGAAGGCGATGAAAGCCGCCGGGACGCTGGATAGCGCTGAGATCACGATTGTGCTGAGTGGGGATGAGGAGCGGCATGGGGAGCCGACGAGTTTGAGCAGGGAGAGGATGATCGCGGCTGCGAAGCGGAGTGATGTGGCGCTGGAGTTTGAGAACAGCTCGCGGATCGATGGGAAGGATATGGTGCGGATTGCTCGGCGGAGCTCGATTACGTGGGAGATTGAGACGTCGGGGCGAAGTGGGCACTCGTCGCAGATATTCCGCGATACGTATGGTTATGGGGCGATCTATGAGCTGACGCGGATTCTGGATGCGTTTCGGAAGGCGCTGCCGGAGCAGGGATTGACGTTCAACGTGGGCTTGGTACTAGGTGGTGCGACGGCGAAGCTGAATGAGGCGAAGACTGGTGGCGAGGCTACGGGCAAGAGCAATGTGATTCCGCCGGTTGCGTTGGCCAGTGGGGATATTCGGACGTTGAGTAACGAGCAGACGGATCGTGTGGAGGCGAAGATGCGGAAGATTGCTGCGGACCATCTACCGAAGACCGGGGCGACGATTCAATTTTCGGAGGGGTACCCGGCTATGGCTCCTACGGATGCTTCGCGGGCTTTGGTGGGGCAGTTGAATGAGGTGAATGCGGCGCTTGGGTTGGGGGAGATGGGAGTGATGGATCCTATGCTTGGCGGGGCGGGGGATATTGCTTTTGTTGCGCCTTATGTTCCGGGGTTGGTGGGGACAGGGGCCATGGGGGAAGGGGCTCATGCGGAGGGGGAGACGGTTTACCTAGACTCGATTCCTGCGCAGGCTAAGCGGATGGCGGTGTTGATGTATCGGTTGTCGAAGAGCAATTAATGGTTTGGTTCAAACAGACAACAGCAAAAAACACGACAATTAAGAGAATGCGTCTTTCATTGATCGGTGATTTTGGAGCCGGTTGTGTCTACGTGAACTGAGTGCGGAGTGGCGCGCAGCTTTTTTGTGGTGCGGTGCCAGACGGTGGTGAGGGAGAGGCCGGCTACGATGAGGCCGGCGCAGAGGCCTAGCCATAAGCCTACGGCTCCGTGGTGGAGGCGGAAGGCCAGCAGGTAGCCGATGGGGAGGCCGATGATCCAATAGCCGACGATCTGAACGATGAGGCCGGCGTGGGTGTTGCCTGCTCCTCGGAGGGCGCCGGTGGCGGTGATCTGGAGGCCGTCGAAGAACTGGAAGAGCGCGGCCACGAAGAGTAATGGGATGGTCGCGGCGATGACGTTTGGGTCGGGTGTGAAGGCTCGGGCGATGTGGTGGGGGATGAGGAAGAGGATGGCGGAGAAGGTGGCCATGCAGGCGGCTCCGAGGAGGATCGCGGTCCATCCTGCGGAGGCGGCTTCCTGTGGAGCTTTGCGCCCGATGGCTTGACCAACGCGGACGGCGGCGGCGGCGGAGATGGCGAAGGGGACCATGAAGGTGAAGCTGGCGCAGTTGAGGG
>DATMQZ010000046.1:0-11432 GCA_035566575.1 Edaphobacter sp.
CTCCCCACCCACCCTACCCCCCGAATTCACCCCCCACGCCCCGATCCCCATCCCCAACTCCCAATCCACCATCCTCCTCCGAGCCACCCGACCCTAAATGTTCCACGTGGAACATCCAGGAACTCGACCACGGATTTCCCGGATCAAAACGGACCAGATCCTGGCCTTAGCCCTTAATCCGCGTCCGTCCGTGCCAATCCGCGGTCGCCCATTGTATCGACCACGGATATGGACTCGGATAGACACGGATCAGGTACAAGGCCAAAACCTTCACAGCCTGTCTTTGTTCCTAATCCGTCTTTAGTCCTTATCCGTGTCCCTCCGCGCCAATCCGCGGTCGCAAACGTTCCACGTGGAACAAAAGATTTCCACACCATTCCCCCCGAAACCCTTCCATTCCCGCAGCATTTCCTGCATTCCACAAGTTCTCCACAGACAGTGTCCCTTCTCCACAACCCCCCTTGTATTGCCTCCAGCGCCTCATCCCGATACCCTCATCCTTACGCCGATGATCACCATCCATCCCAGAAACAAGCCCACACAGCCTTCAGAGGCCGACAAAACCACGCCCGAAGCCGCTGTCCCCGTCACCACCCCTGAAACCCCCAAGCCATCCAAGGTCATCGCCGTCGTCAACCAGAAAGGCGGAGTAGGTAAAACCACCACTGCCATCAACTTAGCCGCCGCTCTCGCCCTCGAAGGCCTCCCAACCCTATTAATTGACTGCGACCCCCAGGCCAACACCACCGGTGGCCTCGGCTTCGCCCGCGACGACGCCCGCCCCAGCATCTACGACCTCCTCATGGGCCACCACCCGGCCGACAAGATCATCGTCCCCACCGACGTCGACAACCTATCCCTTATCCCCGGCAGCAAAAACCTTATCGGAGCCAACCTCGAGCTCGTCGCCCAGGATCGCCGCGAATACCGTCTCCGCGACGCCCTAGCCACCATCCGCTCCAACTATCCCTTCATCCTCCTCGACTGCCCCCCGGCCCTCGACCTCCTCACCCTCAACTCGCTCGTAGCCGCCGACGGCCTCCTCGTCCCCATGCAGGCCGAGTACTTCGCCCTCGAAGGCATCTCTGAGCTCATGTCCACCCTCGACCGCGTTACCCAGTCCTTCAACTCCACCCTCGCCCTCGAAGGCGTCCTCCTCACCATGTACGACGACCGCACCAACCTCGCCCTCCAGGTCACCGAAAACCTCAAAGCCTTCTTCAACGACAAGCTCCTCACCACGAACATCCCCCGCAACATCCGCCTCGCCGAAGCTCCCAGCCACGGCAAGCCCGTCTCCCTCTACGATCCCAAGTCCCGCGGAGCCGAGGCCTACCGCGAACTGGCCTTCGAGATCCTCACCCGCAACAACCTCGAAAGCCCTGAAGCCAAGCGCCGCAAAGCCGCCGCTGCCGCTGCCGCCAGCTCCCTCAAGTCCTTCAACAAACCCGAGAAGAAATCCCGTTTCTGGTCCTCTTCCAAATAACGTCGGCCCGATAGCCATCTTTACCACACGTTTCACCACAAATTGACCAGCAGAGAGCCACACAAAATGCCAACCGCCACCGCAGATCCCAAACGCCGCGCCCTGGGCAAGGGCCTCGAGTCCCTCCTTCCATCCCGCCCCGCCACCCCTCCCCCCGCGCCCGTAACGCATGTCGAATCAACAGGTAAACCACTAGAAATCCCCCTCGACCAGATCGACCGCAACCCCTACCAGACCCGAACCAACTTCGACGAGGCAAAACTCACCGAGCTGGCCCAGTCCATCGCCGCCTCCGGAGTCGTGCAACCCATTGTAGTCAGGATACTTAGCCCCAATGCGGTGCCACCCCGCTACCAGCTCATCACCGGCGAACGCCGCTGGTTAGCCAGCCGAAAAGCCGGCAAAGCCACCATCCCCGCCATAGTCCGCCAAGTGTCTGATGAGCAAACACTTGAGATGACCATCGTCGAAAACCTCCAGCGTGCCGACCTCAACCCCATGGAGCAAGCCCGCGCCTATCAACGACTTAGCCAGGAGTTCAAACTAACTCAAGAACAGATGGCAACCCGCACCGGTAAAGAACGCGCCAGCGTCTCCAACTTCCTTCGTTTGTTGAAGTTACCCGAAACCGTTCAGCAAAAAGTAGAATCCGGCGATTTAACCTTCGGCCACGCCCGCGCCCTCCTGTCCCTAGAGAGCCCAGAATCAATAACATCCGCAGCCCAAAAGGTCCTGGCGTTGACGCTCTCCGTCCGCCAAACCGAAAGCTACGTCCAGAACCTCATCAACCCCGAAGCCAAAGAAAAGAAAGCAGATAAGAAAGAAACCCAACCCGAAGACCCGAACGTCCGCGAGGCTCAGGACCACCTCCAGCGCACCCTCGGCCTGAAAGTCCGCATCGAGGACAAAAAAGGCAAAGGCCGAGTCATCATCGAATACGCCGGTCTCGAAGACTTCGACGCCATCATCACCGCACTTGGCGGCGAAACGAATTAGTCAAAAATCCCACTCCATAAGGGCAGGTCATGAAGAAGAACGTTTATTTGCTCCTAACACTGTTACATATATCTGTCTTCGCCGCCTTCGCCCCCACGCGCACACTCCTCCGCGCCGGCCACATCCTCGACGTAAAAACCGGAGCCGAGCCCGCCGCTCAAACCATCATCGTCACCGGCGACCGCATCACCGCCATCACCCCTACGGCCTCCACGCCCAAGCAGCCCGGCGACATCGAGATCGACCTCTCCCGTTACACCGTCATGCCCGGCCTCATCGACGTCCACACCCACCTCACCGGCGCGAACAACTTTGATCCCTACTTTGAGCTCACGATGACCCCGGCCAAGGAAGCCATCATCGGCGTAGAAAACGCGAAGGTCACCCTCGAAGCCGGCTTCACCACCGTCCGCAACGTCGGCGCGAATGACTTCACCGACGTCGCCCTCCGTGACGAGATCAACGCCGGCCACATCCCTGGCCCGCACATGCAGGTCTCCGGCCCGCTCCTCGGCATCACCGGCGGCCACTGCGACGAGAACCTTCTACCCTTCGAATACCATCACGTCGCCGAAGGCGTAGCCGACGGCATCGCCGCAGTCCAGCAGAAAGTCCGCCAAAACATCAAATACGGAGCCGACCTCATCAAGATCTGCGCCACCGGCGGCGTCCTCTCCAAAGGCGACGATCCACAGGCCAGCCAGTACACCCTTGAAGAGATGCAGGCCATCGTAGCCGACGCCCATCGCCTCGGCCGCAAGGTCGCCGCCCACGCCCACGGAGCCCAGGGCATCCTCTGGGCCACAGAGGCCGGCGTCGACTCCATCGAGCACGGATCGTATCTAGACGACGCGGGCATCGCCGCCATGAAGAAGCACGGCACCTACTTGGTCCCCACCGCCTTCCTCGTCGACTGGATGCAGCAGAACGGCCACCTCCCATCCTTCTACGCGCAGAAGATGAAAGACGTCAGCACCGTCGAAAAACAAAACGCCATCAAGGCCATCAGAGCAGGAGTCAAAGTAGCTCTAGGCACCGATGCCGCAGTCTATCCTCACGGCCTCAACGCCCACGAGATCGACGTCTACGTCAACCAGTTCGGCATGTCGCCGCTCGAAGGCATCCAGACCGGCACCATCAACGCCGCCGACCTCATGGGCTGGACCGACCGCGTAGGCACGTTAGAACCCAACAAATACGCCGATATTATCGCAATCGAAGGCGATCCACTCAAGGATGTAAAGCTCCTTCAGCACGTTCCTTTCGTAATGAAGTCCGGCACCGTCTACAAAAACGAAATCAAATAGATTCGATAGAGAAATACAAAGGACAACCGCGCCTCGCGCATCCATGAAAGCTACTGCTCTCGAGTTCCGCTTCCGCTACCTCATCCACGCAGTCATCTACGTCCTCGGCTTCACCACGCCCTGGAACAAATGGCTGCACCTGGACTCCATCCGTACCTGGCAGTGGCTCGCCGCAGTGCCCTCCCGCGCCGGTTGGCTCTCGTTCCAATCAGCGACCGTCGCAGTCCTCATCATAGGAATCCTTTGCGCCCTCATCGCCGCATCGCTTCGCACATGGGCCGCAGCTTATCTCGACTCCTCCATCGTGAAGGACGCCTCAATGCACGGCAATCAAGTCGTCGCGGCAGGTCCTTATCGCTTCCTGCGCAATCCTCTTTACGTAGGCACCATCATCCACACCTTCGCCCTGGCGCTCCTCATGCCACCCAGCGGAGCACTCGTCTGCATCATCCTCATCGGCCTGTTCCAACTCCGCCTCATCGCTGGCGAAGAAGCCTTCCTCACCGCAAACCTCGGTGAGACCTACCTCGCCTACCGCGCAAAGGTTTCAGCGCTGATCCCATCACTCACACCAAGAGTCGCAGCCTCGCCGATCCATCCTCGGTGGCCGCAAGCCTTTCTCGGCGAGCTCTACATGTGGGGAGTCGTCATCGCCTTCGCCGTCGCAGGCTGGCGCTACAACTCTTTCCTCATCATTCAGGGAGTCGTCGTCTCACTCGGCATCTCGCTTATCGCCCGCGCCTTCATCCCAAGCCTGCAAGCAAACCCACAAACAAAGGCGTAACAGTGATCAAAACGAAAAAGCACGATCGATAAAAAGAACAAGACCAAAAGACCAGACACTATCCGTTTTGCTTTTGCTCTTATCCGTCTTTGTTTCTAATCCGTGTCCATCCGCGCCAATCCGTGGTCGCCCCGCTTTGTTCTAATCAGCCGTTACCCTTTTGATCCCCGTTACGCCTTTATCCGCGTTCCTCCGCGCAAATCCGCGGTCGCCCAAAAGCGATAGCCCGCCGCACCCTGGAATGAAATCAGGGCGCAACGGGCTTGTTTTACTCCAGCACATGCGTTCAGCGTCGAACGCATCGTTCAACTGGGAGGGCTACTCCGCCAGGTAAAAACTACTTCTTTACCGGTGCGATCGTGTCCTTCGCAACCTTGGCCACGCGGAACTTCACCACGGTCTTGGCCTTGATCTTGATCGTCTCACCCGTCTGCGGGTTGCGGCCCAGGCGGGCCTTGCGCTCTGCCTTCACCAGCTTGCCGATGCCAGGAATCGTGAACTCGCCGTTCTTCTTCGTTTCCTTGACTGCGGTCTCAGCCAGCAGTTCGAGACCAGCTGCTGCCTGCTTGTTGGTGATTTCGAGCTTTTCAGCCATGTGGCGTACGAGCGCTGTCTTTGTCATTCCCTTTGCCATGTGTGTTGCTCCTTCTTACTTTCAAAGATGTATTTGTCGGTTCGCTTAGTTGAACCCACTTGAAAACTGACCCAGACGCATCTTTCATTCAATGCGAAATCATCAATATCCACGCGGGTGCGGAGAACCGTCCGCAATCCACCTTCAGCTTTTCCGCGCTCTTTGTCAACCCGATTTCTTCGGTTTCCACAGGTTTTTTCCGGTTTTTCTCGGTTTTGTCTGAAATAAGGTTCATTTTGCCTCAAAAACCCACTGAAAACGCCCTCTTCAGCAAGTCAGAAGCCAAAAGCCGTAACAGTGATCAAAGAGAAAAAGCAGGATAAAAAAGAACAAAAACTTCGAACTCATCCACTCCCGTCTCTCGTTTTACCTTTAATCCGTAGTTGTTTTGTTCTTATCAGCCTTTATCCTTTTGATCACCGTTACGCCGTTACCCGTGTTCATCCGCGCCCATCCGCGGTCGCCTCAAAACATCGGCTTCCGCGGCTTCGGGATCAGCGGAGCATTCAGCAGCGCCACCACCGGCGCAGCCACCTTGAATCGTTCCACAATCTCCTTCAACAGAGTCGGCTTCGTTGCGTTCTCCGCCGGCAGCGTCACCGAAACGCCCCACTGCCGACACAGCAACAGATCCATCGCCGGATCATCAGGCGCAAAACCCTTCGGAGGCCGCGTCAGCTTCTGTCCATCGAACTCACCCAGCAGACTCTTCAGCTTCTTCCCCGCCAGCAGCCTCCGCAACTCCGCATGGTGCTCCACCAGGTATCGCCGAATCGCCAGCAACTGCTCCCGCTCCGGCATATACACGCCCGCCGCAATCACGAGATCACTCCCGCCCACATGAAAGTAAAACCCACCGCCAGAGGTCTTCTCCAACCCCGTCCGCGCCCACCAGGCTCCCTGCTGGTGCTTATAAGGCCGCTTGTCCGGGCTAAACCGAATATCGCGATAGATCCGCATTATCGCCTTCTGCGGAGGCCGTACATTCTCCGGCGCAAACCCAAGCATCGCCTCATTGATCTCCGCAATCAGCGCCAGCATAGGAGCCTTCACCTCGCGCTCATACACCGGCTTCCGCGCCGCAAACCACTCGCGATCATTATTCCGCTTCAGCCCCCGCAGAAACTTCAGCGCCTCATTCGAAAAGTACGTAGCCATCCCTCAATCGTAAATCGCGCAACCTTCCCTCATTCGTTCTTACTATCAGTTTGTCTTTATCAGCCTTTATCCTTCTGATCACCGTTACGCCGTTTATCCGTGCTCCTCCGCGCCAATCCGCGGTCGCCGCGTTCACTTCGCAAAGCCGATCAGCTTCTGCACCAAACCCTTTACCAAACTGTCGCTCGTAGGTTTCTTCTCCACCTTCAAGCTCCACTTCCCATCCGGATTGCGTTCAAACTTCACATGAGACTGCAACACAATCAGCACAGCCACCGCGATTCCGATCCCGAAGTCGAACGTCTGTCCACCCTCCATCGGCGTCGAAGCCAATCTCTCAATCGCAATCTCCGCCTCCGGATCTTCTGCGAGCACGAGCAGCGCCTGCCGAGCCAGCTCACCTTCAGAGATCGTGCCGCCAGCAGGCGCAGCAACCCCAAACTCCTCGGCAAGCGCCTTTCCTATCTCCGGACTCCATGCAATCCGTTCTCCGCCCGGAGCCGGTTGCGAGCCGGCAATCCGGCCCAGAATCTGTTTCGCTGTCTTATCGTCGAGCGATTGAATCAAGTCTTGTATGGGCATAGTCACACTCACTAAAAAGAATTTTTACTGGATTCCTGTAGTCCTCTTTCTTGCTTCAATGTCGAATTGAATCATCTCCACCAACGCTCGGGCAGCCGCTAAATCCCCTGCCGCGACGGTACCTCCCGTCCGCGTCTCCAGGTCCTCCATCGCAGCAACGGCATACGCAAGAGCTTTATCCATCTGCCCCGTCTTCAGGTACGCACGCGCAACCTCCCGCCGCCCCTTCGAAGCTCCGCCAAGATCATCGGTCGCCTCCGCAATCTGTATCGACTTGATGTAATGCGGAATGGCAACAGCGGTTTGCCCCGCATCGTCATAGATATTCCCCAGCAGATGATGGATATGCGACCCCAGCGGGTGGCCAGGCGGAAGGATCTCCAACGCCTTATGCGCGTACCTCGAAGCCTCGTTCAACAGAAGATTCACCTGCTCCATCTGAGGATTCTGCATCTGAACCTCATCTAGAAACCGGCGATAATTTACCTGGCCAATCTCATGCATCGCATGAGCCATGCTCACAGGATCGTTTCGCTTCGCGGCCAGCTCCAGTATCCTGCGGTAAAAATGTTCCGCCTTTCCAAGATCACGGATCGACGGAAAATCCACATACGCATGCGCCAGTTGCATCAGCGTTCCCTCGCGGTCGCCCGCCTCACCCAGGCGTTCCGATAGCGCCAGCGACTCTTCAAACGATTCAACGCACGCCGGGTCCCCGTCCAGCCATTGCGACACCCCATAGTTCTGCAGAACAGTGGACAGCCCCCATAAAGCGTTCCTGCCCTGCGGGCTCAGTTCAGCCGTCGGATCAGCAGCAAGCACCTCCTTGGCCTCGGTTCTCGCATAGGCAATCAGCAGCGCGTACATCATCCGGCCTCTTTCCGCTCCGCCCTTGCTCGAACGCGCTTCGCTGGCCACCATCAACGCTATCTCGAACCACCAATCCTCCATCCCCGGCAGTGGATCGATGCTCGCAACATCGATGAAATCCGTCGCCACGTCCTCCAGCACGCGAACATACTCCACATTCCTGCCCGAGTCCGTGTACATGCTCTTGATCGTCCGCAGAAGGCTGACCACCTGGTACCACCAGCCATTCTCTCGTGCTATCCGAAGCGCGTGCAGCAGGTTCTGTTCGTTCGCATTCAGGTCATAGAGAACGCCGCGTTCGCCCCCGGTATAGGTATTCACCAGGTATCGGCCCACGCTCGTCATCGTATCAACGAACCTTCGATTCACCGCCACTCGATCCGTGTAATAGCTCTCAAACAGTTTCTTGAAATACCACGGCACCGCCGGGTGAATCGCGTAATGCTTTTCCGGGATCACCGCCGTCAGCAAACCCACCTCGGCTGCACGGTTCAGCATCGCAACCACGGCAGGCCGTTCCACCGGATGTACCTCCGGAGCGGGCGTCGCCTCGGTATCGTCGCACAGGATCACCAGCGAGCCGGGGCTCACCATCCCCTGAAAAAGATGCAACAGCGCAAACAGCCGCCGCTCCTCATCAGAAAACGCAGTGGCAAATCCATAGCTCAGCGAAGCACCCAGCGAGCGGTCGCGGCCCTCCGTCTCATCGTCCTCCACATCCGCGCTTCCTTCGCGCAACCGTTGCACAAAATCTTCAATCTGTTTTCTGGTCTTCAATCCGTTGCGCAAAGCTTCGCCCACCAGCACCGTAATGGTGAACGGATTCCCATGCGAAAACTCCAGCAAAGGCCGCCAGTCTTCTACTTCATCCAGCCTCCCGCCATACCGCTTCACCAGCTCTCGCGCCAGTTGCACCCGCTCCTGGGTCGGCATCGGAGGCATGCCAATGCGTCTTGGCAACTCGCCAAGCCACCCTCGCTCGTCTCTCCGTGAAGTCAGCAGAAACTTCCCCTGTCCCTGGCTTGCGGCCCTTAGAAAATCCACCAGCTCCTGCTGTTCGGCCGCGCTCCATGCCGACTGTGTTCCGGTAGGAAATCCCGCGATCGGTTCCACGTTGTCCCATATCCAAAGCACTGGTATCTGCTTCAGAATTTCCAGCGCCGTGTCGCGTCGCTCGCGATCATTCAGTGTCAGCCAGTGCACGCCCACCGATTCGAGAACGGGCGCCAGCCGCTCGCCCAGTTGATCGACAACCCGAGCCAGCGGTTGATACTGCTCAAAGCTGGTAAACAAAATCGGCCCATTGATTCCGCCCGTCAGATCGTACCAACGCGCAAACTCCACCGCCGTAGACGTCTTTCCGCTTCCCGCATATGAGTGCAGCAGCACGATCGCTTGCGTATCAAATCCACGGTCCAACGCCAGCAGCGTCTCGTCGCGCCCGAAAAATCCGACGTCCGGGCGCGGCGGCAACGACTTATCCGCCCCTTGCGTCGTCGCCTCAAACTGGCCCGGGTTCAGCGATATCGTCAGCCCCTGTCCAGCCAGCTTCGGAAACAGCGTGATCGCAGCCGACTCGTACACCACCGGAACGCCCCAGTCCTGTAACGAACAAGCCTGGAACCCAATCTCTCGCAGCGGTTGTGCGGCAAGCTGCTTTCGTGCAGCCGTCGCCGCAACCCCCACCGAATCCCCCTGCACCAGCGACGAGTACAGATCAGCCACAAACTGCGCAGCTGTAATCACGTAGACGTTGTAACGCATCGCCACAACCCCGGCTACACCCGCATCCATCACCTCCTGCGCAAGCGAGCCGAAGGCGCGAACCTGTTCATGTGCGCCCGTCGCCGCCGCGCCTGCCGCCGTCTCCATCGGTTGCGCGGGAGGGTCCGCATGCGCCGAACGGCACGCATTCAACACCAGCAACGGCACATGAGTCTCTGCCAGCAGCTTGCCCAGCCTGCTGCCATCCACCAGCTCCCCTTTGGCCGTTGCTTCTCCGCTCTCAAACAAAAGAAATCCATGCTTGCCACTCCGCTTACCCGCAAGCAACAGCTTGCTCATGCCCGCAAACAGATCTCTCAGGCTGCTCTCACCCGAATCGGCAAAGACACCATGCCCGTCAAAGTGGACGATGTGATACGGCTGCCCATCCAGCTTTGCGCGCAGCAATTCGCGAGACAGTTGGTCGAACGTCGGTGGCCGCAAAACCTTAAGATCGCAGCTCTCTCGCGCATCCAGCTTCAAACCCTTCACCAACCGGCTCGCAACCGAGCGGAACGGAACGTCCTCCCCGCCTCCCGGCCGGCAGATCACCAGCAGCACGCGAATCGGCCCTGCCCCGGCCTCTGCAAACTTCGGCTGTTGTGCGGGTGTTGGATGCGATCGCACAAACGCCTCGGCGCGCAGCGCAAGCGACGTATCGGTCTTCGGATCTCGAATCAGCTCCCACGGAATACTCGCGGCCTCGTGTATCCCTGTCACTACCTCCACACGATATCGATCGATGTCCGACCGGACCGTCGCCCATAAATCACGAGCATCTTCTCCGCTCTGAAAGATGCTTCGGAACAACTCTTTCCCAAGCTCTTCCAGCCGGCCCTCGATGCGTCCGGCAATCTTCGGCGCCGGCTCAATTGGATATTGAAGGTAGTCTTCGAAGTACCAGCGCATGTCTTCGCGTTCCTGCGGTGTCAGCGCAAACTTGAACTCGCTGGTTGCAGTCATCCGCGAAGAGCCGGCACGCTCTACAGCGACCTCGACCCGGTAGCTGTCCGCACCGGTATTCGTTTGCGTCAGGCGAAGCAGAGCCATGGAGTGACCCCCAAAAACCAAAACCCCAAAACATCACCAGATACGAGTTCCGGTAGTGTAGTAGATTTCTTTGACAAACAGCATCCGCCCATTCATCAGGTCAAATCAAAAGCGAGCGCACTGCCATTTATTCCCCAAAAAGTGCGAAACTTATTCCCATGCCAACGCCCACACCCCTGCTGACGCCCCGCGAAGCCGCCCGCCTGATTGGGATCAGCTATCCCACCATCAAGCAATGGATACTGAGCGGCAAACTGAAGACCGTCCAGACCCCCGGCGGCCACCATCGTCTCACCGAGGCATCCCTCAAGCCCTTCATCGCCAAAGACAAAGCCAAACCGGCCACCGAGTCTCGCGAGCGTTTCCGCCGCGTCAGCGGCCGCAACCAGCTCACCGGCAAAGTAGTCAGCGTCCGCATCGAAGGCCTGCTCGCCGAGGTCGTCCTCTCCATCGGAGACGCCTACATCACCTCCATCATCACGTCCAACGCAGCCCGCGAGCTCAAGCTCAAAAAAGGCGAAACCGCCGCCGCTCTCATCAAGTCCACCGACGTAATGATCGAACGCCTCGACGACCCCTCCTAAACCATTACTACCCGCCACGGCCACCGCCTCCGCCGTTGCCGTTGCATTTGCCCGTTCTAGTCGTCCTCTAACCCGCCACAAACGATCGGGTGCCCCATCTTCGGCGCGGCTTCATTGTCAAGTTCCATGACATGCTTTACAGGTTGTTATCAGGACATCCTTTACAGGTTGGAAGGTAGTTTGGGGTTCAGGAGGTCCACTGCAGTGGACCTCTGAA
>DATMQZ010000047.1:0-55718 GCA_035566575.1 Edaphobacter sp.
AGGCTGGTACGACCCAACCCACCTCACCGAGGTCACTGCCGAGCACGAGTTCGGCCACCAGTACTGGTACGGCATGGTCGCCACCAATGAGTTCCGCGAGGCATGGCTCGACGAAGGCATCAACTCCTACACCGAAGTCAAAGTCCTCGACGCCCTCCTCGGCCGCAACACTTCCATCTTCGACCGACCCTATGCCAACGCTGGAGACTACGAACAACAGCGCCTCGAGTACCTATCCGTCGCCGACTTCGATCCCGTCACGCGCTGGGCCTTCAAGTTCCGCGACAGCAACTCCTACGGCGGCGTCACCTACGGCAAATCCGCCACCCTCCTCCAAACCCTCGAGGGCTTCGTCGGCACCGACACCATGGATGAAGCCATGCGCACCTGGTTCCAGCGCTTCCGCTTCACCCACCCCACCACCGAAGACTTCCTCCGCACCATCGAAGAAGTAGCCATCAAAAACGGCAAAGCCCTACCCACCACATCCATAACCTCGCATAGCAGCACAATCAAACAAACCAGCATCACTCCGAATGGAGCTGGCACAGTAAGCTCTGGCTCAGCAAATGGCAATGGGAGTGTCAATGGAAATGGAAGTGTCATCTCAGGCAACGGGGATGCGTTAACTGGCACAGTTGGCGTGACAACAGCTGATGATGGAACTGTCATCCTGAGCGGAGGAACTCGCGCAGCGGGTTCCGGAGTCGAAGAGCCTGCCCTGAGCTTGTCGAAGGGACCTGCGGTTTCTTTTTCCCTGCCTCAACTCTCCCCCACCACCCCACCCTTCCTCCCTAACGGCCAACCTGACTTCGCAACCGCCACCGCCACCAACTCCACCCTCCGCCCCTTCTTCAACCAAGCCGTCTACGGCACCCAGATCCTCGACTACGCCGTAGACAGCATCGACTCCAACCCCGTCCAGTGGTGGCTCCCCGAACCCAAAGAAGAGAAAGACAGAAAATACCTCACCACAGTCGTTCTCCACCGCAAAGGCGACTTCATCCTTCCCGTCACCGTCGAAATCATCTTCGAAGACGGCACCCACCAGCGCGAGCACTGGGACGGCGTCGACCGCTGGGTCCGCTTCGACTACACGCGCAACACCCAAATCCGCTCCGCCGAGATCGACCCCGACCACACCGTCCTGCTCGACAAAAACCTCTTCAACAACAGCTACACCGTCGACCCCCACAGACTAGCCACACGCAAGCTCACCAACATCTGGCTATCCTTCGCGCAACTCCTCTCTCAACTAGTCACCTGGATCGTCTGACAGGACTCCACCATGCCCACCCCCTCCACCAACGCCGACAAAACCCCCGTCGCTCCTACCAACAGAACTGTCGTTGCTTCCGCCGACAAGCCCACTGTCGCTCCTGCCAACAAGGCCGACAAAGCCGCTGTCACTCCTGCCCACAAAACTGCTGTCGCTTCTGCCGACGAAACCGCTTTTGCTCTTGCTTCTGAGGTAGGCCTGGGCTTTAGCCCAGGCAATAAAACCCACCGACAAATCGGGGCTTTAGCCCCTGAGGTTTGCCTTCCCATCCCACGCAAAACCACGAGATTCAACCGCTACAAATTCCTCCTCCCATTAGCCCTCGCCGCAACCCTGATAACAAGCTGCGAGCCTCCCAAGCCCACCCCCAAAACCACAACTGACAACCTGCAACTAACAACCTGCAACTGACAAAACCCATGCCCAAACGAAGCATTCTCATCCACGGCCTTGGCATCACCCTCCGCCGCCTTCCCGCGCTTCTCTGGACCTACGTCTTCAATCTCGGCCTAGCGATCCTCTTCTCCCTCGGCCTCCATCACTCGCTGTCGAACATCCTCGACCACTCCCTAGCCAGCCAGCGTCTCGTCAGCGCATTCGACCTCGGCACCGTAGCCGAAACCATCACGCACCTCCACGAAGGCCCCAGCGGAGACAGCGCCTACACCGCAGCCCACACAGGCATCTTCACCTACCTCGCCCTCTACTTCCTCATCATCCCCGGAACCCTCTTCTGCTATCAGACCTCTACTCCTGCCCGCCTCGGCACCCTCCTCCAGCAAGGCCTTGTCTTCTTCTGGCGCTTCATCCGCATCACCATCCTCACCCTCATCGTCGGCGGCCTTATCCTCGGCGGCCTCAGCGCCCTGCAAAACCGCTGGGCCACCCACATCGACAATCACTTCGTCGGCCTCCACTCCTTTCTGCTCCGCCTCACCGGCGTCATCATCATCTTCCTCGTCGCTACTGTGCTCCGCCTCTACTTCGATCTCGTCGAGGTCTACACAGTCCAGCTAAACCAACACCTCCGCCCCCCGGTCTTTGGGAAGCAAGCCAAACCCGACCGCCGAGTCCGCCTCACCATCCGTCCCGCTCTTCGAACCCTCCGACACAACTTCGGTCGCGCCTGGGGCACATTCCTCTTCCTCACCCTCATAGGAGCCGCCGCCGTCGCCTTTACCGCCCACATCGCCATGCACACGCTCGCCCAGCCTCGCGTCTGGCCCCAGTTCCTCTTCGCTCAGGCTGGCCTCTTCCTCATGCTTCTCACCCGTTTCTGGCAGCGCGGAGCCGAGACCGCCCTCTCCCTCCAGCACCCCATCACCGATCCCCACCCCCTGCCCATCCTTCCCATCACTAACGCACCCGTCGCCACCGACCCTCTCCATCCCAATCACCCCAACTGGCAACCCGCACCACCCGATCTCATCGACTTCGCCCCTCCCGGCGACCCCCTCAACCCCATCTACCCCGCCCCGTTCTCACCCGAGGACCCCATCGCCTCCCTGACCAACCAACCCGGACCTCCTCCCATCCACGACCCCATCCCCAATCCCGAACCCGCCTCCCCCAACCTCGACGAGCCCGACCCGGGAGTCTTCCACCACGACCCCCGCAAGCCGCAAAACTAGCCACACTTTCACCACAACATGTCCACGTTTTGGACAAATTCCACCACACTCTAACCAACGAAAATTACAGTAAAACGATAAAATAAAGGGTCTTATGAACCTCTTCATTCTCCGCCACGCCAGCGCCGGCATCCGCAGAAAAAATCCCATCCTCGATCTCAAACGCCCCCTCGACAAAGACGGCAAACGACACTGCCTTCACCTCGCGCATGTGTTGAATGCATTGAACATACAGTTCGACCTGATCATCTCGAGCCCCCTCAAGCGCAGCCTCCAGACCGCCTCCCTCGTCGGCACCGAGACCGGTTACGAGTCCCAAATCCTGCTCTCCAACGCCCTCGCCCCCGAGGCCACCCAGCGGGACTTCCAGAAGCTCCTCTACGAAACCCGAGGCCACGAAAACATCCTCGTAGTCGGCCATAACCCCAATATCAACAGCTTCTTAGGCAATCTCCTCGTCCCCGCCAACACCAACGCCACCGCCCAGGTCCGCCTCCGCAAAGGCTCCCTCGCCCGCCTTTCCCTCATGAAAGGCCCAGCGACCCTCCAGTGGCTCCTCGATCCCCGCACCGTTCGCGCACTTTACGCCACTTCGACAAAGAGCTCCCGCCGAAAGACCTCGCGAAAATAACCCGCTTCCTTCTTCAGCGACCAAGCCTCCAACTCCGCCCCACCACGACCCGGAACTAGCTCTAAAAGCACACGTTTAGGGTAAACATGCGTGCGCATCTGCACCACCGCGCTAGCCCTGTCCTGATTCAAAGCCACCGCCAGCCGCAGCAAAACCACCGCCCGAACCACATGCGTATGCTCTTCCAGCGGAATCGCCCGCATCACCCGATCCATCGCATCCGGCCGCGTTTTGCCCAAATACCGAGCCAGCGCGCTAACAATCGCCCGCTGTTCCGGCGAAAATCCAAAGATCTCCGAGTTCGCAATGATGTACTGCGTATGCCGATAATGCCCCTGATGATTCATAAACTTACCGACATCCTGCATCATCGCCGCCGCTTCCAGCCAAAGCTTGTACTCCTCCGGCAGCTCATGCACCCGCGTCATCGAGTCGAAAAGCTGCACCACATGCTCCCGCACTGGCTCAACCTTCCGCAACTCAATCCCATACCGCCGACAAACCTCCAAAACCCCTGTCCAGCGCTCACTTTCAATCTTCTGGTGCACCGAAGTCCGTAGATCTACCTCCGCCAGCATCTGCGCCAGCATCCCATCCCGGAGCCCGAGCGGCGAATACCGAAATCCCTTCAACCCCAGCCGTTCCATCAAATTCGCATAAACCAGCGCCCCACCGACAATGATCTCCGACCGCCGAGGCCCAATCCCCGGCACCGCCGCGCGCTCCTCATTGCTCATCTTCACCAGCCGGTCCGCCAAATGCCGCACATCCGGAGCATCCGCCGTCAAAGCCCCCACCCGATCCAATCTCTTCTTCGCCAGCGACTTCTTCCCTACACTCCTCCGCACATGCCCACTCGCCTCCGCCAGCGCCGCCGCCGTCCCCGACGTCGCAATTACCAGCCCCACCCGCGGGTTTCCCACCTTTCTCTCCGCCTTCCTCAACTCGCGGTCGATAAACTGCTTCAGCCTCGCCACGTCCTCCTTCTGCGGAGGATCCGTCTGCAAAAACTCCTCCCGCAGCCGCACCGCACCCAGCGACATGCTTACCATCGCCTTGATCCGCCCACCATCCGACACCGTCACCTCGCAGCTTCCGCCGCCTAGGTCGATCAGCAGACATCGCCCCCGTGCCCCCACCTCGTGCGTCACAACGCCGAGATGGATCAGCCGCCCCTCCTCTAATCCCGAGATCACCTCGACGCCCCATCCCGTCGTTGACCGCACCCACTCCGTAAACGCCTCGGCATTCCGCGCATCTCGCATCGCGCTTGTCGCCACCACGCGCACCTTATCGGCGACATGCATCTGCACCGCTTTATGAAAGCGCTTCAGCGCACGAATCGTCGCCGCCATTGCCTCTGGAGAGATCACACCCGTCTGAAATACGCTCTCGCCCAACCGCGTCACCTCGCGGTCTTCATGCAGCGTCTTCAGTCGATGCATATGCACCGTCGCAATCTTCAACCGGCAGGAATTGGACCCAATATCGATCGCGGCAAACGTAGGCATCGTTGAACCATCACCTCAAAAGCGGAAAATCATCACCACAAGCAAGATACATCCCAGAACATCCTTCTCCCGCGAATCCGTCCTCGAGCATCCCTGGACCTACAGCACCCCCCCGACAATTTATGCTGGTAGAAGCGGAAATTATGATCGATCAAACATCCTCAGAGCCACTCGCCGAACGCATAACGTCCGTACCCGCAGATGGCCCCCGCCGCTCCACCGCCCTCCTCATCCTCAGCGGTCTCTGGCTCATCATCTTCTTCAACGCCCTCTTCGCCCCACCGCTGCTCGACGACGCAGACGCCTCCCACGCCAACGCCGCCCGCCACATGGCCCTCACCGGAGACCTCGTTACCCTCCACGTCAACGGCATCCGCTATCTCGAAAAGGCGCCCCTCCCCTACTGGCTCGACGCCCTCAGCTTCCGCATCTTCGGCTTCAACACCTTCGCCGCGCATCTTCCACAGGCCATCGCCGTCCTCCTGCTCACCCTCCTCGGCTTCCACTGGGCCGACAAAGCCTTCCGCGCCCGCACCGCCTTCTACACCGGCCTCGCCATCCTCACCTCCGCCGGAGTCTTCCTCTTCACCCGCATCTACATCCCCGAGGTCTGGCTCTCGCTCTTCCTCTGCGCAGCCCTGTACTGCTTCCTCCAAGCCCTCGCAAAACCCATCACCGTCGTCTCCGTCGAAGGCGGCTCCTTCGCCGCCGCAACCATAAAACCATCAAGCCGGACAGCGTTCTACGCCTATGCCATGTGGACCGCCCTCGCCCTCGCCGTCCTCACCAAAGGCCTCGTCGCGCCGGTCTTCTTCTTCGGCACCGCCATCGTGTATCTCGCCCTCACCCGCAGCTACAAAAAGTGGCATACTCTCCGCCCCTTCACCGGCCTGCTTCTCTTCTTCGCCATCGCGGCACCCTGGCACATCCTCGCCGGCCTGCGCAACACCGGTGGCATGAACGGCCACGGCTTCTTCTGGTTCTACTTCATCAACGAGCACTTCCTGCGCTTCCTCGGCAAGCGCTACCCAATGGACTACAACAAGCTCCCCGGCTATCTCTTCTGGAGCCTCCACATCGTCTGGCTCTTCCCCTGGAGCCTCTTCCTTCCCCTCGCCTTCATCAAGGGCTGGAAGGTCTTTCAGCAGCGCCGTAGCGCCTCTCGCGCCGCACTCATCCTTGAATCCCCCGCAGACGACACTAACCCCGGCAGCCTCTTCCGTTATTTCCGTTACTCCGTCGACACCTTCGCCACCCGCACCACCCTGCTCCTCATCCTCTACGCCTCACTCATCCTGATCTTCTTCGCCATCTCCACCAATCAGGAGTACTACACCTTCCCCGCCTACCTCCCGCTCCTCATGCTCATCGCAGCGGCCCTCGTCCGTGCCGAGCAGCCCCACGCCGCATCTGAAGCCCCCATCTTCCGCCGCTGGCTCACCATCGCCCACGCCACCTTCACCATCATCGGCCTCGCCGTCGCCATCACTCTCGCCATCGGCCTCTGGACCTCCCGCAACCTACCCTTCGTCCCCGACATCGGAGAACTCCTCGCCCACCGCGGCGTAGGCGACTACACCCTCTCCATGTCCCACCTCTTCGACCTCACCGGCCCTTCCTTCGCCGCCCTTCGCCTGCCCGCAGCCCTCGCAGCCTTCGCCTTCGCCATCGGCCCAGCCATCGCGTGGATCCTCCGCACCAAACGCCGCCATCTCGCCGCAACCACCACAGTCGCGCTCACCAGCGCCGTCTTCCTCATCGCCGCGCACATCGCACTCGTTCGCTTCGGTCCCATGCTCTCTTCGCAAAACCTCGCCGCCAAAATCCAGCAACTCGAAACCACCCACGCCATCGCCCCCGACACCACCATCCTCCTCTACGGCGATCAGTCCTACGGCTCCTCCATTCCCTTCTACCTCAGCAAAGATGTCCTCCTCGTCGACGGCCGTTCCAGCTCTATGATCTTCGGCTCCACGTTCCCCGACGCCCCGCACATCTTCCTCACCCACGGCGATCTCCTGAAAATCTGGGGCACCGGCCCGCGCAAAATCCTCTTCGTCCCCCTCGAAAAACGAGACGTAGTCGACCAATTCCTCAATAACAAAATCCTGATTCAAGAGACCTCCGGCAAAGCTCTCTTCACCGACCGCCCTCTCGATACCCCAACGAGCCTCACCTCCAGATAAGAAGCCGTGCAAGCCAATATTCAATCCGCACCCCCAACCCGCCGCTGGAGCCTCCGCTCCATCACCATCCTCGTCCTTGCCTGGCTCGTCCTCCAGATCGGCGGCCTCTTCTCTCCCGGCCTTCTCGACGATGTCGACTCCATCTACATCGAGATCGCCCGCGAGATGCTCCGGCGCCACGACTTCATTACCCCGTACATCAACGGCGTCCGCTTCTTCGACAAGCCACCCCTCATGTACTGGATGGCCGCAGGCTCCATGCGCATCTTCGGCCCTTACGACTGGGCCGCCCGCATCCCCCTCGCCCTTGGCGTCCTCGCCCTTCTTCTGGCCGTATATGCCCTCGGCATCCGCCTCTTCAGCAGCATCTCCCCCACAGCCAACCCCGATCGCGGAGGCTTCTACGCCGCCCTCGCCATGGCCACCAGCATCGGCCCCTACCTCTACACCCGTTTCTACATCCCCGACATCCTGTTAGCCCTCTGGATGACCCTCGCGGTCCATCTCTTCCTCATAGCCCTCGACCGCCTTCAGCCACAAAACCGGGTGCCCCATCTTCGCGACGGTCTTATCGTCGCTAAGGTGGGCAATCGCGAAAGCGATCCGCTCTCCTCAACCGAACCCCAAAACCGGCTACCCGATGCTCCGTCTTTGGAGCTTTCCCCAAACCAAAAATCCCCCCTCCTACCCTGCCTCGCCTTCGCCGCAGTCATGGCCCTCAACGTCCTCACCAAGGGACTCATCGGCCTCGTCTTCCCCATAGGCTTCGTCCTCCTCTACCTCGTCATAACAAAGCAACTCCGCCTGCTCCCGCGTCTGCACCTCATCTCCGGCACAGCCGTCTTCCTCGCCATAGCGGCCCCGTGGCACATCCTCGCCGCCCTGCGAACCCCCGCCATCCCATTGCCCACAGGAATGGGCCTACCCGCCACCGGAGGCTGGGCCTGGTTCTATCTCTACAACGAGCACATAGCCCGCTTCCTCGGCCGCCGCATCCCACACGACTACGGCCAGGTCCCCATCCCGCTCTTCTGGCTCCTCTCCGCCCTCTGGATCATGCCCTGGGTCGCCTTCCTCCCCGGAGGTCTAGTCGAACAAATCCGCATCCTCCGTGATCACGTCGCAGCTAAAACGCGCCAACACGAAGCAGCCCTCGCCCTCATCCTCTGGGCACTCCTCGTCCTCGGCTTCTTCACCCTCTCCAGCCGACAGGAGTATTACAACCTACCCGCCCTGCCCGCCCTTGCCCTCATAGCCGCAAGCCTCCTAGCCCAAGCCGACACCCGCAACACAAAAGCCCAGCGCAGCGCTCTCACCTGGTCCGTCTGGTTCCTCGTCCCCCTCACCACTCTCATCGCCGTAGTCTGCGGATACTTCGCCCTCACCGCCCCTCACGCCGCCAAGGGCACCGACATCGCCTCACTCCTTGCCGCCAACCCCGAGTTCTACAACCTTTCCCTTGGCCATCTCTTCGACCTTACCGGCAACGCCATGGGCCTCTTCCGCGGACCTCTAGCCGCCGTCGCCCTCAGCATGCTTGCCATTGGCCTCGGCAGCTACCTCCTGCGCCGCTCCGGCCGCACCTACGCCGCCAACCTCGCCCTCGCCGCGGCCATGACCGTCACCCTGCTGGCCGCCCACGAAGGCCTCGCCCGCTTCTATCCCATCCTCGGATCGAAACAATTAGCCCTCGCAATCAACCAGGCTGGCATTCAACCCAACGATCTCATCATCCTCGACGGCGAACTCACCTCTGGCTCCACGCTCGTCTTCTACACCGGCCACCAGGTCCACCTCATCAACGGCAACGTCAACGGCCTCTGGTTCGGCAGCTTCTGGCCCGACGCTCCCCACATCTTCGAGACCGAAGACGGCCTCCGCCAGCTCTGGTCCAGCCCCCGCCGCATCTTCCTCTTCACCTACAACCCCACCGCCCGCATCCACGACCTCGCACCTCTCGGTCCCGTCCACACCCTGGCCACCGCCGGAGGCAAAACCGTCCTTACCAACCGCTAAATACCAGCAACTGGCCTCATCTTCCCATCCTCCACCAGCTCATAAACCTCACCCCGCCAAAGAATCCGATTGCTCGTATAACTCAACGCCCAGAACACAATCCCCATCAGGTCACGCACAGGAAACAGCAGCGTCGTCCGCCAAAGCCGCCGTTCCTGCACCACAAATCTCCCTACGACCCAGGCCTGTAACACCCGCCCCAACACAGCAAATAGCAAAGCACACCACCCCAACACAGGCATTCCAAGCAGTAAGGCTCCAGCCCAGGCCAACAATCCAAACGGCACCCCAAACGTCAGCGCCGTGCCAAAGTGTCCCTTAGGCCGCGAAAACCGCGTGCTTTTCATCCACCGCACCTGATGCTTCATCGAGTTCAGAAAATCCACATTTAGCACAATGTGATCGATCACATGTCCGCTCAGCGCTACCGTGTGGTTCTTCGCAATCCAGTTCCCCAACACAAAATCATCCGCGCAATACTCCGCCATGCGCTCAAACCCACCAATCTCCTCAATACATTGCCGTCGTGCCGCCATCGTCGGCCCTAGTGCAAACGACACCGGCTCCGTCAGTGTTGACGCACACACACCCGAGCTCATCTCAATCGACATCCCCACACCCTCAAGCTGCGCCCACAAACCACCTCCAAGCACCACGCCACGGTAGAGACACGTCGAAGCCCCAACCTGCTCATCCGCAAACGGCAACACAACATGTCGCAGATAGTCCGGTGTCACCCGCACATCACTATCACTGATCACCCAGAGATCATGCGTCGCCACCTTCGCCATCGCCACCAGCGAGCAGACCTTTGCATTCGCCGCCCAGGGTTCACCGCTCGTTACGATCCTCGTCGTAATCTCCGGATACTCCGCCGCCACCTGCCTCGCAACCTTCAGTCCCGCATCATCCTCATTGCGCGCGCAAAACAGTATCTCCACCCGAGACACACCGTTCACCGCATCGGCTCCAGCATGTTGAAGATAATCCTGCTCGAAGAACGTTCTAAGATGCGCCTCCAGCGAAGGCTCATCGCCATGAAGCGGTTTAAATAAACTCACCCCTGGCAGAAAATCCGGCCCTGCCACCAACACCGCATCCTGCCGCGCAGCCTCACGCCGAAACCGCCGCGCCCCCACAATCACCATCCCAAGGAAGACGCTCGACGTCACCAGACCAAACAACCCGAGCGCCAGCAATCCCCACTCAACCGCAACCATCACACGCATCCCGTCTCACTTAGCAATAAAGCCCAGTTTACGTGATCGGTTACTTCTTCTTCCCCATCGGCATCACTACCGGTCTTCGCAACGGAACCAACCCAGCCCCCGGCTCCTGTTGTTGCTGCATCCGCGTCAACATCTCCGTCCGCACATAATCGACGAATCCCTGCATCTGCCGGTTCATCTCCTCCATGCGCTCGCGCATCTGCAGCACAATCGCGATCCCCGCAATATTGACGCCCAGATCCCGCGCCAGGTTCAAGATAAACTCCAGCCGCTCCAGATCTTCATCTGTATACAGCCGCGTATTTCCCTCGCTCCGCGAAGGCCGCAGCAACCCCTCCCGCTCATACATACGCAGCGTCTGCGGATGTATCTCATACATCTCCGCCACCGCCGAGATCATGTATGCACCCTTACTCTTCCGCTTCGAAGTCATAACCCGCCTCTTTACACAGAAGTCTAGCTCTTTCCGACATCCGGACGCTAAACAAACTCGTCACCCCCATAAAAAGCATCTCATTGAAGACCATGAAGAAGTCCACAGCGATCCTCTACACCGCCCAGCTTCTAACCGGCATCGCCGCCTCAGCCGTCTCCTACGCCTTTCGCACCCGCACTCCCAAGCGTAAACACGGAGAAACCCAGGTGGTCCTCATCACCGGAGGCTCGCGCGGCCTTGGCCTCGGGCTTGCCGAGCGCTACGGTCGCTCCGGAGCAAAACTCGTCCTCGCCGCGCGCGGCCACGACGAGCTCACCTCCGCTCGCCAAACCCTCCTGAGTCGCGGAGCCGTCCGCTCTCCCGACGACATCCTGCTCATCCCCGTCGACCTCACCGATCCCATCCAGGCCGCCAGCCTCATCGAGCACTCCATCAATCACTTCGGCCGCATCGACGTACTTATCAACAACGCCGGCATCATCGAGGTCGGCCCCTTCGAAAACCAACCCCTCGAAGCCTTTCACCGCGCAATGGCCACCAACTTCTTCGCCGCAGTCCACACCACGCAGTCAGCTCTGCCCCACATGCTCAGCCGGCGCTCCGGATCCATCGTTAACATCGCCGGCATAGGCGGCAAGTTCGCCGTGCCACATCTTTTGCCGTATGTCTCCAGCAAGTTCGCCCTCGTCGGCTTCTCTCAAGGCCTCCATGCTGAACTCCGCCACAAAGGAATCCGTGTCACGACGGTCTGCCCCGGCCTCATGCGCACCGGAGGCGAAGTCAACGCCCACTACACCGGCCAACTAAGAAAAGAAGAACGCTGGTTCACCCTGGCCGCCAAAACCCCGGTCATCGCCGCCTCCGTCAATCACGCAGCCGAAAAAATCTTCCAGGCCGTCTCCGCCGGACGAGCCGAGATCACCATAACCCCACAAGCCTGGCTCGCCGCTCGCGCTGCTGGCCTCGCCCCCGAGACCACCCAATACCTCGCCAGCCTCGCCAATCAGTTCCTTCTGCCCGCCCCATCCGCCGATGAGTAACTAAACCTGACTTTCAACAAAAAACAGACCAACACCGCGAACCAGACCGTGACAACCCGATAGTAATATGATGGCAACCCTTCGGCCCGCATGACCTTATGGACATTGAACGATACAAATGCTTCGGAGCGACGGAGCGTAATGGAAGTGATGCTTTGCTTGTGTGTGGTCTAGAACTGTCGTGCTGGTCGATCCAGGACAGACAACAATTCACCATCGACCACAATGCGAACGCTTGCGTTTTCGTAGATGGAGACGAGTCGGGAACCGGCTCGCCAACTCTTGATTTTTATTACCCGCATGCGCGAAGTCCCCTATGCCTGCACGCGGCACTTGCCGCCGCTCACCACATATGGGGGCGCACAAAGAAACGTCACGATGCGTTGTCACTCCTGTCAAGCATGAACAGACAACCGCTCGTTTTCGATGTATCGACTGACGATGTCTACGTCTCAGTTGAATCTCATGAAACGGATTTTCCGCACATGCCGGTTTCAAAGGTCGCAAAATTACTGCTGTGCGATTCTGACGTTTTCGTGTCTTTACCTCGGGTGGCCTCCGTCGGGAGCGCAAAACTCCTTGTGGAGGTGGAGAGCAAAGACGTTCTGTATTCTCTCCGTCCGGATCTGGAAAGGATCGTGGAATGGGGACGAAAAAACGGCATCAGTGGCTGCTTCGCATACGCGCAGATCGGCGAAAGCGAATACGAAGGTCGAAACTTCAATCATCTGAATGAAACGCTCGAGGACGCCGCTACCGGCGTAGCGGCTGGAGCATTGAGCGTTCGGCTTGAAGCAGACATAACGCTCCATCAAGGGAGACACCTGGGCAACCCTTGTGTCATTCGAACCTCACGCTCTGCCGGCAGGATTCGTTTAGGCGGCCGGGTTGCAAGGAGCAGTTGAGGCCGCAGTGATAGCCTTTTCAGTATGGTTACTGGCCTTAACCATGTGACTCTGTCCGTAGCAAACCTGGATCGTGCTTTTCGCTTCTACACTGAAGCGCTGGGCATGCGCCCTGTTGCACGTTGGTATAAGGGCGCTTACCTGGCGGCAGGCGATCTGTGGTTGTGCCTTACCCTCGAAAGTGACCTTCCAAGCCGCCTTCCGAGTCCAACCTACGATCACATTGCATTCTCAGCATCCGAGTCCGACTTCCATCCGCTTTGCTCGCGCCTTTTGAGTGCTGGTGCGCAGTGCTGGCAGGCGAACCGAAGCGAAGGTGATTCGTTCTACTTTCTGGACCCAGACGGTCACAAGTTGGAGGTTCACGTATCGGATCTTCGAAGCCGAATCGAGTCTCTCAAGCAAAACTCTCCAGCAGATCTTGTTCTGTTTGAAGCGGCGGACTAGCAGCGCCAGACGATCCTTTCGCAAGCCGCAGCGCCTTCCGGATGACGTGAGAAACAGGTCAGTATGATGGACCCAATCTCTTTAAAACGCCTAAACCTTCTCGAACAAATCCCTCCGAGGATCCTCCGGATTCAACTTCGCCAACTCCCTCAAAATCTCCTTCGACCGCTCATCCTGCACCTTCGGCACTACGGTCTTAACCTCAACAATCTGATCCCCGCGAACACCTTCCCGCGAAGCGCTCTGCACACCCTTCTCTCGCAGCCGGAGCTTCTGGCCCGATTGCGTCCCCGGCGGGATCTTCAACTGCGCCCGTCCATCGATCGTAGGCACATCAATCTTCGCGCCCAGAGCGGCCTCCGAAATAGCAACCGGAACGGTTACATAAATATCATCGGCGGTCCGCGTAAACACCGGATGCGCCCCCGCCTTGATAATCAGAAATAGATCCCCCGCCGGCCCGCCATTTACACCGGCATTCCCTTTGCCAGCCAGACGAATCCGCTGCCCGTCTCTGGTACCCGGCTTAATCCGAAACTCCAACGGTTCACGCTTCAATACGACTCCGGCGCCGTCACACGTCGCACATGTGTTCTGTACCTTGCCCGAGCCGCCGCACCGTGGACACTGGATGTTGAACTTCATCCGTCCGCCCATCTGCGTCACCTGGCCCGAACCATGGCACTCCGGGCACTCAACGCTGCCGCCCGTAGTCGACTTGCCCTTGCACGTCGGGCAAACCTCCTGCCGCTGAATCTCCAGCCGCGTCACACCACCGCGAACCGCAGTCCAGAAGTCCACACTCACCTGATACTCAAGATCCGTCCCCGGCTGAGGCCCACGCGCGCCCTTCTGCCCACCGGTAAACATCCCACTAAAGATGTCCCGGAAGCTCCCGCCGAATCCCCCGCCCTGTTCCTGATGCGTCTGCCCCCGGCCAGCTTGAAAGTCCGAAAAATCGAACCCATCAAAGTCGAACGGAACCTCCTGCGCTCCGCCACGGTGAGTCGTATATCCCCCGCCGCCAGGAAATCCACCACCCGCATGCCCACCACGCCCCGCCGCCTCTGCCGCCGCCGGGTCGATGTTGTCCGAGTAAAACCCAAACTGGTCGTAGATCTTCCGCTTCTTGTCATCACTCAAAATATCGTTGGCTTCGGAGATCTCCTTGAACTTCTCTTCCGCCTTCTTATCCCCCGGGTTCACATCCGGGTGATACTTGCGCGCCAGCTTGCGAAACGCCTTGCGAATCTCCTCCGCCGTCGCCGTCTTCTTGACCCCAAGAGCCCCGTAGTAATCCTTCGTCTGTGTCGCCATAAATTCTTTCCTAAGCTACAGCCACTTTAAACTCACTGGATTTCAATCCACTCCCCGAATATCCAATAAACGATTTCTTTGCTTGCGACTGATCTTTAGATAGCTCGTCAGTGTTATTGACGACTAACTGATAGTTATTGATACTCTCCACAATTGCAACTCGGAGTGGAACAAATGACAGCAAGCGAGTACTCGTCGGAAACCCCTTTCGACCCGTCGAGATTCAAAGATGCTGATTTACACCCTTTTACATTCTGGATCTCGCGCTTAGCATTCATCGTTGCCTTTTTGTCCCAGATCATCGTTGCATGGCGCTTCTGGGGCATCACCTGGGATGACTCCGCTATTACCCTTGGTTTCTCGCGTACCTTTGCTCTCACAGGCCACATAGAACCCACTCCAGGCTCTGGCATCGTTGAGGGATACTCCACAACTCTGTGGATGCTTCTCATGGCACTGGCAGCGAAGTTCGTCGGCACTCCTGCAGCGCTTCTGGCCGTTGCTAAGATTTCCACGCTGATTCTCAATCTAATCAACCTCCTTCTGATCCGTTACTGGTTCTCGAACTGGACCTCCGAAACGTTAGGAAACCTTATTGCCGGAAGCGTTGGTTGCGGACTGATGTTCTACGAGACCATCAATGGAATGGAGACCCCCATCATCATGACCCTTGTCCTCGTGATGCTGATTCTCCATTCACGCACCGGAACCCTGAACCGCCTCCTCTATCTCATCGCCGGTTCGGCACTCATCCTTACACGATGGGAGGCCGCCTGGCTCCTCATCCCCTTTGTGCTTATAGAACCTTCCAGGCGTCGCTCCCTGAACTCATCCATCATATGGATGGCTGTCTTCATCATCGAGAATCTCGTTCGCTTGCGCTACTTCGGTCAAATCCTTCCCAACACGATTATCGCAAAGCACGGCATCCCCTACTCCAACCTCAACCTTCGCCCTCATCTCAAAGAACCCCTCTTGATCCTTGCATCAATCAAAGTGATGGCCGTCATCATGATCGCAGTCCATCTTTACACTCGCCGTCACACAACTCGACAAGGTCTCTTTCTGCAACGCTTTCTTCAACCGCTAAGAAATTCATGGCAACTTCGCATCTGCCTCATCTTCACACTCTCGTCTTTGGTATTGAGCACCGCCATTGGCCAGAACTGGGGCCCTCCATTTCGTTCTTTCTATAGCGCATGGCCCTTTTTGATTGCTCTCCCCCTTATCGCGGCGTTCTCCAATCTTCGCCTCCCCGTCCTTCCATTGATTACCTTCTGCCTGTGCTTCGCTTCGTTCTCGCGTCTTTACGCCCAAGTGCAGGATCTACGATCGCCCATCGCACCGGTCTATATGCCGAACATGACTATCGACACTGTTGCGGACACGGCCAGTATTCTTGCTGAGATACAATCCATCTCCGGTCACAGCAACCTCGTGTTCGCAGGGCCCGACATGGGCGGAGTCATCCTATTCACTCATGACATAAAGGTCATCGACCTCGGTCTCCTCTGCGACTCCGTGCTCGCACACCAGAGGTTCGCCGCGATCGGCACATACGTCTTGCAGGAAAGGCATCCAGACATTATTGAGGTTCATGGAATGTGGACAATATTCACAAATTTCCAATCCTACCCCCTCTTTCTCGCCCGCTACCGGCCTGTTTATCTCCATGGCCATCGCTTCTTCCTTGATAAAAGCCTCATCGCCAATATCGATCCGTCCCGGATTATCGAAAAATCGTTCGACTCCGATGGCCTTGCAGCCGAAGACCAGATGCAATCTCAACAGGGCGTACTTGACTACAAACTAAACCAGCTGTTCGGCAGTTATCTGGTCCTTCATTGATGAATCACGAGCTTCGTCCATCCTCCTGACACGTCGGACACCAGAACAAATTCCGCCCCGCCATCTCCTTCTTCAAAATCGTCGTTCCACATACAAAGCAAGGCCGCCCATTCCGCCGATACACATAGTGGGCCTCCTCCTTCAAAGCCTGCCCCTTCTTATGCGGTCTATCCGCAGGCTTCGTCGTCACAATCCTGCGATCAACCATTCCAGCCTTCATCAACTCGCCGGCTTCTTTCCATATCGACCGCAACGTCTCATCCGCGACCCTATTCCCCGCGATAAATGGACTCAAACGCGCCCGATACAACAACTCAGCACGATAAATATTTCCAATCCCCGCAGCCACACTTTGGTCCATCAGCAACTCACCAATGCTCTTCCTGCTCTTGCCTACCTTGGAAATCATCTTTTCCGGCCCATCGCCGTTCAGCGGATCGCCTCCCAGTCGCTTCAGCAGACCATCCCACTTCTCCTGCGTATAAACCGAGCAATCCATCGGTCCGCGCAGCTCGACCCACGCAACCATCTCCGGGTCGATATTGTCCGTGCCATCATCCTCCGAGTACCAACCATGCCGCTTGCTCACACCCGGCACCGCCGGCCGCTTCACCGCCGCCGCATTCCACATCCTCAGCCGCAGAGCGCCTTTTACCTCCGGCAACGACCCGGAACCCTCCGTAAAATCCCCCTGCAATCCAAGATGCACATGCAGAATCCGGTCCCGCCCGAAGTCATATCCCAGGTGCTTGCCCACCGCCATCACCCGTTCGAGCTTCCGCCCATCGATCACGTCGACATCCGTAAACCGCCCCTGCGGTCCATCCACGCGCACAGGCTTCCCACCGAAGGCCGCTTCATGGCGCGCAGCCCATCGATGGATCTCATTCCCTTCAGGCATCGTTTAACCTCCACTCCAAGCCAAACAAACGATGGCGACGGCACTGGTCAACACCAGAACTACCGTCGCCATGCCTAACTGTACTTCTAAAAACTTAGTTCCAGACCTGCTTTGCCTCAATGGCCTCAATGGAGAACATCTGGTCTGGCTCCATCTGCTGCATGCGATGCGCAAACTGCTCAGCCTCTTCGCGCGTGTCAAACATCATGCGGTTATATAGCCGCCCTGCACGGACCTGGTCGCATCTCCACATCGTCTCGGTCATCGCCTTACCTCCAAGTAATCGATTGAGTTCCAGGTTCTCCAGCCACAACACATCCGATACTTCGTCGTACTCTTTCCTACTGCCTTTCACGTTCAACAACCTTTCCTGGGATAAGACGTACTCTAATACGCCAACCACTCAATTCAGGCCCGGTAAAACAAGAGGGGCACCCAATGAGGAACGCCCCTCTTCTTTGCTACGAAACATCTACTGCAATGGATTAGACTTACTTCTTCTCGTCCACATCCACATACTCTGCATCAATAACGCCTTCGTCCTTCTTCGGCTCCTCTGCGGTTGCTCCAGCACCATCAGTCGGTGTTGTTGCACTGGCCGCAGTGGCTTTGTACATCGCCTCAGCAAGCTTGTGGCTCGCACTTGTTAGACGATCCTTCGCAGCATTCAGCTCACTCGCTCCAGGAGTTCCGGACAAGGTTGTCTTCGCATCAGCCAAGGCCGTCTCAACCTCTGCTTTTTCAGTGCTTGAGACCTTATCGCCGGCATCTTTCACCATCTTTTCGACGTTGTAGACCAGCGAATCCAACCCGTTGCGCGCCTCAACTTCATCGCGCTTCTCCTTGTCCTCGGCAGCGTGAGCCTCGGCGTCCTTCGCCATCCGCTCAACCTCTTCCTTGCTCAGGCCCGACGAACTCGTAATCGTGATCTTCTGATCCTTGCCCGTCGCATTATCCTTCGCCGTCACATTCAGAATGCCGTTGGCATCGATGTCGAACGTCACCTCAATCTGCGGCACGCCACGCGGAGCCGGAGGAATTCCGCTCAGCTTGAACTTGCCCAGCGTACGGTTCTGCGCCGCCATTGGACGCTCACCCTGCAGCACATGAACCTCAACCTCGGTCTGCGAGTCAGCCGCCGTCGAAAACGTCTCCGTCTTCTTCGTCGGAATCGTCGTGTTCCGGTTGATCATCGCCGTAGCCACGCCGCCCATCGTCTCAATCGACAACGTCAGCGGAGTCACATCGAGCAGCAGAAGGTCCTTCACTTCGCCAGCAAGAACACCAGCCTGGACCGCCGCGCCAATCGCGACAACCTCATCAGGGTTCACACCCTTGTTAGGCTCCTTGCCAAAAAGCTCCTTCACCAGCTGCTGAATCTTAGGCATACGCGTCTGACCACCGACCAGCACAACCTCGTCGATCTTGCTCGCGTCAATGCCCGCATCCTTCAGCGCCTGCTTGCTCGGCCCAATCGACCGCTGCAACAAGTCATCAACCAACGACTCCAGCTTCGCACGCGTCAGCTTACGAACCAGGTGCTTCGGCCCGCTCGCATCCGCAGTAATAAACGGCAGATTGATCTCCGTCTCCTGCGCTGTCGACAGCTCGATCTTCGCGCGCTCCGCGGCATCTTTCAACCGCTGCAGCGCCATCTCGTTGCCCTTCGCCGTCAGGTCCAGGCCGCTCTCGCTCTTGAACTCGCTGATCAGCCAATCCACAATCCTCTGATCGAGATTGTCGCCGCCAAGGTGCGTATCGCCATTGGTCGACTTCACCTCAATCACGCCCTCACCTACTTCGAGGATCGAGATATCGAACGTACCGCCGCCGAAGTCATAAACTGCAATCGTCTCGTCCTTCTTCTTATCCAAACCATAAGCAAGCGCAGCCGCCGTCGGCTCGTTCACAATGCGCTTCACATCAAGTCCGGCAATCCGTCCTGCATCCTTCGTAGCCTGCCGCTGAGCGTCGTTGAAGTAAGCCGGAACCGTGATCACAGCCTCCGTCACCGAAGTCCCCAGGTAGTCCTCCGCGGCCTTCTTCAGCTTTTGCAGAATCATCGCCGAGATCTCAGGCGCGGTGTACTCCTTGCCCTGCGCACTGACGGCGATATGGTCACCCTGCTGAACCACCTTGTAGGGCACCATCTTCATCTCTTCATTCACTTCATTCACACGGCGACCCATAAACCGCTTGATCGAATAGATCGTGTTCTCCGGATTCGTAATCGCCTGACGCTTTGCTACCTGGCCCACCAAACGTTCACCGCTTTTGGTAAATGCAACGACGGAAGGTGTAGTCCGTCCGCCCTCTTCATTCGCGATGACCTTCGGCTCGCCGCCTTCCATCACCGCCACGCACGAGTTCGTGGTTCCCAAATCGATGCCGATAATCTTTCCCATATGTTGTCCTCTATTCCCGGGGATCGCCCGGTTCACATTTTTGACTACCCAAGAATCCCACCTTGAGTCACTTACTGTCAAGTATTCTGATGCTCCACGAAGCAATAAGTCGCAACAATCCACCTGCCAAACCGACCCCTCTTCCATCCCACCTTCGAGTCATTGTTCCTCCGGAACCAAGAAAGTTACGCTTTGGCATCTGTCGCCCCAGAAGTCCTGCTATTGGAACAAATTCGCCCCTTGGAGATTCGAATATGGCTTCCCAAAAAGCTGCTCGGACAACTCGCCGACTCCTCAAACTCGCCTCACTCGGACTAGCCGGTCTCCTCGCCGGCTTTCTCTCTGGTTGCTCCTCCTCACCCGCGCCCACCAGCCTGGCGACCTACTCTCAGCCCCGCAGCCTGGACAGTCTCACCCGCACATACCAGCCAGGCAGCCTCTACACCCATCCCACCCCTGATCTGAGGCATCCTCCAATCCCCCACCGAATCGAATCCTGGGCCGACCGTACCCCTCGTCCAGCGGCCTCCCCCTTCTCCACCCACCTCAGCTCCGATCCCACCCTTTCGACCTACGCTTTTACCGGTTCCCCTGTCTCGTCGGACCCCGACAGAAACCCTTTGACTTCTCAATAGTCCATCTCAATCAATCTTCCGCTGGCGGCATGTCGAAACCGGACACGCCGCCTTTTTTTCGTGCCCCTGTGCCCTCATCGAGCGCTCCCTGCATCTACCCCTGTAGAATTCACCTCCACAAAGGGAAGCTCTTAGTCCAAGCGCATGGCCACGTCCGCACCGCCTCTCGATCAGTCCGTCGAAGTCACCCATGGCGTAAATCCCTGGCTCATCGCCATGGCCGTCATGCTCGCGACGTTCATGGAAGTCCTCGACACCGCCATCGCCTCCGTAGCTCTCCCCTACATCGCCGGTTCTCTCTCGGCCTCCACCGATGAGGCCACCTGGGTCCTCACCAGCTACCTCGTCGCCAACGCCATCGTCCTCCCTGCCAGCAACTGGTTTTCGCTCCGATTCGGCCGCAAGCGCTTCCTCATGTCCTGCGTCACCATCTTCACCATAGCCAGTTTCGCCTGCGGAGCCGCACCCACCCTCGCCATCATGCTCCTCGCCCGCGTCGTCCAGGGAGCAGGCGGCGGCGCCCTCCAGCCCCTCTCCCAGGCCATCCTGCTTGAATCCTTCCCTCCAGCCAAGCGCGGAGCCGCCATGGCCGTCTTCGCCTTCGGAGTCGTCGTCGCCCCGGTCCTCGGCCCCACCCTCGGCGGTTGGCTCACCGACACTTACTCCTGGCGCTATGCCTTTTACATCAACATCCCCATCGGCATCCTCGCCCTCTTCATGATCAACCGCTTCATCCACGACCCGGCCTACATCAAGAACGCCAAGGTCGCCCCCCTCGACCGCTACGGCTTCGCCGCACTCATCATTTGGACCGGAGCACTCCAGGTCGTCCTCGACAAGGGCCAGGAAGACGACTGGTTCGGCGCCATCTGGCTCCGTTGGGCTGTCCTCTTCATGATCATCGCCTTCGCCTACTTCTCATGGCACTGCTGGCGCCACAAAGACACCATCGTCGACCTCAAAGTCCTCAAAGACCGCAACTTCGCCATCGGCTGCATTCTCATCTTCCTCTTCGGCATCGGCATCTACTCCACCGTCACCGTCCTGCCGCTCTTCTTTCAGGAGCTGCTCGGCTACACCGCCTTCACTGCCGGCCTGGTCGTCGCTCCACGAGGCATCGGAGCCATCTGCGGCATGCCCATCATCGGCTATCTCTCCAACAAGGTCGACCCGCGATACCTCCTCACCTTTGGCTTCGCCACCTTCGGCCTCACCACGCTCTACTTCGGCAACGTCACCCTCGATCTCTCCCCCACCACCCTTCTTCTTCCCATCCTGATCACTGGCTTCGGCCTCAGCTTCGTCTTCGTCCCTATCAACATCGCCGCCTACGGCACCCTCGACAACACCCAAATCGGCAACGCCAGCGGCCTCTTCAACCTCATGCGCAACGTCGGCGGCTCCATCGGAATCTCCATCGCGCAAACGCTCCTCACCCGCCGCAGCGCCGTCCACCAGAACCTCATCATCAACAACGTCCCCCAGACCGGCCAGCAGTTCCAGAACCACCTCAACGCCGCCACCCAGTCCGTAACCGGCTACTTCGGCGCAGCCAACGCCGCCGACCCTGCCCAGGCCCTCCTCTACCAGCAACTCCAGCGCCAGGCCGCCAACTGGGCCTTCGTCGACGTCTTCCGCTGGCTCTCCCTCCTCTGCTTATTCTGCGTAGCCATCGTCTGGCTCTTCAAAAAAGTAAAACCCGGCAAAGCCCCCGCCGGAGCCCACTAAACCCTCTGAACCGGGTATAAACCGGGTGCCCCATCCTTCGCGCCTTTGCGAAGGGTGGGGTATCGGGCGAGAGCCCGACCGCCTTCCTTTCCCAACCCAAGATCTCCCGCGCTACTCCGTAGTCCCCAACCCAAAATCCACGTCTAAACCAATGCAGCAAGTTACGAAAACACGAGGCCACACACCATCAAACCTGCCCATCTCTCCCGCCGCCGTTTCCTCACCACCACCATCGCCACCGCCACCACCCTCCGCCTCACCCGACCCGCCTTCGCCCTCACCACCCCGGTCACGTGCACCCTCAACCCCGAGCAGGAAGTCGGCCCCTTCTACATCGCCGACGAGCTCCTCCGCTCCAACATCGCCGAAAACAAACCCGGCATCCCTCTCCAGCTCCGCATCGCCATCCTCGACGCCCGCACCTGCGCCCCTCTCCCTAACGCTGCCATCGATCTCTGGCACTGCGACGCCCTCGGCCTCTACTCCGGCTTCACCAAAACCAACCTCGGACCGCCACCAGAAGGCCCCGAAGGCGGTCCCGGCGGTCCTCCCCCGGACTTCGACCCCGACCATCCGCATCATCATCCCGGCGGCCCACCACCCGGCGGCCCCGGTGGACCCGGCGGCCCTCCCCTGATGAAGCCCACCGACAAGCTCACCTTCCTCCGCGGCATCCAACTCACCGGCCCCGACGGAGCCGTAGCCTTCCAGACCATCTTTCCCGGCTTCTACCAGGGGCGCGTCAACCACATCCACTTCAAGGTCCGCATCGGCGGTCATCCGGACCAAAAGACCTACGACGCCGGCCACACCTCCCACGTCGGCCAGATCTTCTTCCCCGAAGACCTCACCGTCAAACTCATGGCCACCGAGCCTTACGCCAGCCACCACATCCACCGGACCACCCAGGCCGAAGACGGCATCTTCACCGATCAGCACGGAGACCGCACCATCTCCCACATCTCTCACCTACAGCCGAAAGACCTCTCCGCCGGCCTCCACGCCGAAGTCACCGTCGCCGTCGACCCCACCGCAACCCCCGCCTCAGTCGCTGCAGGCCCTTCCAACCGCATCGACTGATCCGGTCTACCTCTTATTCCGAGAAGGCCGTGCATTCGCACCGAAAATTCTCTACCATTCTGTCGAATCCACAAACGCCCAATCGTCAAGAGACCAGAAGGAGAAACAACATGCCCCAGTTTGCTCTACTGCTCAGCACGCCCGAATCCCAGTACGACAACCTATCCCCCCAAGAGATCCAGGCGCTCCTCGCCAAATACGTCGCCTGGCGTGACGGCCTCGTTGAGCGCAACATTTACCGAGGCAGCCAAAAGCTCGTCGACGGAACCGGCCGCCGTCTTCGCACCCAGAACGGCAATGTCATAGTCACCGAAGGCCCCTTCAGCGAGTCTCAAGAGGTCCTCGGAGGCTTCTTCGTCATCGAAGTACCCAGCTACGAGGACGCCGTCGAGATATCCCGCACCTGCCCGAATCTTGTCGACGGCCACTTGATCGAGATCCGTCAGCTAGACCCAATGACACCTCCGTCCACACAGCACTAGCCAACGGGAGTGCCCCATGGCAAAACCAACCGCAGCCCCCGAATCCGCCACTCCCTGCATCGAACTCGTGGACCATCTCTTCCGCCACGAGTTCGGCCGCATGGTCTCCCACCTCACGCGCATCCTCGGCGCACGCAACCTAGCCATCGCCGAGGATGCCGTACAACACGCCATGCTCCAGGCCCTGCAACACTGGCCCTTCCATGGAACCCCAAACCACCCCAAAGCCTGGCTCATCCAGGTCGCCTACCACCGCGCCCTCGACGTCCTCAAAAAAGACCGCCGACTCGACCTCTACGACGACGAAGCCGAGACCGCACTCACCCGCCAGATAGACCCCCGCCAGGGCCGCGCCCCCGTCCACTTCACCAACGAAGTAGCCGACGAGCAGCTAGCCCTCATCTTCGTCTGCTGCCACCCCGCCCTCCCCCGTCCCGCCAGCGTAGCCCTCACCTTAAAAGTAGTCTGCGGCTTCGGCGTCGCAGAGATCGCCCGCGCCTTCCTCTCCACCGAGATCGCCATCAACCAACGCCTCGTCCGCGCCAAACGCACCATTCGCGACCAAAACATCCGCTTCGAAGTACCCAACCCCACCCAGCTCCCCGAACGTCTCGAAGCCGTCCTCGACGTCCTCTACCTCCTCTTCACCGAAGGCTACGCCGCCACCACCGGCGACCACCTCATCAAAGACGACCTCTGCGCCGAAGCCATCCGCCTCACCACTGCCCTCACCGAGAACCCCGCCACCGCCCAACCCGAGGTCCACGCTCTGTTGGCTCTCATGCTCTTCCAGGCCGCACGCCTCCCCGCCCGCGTCGACGCCGCTGGCGACCTCCTCCTCCTCGAAGAACAGGACCGCACCCTCTGGGACCGCGCCATGATCCACCGTGGCCTTCGCCACCTCGCCCAGGCCGCCCACGGAGACCACCTCTCCACCTATCACCTCCAGGCCGAACTAGCCGCCGCCCACGCCACCGCCGATTGCTTCGCCTTCACCGACTGGGAGCACATCCTCGCCCTCTACAATCTGCTCCAGCAGCTACAGCCCACCCCTGTCGTCCTCATCAACCGCGCCATAGCCCTCGCCCAGGTCGAAGGACCAGCCGCCGCCCTCGACGCTCTCGAGTCCATCCCCTACGACGACCAATCGCAGCGCTACCACCTCCGTCACACCGCCGAGGGCGAGTTCCACCGCCAGCTCGGCAATCTCCCCCAGGCCCGGACCTTCTTCCAGCGCGCTCTCGCCTGCGCCCACTCCGAACCCGAACGCCGCTTCCTCGAGCACAAACTCAAAACCCTCGCTAACGAACACCGATAAACCTCCGCTTATCCGGTTGTTTCAGCAAGCCACTAGCGGTAGCGTAAGGAGTGTCTCGCCCGCGGTTTTTCAGGGGATTTGCACCATATCACCGACCAAGTCGGAGGTTGCGTCATGAAAACACAGAGAAAGATCATCGTTTACATTGCAACAAGCGCGGATGGCTACATCGCTCGGCCCGACGGCGATGTTGAATGGCTAAATCGCCAGCCCCCTACTACCGATGACGGCATGACCAGGTTCTACTCTTCGATCGACACCATCTTGTGGGGACGCAAGACCTACGATTGGCTTCTTGCTTATTACAAGAAGAAAGGCAAGAAAGACGGGATGTTCGACACCAAGCTCGCCAACTACGTGTTCTCCCGGAACCCGCCAAAACGGGCGATGCCTGGTGTGGAATTCGTGTCGGAGTCGGTCAAAGCATTTGCGAAGCGTCTCCGCGCCACGCCGGGAAAACATATCTGGATGATGGGTGGCGGCGGCCTCATCGCCTCCTTCCTCGACGCCGGCGAGATCGACGAGTTCGATATCCACGTCATTCCCACGCTCATAGGTCAGGGCATTCCACTCATCGCGCCGCGCCGTCGGGACATCTCGCTTCGCTTACGCTCAATCAGAAAACATTCCAATGGCACCGCCCGACTGCGCTACGAAGTCGTGAAGACGAAACAACCGGATAAGCAGAAAATAGCGAAATAAAAAACTCGATAAATGTGTCGAATCCCGCTGACACCAATCGTCTCTACGAGTAAGCTGCCCAGAAGTTACGGAAAGCCAAAAATGAGCCTGAACGTCCCGGCTCCTTCGCACTTCAAATTCGAAAGGACACATCATGGCAAATCCCTTCTGTCACCTTGAACTCGACACTACCGACCTCGCCAAAGCCAAGGCCTTCTACTCCGGTCTCTTCTCATGGACATACGAAGACATGGACATGGGCCCCGGCGGAACCTACACCATCATCAAGCCCGGCGAAGGCCCCGGCGGAGGCATGATGAAGCACCCCGTCCCCGGAGCACCCTCCTCCTGGCTCGTCTACGTTCAGGTAGACGACCTCGCCGCCTCCACCGCAAAGGCCAAATCCCTCGGCGCCCAGGTCATGAAGGACATCACCGAAGTCCCGCAAATGGGCCACTTCAGCGTCCTCCTCGATCCCACCGGCGCCGCCATCGCACTCTGGCAACCGGCCCCCAGAGCGTAGCCTCAAACTCCCACTGCAGCTCTCTCCAAAAACAGTGGGAGTTCTCTTACCCCGCCGCTCCGGCATAATCGCACAGCAGCAGCGTCAAATCATCCCCCTGCGTCTTCGCCCACCGCTGCACCACATCAACAATTCGATCGACCGCCTCCGACGGCGACAACGCCGCCGTCTCTCGCATCAAAGCCCCCAGCCGATCACGTCCAAACTCCTCAGCCTCCGCATTGGCCGCTTCAACAATGCCGTCCGTATACAACAACAATCGATCGCCCGGCTCCAGCGAATGCACCGCAGTCGAGTAAGTGGCAAAAGAAAACGCCGCCAGCATAAGCCCGTTCTCCTCTACATCCGTTACCTCGCCCCCACGCAACAACAACATCGGCGGATGTCCCGCAGCCGAGTAGCGCAGACTACCCGATGCCGCGTCCAGATAAACAAACGCCGCCGTCACAAACTGCTGCTGCGTATTTCCACACAGCACCGCATTCATCCCAGACAAAAGCGCCCCCGGATCACCAACGTTTGCCCGTTGCGAAGTCGCCGCCATCTTTACCATCGACGCAATTAGCGCCGCCGGCACACCATGCCCCGCCACATCGGCAATCAGCAATCCCGCCTGCCTCTCATCCGCCACCAGAAAATCGTAAAAGTCTCCCGCAACCGAAGTCATCGGAACGTACCGCGCCGCCACATTGAAGTGCTCCGACCGCGGAAACCCCGACGGCAGAATATCCATCTGGATCCGTCGAGCAATCTCCAGCTCTTTCTGTATCTCGTTGAACTCCTGGTCGCGCTGCACCTTGCGCCGGGCCGCCACATAACCCAGTACCCCCAGAAACACCGCAAAACCCCACGGCTCTTTATGCGAAGAGCGGTGCAGCGCGCCCCTTACGTTATCGAAAAGCGCGAAGGCCACAAATACCAGCAACCCACCGCGAACGATAACGAAGTCCTTCGTCGACTCCATCCGCATCGACTGGATCACCAGCACAATCAACGAGCCGATGACCACAACGTTATTGATCAAGTCGAAGGCGTTCCTAAACCCTATCGCCATGCAGCCGACAAACAACGCCGCAAACACAATCGAAAGAAGGACACTCACCTTCCGCCCTTGCCGTCCGATAAAACCCGCCGAAGCCAGGTAGAAGAACGCCGGAATCGGCACAAGGTAATTAACCGCGATACGCAGCCGTTGGACAAAGACCGTATGCGGAAGCAGAAGACCTGCAAACTCCAGTTGCACCCACAACCTCAGTCCATACAAAATCGCAAACAGCGCAAGCCACGCCAGCATCGCATCGAACTTACGACCCCAGAACGCAAAGATCGCCGCAATCAATCCGAACGTCATGAATACAGCGCCAAAAAACAGGTACAGAGCGTCGCCGTGGAAGATCGCAAGAACCTGGTCGGCACTCAGTTGCAAATCGCTTCCGTGCATACACGCGGATAATACATCGAACCAGCATCCCGAGAACGCCGAACCATCTCAACCTATTGACACCCCTGATAAAATTAAGACAGAGAAGAAACCAAGCCCGGCATCGAGCCGGGCTTTTCCTTTAACGTCAGAAGTCATACCGAAGTACGAACCTATATCATTTATTTCGAATACTTTAGCACTTTAAGTACGGGTAGGGGAGCAAGCACAGATGGACCACACCGCACCACACATTCAACTGACCGCGCCACAGCCACGGGCACCTCATCTTAGCGACAGTCTCATCCCCGCACTAAACCGAGCACCCCATCTTCGCGACAGTTCCATCGCCGCACTAAACCGGGTGCCCCATTCATCGCGGTCTCATCGCGATGAGTGGGACATTCGTGCAACGCACGAACCGCTCTCCTCTCCCAATCCCGAAAGCCGAGTGCCCCATCTTCGCGACGGTTCCATCGTCGCTAAGGTGGGCCATCGCGCCAGCGATCCGCTCTCCTTCCCCCGACCCACGTTCCTCCTCACCCTAGCCATCCTCCTAACCACAACCCTCCCCACCCAAGCCCAATGGGACATCCAGGACTCCCACACCACCGCCAGCCTCCGAGGCATCGCAAACGTAGGCGGCGGAGTAGCCTGGGCCAGCGGAACCGAAGGCACCGTCCTCCGCACCGAAGACGGAGGCTACCTCTGGCAGACCTGCGCCACCCCACCCGGAGCCGAAAAACTAGACTTCCGCGGCATCCAGGCCTTCGACGAAAACACCGCCATCGTCATGTCCTCCGGCAAAGGCGACCTCTCCCGCCTCTACAAAACCACCGACGGCTGCCACACCTGGAAACTCCTCTTCACCAACCCAGACAAAGAAGGCTTCTGGGATGGGCTCGTGGCCGATAAAGCGGGCGGCGTTGTCATCGGGGACCCCGTCGATGGCCGCTTTGCGATTTTTTCGTCCGCGAACAACGGTCACCAACGATGGTTTCGTTTTGAACATCCGGAGCGAGTTCCTTCACTCAAAATTCCAACTCCTCACTCCAAAAACGAAGCGCTCTTCGCTGCAAGTAACTCTGTCCTCAGTGGTGATCCGTGGAGCAAAATCCTTTTCGTAACCGGTGGTGCGGACGGCTCCTATTTGTATGGGACAAAGTGGCATTCGTGGCCTTTGGATTACAACTTTCCAACTTTCGTGACGGAGCCGATTCCTCTTGCGAAAGGAACGTCATCAGGTGCCTTCTCCTTTGCTAGCAGCGTAGGCTGCAACCCTAATAAACGCGGCGATTGTTCATTTGTCGTCGTCGGTGGCGATTATCAAAAACCTGATCTGAACGCAGGTACTGCTGCCTATGCGGTGATTGCGATGGCTGGAGAAACTCCCGATCGTCTGAGGCCTTCTACAACCCCACCCCACGGCTACCGCAGCGCCGTAGCCTACGACCTCAAAACAAAAACCTGGATCACCGTAGGCCCCAACGGCACCGACATCTCCCACGACGACGGCCGCAACTGGAGCCCCCTAAAACCCACCCCCACCGAACCCCAAGACGCCGACAAAAACTGGAACGCCCTCTCCCTCCCGTTCGTCGTAGGCCCCCACGGCCGCATCGGCAAACTCCGCGCCACCGCCTTCAGCGCACCGGTGAAGCCATGACGAACCTACTCTTGGTCCAGGACCGCAAAGACCTCAGCCACATTCACCCGAATCGCCGTCCCAGCCACCGTCAGTTCAGGCTCCGCAATCTTCACAAAGCCCTCTGCGCTATACCGGCGAACCTCCCGGACCTCCGGATCGAAGCACCACACATGCTCGACTCCCATCCCGAGATAGTCGTTCAGTCGTGCCCGCATCCTCGCCCACGTATCCTCCGGGCTCAGTACCTCAATGCATAGCAGCGGGGCCTCCCGCACAATCCGGCTTACCTTCTGCCCCCGCCGCAGCACCATAACATCCGGCACCCGGAACCGGTTCGGCCCAACCTGCAACCGGCACTCTACAATCACGTCAATGCCCCATTCCATCTCGCGATTGCCAAGTATCCGGTTCAATATGCTCTGAATCTTACTGTGCTCGTACTCCCCCAAGTTCCGCTCCTCCACCCGCCCGTCCACATAATCGCAGTCAGGCCGATAGCTCGTCCGCAGATACTCCTCCACGGGGACAAACCGCTCCTTCGCCGACATCACATGCGCCGTAGCCATAGCCTTCAGTATGCTCCTACCCCACCCACATCGCCAGTACAAACCAATTACTGCGGCGTCGTCGAAGGAGAAGAAGGAGTAGTCGGAGTCGTTGTAGTCGGTGTCGTCGAGGTAGGATTCGTAGCCCCACCTATCCCCGGACTCGCATTCCCCTGCAACGACCCCAGATTCGAACCTCCCGATGTAGCTGGCCCGCCGCCAAACAAGCTGGCCTTAGCCTTCAACTGCTCAATTCGAGGATCGTAAATAAACTCCCACGTCTGATAGGTAGTCTGCTCATTCAAAACAGTAATCGACTCCCCCGACTTCGAACTCCCAACCCCCAGAAAAAGCCCACCCCCCGAAAAACCAGAACCCGACTGACTCCCCCCAATCCCTCCACCAAGAGACCCTCCAAGAGACCCGGCCACTCCAGTCGTCCCCGAGGTACCCGTTGCACCAGCCGCACCACTAGCCGTCGAATCAGTAGACCCACCAGGCGCAGCCCCGCTCAAAGCCCCTCCACTCGCAGTATCCCCCCCAGCCCCCGTCCCAGAAGTCCCCGCCGTCCCAGCAGTCCCCGCCGAGCCAGGCAAACCCGTCCCAATCCCCGGTGAAGTCATCGACGCCGCCGTGCCCAACCCCGGCGCCAATCCCGCCAGCGGCTGCCCAAAAAATCCTTTCACAGTAGTCTTCGCTTCACCCACTTTGATCAGCCGCCAATCCGGCTTCCCTGTCATCGGATCGGCATACCGCTGCCGCAGGAACCGCAGGTTGTTCGTCTTCTCCAGCTGATCCATCGATCCCGGATAGTGCCCAAACTTCTTGTAGTAGAGCTGGATCGCACGCACATACTGATTCCCCCGATGGATCGCCTCCACCTCGCGATCCCGCCGCAGGCCACGCGCCACCTTCGGAGCCGCCACCCCCAGCAACAGCAGGATGATGAAGATGGCCACAATCAGCCCCACCAGCATGAAACCCTGCTCGTTCTCGCGCTCCGGTCTATGCATAGCGCTCACCTATCAATGCCCAATCAGCGGAAGAGTCTGCCGATTATTATTCGCCATATCTTCCACCAGCACCGAGTTAGCCGAAATCGTCACAATCTTATATCTCCGCTGAACGATGTCGCCATCCGAAGCCAGGAACACATCATCGCCCTTCAGCAGAAACGCCCGTCTCTTTCCATCCGCCGAAGTAGCCGTCCCAAAGAACTTCAGGTCAATCGGAGGCGGAGGAGGCGGCCCAGGAGGAGGCGTATACACCGGCACCTCTGGTACCTTCGGCCGCGCCGTTGCAATCGGCTTCGGAATATCGATCGGAGCTGAAGTCATCGAGAAGATGTTCCTTCCGCTACCCGAATACACCAGTGCCTCCGTCACCAGCATCGGCCCCATCCGCAACGTAGGGTCAAGCTGCGCCGACGTCGTTCCCACACTCTTCGCGGCAGACCCCACAGGCTTCTTCGCCGCAGGAGCCGCCGGCCCCGTTACCACCACCGGGGCAGCCGCAGGCGGAGCATCCGGAGTCGACAGCTGCGAGTAGATCCACACCGCCGCCCCGATCCCAAACACTCCTACCACTCCCAGCACGCCCAGCTTCTTCTTATCCTCAGTTCCAATCCTCATCGCGGCGCCCCCAGCTCCGTTGCATCGGGCCCCGTCGCATTCTCGGCAATCTTCTGCGTCTTCTCATCCCCAATCGGAGCACGCAGATAAGTCGTCAGCCGTAGCCGCAGATTTACTGTCCCGGTCTGCTCCCCCGACAAGGTCACCCCGGTAATCAGGAAGAACGTCTTATTGCGCTCCAGAGCATTGATAAACATAACCAGAGGCCGATAGTCCCCAACCAGGCTCGCGTCCATGCGAACCTCCGTCAAAGCTCCCGCCCCACCCGCCAACACTGTCACCGGCTCCGCATATTGCACACGCCCCAGCTTCACGCCCTCTTTCTTTGCCAGCGCGCCCAGCTCACTCGCCACCTCCGAGTAGGCAAACGGCAGCCGCCGCTCCGAAAACTTGTCCGCATCCTTCGTAGCCTGCGCCAATTTCTCGTCCAATCCCTCCAACGGTCTCTTCGCAATCTCCGCCGTCTTCATCGCCACCGTCTGCTGAGCAATCGCATTTGCATCCTGCCCGCTCGCCGCGCGCCACGCAAACGCCATATGCACCAGCAGATAAACATTCAGCAACGCCAGCGCACCAACACCGGCGTAATACAGATTCAGCCGCGTCAACAACGCCCGCGTCCTCTCCGTCACGCTCTGCACCACCACATCACGCGTCATTACCGTCATCGCACACCGCCCATCAGTGCCCGCTTACTCGGTCGAATAGCCTTGACCCGTGCGCGACGATTGACACCCTGCTGAGCATCATCTTCCTTCGGTGTCTCCCCCGAATGCTCTGCTTTATTTACCTTCGCCGCCGAAACCTCCGGCAGCGGGTTATAGCCGCTGAAGATCTCCAGCTCTACCGCCCCCGGCATCGTCTGAGGCCCACCGCCCCCCCGATTTCCCTCCTGCGTCTGCGCCGCCTCGCTCGCCAGCCTCGGAGCCACAAACCGTTGTGACGTCTCCAGATTCCTCACCAGCAGCACACCCTTGTCACGATCTCCAGCCACACGCAGCCGGATATTTACGTCGCCTTCCTTCGTGATCACCGGCTCGATACTCGTCACTTGCACGCCGGCAGGCAGTACCTTTTCCAAGTCCATCATCACTGCCGTCCAGCTGAAACTCTTCCGCGCAAAAACATCATTCAGAAACTGGCTCCGCTCCAGCACCGCCATATTTTGCGGTTGCCTCATCCTGGCCTCGTTCCTTTGGCGTTCATCCTGAAACTGCGCGGTCTTCGCCTTTAACCGATCCATCTGCACCTGCGCCTTCACAGCCTTCGCGTTCAGCGAGTGCAATCCAAACCACAAACCCACCGCCAGCAGAAAAAGCCCCGCTGCAACCAGACGCAGCCGCGCAAACAGCGGCCGCAACTCCACAAAAGGACGTGTCGCCAGATTGACCGAGATCCGCATTAGTTCTTCAGCGCTCCCCGGACACCGGCCAGCCAGCCCCGCGGCACATTTGCCGTCACCGCCCCTGCCTCCAGCATCCCCACATCCACCATCTCGCGCACCCGCAGACCCTCCAGCCCACTCTCCTGCAGCATCGCCGCCAGCGGCTCCGCGCCCATCGTACCGGTCGAAAGCGCAACCTCCGGCGAAACCTGCAGTGTGTCTTCAAAGTAAGCCGCGGCCACACTCACCGCCTGCGCCACCTCGCGCGCCGCTGCCCCGGCCGCTATCTCTCGCATCTCTGCCCTTTCCAGCACCTGGGTCTGCATCGCGGCCTCAGCCTCAAACCGGTCATAGCCATCAGCCCCAACCGCCTCCTGCTGCGCCCACTCCTGTGCCGAGTTCTCCCGATCCACCAAAGATATTCCCGCCGTCTCAACCGCAGCATCAGCAGCCATATCAACCGACCGGTGCAGCAACAAAATCCCGCCCTTCACAATCGCCGTCGTCACTCCACCCGGCCCCGCATTCACCACCAGCGCTGCAGCCTCAGCCTCATCCAACCCAGCCAGAGCGGCCAGCGTACTTGGCAGCACCGCGCCCGGCAGATACCCCGCAGCCGTCACAACGCCCTCGTACTCATCCAGCACGCTCTTCGGCACCGCCACCGCCAGCACCTGCACCCCGCCCTTCCCGCTCGACATCACCTGATAGCTCAACACAGCATCATCCGCGTCAAACGGCAGCAGCTTCTTCAACCGAAACCGCACCACCGGCATCGCCTCCGCGGCCTTGCCCGGTAACTGATCGAAGTCCAGCAGCAACACTCGCGTCGCGGCATCCGGAACCACCACCGTCACATCCCGCCCACGCCCTTGGGCTGCCACACCATCCAGAGCCTTACGTACCGCAGCCACCACTGCGGCCCGATCCACGACGTTTCCAGCCTTCAAGCCCGGAACCAGGGCACCTTCAGCCAAATCGCCACGAGCCACAGCCGTCAGCAAAGCAGCCGCATCTTCAGCCCGAGCTGCAACAACGCCTTCAGACCTGACCTCAACAGCCAGACGAGGCCGTGTCCCCAAACTTGTCGGTAAAATTTCCATTCCGTCCTAGACTACCCTGTTCCTATCCAATTCCTACTCTTTACCGCCCAGCCTCAATAAACGTAACCTTGTTGATCTCTTTCAACGTTGTGATCCCGGCCCGAACCCGTTCCAGCGCCGAGTCCCGCAGAAACGCCATTCCCTTATCCCTGGCCTTCTTCCTGATCTCGCTTCCCGGCTTCTTCGCCAGCAACATCTCGCGAATCTCATCATCCAGCTCCAACAGCTCGTGGATTGCCGAACGCCCACGGTACCCCGTTCCCCCACACTCCATGCACCCGGTGCCTTCGCGAAACTTGAACCCAAACCAATCCGCCGGCTCCAATCCGCTCTCAAGCAACTCTTTCTCCGAGTAGGTCTTCTCCTGCACACAGAACTCGCACACCTGCCGCACCAGCCGCTGCGCCAGAATGCAGTTCAGCGCCGATACAAAGTTGTAAGGCTCAACTCCCATATTCAAAAAGCGCCCCAACACGTCCACAACGTTGTTCGCGTGAACAGTAGTGAACACAAGATGCCCTGTCAACGCCGAATTGATCGCAATCTGCGCCGTCTCTGCATCGCGGATCTCGCCCACCAGAATCTTGTCCGGGTCGTGACGCAAAATCGAACGCAGCCCACGCGCAAACGTCAGCCCCTTCTTCTCATTCACAGGAATCTGCGTAATCCCGCGAATCTGATACTCCACCGGGTCTTCGATTGTGATGATCTTGTCTTCCTCAGACTTGATCTCGTTCAACGCCGCATACAGCGTCGTCGTCTTACCCGAACCCGTCGGCCCTGTCACCAGCACCATTCCGTACGGCTCTTTGATATACCGCCGAAATCGCGTCAGGTCCTTCTCCGCAAACCCCACCACATCCAGTGAAAGTTTCGTGAATTTCTCCGACATCGACTCTTTATCGAGCACACGAAGCACAGCATTCTCGCCATGCACCGTCGGCATAATCGACACACGAAAGTCGATCAGCCTGCCCTTGTACCGGACCCGGAAACGTCCGTCCTGAGGCACACGCCGCTCAGCAATATCAAGCTCACTCATCACCTTGATACGCGAAAGAATCGTCTGATGATGCTCCCGCGCAATCGGAGCCATCGCCTGCTGCAACACGCCATCGATGCGGTACTTCACCAGCAGCGAATCATCGAACGTCTCTAAATGGATGTCCGAAGCCCGCCTCTCCAGCGCCGTAAAGATCGTCGTATCCACCAGCCGGATAATCGGCGAGATATCATCCTCGCTCGTCAGCCGCTCAATCGAGATATTCTCGTCGCCCGAGTCCTCGCTTGACAGAACATCGAACGCCAGCCCTTCGCTCGCCTCATCCAGTACCCGCTGGCTCTGCTCCGTCTTCTTCAGCAGCTCCGTAATCTGGCTCAGCGTCGCCACACGGGTCACCAGCCTCTGCCCCAGCAGCCCCGAGATCTCATCGAGCACCATCAGCTTCGACGGATCGCTCACCGCAATCGCCAGCCGCCCACCCATCTGCTCCAACGGGACGAAGTTGTACCGGAACATCATGTCCACAGGCACGCTCTTGAACAGCTCATGCTGGATCTTGAAGTTCTTCAGATCAACAAAATCAGCGTGATACCGCCGCGCCAACATCTGCGCCCGCTCAACCTCGTCCATCCCCAACTCGTTGATTGGTATAGCCAGCGGAACATTTCCCATATCCGTAAGACTCCTCTCCCACCCATCCGTTACCGCTTCGCATCATATGCCACAAACCGGGTGCCCCATCCTTCGCGCTTTTGCGAAGGGTGGGGTATCGGGCGAAGCCCGACCGCACTCCTCAGGCTGACGACAACATCTCCAAAGCAACCGAAAACCTGCCCCAGCAATCAAACACCCTAAACAGGCACAAGTACCTCAAAATATCTAGCCCAAACCGGTAGCCGGGATTCAGTCCCTTCCTATTATTCAGGATCACCGGCTCTCCCGCCATTCTCCCGCACTCCAACCGCATATATCTACATCTTTCGGAGGACTGACCCTCATGAGCAGCCCCACACCCCTTAGCAACATCGCCGGCAAAGCCGTCAACTGGTCCATCGCCCTCAGCATTCTTCTTATCCTGGCGGGTTTCTTCGCCATCCTGATCCCATCCGTCTCAGGAATCGCCATCACGCTCTTCATCGGCTGGACCATCATCATCAGCGGAATCACCCACTTCGTCATGGCTTTCAAAACCCACACAACCGGCGGCGTTCTCTGGGAGCTCCTCTTCGGCGCGCTCTACCTCTTCGCCGGCGGCTATCTTATCTTCCACCCGCTCTCCGGTCTGCTCTCCCTCACACTCCTGCTCGCCGCCTACCTCTTCATCTCAGGCATCATCGAGATCATCCATGCCTACCAGGTCCGTCCCCGCCAGGGTACCGCATGGCTCTGGATCAACGCCGCCATCACCCTCATCCTCGCCATCATGATCTGGAAGACCTGGCCCGTCAGCTCCACCTGGGCCATCGGCACGCTCGTCGGCCTCGCCATGCTCTTCAGCGGTTTCTCCCGCCTCATGCTCTCGCTAACCGCCAAACGCGCTCTCAAATACACCATCTAAGCAACACCTGTTTGCCTCTGCCTCTGCCTTCACAGTTGCGTGTCTCTTTGTTCGTCATCCACTAGGAATCTGTTTTTGTCGTCCGCTCGTGCGAAGGCTACACGTGGCTCGTCATCGACGAGCATCGTTACCCTCCGATGGCCCAGACGGAGCTATATAGGGCGGAGCCCTGATCGACGGTCAGCATGCTCTCCAGTAGATTCTCCCACCTCACGCTCGCCACCCGGCGGCTCATCAAGACCGTCTCCGCAATCTGAACGGCTTCGGACGCACAAATATTTCCGTAAGCAACTTGACAGGGCATACTAAAATCGAGCCGTCAAGCCTACATCACAATCTGTTGCGGCAAGCCAACTTGTTGAACCGGTAGGACCATGCCCGCCGCTCACCTTGAATGCCCAAGGCCAATCTCCAAGGAGAGTAAGTCTATGTCGATGCTCACCGAGACCCTCGCAGCCACCCAGGCCATTGTTCCCAGCGACGACTTCCCGCAGAAATTCAACCGCAAGCCATTCCTCTTCCATCACAACCTCGCCGAACACCCCCTCTTCACCATCCCGCGTCTGCTCGAACTCGCCAAGGAAACCGCGCGCACGCATCATCAGGATCTCTACTACGACGCCGGCAAGGATGTCGCTATCGGCACCCGCTGGGACGCCATGGGCACACCGCCCCCGCTCGAAGACGCCATGGAACGCATCGAGCACTGCGGCGCCTGGATCGCCATCCATCAGGCGCAGCAAGATCCCGAATACGCCGCCCTCTTTGACCAGTGCATGTCCGAGTTATCCACCCTCAGCGGCGTGGACTTCAAGAAAGTCATGCGGGTTCAGGACGCGCTCATCTTCATTACCTCGCCCAACCGCGTCACGACCTACCACATTGACCGTGAGTGCAACTTCCTCCTGCAGATTCACGGCTCCAAGACGATTCATCTCTTCGATCGCGCGGACAATGAGGTTCTCCCAGAGCAGGAGATCGAGCGCTTCTGGGCGGTCGATAATAACGCGCCCATCTACAAGCCCGAACTTCAGGACAGAGCCACCTCCTACCAGTTAGTTCCCGGCAACGGAGTCCACATTCCCGTCAATTGGCCGCACTGGCTCAAGAACGACGACAACATCTCCGTTTCGCTCAGCGTCAACTTTACCTGGCAGGACAACGAGCGCGGCCATATCTACCGCGCGAACCACTACATGAGAAAGCTGTTGAAGCGCTTCAACTACGAGCCCCGTCCGCCCTTCGAGTCAGTCATCAGCGACGCAGTCAAGAACACTGTGATGGCTCTCACCTACAACCCCGCGCGCTCTGCCAAGCGGCTAGTCTACCGCCTGAAAGGAACCCCCCTCCGGGAGCATTGAGCACCGGATCCAGCTCCGCAACCAGTCCAACAAAACCGCTCGTCAACATCGTCTGTTTGACGGGCGGTTGCTCTTGCCAGCCAGCCCTACTGGCTCATCCCGCCCGCACTCAAGCTGAAGATCGGCAAATAAAGCGCAATCAGAATCGTCACCACCACCACACCCATAAAGATCAAGATCAGCGGCTCAATCAAGCTCATCGCCGCCGTAAGATTCGTCTGCACATCCTCCTCAAAAAACTCCGCCACCGAGTTCAACATCTGTGGCAGCGCACCCGTGCTCTCCCCCACCTCGATCATCTCGATCGCCAGCTCCGGAAACACCTTCGTCTGCTGCAAACTAGCCGAAAGCCCCTTGCCTTCCCGAACCGTCTCCACCGACCGATACACCGCATTCCCAATCTGCCGCGAATCAATCGACCGCGCCGCCGTCTCGAGCGAAGGCACCAGCGGCAAACCACCCGTCAGCAGCGTCGACAGCGTCCTCGAGAACAACCCGACCTGATACTTCAACCAGACCGTCCCAAACACCGGAAGCCCAATCCGCACCTTATCGACAGCCGTAGCCCCGGCCTCAGTCTTCACCCACCGATAAAACAAGAACCCCAGCGCCGCCACCACCAAAGCCACATAAAGCCCATAGTGCTGAGCGTTGTGCCCCAGATCCAGCAAAAACGTAGTCAACGCCGGCAGATGCGTCCCCAACTGCTCATACAACTGCGCAAACCGCGGCACCACGAACGTAATCAGAAAGATAAACAGCGCAATCACCATCACCACCAACAGCGCCGGATAGATTAAACTCGCCTTCAGCTTCTTCCGAAACGTCAACGACACCCGCTGAAAGTCCAGATACCTCTGCAGCACCTCTTCCAGGTTTCCCGACCGCTCCCCCGCCAGCAGCGTCGTCGTATACACCACCGGAAACCCACCCTGCGCCTCAAACGCCTGCGAGATCGACTCGCCCGTCTTCACCCGCGCCGCAACATCCTCCAGCTGCGCCCGAAAGTGCAGCGCCTTCTGCCGTTTCGCCAGCAGCTCCAGCGACCCCAATATCGGCAACCCCGCCTTGATCAGCGTCAGAAACTGCTGGTTGAACACCAGAAACGTCTCCAGTTTGACCTTCTTCTTACTCCCCCCACCCAGCAGCACACTACTAGGCTTCACCGAGTAGACGTAATACCCCGCCTGCGTAAACCGCGCCCGCAGCTCCTCAGCCGTAGCCGCAGCATGAGTCTGCTCCTGCACCCGACCCCGCTCATCCGCCAGCTTCACAACAAATTCGTTCATAGATAAATATCGACCAGCGCAGCCACAGCCACTCCGTCCATCTTAGACGTACCTGCCCCTTATTTCGCTAAGCGAGATGCTCCGGCGGCCCCATCAAATCCTCCAGCCGTACCGGCAACTCCCTCACCCTCACCCCGGTAGCGTGATAAACCGCCGACGTAATCGCCGCCGCGATCCCCGCCAGCCCAATCTCCCCAACCCCACGCGCACCCATCTCGTTGATCACCTTATCCGGATAATCCAGAAACGTCACATCGATCTCCGGAGCATCCGCATTCGTCGTCACCATATAGTCCGCCAGGTTATGGTTGATCGGCGCACCATAGCGACTGTCATACTTCGTCTCCTCAAAAATCGCCATCCCCAAACCCATCACCACCGCGCCTTCAATCTGATTCCGCGCCGGCTTCGGATTCAATATCCTCCCCGCATCAATCACCGTCACCACCCGCGAAACCCGCAGCCGCGCAATCTCCGGCTGCCACGTCACCTCCGCAAAATGCGCGCCAAACGAGTGCTTCGAATACTTGCCAGTCTCGCCAAACGAACCCGCCGACTTCCCTTGCCCACTCACCGCGCGAATATTGCTTCGTTTCAATATCTCCTCAAACGGCATCCCCGTCTCAGGATCCTTTTCCTTCAAATGCACTCGCCCATACGTCACCTTGAGCATCTCTGGCTTCTGATCCGAGAATGCCGTCTCCTTGCTCGCCGCTGCCGCCATAATCACAGTCTGGTGCGCCTTATCAATCGCTTGCGAAACCGCCGGCACCAACGACGCACTCGCCCACGAACCACCCGAGATCGGCCCCGGCGGCAGCGCCGTATCCCCCAGCACTACCTCGATCCTGTCATGCGGAATCCCCGTCATCTCCGACACAATCTGCGACAGCACCGTATACGTTCCCGTCCCGATATCCTGCGTAGCCGACGACACCCTTGCCGTCCCATCCGCTCTCAGCTCAATCGCAACCTCCGCCTCCATCCGCTCCGCAATCCACGAGCACCCCGCAACGCCCCACCCCAGCGTAAGCCCATCCCGTTTCATCGAGCCAACCTCAGGCGTTCGCTTCGCCCATCCAAACTTCTCCCCACCCACCTTCAGACACTCCACAAAATGCCGCGAAGAAAACGGCAGCTTCAATCCCTCATCAATCGCCGGTTCATTAATCAACCGCAGCTTCACCGGATCCATCTTCAGCTTCACCGCCAGCTCATCCATCGCAGACTCAAGCGCAAACAACCCAGGCACCGCACCCGGCCCACGCATCGAAGTAGGCGTCCCCACGTTCCTTCTTACCAGTCCTGAAGTAGCCCGTAGATTCGGCGTGCTGTAGCTATAAGCCGTCGCCTCGCTGCAACCCTCCGAGTAGTCATCAAGAATCGAAGTATGGTTCAGCGAGTCATGCATCACCGCAACCAGCTTCCCATCCGCACCCGCACCCAGCCTCACCCGCTGCTGCGTTCGCGGGCGATGCCCCACACTCTGAAACATCATGTCGCGCGTCACCACCAGCTTCACCGGCCGATTCAGATTACGAGCCGCACAGGCAGCAATCGCACAATGCGTCCACGGCCAAAGCTTCCCACCAAACCCCGACCCTAAAAACCGCGAGATAACCCGAACATTCTCCGTCGGCACCCCAAGCATCTGCGCCATCACCTCACGATGATTCACCACCGCCTGCGATGTCTCATACAACGTAAAGCTCTGCCCATCCCAAACCGCAACACTCGCATGAAGCTCAATCGGATTATGCGTCTCGACCGGCGTCCCATAAGTCTCATCCACCTTCACCGCCGCAGTCTTGAACGCCGCCTCCGGATCGCCGCGCTCACTATCCACCTTCGGCTTCTCATTCGTTTCAAGATGATCGCTGACATCATGCTTATCAGCCTTATACGTCACCTTCACCGCATCCGCCGCAGCCACTGCCTGCTCAATTGTCAACGCAACAACAGCCGCAACGTACTGGCCGTAATAACGAACCGTATCGTCTTCAAACGGAGGCCGCCGCTCATCAACAATGCCTACAAATCCACTCGCTGGCGCAACGCGATAAATCTTCCCAATATTCCCGCGATGATAAACAGCCTTCACTCCCGGCATAGCTGCAGCCCGCGAAGTATCAATCGAAGTCACAGACCCACTGGCAATCGTCGCGCAAACCGGCACCGCATAAAGCATCCCCGGCAACACATGGTCTGATGTATAAATCGCCGTCCCACTAACTTTCAACGCCCCATCCACACGCGGCAAAGAACCATTCGTCCGTGGCGGAACTGTCGCCGTCCTATCCATCATCGTCGCCATAACCACTCCCCCAAATTCCGCGATCTATAAACAATTCAGTGAAACCCTTCGGCAAAACCTGCAAAATAAAACCGTCATGCGAAAAGAAAAAGTCGTCATTCTGAGCGAAGCGAAGAGTCCCTGTATTTGCCGTTGTTTTTGCCGTTGCCGTTGCTTGTTCTTTTGTTTGTCATCCCGTAGGGATCTGCTTCTGTCGTTGCAGTTGCCGTTGCTTCTGTCGTTGCTGTTGCCGTTGCTTCTGTCGTTGCTGTTGCCGTTGCCTTTCTTGCTTGTCATCCCCGAAGGGGATCTGCTTCTGTCGTTGCCGTCGCTATCGCCGTTGCCTCTAGGTAAAGCGGGGCTTCAGCCCCGCGTCTAAATCCGCGCCGCGAAGCGGCCTCCGCTCTGCCGAAGGCCGGAGCGAAGGCGAAGCGACTCAAACCGTAGCCATTCCAAGCGCATGCACAACACACCTCTTCGCCAACTCAACCTTAAAACCGTTCTCACTCTGCGGAACCGCCCCATGCAGCGCGGCCTCAGCCGCCTGCCGAAACACCTTCTGATCCACACCCTTATTCAACAAAACCCTCTCCGCCTCAACCGACCGCCAGGGCTTCGTCGCCACGCCGCCCATCGCCACACGAGCATAAGTAATCTTCCCGCCCGCCACCTCCACCACAATCGCCGCAGAAGCCAACGCAAACTCATAAGAAGCCCGGTCCCGCAGCTTCAAATAAACCTGCTTCGAACCTGCCCTGGGAGCAGGCAGAGTCACATACGTAATCAAATCCCCCGGCTCCAGAACATTCTCCCGCTGCGGAGTACTCCCCGGCACCAGAAAGAACTCGCCAATCGGAACATCCCGCTCCCCCTTCGCCCCCTGAATATGCACCACAGCCTCCAGCACCGTAAGCGCCACATTCATATCCGAAGGATTCGTAGCAATACAGTCCTTGCTCCCCCCAAGAATCGCCAGCGTCCTGTTCTCCCCTTCAATCGCCGAACATCCCGACCCAGGCTCCCGCTTATTACAAGCCATCGCATCATTCCGAAAATAGACACAACGAGTACGCTGCAACAGATTCCCACCCGTAGTAGCCATATTCCGCAACTGCGCCGAAGCCCCCGACAGCAGCGCCTGCGACAACACCGAATAATCACGCTGCACGTTGGCATCATGCGCCAGATCAGAGTTCCGCACCAGCGCCCCAATCTTCAACCCACCATTGGGCAGCTTCTCCACCTTATCCAGCGGAAGCCGATTGATATCGACCACCACCGCAGGCCGCTCCACATTCAGCTTCATCAGGTCCAGCAGCGTAGTCCCACCCGCAATAAACCGAACCTGCGCCCCCTGCTGCGCGGTCTTAGCCTGCGCCCCAGCCTGCACCGCCTGCGGCACATCAACAGCCTTCGTAAACCGGAACATCTCCATAACAAACTCCTGATCTAAACCACCAACCACCGTTCCTAACTCTGCTGTTGCTCATGTCGTTGCTGTTGCTTTTGTTTTTGCTTTTCTGTTTGTCATCCCGTAGGGATCTGCTTCTGCCGTTGCCTTTGCTTTGTCCTTGTTGTTGCTTGTTTTTACGTCGTCATTCTGAGCGAAGCGAAGAACCCCTGTATTTGCCTTTGCTGTTGTCTTTGTTCTTGCCGTTGCCTTTGCCTTTGCCCTTCGGTTGGAGCGCAGGGCTTTAGCCCTGCGAAAAAAATCCCATCCATACAGGGGCTTTAGCCCCGGCCCTCCTAACCCCGCATCCGAACCGCCTGAACCGCCGCCACAATATTCGGATAAGCCCCACACCTACAAATATTCCCGCTCATCAACTCCTTCACATCGGCATCCTTAGGCCCACAAGGCTCCTTCAACAAAGCCACCGCCGACATAATCTGCCCCGACGTGCAATACCCGCACTGATACCCGTCATGCTCCACAAACGAAGCCTGCATCGGATGCAGATTCCCCGGCTCTCCCAGCCCTTCAATCGTCGTAATCTCATCGCCCTCATGCATCACCGCCAGCGTCAAACACGAGTTGATCCGCCGCCCATTCACATGAACCGTACATGCCCCACACTGCCCATGGTCGCAACCCTTCTTCGTTCCTGTAAGGACAACGTGCTCCCGCAAACAATCAAGCAGCGAAGTTCGCGGATCAATCTCAAGACTCACAGCCTTCCCGTTGATCCGAAGGCTCACCCGGATCGCACCCTCAATCTTCTCTTCCGCAACATCGTTCGCCACAGCCACCGGCGCAGCCTGAGCAGACCCCACCAGCGGCCCCGCTGTAGCCGCAACACCCGCGGCCCCAAGGTGCGACAAAAACGACCGTCGACTGACTCGCCCTAAAAACGACTCGGGGCGCTCCTCAGCACCCGCCTTCTTCGACTCGTCACTCATAAACCACTCCGAAATGCTTCATCTTCAACCTCGCTGTAAGAAATCAGACGAGGCATTTCAACACAATTCATTGCAATGGATTTACCAACAACGGACGCCGCCTTCGCTCTGATTCGACAAGCGATTACCAATCACTCTACAACCTAATCGCCCATCCAATCGACATATCCTCTGCCGATAAACAGCTAATGAGATGCCAGAATTGAGCAATAGATCGTACCCGAACCCCTCCCTCTGACCTCAAAAGGACCACCAAAAATAAATCCCAAATTTCTGCAAAATTTTCACCCCGCGCCAAACGACAATCCGCCTTCCACGTTTACCACGCGTTTCACCACATTCTGACCACAAAAAAACCACCACGAAACGCCAATTTCCCCAAAACCCCCTCGAAAAACGCCGATAAAACGCGAAAAAGCCCCGGCCGAAGCCGGGGCTCACCCACAATTTTTTATTGAACTAAACGCTAAAAGAAGACCCGCAACCGCAGGTGCTCTTCACCGCGGCATTCTCAAACTTGAAGCCAGCAGCCTCAAGCGTCTCCACATAATCGACCTTGCAGTTATTCAGGTACATGGCCGAGGTAGCGTCCACAAATACCTTTAGATCCTCGAACTTATAGACCTTATCCATCATGCCGCTCTGGTTCTCGAACGACATCGAGTACTGGAAACCCGAGCATCCGCCGCCAACCACGCCAATCCGCAGACCGGCAGGAACCGGATCCTGCGTAGCCATAATCTCCTTCACCTTCGCAATAGCATTTGGGGTCAGGGTCACCGGCTGAGTCGAAGCAGGCGCACCAGTTACGACTTCAGCGGTTGGGGTTACGGTTGCAGTAGCCATCGGGCAAATCTCCTTGTATATCTACCTATCTAGTGTAGTCCCGCGCCATCAAGGCGGCAAGCACGCACTCAAACGCGTACCTTAAACAATAGATGCCCCCTCGGCCTTGAAGATGCAGCTTTCTCTAAAGCTATGAAACCTCTACTTTATCTCGCGAATATCTTCATTAATACCTTTGGAATCACCCAGCCGTCCCCAAAAACAGCCAACCGGGCCGCCTGGTTCATCGCCATCATGCTCCTTGCCGTGATCGTCACCGTGGCCACCGTCGCCATCCTCACCCTGCACTGGATCACCCGTCACTAAACCCGCACCTCCTCAGGAAAAAGGCTGGTTTACAACTCACGCACAGGCGTATGATGCCATCGGACGGCAAGCTATCTCGGGCCCGAAGACGGCTCCGCCAGATATCGCAAACCGCCCTTACAACGGAAGACCCTGCTACAGGGCGGAGGAACCTGCTATGAGCGTAATACCCGTCATGCTCATTGTCTGGGCGGTAATCGCAGCCTGCTTTCTTGCGCTGCTTGCCTATCGCGGACAACTGACCCGTTATGAAGAGGATCAGCTCTTCCTCAACGAATCCGAGTCCAACGAGCAACGCGAGCAGTCCGAGATCGTTCGCAAAGTAAACAAAATACAGCCATTTGTGCGCATCCTGGGTGTTGCCACCGCCGTTATGACCGCAGGCATCGTTGGCATCTTCACCTACGACGCCTGGCAACACCTTAAATAGTCCAAGCGCTTTAGCAGCGGCCGGCTGCGCTCCAAGGCGAAGTCGCCATTTGTCGTCCTATTCCTTGTTTTATCAATAACGAAATCAGCAAAAAAGCCGGAAGTGGCACTTCCGGCTTTTTGCTACCCACAAATCCTTCAGGCGTTATAGGTGGATGACGAAACCCGTCCACCATGTCCGGTCCAATTCGTGTGAAAGAACTGTCCCCGCGGCTTATCGACCCGTTCATACGTATGCGCGCCAAAGAAGTCCCGCTGCGCCTGTAGCAGGTTCGCAGGTAGCCGCTCGGTTCTGTAGCCATCGTAGAAAGCAAGAGCCGTGGAAAATGCGGGCATCGGAACTCCAATCTCGATCGCATGGATCACGGCCTTACGCCACGACGATCCATATTTATTCAACGCGCTCGAGAAAAAGTCATCCAACAAAAGATTCTGCAGCTTCGCGTTCTTGTCGAACGCAGCCTTGATATCCCCGAGGAACACGCTCCGGATAATGCAACCACCACGCCACATCAGAGCGATTCCGCCCATGTTCAGTTCCCAGTTCTCCTCCTTCTCCACCGCACGCAACAGCATGTAACCCTGCGCGTAGCTGATCATCTTCGAGCAATACAAAGCCCGCCGAACATCCTCAATAAACTCTTTCTTCTCTGATATAGTCAGAACCTTCCTCGGCCCATGCAACACCTTCGAAGCGGCGACCCGTTCCTCCTTCAACGCCGAGAGGCACCGCGCAAACACGCTCTCACCAATCAAAGTCACGGGCTGGCCAAGATCCAGCGCTGAGATTGCCGTCCACTTGCCTGTTCCCTTTTGGCCCGCCGTATCCAGAATCTTATCGAGCAGAGGCTGTCCATCATCATCTTTCTTTGCAAAGATCGCGGCCGAGATCTCAATCAAATAACTATCGAGTTCACCTTTGTTCCATTCGGTAAACACATCATGGAACTCATCCCCCGTCAGCCCCAGGCCGTCCTTCAATAACTGATAGGCCTCGCATATTAACTGGATATCGCCATACTCAATTCCGTTGTGCACCATCTTCACGTAGTGGCCCGCACCATCCTGCCCGACCCAGTCGCAGCAGGGCGTTCCATCTTCGACCTTCGCCGCAATCGCTTGAAAGATCGGCTTCACATGTGGCCACGCCGCGGGATTTCCACCCGGCATGATCGAAGGACCGAACCGCGCACCCTCTTCGCCGCCGGAAACACCGGTACCTATAAAGAGAATTCCCTTATCAGCCAACTCCTTGGTCCTACGATTTGTGTCCGTAAACAGTGAGTTCCCGCCATCTATAAGAATGTCCCCCTTTTCGAGATACGGCAGCACATGCTCAATCGTCTGATCGACCACCTCACCCGCCTTCACCATCAGCATCACGCGTCGCGGAGACTTCAGCAGACTGCAAAGCTCCTCAGCGGAATGAGCGCCAACAACCTGCGTCCCCTTCGCTTCATGATTTATAAAATCGTCGACCTTCGACACAGTCCGGTTGAAGACTGCCACCTTATATCCGTGGTCGTTCATATTCAAAACCAGGTTCTGGCCCATCACCGCCAGTCCAATCAATCCAATATCGCATGTTGCCTCAGCCATCAAATTCTCCCGCGTGACAGACCTCTCCGAAGCCGATCCGCACATTGTTAGAGATTTATGTTTGGAATCTGCCTACAAGTATCACAAAAAACGGTCCAGCCAATAGACCACACGCCGTAGCCGGAAAAACACATCATGCTCACGTCTTGGGGAGCCTTCCCGTTTGGAACCACGAGATGCGACTGTAGCCAAGTCACTCATCCACTGTCAACCGCTCTCCGCGCGTGGTTAGAAGCAGATAGCAAAACGATGGGCGTCGTGGCTGCGGCCGCGACGCCCATCGTTTTAACTTCATGCCGGTTTGACCGACAATCTCCGCACTAGAAGACTATCTTTCCTCCCAAGGTGATAAGCCTCGGGAAATTGATCGCATTCGTCGAGACCTGCCCGAAGGAAGTAGATCCAGCCGACCACGCCAGGCTCCCGCCCGTAACCACGAACTGCGGCGTATTCAACACATTCATGAACTCTCCGCGGAACTGGAACGTTGCCCTTTCCACCTTGAAGTCCTTGAAGACAGATGCATCCACATTCCGGTACGCCGGTCCCGAGCAACCTCCCAGGGTGCGCGGCGCATTTCCGAACGTTCCTGCAGGCGCATCCGTGAACGCATTCACGTTCAGGAATCGTTGCTGCGAGGCCGTCTGTCCCATACGTGCCTGTGTTGATCCGCTTGTGCATGGATTCACACCCGGAACAAGATTCGGCCGTTGCGCCGTTGTCCCATAGTTTGAGTTGTTGTTCGTGGCAAGCCGCACGGCGATCGGCCCCCCGCTCTGCGCGACGAACGTCGAATTCACATTCCATCCGCCGACCAGCAAATCCACCCACCGGTTGGTTGAGAGAAATGCTCGTCCCCGCCCTAATGGCAACTCGTACGTTCCGCCAAAGGTAAACCGGTGCGGAGTGTTGTTCACCGCCCTCGAATACTCCTGCTTCATGTTGTAGACATCCTGTGGCCCGTTCTGTGATGAACCGCTCGTGCCCAGGTTCAGGGAGCTTCCCTGCCCGAAGCTGGAGTCCCAGTTCGCCGACCACGTATACGCCGTCACGAACGTCAGCCCACGAGACATCTTCTTTTGCGCCTTCACAATCAGCGAGTTGTATAGCGACTTCGAAGAACTCGGCTGTACATTCACCGACGAAAACTCAGGGAACGGTTTGCAGAGCTGAGAGTTAGCTACAGTCGATGCAGCGATCACTCCGATGCCACCCTTGCCGTAGTAGGGGTTCGCACTCTTTGCTTTCAGGAACGCAGCCGGTGCCAAACCGGCTGCGTTCGCCGGGCACGCCCCGACACCGTATGGAAGCGACCCGATGTTCACCTGGTCAATGTTGTACGTCACTCCATTCCCAGGCAAAAGATTACGCCCCTTGGATCCGACATAACCCAGTTGTAGCGCTAGCCCGTAGGGAAACTCTCTCTCAAGATCGAGGGAATACTGTTGCACCACTGGTGAGCGTCGACCACTGTCGATTGTCGTCAAACTATCGCCCAGCCCCTGTGACAGACCAAGGCTGTTACCAACCGGTTGGTTCAATCCAGCCGGATATGGATTCGAAAGTGAATTAGCTGGCGTGTTATTCGAGTCGTTCGACTGAACGTACGATGTCGTCGCAACATAGCCTGGCGCAAGGCTGGCGCTCGTGGAATAGTAGATCGGCGCGTAGAACACGCCGTATCCAGCACGAACTACGCTCTTGTCATCCAGTGCATAGACCACTCCGACGCGTGGTGCAAACTTCGTCGAGCTATTGCTGCAGCACGTAGTCGGGTAGCCATTCTGTCCTGCGAATTTAATCCCGCCCTTGGTAGCGACGGCTGAGGCGGACGAGATTGGATTCGTCACAGATGTATCGAATCCCGTGGAATAGTGGTTGCTGCGTTCGTGGATACCGGGCTCTGCCTCGTACCGCAGGCCGGCGTTCACCGTCAGGCGATTCGTAATGCGATAGTCATCCTGAACATAAAACGCGTTATACGGCACATTCAGCGCAATGCGCGTCGCCACCTGTACCTGGCCGGAGGTTGGAAAGCCCAGCAGCAGGTCTGCCAGGTCGGCGCCCGTCGTCACACCATTCACTGTCTTCGAATTGGCATTCGCGGAAGTAAACGTATTGTTGAAGGTGAAGTATCCGTTGCCGTTGCTAATGTTCGTGAAATCCACGCTGATCGACCGGTAGACGTACCCGGCCTTGAGCGTCTGCTTACCCAGGCTCTTCGCGACTCCAACTACAAAATTGCGCGAGTAAAAGACCGCCGGACCAGAGTTATTTGTGCCCATCTGCGTACTCATCTGCGACAACGTTATGCGCGGAAACGCCTTCTTCTGCAAGCCGCTCACATAGTTGGTAGGCAACCCAAGCTGTGTCTGGTCATAGTTTGAAGTCATATCCTTCGTGTTATTTGGAAAGCGGTTGAACCCGAATCCCACCGTGGCCACAGTCGTCGGGTTGATGGTAAACACGCTATTCACCGTCGTCGCATCAACCTTGCGATACAACAGGTAAGAGTTTCCATCACCTGCGAAGGATCCCAGCGGGTTGCCGCCCGGCTCCTTGGAGCCATAGTGCATATAGGAGACATTCGCTGACCACCACCTGAAGACCTGGTGATCGAGCTTGCCGATAAATTCATCCGCGCGGTCTCCGAGGGAGTCTGTCGGACGAAAATTGGTTGCTGCATAGTTGCCGCCCGTAGAACATCCAGTGCCGCAGGTAGGCAGTGCAGCCAAGAGGCTGTTTCCAACTGTTGAGATTCGCTCCCCAGGTATCTTATTGCCTGCAAACGGTGTCCGGTTGCCCGAAGTGTCAGTTGTCGCTGGATCATAAATCGTCAGCAATTTGCCTGTTGCAATGTAAGTCTGTGAGAAATCCCCAGAGCGCTCGAGCGCCGTGGGCAGATAGTAGTTGTTCGCTAGAGGCGAGCGCTGCCGGTATCCTTCCTCCGTCAACCAGAAGAACGTCTTATCTTTGCCGTTATAGATCTTCGGAAGAACAACAGGACCACCGATCGATCCCTCATACGTGTATTGCGTGATGTTAGGTCGGGGTGTACCGGAGAAATTGTTGTTCCATGTGTTGGCCGACCAGTTCGTCTGCCGCGTCGTACCCAGCAGGTTGCCATGCAACGTATTGCTCCCGCTCTTCAGCAAGGTGTTGAAGTTACCGCCACCGGTGCGCCCCATCTCCGCATCGTAGGTGTTGGTCTGGATCTTCATCTCCTGCACCGCGTCCACTGACGGAATGATCACCGCACGGTTTGAGAAGTCCGTAATCGGTACGCCGTCCACCTCATAGTTGTTGCCATTGATCGGCCCGCCTGAAACGGAAATGGCCGATGACCCTGACTGATCCTGAAACCGGTTGAACCGGGGATCGCCTGTAGCGGTTACGTTTGTATTCAGCTTCGTCAGGAGGAACGGATTGCGTCCCAGGTTGGGTAAGTCTGTAAGCTTCTGCGTGTCGAAGACCTGGCCGTTCGAAGCCGTCGATGTATCGATCAGCGGCTCGGCCGACGAAACCTCAACCATCTGAGACGTGGCTCCAACTGCCAGACTTGTATCGATCATCACTGTCTGCTGCGTCGCAACAACGACATTCTTTTGCGTGTAACTCTTAAAATTCTCTGCCGTCACCGTCAGGGTAAACGTCCCAGGATCCACCGCACTAAAGACGTATTCGCCGGAGCCATTGGTTACTACATTTCTGCTGATGTGAGTGCTCACGTCCGTCAACACCACAGCTGCATTGGCAAGCGCTGCCCCCTGCGCATCCGTCACTCTACCCTTCAGCGTGCCGTAGTACGACTGAGCATTCGCACCCGTTACTGCCACGATTGCCATTGCCACCAGAACGAACAACCTGCAGCTCTTCATCAACTTACGAAACAAAACCATTAAACCTCCAACGGGATAACTGCGTTCATTGCTTCAGAGACACTTGTAGTTAGCAGTCTGTCTCCAGACCTAAGGGACATAAGTAGTTGACTCATAACAAGACAGATTGCGGCTTAGTCTAGATACACTTTGAGCTAGGTCGCTGTAGGTAGCATCCTTGCCGACAGATAGAGATATCCATCGTCGGCCCTTCACAGACTTACAAATACAGTTATTTGAACGCTATCTATAAAGCTGCTGAATCTCTGCGATCTGCTCTCCGGCAGAAGCCACCGGAGCCGAGGTCATAACAACAAGCAAATTGAACTTACGAGATACGGTAGGTCAAATCGGGCGAGCGCCCTCTTTGGCCTATGCTGCTAAAAAACGCGACACGGTAAGAGCTAAATACACTTCTGGTTGAGAAACCGTGTATCTTCTTCGGTCTCAATGATGCGAGAAATAGCCTTTTTTGTGATAAAACCGAGCCTAGCGAAGTGTAAACAGGGTGTCAATAAAAATTTGACAATTTGAACCTCTATTGCAGAATTGAATAGTGGATATCTATTTCTTCTATCCTCATTCAAGAATCCGCAGTTACTACATAAGCAAATAAGTATCTTAAGCATTAGCAAGATGAATTTGAGATACAGTATTCCAACGCCCATCAAGTTTATTTAAACAGCGCAAGTTACTAGCTTTTTGCAACTCTCAATAAAAAAAGAGAACCTCATCGGCAGACCTATTATTTTCGAACCACTTATATAGAAAGGCTCCACCCTTGCTCACCACGCAAAGAATCTATGCCCTAACCGCAATTACAGCTCTAACACTGCCCCTCGTCGCCCAGCAGCCCCACAAGATCACGCAGGCAGAGGTCGACCGCATCACTCGCGAAGCCATCCTCATCGATACCCACAACGACGTTACCTCCCGCACGGTCTCCGGCTACGACATCGCCACTCCCAACAAGAGCGGCGAAACCGATCTCCCGCGCATGAAAGGCTTTCTCGGAGCCGAGTTCTTCGCGGTCTATGTTGGTGCGGAGTATGTCAAAGACAATAACTCCGCCAATCGCGCTCTGCAGATGATCGACACAGTCCGCACCGACATCATCGCTGCTCACCCCAACGATTTTGTCTTCGCCACTACAGCCGACGACATCGTCCGCGCTCACAACGAGCACAAGATCGCCGCTCTCATGGGCATCGAAGGCGGCCACGCCATCGAAGATTCCCTCCGCCTCCTTCGCGATTATTATGACCTCGGCGTTCGCTACATGACCCTCACTCACTTCAACACCAACAACTGGGCCGACTCGCAGGGAGACGTCAACGACCCCAAGATCAAACATCACAATGGCCTCACGCCTTTCGGCAAAGATGTCATTCGCGAGATGAACCGCCTCGGCATGATGGTCGACATCTCCCATACCGCCGACGCAACGTTTTATGCTGCCCTTGAAACCAGCACCGCACCGATCATCGCTTCGCACTCAGGCTGCCGCGCCGTCTCCAGCTACACCCGTAACATGACAGACGATATGATCAAAACCCTCGCCGCTAAGGGCGGAGTCATGCAGATCAATTTCGGTTGCGACTTCCTCTCGCAGCGTTACTTCAGCGAAGCTGAGCCTCTTCAGGCCTCCATGCGCGACCAGTACATGGCCGCACTCAAAATCGAAGACCCCTCCGCCAAGGCGGCAGCCATCGAAAAATTGAAGGCTGAGTTCAACGCCAAGGTCCCACCCGCCACACTCGCCGATGTTGTCGCACAGATCGACCATGCTGTAAAAGTCGGCGGCATCGATCACGTTGGCATCGGCACCGACTTCGACGGCGTAGGCTGCGTTCCCCCGGACCTCAACTCCTACGACAAGTTCCCCGCTCTGACCCGCGCTCTGCTCGAAAAAGGCTACAGCGCTGAGGACATCAAAAAGATCTACGGCGGGAATCTGCTTCGTGTCATGAGGGCCGTGGAGCAACGCTCCCGCGAACTAAAATCCATACCCGCTCTACACGCTGAAATAACGAAGTAGCATCCAGAGCAAAACAAAAGGGGACCGAAAGGTCCCCTTTTTGACGAACTAACAAACTTACTTACTCTTCACCGCAATCACTTCAATCTCCACCAGCGCCCATGGAGCCGCCAGTGCTGCCACCTGCATCGCACTACGAGCCGGTTTATTGGGCTGATCCTTCGTGCCGAAGAACTGTGTATAACTCGCCTGCAACCCTGAGAAGTCCAGTTTCCCGCCCTTCTCCGGATCGCCCGCTAGAAACACCGTCATCTTCACAACGTCCTTCATATCCAGGCCTTGCGCCTTCAGCAATCCCTGAATCTTCGTCAGAGCGCTGAACGCCTGAGCCTTGGTGTCCCCATAGACCGCTGCCGTCCCCTTCGCTGGGTCAGCCGGAGTCACCGGGTCTGCGAGTTGTCCGCTTAGATACAGTGTGTCCCCAGCCCACACACCATTTGCAATGGGAGACTTTTCATTCGGCTGCAAATGCTTCACTTCAACTTGAGCTTCGACCACGCACACAGAAGCAAACATCGCCCCCGCCATCACAATATTCCTAAATTTCATCAAACACTCCAGTCTGGTTGTTACGAATTTAAGAACTAGCCCTGCACCGCGCCCTTAACCACTCCAGTCAACCGAGCAGCCTTCACCTTATCGCTGATCATCCCCACGGCTCGCCGCGCACTCAGCGCAGCACCCTCCTGCCAACCCACAATGTGGCTCGCCGTATCCCCGGCAAAGTAGATCGGGCCGTCCGCTTCAATGATGACGTTGTATCCGCTCGGTCCACCGCCATATCCGCGAATCCACGAGCCTTCATTCCACTTCACGTGGCGCCAGCCGCAATACACAGGATTCTTCAGTTCCTTCCCATGCCCCGGATGTATCTTCTCAATCGTCGCTCGCGACGCAGCAAACTTATCATCCATCGACATCGTCCAGAACGGCGTTCCCTGCTCTTCTGTGTAGCCCGCCACGACAATGCCCGTCGGATGCATCAACCGGCTCGACGGATACCACACGGGACTAGGCCCCTGCGCAACAAACGACAAACCACCGTAGATGTTGTAGTCCTGCTCCCAGAACCGCCTGCTCTCCCAGGCAATCTTGTAGCTTCCTGCTGCCGTGCTCTGATCCACCACCTTCGCGAACTCCGACGACAGGTCGTGCGGAATCTTCTTCAGCATCTCAAATGGCATCGCAATCACGCAGTAGTTTGCGTCAAGCTGTTTCTCGACGCCCTTCTGCGTATAGCTCACCTTCACACCGCTGGCCGTCTTCTTGATCCCAGTCACCGGCGAACCAAACTGGACCACGGGCCCCAGAGCCTTAGCAAACGCAAACGGAATCCGATCCATGCCACCCACCGGCTGCATCATGGTCGCTTGCCAGTCCCAGGCCTCTTCATACAACATGCCACCCCAGAAACCCTCATCCAGCAACATGTGCATATCCATCGGAACTTCCACCTCAGGAATCTGAGTCCCAGCTCCCGGCGGAGTCTTATACCCGGCCCGGTCCGATCCCACATACGCACCGGTCTTATCCAAAGGTCCATATATCCGCAGGAACGTCGCCATCCGATCACGATCTTCCTTGGAAAGATCCTGATCGAGCGCGCCCTGCGAAATACACTTCGACAGCAACTCCGACACATGTCCTCGCGTGTCGTTAATTGCCTTCCGCTGCGGAACTGCCTTTCCATCATTAGCCTTGTCGTTCTGCAGCAGCGTGGACCGTGATGTATTAATCTCCACCTCCAGCGGCACACCTAACTCGCGACAATATCCCAGCATCGTCCAATGCGTACTTGGCAGCCGCGCGGGTCCAAGATTTTGGTAGTTGCCCTCTTCCCAATTGATCGTCTGCGTCGTTCCATCGACGAACTCCACCTTCGTCCCATTGCGCCCCGTCCAGTTACGTCCCCCCGGACGCTCTCTGGCCTCCAACAGCGTTACGTCATAGCCCAGCTTCTTCAGCTCATAGGCCGTGACGAGCCCTCCAATGCCGCCGCCCAACACCGCGACCTTTACGCCCTTGCCGCTGCCCGGTGCCGCTTCGATCGGCTTCACTGTCTCGCCCTTCATCGGCATCAGCCCCAACGACTGCATCGTTGCAAAAGCAGCGCTGTAACCGCCAGCCTGCCCAACACGCATCAGAAAATCGCGCCTCGAAATCCCCATGAAAAACACCTCGTCCAGAATTTAAAAAATTTTGCGAAACGTTTCGTTTTTTACCGCTCAGAAAAATGGAGGTATTTGCTGCGTTGAAAGGATGGGGGTCGTCCGCAGAGACACTTCGGGGAACCGCGTCTCAGTGAAGCTACGGATAAAATCACATGTTGTTAACAATGGTGAGAATACTGTACCGCAAATTTCGATAGTTGTTTACAAAATCCTCATCTCTGCTTCTCACCATCCACAATTGTTTCCATTAATTACTTGCGCATTTCCTCCACACTGCCGCTCGTGACAGATAGTTAGCAACTGACGTGCCGTATTTATTCCAGCGCACATCCCACCGTCACAATTAATTCATAAATCTTGACTACACCTCTGGAGTAGTGGCCCGGTTGAGGCCTCATCCAAGGAGAAGCCAATGCAAAGATTAATTGCGAGTTCTCTAGCCACCTTGCTGGTGGCTGGGCAAGTTGCGGGGCCAGCCCTCGCCAATGCGCAAGCCAACTCGAGAGAGACCGCCACCCCAATTAAGCATCTGGTCGTGATCTTTCAGGAAAACGTTTCGTTCGACCACTACTTCGGAACCTATCCAG
>DATMQZ010000048.1:0-12623 GCA_035566575.1 Edaphobacter sp.
TGATCCTGAACACCCACAAGCCTCCACGACATCCGCACCTCACCGGACCGGAAACGGTCAGGTGTAAAGGATGTCCTGATAACAACCTGTAAAGCATGTCATGAGACTGAACAGCTTCATCGCGCCTAAGGTGGGAATGTAAATCTCTCCCTCGCCAACCCTCGCCGTTGCCGTTGCTCGCGCCGTTGCCGTTGCCGTTGCCATTGCCATTGCCGTTGCTCTCGCAGTTGTCGGTAGCTCTCGCCCCTGCCGCTGCCGCTGCTCTTGAGGTAGAGCGGGGCTTCAGCCCCGCGTCAAACCGATCTCACGAGGTCCCTTCCTCTCTGCCGAAGGCCGGAGCGCAGGCGAAGCCGTAGCGACCAATCTATTGCCGTTGCTGTTGCCGTTGCTGTTGCCGTTGCTGTTGCCGTTGCTGTTGCTGTTGCTTTTGCGTTTTGCTTTTGCCGTTGCTTTTGCTTTTGCTTTTGCTTTTGCCTGTCATTCTGAGCGAAGCGAAGAACCCCACTTCCGAGCGACCTGACTAAAACACCAACCACAAATCCACCACACTCAAACCACGTTTACCACGCTTAAAACCACACCCGAACCACCGTTTCTTACAAAAAACCCAACAAAATCCCCCCTCCACCATCCGAAAAAAATCCGGTAGCATCTCCATAACAACCGGAGCCCCATGCCCTCCCTGCGAACCCTCCTCCTCGCCCTCCTACTCTCGACCACGGCCTTCTCCCAAACCCTAGCCCGCCCCGGCTGGGCCGGCTCTGGCATGAACTCCCAACCCTGGTGGAAACACGCCGTCCTCTACCAGCTCGACCCCCAAAACTTCAGTGAAAACGGCATTAAATCCATCCCCACCCACCTCGACTACCTGCAATCACTGGGCATCGACGCCATCCTCCTCACAAACACCGCCCCAGACAGTCAAACCATCGACCCCGCCCTCGGCACTCTCGACGATCTCGACGACCTCATCCACCAGGCCAGCCAGCACAGTATCCGCGTCCTGATCGACCTCAAACCCAACCCCAGCACCGACTTAACCGCCACCGCCCGCTTCTGGCTCAACCGCGGCATAGCTGGCTTCCACATCGCCAACCCCACCCAGGCCACCCTCCTCCGCAAGATCACCAACACTTACGTAGGCCAGCGCATCGTCATCACCGACATCGACCCCGCCAACCCACCAAAACCCCAGCAAAACAGCGCATCCGACCCTCATCTCCTCTTCGACCCGCGCCCCGGCACCCAGCCCCAGCTCACCGCCACCGCCATCCGTCCTGCCCTCGAAGCCATTCAAGATCTCCGCATCCAGCCCGTCCTCCTAACCGACGGCCCCGACCACAAGCGCAGCATGGCCCGCTACGCCGATGGCACCCACGACCTAGAAATTGCCAAGACCCTCGCAACTATCCTCCTCACCAGTCGTTCTGCGGCCAACCTATACTACGGACAAGAGTTAGGCCTAACCGAAACCTACCCAACCATCCACTGGGAAGCCCCACCACCACCCGAAAAAGGCCACCCAGCACCCCCACCCGACCCCAACCCCAACGCCGTCGTTCAGGACGCCGACCCCAAATCCCTCCTCAACTGGTATCGCCAACTCAGCGCCCTCCACCACGGCAACGCCACCATCGCCTCCGGCGCCAGCATCCTCCTCAACCACGACGACCAGAACGTCCTCGTCTGGGTCCGCAAACCCGCTGCAATCACTACGATTTCGCCCGCGATGGTCGTCATCTGCAACCTAACTGCCCAACCCGTTCAACTCTCTCTCAAAGAGGACATGAAGCGCCTCCACCTCAAAGGCAGTTTCATCCGCACCACAATGCGTTCCGACAACGCCATGGGCCCCATGCACCTCGAATCCATGACCATCCCACCCCACGCCGTCTACATCGGCGAACTTCGCTACTGATTCGCCAGCGCCGTCTGATACCCCGCATACACGTGCCCAAACACCGCATCCCAGCTACACCCCAGCGCATACTCCCTCGCGGCCTCGCGCATTCGCCCTAGCCGTTCGCGATCCCGCACCAGCAATGCAACCGCCCCTGCAAACCCATCGTCCGCCACCACAAAACCCGTCTCCCCATCGCGCACAATGTACTTCGGCCCACCGCCTGGAGTCACAACCGCAGGCACCCCGCTAGCCAGAGCCTCCAGCACAACGTTGCCAAACGTATCCGTATGCGAAGGAAACACCAGCACATCCATATCCGCATAAGCCCGCGCCAACTCCACCCCACGCAGCACGCCCGCGAAATCAGCCGCCTTCAACTCCGCCCGCAACGAAGCCTCTTCACCCCCATGCCCCACAATCAAAAACCGCACCCCATCCACACCCATCGCCGCAAGCTCCCGCTCCACCCGCGCCAGCAAAGCCACATTTTTCTCCACCGAAAGCCGCCCCACATACCCCAACACAATCGCCAAATCCTCAGAGGCCCGCGCCCGCCGGACAGGCGAAAACAACTCCGTATCCACACCCCGCTGCATCAGGTAGCAAGGCCGTCCCGTCGTCTTCTCCAGCATCCTGCAAAGCTCATCATTCGGCGCGAACAACACCTTCGCCAGCTTGTAGAACTGCGACGTAGCCCACAGCGCCCCACCCTCAACACCCTTCCCCACAGCACTCCCACTCTCACCAAGCCGCTCGGTCAGCCAGCCCATTCGCCGAGCCGCATACTCATGCACATTCGTATGCCAAGATGCAGCCAGCGGAACCCCCATCTCCCACGCAAAGTAAGCCCCAAACATCCCCAATTCACTCGGCCCCGTAATGTGGATCACATCCGGCCGAAACTGCTCCAGCTCTCGTCGAATCGCACCGCCATGTCGCCAAAACAGCGCATCGAACTCCAGATCCTTCTCCATCCGCACCGACGCGCGGCTCCGCCCAAGCTCCAGCGTCCGCAACTCGCCTGTTTGTTCGAAGGCATCAGCTCTGCCACCAGCGCGCACACAAAGAAACGGCAGTCCATGCCGTTCCGCATACGCAACAAAATTGCGGCTCGTATGCGCCACGCCATTCACTTCATGAAACGAGTCAGGAAAATAAGCAACACGCGGCACACGCACGGTCTTAGAGTACAGCTTGCCTTCGAAGCAAGTCAGAGAAATCGCCGCAGATCGTGTGAAGTCTTTCGCCTTATCCGTTCAATCCGCGAGCTTCCGTGGTCGATCAGGCGTCCAGCGTCGTACGCATCTCGCCGGCCTCATTCCACGCCATCCGCAGGCCACCCGATACCGGAGCCGCACCCATCATCCTTACACTCGCAAGAACGCTGCGCACAAATCGCGGTGCCCGTCCTCTGTTCCAAATCTCCGACAACGGCTGAATCACGCCATCGCGATCCGGGTGGTACACCCTCTGATCCCACCGCCTGGCCCCCTCAGGAAAATGCGGATAATCCCGAATCGCATCGAGCGTCGACTGCAGAATCCTGTGCTTCCACGGCTCCGCGTACTGAGGCATAAACAGCACATGGCTCTGTCGCTCGCGCCTCACCTCATACACAAACTCCGTAAAGCTCTCCGCCCGCGTCAGGTTCACATTCGCGTTCGGTTCCACACCATGCCGGTCGCCGCCACTGATCACCAACTGGTTCCACTTGCCCGCCAGCGTCGCAGCCTCGCGATTTTCTTTCCAGTTACGCAATCCGTTCAGCTCCAACGCATGAACATACTGCCCATACCGCGCCAGAAACTCATTCACCAGCACATCATGCCGATCCTTGCCTACGCGATACAGATCCCAGATCGGATGATTGAAGACGATCAGCACTCCCGGAATCTCATCCATTTCAGCCAGAATCCCCCGCAGCAGTTCAGGGTCCCGCGTCTCCACAGGAGTCGCTGTAAACTCCTTCATCCTCTCCATCCACGCCACACCTGTAGCGCTCGGCAGATTGTGAATGCCAAGGTGAAATGCACTCGGCCCAAACGGCACCGTCCACTCCACCGACACAGGAATATGCCGCGACGAAGGCACCGACCTTAGCAGCAGCGGAGCATTGATATCGTCATGATCCGTAATCGACACCAGCCCCGGCAACTGCAACCGATCTTCGATCTGCGTACGCTCCAGATCGAACGCCAGCGCAGGCGTAAGTGGCGGAGTCCAATAGCTCCGCGCATAATCAGGCCGAATCCCCGAGCTCCGATGGCAGCGCTCTTCGCACCAACGCATCACCGGCTGCAGAACTCCCCACTCCTTCGAGAGCTCCGAGATGAAGTCCAACGTCTCCTTCGACTGGTTCGTATGGCTATGCAGCGACACGCCTGTTTTGAAGCCCTTCGCCGCCTCAGGTTCGCGCCACAGATACGAGATACTCGACTGGCTCATAGGGGTCTCTCCCGATTCCCGCTCCTGCGAGCCAGTATGAGCACGCTCCATGACAGTTGTGTAACTGCACCAAGAATGGAGCTTCAATATCTGTAACTTACATTAACTCCGGAGGTTACCGAAAACCAAAATCGCCGGATTAGGACCGAAATTTCTCTTAGCAGACCCAACTGTTGAGAAATGCCGACGGGTGTTTTCAAGCAGAACCCGCCGAAGTAGTTCTTCCCTGATTCAAAATTTGAGACGATTAGCAGGGAGCACGCCATTCTGAAAGCAAGTTGTCATGCGCGTGGAAACCTTATGGAACCCTTATTACAAGACATCCGCTACGCTACGCGACAACTGTGCAAATCGCCCGGATTTACCCTGACCGCGGTTCTCACTCTGGCATTTGGCATCGGCGCCACCACCGCCATCTTCTCCATCGTCGAAGGTGTGCTGCTACGGCCTTTGCCATTTCCCAATCAGGCCCAGCTCGTTACGCTTGGCGATACCTTGGAGGGCGTTCCATACGGCGCCAGCGTTCCGATGGTCACCGCTCCAGGCGTTCGTACCTATATGCGCGACACGCGTGCCTTCTCTAGCCTCGGCGGTTATCGATCCTCCACCTATGAACTCTCCGGCCTGGGCGATCCGGCACAGATCAATGCCACACGCCTTACTGCAAGCATGTTTCCCGTACTTGGCGTATCGCCCTTGATGGGCCGGACCTTTACCCAGCAGGAAGATGACAACACTCAGCAGGTGGCTCTGCTCAGCTACCAGACCTGGAACAGTCGCTTCCACGGCGACGCCCACATACTGGGCCGAAAGATTCTTCTCGACCGTAAACCTTACGAGATCATCGGCGTCATGCCACGCGACTTCGAGTTCCCTCTGGTTCCCGGCCAATTGAACCGCAGCGAGCTCTGGATACCCATGAGCTTCACCCAGGCTGAACTGGTTCAGGGCGCAGGAAACTGGGCCTACAACATGGTCGGACGCCTGAAGCCGGGAGTAAGTCCGCCACAGGCCCAACAGGATGCCGCCAGCGCCGCGCAGGAGATCATGCGCAACTTCCCGCCAGCGCTATCCAGCCGCCGCATCCACCCATCGGTCCAGCCTCTCGATGAAGCCACCATAGCGCAGTCTCGGCCGCTGGTCCGTACACTCTCCCTTGCTGTTGCAGTTGTTCTCTTTATCGGCTGCGCCAATCTAGCCGGCCTGTTGTTGGTCCGTGTCATCCGTCGCCGACGCGAGATCGCCGTACGCCTTGCACTCGGCGCCAGTGAAGCGGCTGTCTTACGCCAATTCCTCGTTGAGTCGCTGCTGCTCAGCGCCACAGGCGGACTATTGGGATTGGCATTGGCCTCAGTTGCGATTCGCGTCGGCATAAGCTTTCTTCCTGAAACACTGCCCCGCGTCAGCTCCATCGGCCTTGATTGGCAAGTAATGGCCTTCGCACTCGTGTTGGCTGTGCTCACGGGACTACTCTGTGGGCTGATTCCAGCCTTTGCCGCTGCACGTACCGGAGTTCATGAAGCACTTAAAGAAGGTGGACGCACCGGCACTGCAGGCGGCGGTCATGCACGTCTGCGCTCGGCACTGGTGATTGCGGAACTCGCAGTCGCCTTGGTGATGCTCACCGCCTCCGGCCTGTTGCTGCGCAGCTTCGAGAAGATGCGTTCAGTCGGTCTCGGCTTCGCCACCGATCACACTCTAACGGCCACATACAACCTGCCACGGCAGCAATACTCCAACCAGGCTGCCATCGATACATTCAACCTAACCATGCGCACCAAGCTGGAACAGCTGCCGGGCGTGCAAGCGGTCGGCGTCACCTCCATGCTGCCCGCAGCTAACGTGGATGCCTTGGGCACCTTCACTCCCGAGGGCTACGTTCCTCCCAAAGGAGCCGGCTTGAATCTCGCATGGATACCCGAGGTGATGGGCAATTACTTCCAGGCCCAGGGCATTCCGATTATTCGGGGTCGCGACTTTACCCCAGCCGACCGCGAGGATTCCCCGTTGGTCATCATCGTCAACCGTACTCTGGCTGATCACTACTGGCCCGGACAGGATCCCATCGGCAAACGCCTGCATCGCGGCCCCACTGAAGCAAATTTACCGTGGCTGACGGTGGTCGGAGAGATCGGTGACGTCAAACAGCTTGCTGCCGATGTGCCCACCGAAGAGCAGTTCTATATTCCATCCAGCCAAATCAAAGCCGTTGCAGGATCGTTTGCGCCTCCCGGAATGCTCACTGGTACTCGGGGTTCCATCGTGCTGCGCGGCCAACTCCCACCCGAACAGATGGCGGACTCCCTCCTTACCGTCGTCCGTTCCATCGATCCACAATTGCCGCTCAATCAAGTGGAATCTATGGATCGCGTAGTTTCGGAAACCCAGGCGGCGCGCCGCTTCAACACCGCACTCATCTCCGCGTTTGCCGGTGCAGCGATGTTGCTGGCTCTTCTCGGCATCTACAGCGTCATCGCCTTTTCCACCGCATTGCGCAGTCAGGAGATGGCCATACGCCTTGCGCTTGGCTCACAGCGCTCAAGCGTCATGCGACTGATTCTTGTCTCCGGAGCCAAGCTAGGCCTGATCGGTTGTGGCATCGGAGCAATCTCCGCCGTCTTTGCAACTCGTCTGCTGCGTTCGCTTCTCTTCGAGGTCGACTCGTTGGATCCGATCGTCTTTGTGCTCGCGACCGGCTCCATCCTCTTGCTCGCACTCGCGGCCTCGATCGTTCCCGCTCGCCGCGCCGCCTCGGTAAATCCCGTGGAGGCGCTGCGAACAGAATAGCCCGCTCGATAAAGTTTGATTTATCGCGTCTTCGCGATATCAGGCCCCAGAATCTCCTGTGCACTCGGAGCCGGCCCCTCGGCCTCCCACTTCTGGCGAAGATTCTTCTCGTACTCGCTCTCCAGATGGTTCTCCGTCAGACCCTGCTTCAGAATCTCGAAGGCCTCCTCCGGCGTATCGGCAAACTGAAACAAGTCAAGATCCGCCTTGGCAATCGCACCCTTCGCCGCCAGCACATCCATGTTGATCACGCTCTTCCAATACTCCGACCCATAGATCACCACCGTGATCTTCTTAGCCAGCTTATGTGTCTGCGCCAGCGTCAACACTTCGAACATCTCGTCCAGTGTTCCAAACCCACCCGGAAACACCACCAGAGCCTTCGCCAGATAAGCAAACCAGTACTTGCGCATGAAAAAGTAGTGGAAGTCGAAGTTCAGCTCCGGCGTAATGTAAGGGTTCGGATGCTGCTCGAACGGCAGCTTTATATTCAGTCCCACCGACTTCGCCCCAACCTCATAGGCACCACGATTAGCCGCCTCCATGATCCCCGGACCACCACCCGAGGTCACAACAAACCGATGCCGACGCCCCGGCAGGGACCGCGCCCATGTAGCCAGCAATCCCGCCAGCTTCCGCGCGTCTTCGTAGTAAGCGGCCATCTCCACCGCAGCCTTCGCCAGTTGCAGCTTCTCCGCGCTGGCCCCTCCACTCTCAATCTCTTCCTGGCTCGCCGGCTGTTCGTCCTCCGGAGCAGGCTCCGCCGATCCCGTATTCGCCAGCAACTCCAACTCGGCGTTCACAACATCCAACGCCCGAAATCGCGCCGACCCAAAGAACACCACCGTGTCCTGCACGCGCTCACGCCGAAACCGCATCATCGGCTCCTGATACTCCGCCATGATGCGCAGAATCCGTCCATCCGGCGAGTTCAGAAAATCAGGGTTCTCATAAGCAAGGGGAGCTTCCTTCAACTCATCCGGCATCGGTCGATCCATACTCTCTCTTGTTCCTCTGTCGTCCGCTCAGCGGTAGTCCCGATAATGCACTGCTTCGGAGACTCCAATCCAGATATCCAGCAGTCCCAACCCGGAGACGATCCCCCGTACCGCGCCGTTATGCAGTATGGCTGCCAGCCACGGCCGCGACAGGATAAACATGTTCTGGTCCCAGATCCGCGTCCACCACGGCAGCACCATCACCAACACGCCTAGATACACGCAGAACAGAACCAGCACAAACAGCGACACCCGCTGCAGCCATACTGGCGCAAGCCTCTTTGTGCGCTCGCCGTCGTTCTCCGCCTCGCGCAGCACCGCTGGTTCATGATCCGGGAAAAGTTGTGGCTGTCCAGACATCAAGCTCTCTTTTGACAGTAGCAGAGCCGCACTTTGTTGTCTCTTCGAGGCACGCACCTCCTTAGATGCACGGAACTTTCCTCCCTATTATCTGCGTAGAAACACATAGACCGATTCAACACCGGCCCTTGACGAAAAAGCGACAATCCGGCCCACAACTTAGGTCGGATTGCAGCGTCTAATCACTACATAGACCCGGCGACTTCGGCGATCCAATGCCGGACGGGAGAGGCAAATGGCCACAGAACCACAGAAGTTTGCGATTGAAAAATTTGCCGAAGCAGATCTCTCCGGCCTGCGCGACGATCTCCTGCAATCCGGCCTCGACTCCTGGCAAGCCGCCGACCTGATCAGCAGCTTTCTCTCCGGCCGCGGCTACGGCGTCTCCAATCACGCGGCCCGCAAAGCAGCCTCGCGTCTGGAGCTCCGCGGCTGCTCCCTGCAATGCATCCAAGAAGAGCTCGAAAAACTCGCCTACGTCATGTAGGTCGCATCACAAGGCATAATCATTTAATGCCGTCCCTCTGGTCATCCGCCAACTGGTCCCAGCGCCTCGCAGAACTTCAGGCCCCCACCGGCGAGCTCAAAGAAGCTCCCCTTCGCCGCGACGTCCGCTCCCTCGGCATGCTCCTCGGCGAAGTCCTCCGCGAGCAATCCGGCGACGCCCTCTATACCGCCGTCGAAGACCTCCGCCGCACCGCCATCGCCCGCCGCGAAGCCGACTCCAAAGCCGACGCCGTCGCCGCCAGCTCCAATCTCCAGCAGGCGCTCTCTCGAGTCCACGCCCACTCCGACAACCTCGCCACCGCCTACCAGCTCGCCCGAGCCTTCAGCTTCTACTTCGAGCTCATCAACCTCGCCGAGACCAACCACCGCAAGCGCCGCCGCCTCTCCGCCCAACTCGACCAGAACACGCCACCCCAGCGCGGCGATCTTCGCGGAACCCTCCGCCGCATGCGCGAAGCAGGCATCGACGGCGACAAGGCCTACGAGTTCCTCAGCAGCATCTGCATCACCCCCGTCTTCACCGCGCACCCCACCGAAGTCGCCCGCCGCTCCGTCATGTTCAAGCGCCGGCGCATCTCCGACATCCTCGAGCAGCTCGACCGCATCCCCGTCCCCGAGCCTCACCTCGAAGCCCTCCAGCACGACCTCATCGCCGAGATCACGGCCCTCTGGCAGACCGACGACGTCCGCAGCGCCCGACCCACCGTCCGCGACGAGATCCGCATGGCCCTCGACTACTACGAGTCCAGCCTCTTCGACACCCTCCCCGTCCTCTACTCCGAAGTAGCCGCCGCCCTCGCCGCCGAATACCCTGGTAGCAATCCGTGTGGCACCACCGAACAGGGTGCCCCATCTTCGCGGCCGCCTTTGGCCGCTAAGGTGGGTTCGCAGGATTCATCCAATTCAAACGCACCCTGCCTCGCCGAACTCCCCCGGCTCGTCACCTTCGGCTCCTGGATCGGCGGCGACCGCGACGGCAACCCCTTCGTCACCCCACAGGCCACTCGCGACGCCCTGGCGATGGCCCACTCGCTGCTCCTCACGCACTACCGCCGCCGCCTGCAAAACGTCTTCGAGCAGCTAGGCAGCTCAACCCAGCAGGTTCCCGTCTCCGACGAAGTCCAGGCCCTCCTCGACCGCTACCTCACGCAACTCCGCACCGCCGGCCAGACCACACTCGAAGAACGCTTCCACTTCGAGTACCTCCGCCTGCTCATCGCCTGCATCATGATGCGCCTGGGAGCCACTCCGCAAAGCGCCGTTCCGCTTCCGCCCAATCCGGCCCTATCTCCCTACATCCGCGCGTCCGATCTCCTCGCCGACCTCACCATCCTCCGCGATTCGCTCACCGAGAACAAAGGCGAGCGCCTCGCTGAGATGCTCATCGACCCGCTCCTCATCGAGGTCCGCACATATGGTCTTCACCTCCAGACCCTCGACATCCGTCAGCACGCCAAGGTCCACGCCGCCGCCCTTGCAGAGCTCTCTGCTGCGGCCCAGACCTCGACCGGCTCCCTAACACCTGCCCTCACGTCGCAAACTGCCGAGGTTGTAGAGACCTTCCGTACCATCGCCGAACTCAAGCTGACCTACGACCCCGAGGCTATCCGCCAGTACGTCATCAGCGGAGCTACCAGCACCGAAGACATCCTCAACGTCCTCCGCCTCGCGCGTCTTGGCGGAGTCCGCGTCGAAGGCCCGAGTGCAAGTCCTGCCATATACCCCGAACTCGTCATCACGGATTACTCAGACCCAGGCCTTCAGCCCGTTCCTCTCTTCGAATCGATCGAGGACCTCCAGAACGCCCCCGCCATCATGCGCGATCTCTGGACCAGCGATGTCTACAAGCTGTTGCTGGAATCGTGGGGCTATAGGCAGGAAGTCATGCTCGGCTACTCCGACTCCAACAAGGACGGCGGCATGATCACCAGCACATGGGAGATATACAAAGCCCACCGCGCCCTCCACGAAGTAGCCCGAACCTGCGGCGTCACGCTCCGCCTCTTCCACGGCCGAGGCGGAACCGTAGGCCGAGGCGGCGGCCCCACTCACCGAGCGATCTTCGCCCAGCCCATCGACAGCTTCACCGGCGAGCTCCGCATCACCGAGCAAGGCGAAGTCCTCAACTGGAAGTACTCCGACGTCATCCTGGCCGAGCGCAACCTCGAGCTAATGATCGCCGCATCTCTCGACGCCCTGGCCCGCCCCGACGCCCTAATCCAACACACTCAACTGACAACTGACAACCTGCCGGGTGCCCCATCTTCGCGGTCGAAGACCGCTAAGGTGGGTTCGCAAGATGCATCCACTCCCCACCTCACCGGCGAAATCACCCCAGCCTGGGAATCCGCCCTCGACCAACTCTCCGAAACCTCATTCGCCTTCTACAAAAAACACATCGTCGACAACCCCGACACCTTCACCTACTTCGAACAAGCCACCCCCGTAGCCGAGCTAGAACACGCACGCCTCGGCTCCCGCCCCGCCAAACGCAGCGGCAAAAAATCCATGGCCGACCTCCGCGCCATCCCCTGGGTCTTCGGCTGGATGCAGTCCCGCCAACTCGTCCCCGCATGGTTCGGCGTAGGCCACGCCCTCCATCACTTCGCCTACGGCCCAGCCACAAATCCGGGTGCCGGAAGCGCCACAGAACCGGGTGCCCCATCTTCGCGCCCGCATTTGGGCGCTAAGGTGGATTCGCAGGATGTATCCGTAGCCACCGCCCCCCAAGCCGCCAACCTCACCCTCCTCCAGACCATGATGTGCGACTTCCCCCTCTTCGTCGACATCATCCGCAACGTAGAAATGGCCCTGGCCAAATCCGACTTCGGCATAGCCCGCCTCTACGCCTCACTCGTCGAAGACGAAGCCCTTCGCGACCGGGTCTTCACCACCCTCGAAGCCGAATTCAACCTCACCCACCGCATGATCCTCGAGATCACGCAACAAAAAACCCTCCTCCAAACCAACCCAGTCCTCGAGCGCTCCATCCGCCTGCGCAACCCCTACGTCGACCCCATGAGCCTCCTGCAAGTCGAACTAATCCGCCGCAAGCGCACAGCCCTCAAAAACGGCGAACCCGACTCCCCCGAACTAAACCGCGCCATCTCCGCCACCATCAACGGCATCAGCGCCGGCCTCCGCAACACCGGCTGAGAAAGATACAGCTTTATCCTCCCGTTGAAGCGTGTTACTGCTTGACAGCGGCACTATTTCTATCTCAATGTAGTCCTAATGTGCTTCCGTCTAGCCATCGTATTGCTCACCGCTGTTTCTACTGTTTCCGCACAGTCGACTGCAGCCAAATCCGCACCCGTATTCTGGGTTGGAACCTGGGCTGCCTCGCCCTTCGATGGCGATCCGTGGCACAAGATTCCCACGCTGGTTGAGTCCACGCTGCGCGAAATCGTGCACACCTCGATCGCTGGTAAGTCCGTGCGGGTGCGTCTCACTAATGAATTCGGCACGGAGCCCCTTCGCATCGACGCAGCCACCATCGCAATCAGTGCAGGCGTAAGCAGCATAGACGCGGCGTCCTTGCATGACCTCACGTTTGGCGGCTCGCCGTCGATCGTCATTCCGCCCGGTGCGCTGGTGCTCACCGATCCCGTCGCAATGGCAAC
>DATMQZ010000049.1:0-43095 GCA_035566575.1 Edaphobacter sp.
TTCTGCAAGGGCTGGCATCAGGACACGGGCGGCGGCTACGGAGACGGTGAGGATCGCGGGCTGGGTGTGTTCGGTGAGCTTGAGGGTTTCTTCGGGGCCTTCGAAGATGAGCTTGGAGAGCGAGAAGCCGAGGGCCTCGTCGGCCTCCTCGAAGACTGCTCGGGCGGTGGGGAAGTTGTCGTGGAGGTCGCGGCCCATGCCTACGGACTGCGAGCCCTGGCCGGGAAAGAGGAAGGCTAGTTTCGTCATCGATGACTATCGTAAACCAGTGCGGGCGACCGCGGATTTTCGCGGATAAACACGGATAAAAGCAACTACAACAGCGATTGCGCCGATTTGTGCAGGTGTGCGCGGACTTTAGCTGGAGATGCGGATAAAAGCTGGATTTAAAGAACAAGGCTTAAGCGATGTTAAGCAGTTGTTTATATCCGCTTTTATCGGTGTGATCCGTGGTCGGTCTTTTGTTTGTGCTAGATGCCGAGGCCGAAGTCGACGTCCTTCTCGTCGCCTGCGTGGGCGTAGGCGTCGTAGGGCGTGCGGCGGTTAAACTTGTAGCGCTGACGAAGCTCGCGGCCGATGATGAGGCCCAAGGCTACGGCACCCAGACCGGCCGATACCCAGCCGACGGTCTTGATCAGCGTCGAATCCTCTTCGTCTTCAGGAAACGGGAGCGGCGCGGACGTCACGACGGGGGTTTCGTCGGGCTTGTCTTCAGAGTCGCGGCAGTTGGAGCGGAACCTCATGCTATGGATGATAGCGCAGGTTGGGGTCCATTGGCAGATAGCACGTTGGAGGGAATGGTGGGGGGACTCTTGGGTGATGCGGGAACGCCGACCGCGGATCTTCGCGGATAAACGCGGATTTAAAACCGGGAATTTAAAACGGATTCAAAAAACAGAGGTAAGTGGAGGAAGATCGATCCTGTGCAGTCGGTGTAAATCGTTTTCAAGTATTGTCTTTATCCGCTTTTATCCGTGTGACTCTCCGCGGTCGGATTTTAGTTCACATCGACCTGGTTAAAACCGAGGCTGTAAAGGAGCGTGGCTATGGTGGCGCGGGCGTTTTTGCGAGCGGTGTCGAGGATGCCGTCGGAGAGAGCGGCTTGCTGGAGTTGCTGCTCGGCCTTGGCGCGGGTGTCGGACTCAAGATTCTGGTCTACGGGAACGAGGAGGCCGGTGGAGCGGGCGTAGACGCGGGTGTGCTGATTGTCGATGTTGGTTACAAAGAGCTGTGAGGCGGGAAGAGTGACGTGAATGGAGCGGGCCCCGTTTTTCTCGTCGATGCGGACGTCTTCGGGCTTGAGCTGGCTGAGGTCGATGCCGGCAATGGATTGGCCGTGGACGACGAGGAGGATGCGGTCTCCGGCGAGCAGGTCGGGGAGGACGGCGCTGGATTTGGAGCCTTCGACGACGGTGTCGATGGAGTAGACCACCGTTTCGAGGCGATTGAGCCGCTGGATGCGCTGGACGACAGCCGGAACCGAGGTGTCGTAGACGGTGGTGCGGCCGGTGATGCGGTCCGCGATGTGAGCGAGCATACCGGTGGTGGCATGGCGGAGGAAGACGGCAAGGGCAGCAGCGCCGAGGATGAGCGCGAAGATAAAAGCAACGAAAGTTCCGGAGGAGTTACGACCCGTGGAGTATTGGGTGGTCATCTTGCTTAGGAAGCCTCTCCTTAGAGTAACTCCCATCGACACGATAAATGCGTATGGTCGCTGCGAAGTTTAGCTGGCCAACAAAGGAGAGTGTTCAGCGATCGGATGGATTACCGACTTTGACAATGTAGATTGTGGTGGAATGTGGGGCGAGCCAGCTTCGATAGGTGACGGGAGCGAATGAAGCCTGTCCAAGGCAGGCTTCCGGAGAGAACGCCATTGCGTAACGGGGCGACACCACGGGGAAGAAGTCCAACAAGAGCGCAGGGCAGACGCCAAAGGAATCACTAACGGGAGGGCTGAAGTGGTCCCACGGGTGGGCATGAATCTCCGGATCGTTGATAAAGTGCGCCATTTCGATCTGATTCCATCCGTTGTATTCAAAACCGCCGTCGATTGCAGTACGCGGTACACCAGCGGCGCGAAGCTCGTTGATCGCTGCGAGACGAGCGCGGATCAACGCGAAGGAATCGTGGGTTCCGGCGATGCTGAATAGAGCAACGATGGCGATAGGAATAAGAGTTGCCACAGGAAGAAGCGGGCGTATCCGCTCCTGGTAGCAACGGAGGACGATGATAGTGACCAGCAGCATGATCGGAAGCAGGTAGCGATCGAAAAACAAGTTGCCGGTTGCACGCGGCACCAGCAGGACAAGATAGGCAAGAATGTAGGGACCAAACAACACGCTGAGGCGATACCAGGAGATATGCGGATCGAGATCTGAATCTGGAGATGATCTTGGGGATACAAGAAGCACGGCGAAGAAGGAGAGCATGGATGCGAAGAGCAAGGCGGTAACAAACAGCCGTACTCCGAAGCCGAGGACGATAGGGTAGGGGCTATGCAGTGAACTGTCCACCACCAAGCCATAAACAGTGAGGTAGTTCCCGAGATAGGGGGCTAGCCAGTAAAAGAGCATATGCCGGTGCAGCTCAAAGAGGAAGAAGAGGAGGCAGAGACTACCGCCCGTGACAACAAATACAGTAGCGCGGCGATCGTTGCGCGGGAACGCGGGAATAAACAGCAGAAAGAGCGGAAGCAAAAGCAGCGGCGTATCCACTACGCCTAGCAGCATGTTCCTTGCGAGAGTGACCAACATTCCCGGGGTGACGTGATCAAGCAACAGAGTCTCGGGATGTGAATAGAACTGCTGACGAAACCAGTGGACGGAGGCGAAGATGAATGCCACGCAGCCGAGATACAAGACACTGCCCGCAAGCAGAAAATAAGGGCGACGGCGCAGAAGCCAAAGCGTGGAAGGAACCATGACGAGAACTCCGAGCCATGCGATCTGTCGCGCTGTGCCCCCGACGGTGTTGGAGATTGCAGCGAAGCAGATCCATGCCAGCGCGGCCCGGTCGGTCTCTGCCTGGAGAGCGCGAATGCAGGCGTAGAGACAGAGAACGATGACGAAAAAACCTGGCATGTCGGTCATGAAGCTCAACGCAAGGGGCAGAAAGATCGGCGACAGTATAAGGACAAGAGTGCCAAGGGTCGCATTCCACTGGTGGATGCCAACACGAACCAGGATGCGCTGGATGAGAAACGCCACCGCCAGGGCAACGAGGAGAATGGAAAGGCGAACAGCCGTGAAGGAGAAGCCAAACAGCTTTGCAAAGCTTGCGCCAAGGAACAGTTGCCAGCCGAGTATGGGCCTGGCCCATCCGTTATAGACAATATGACCGGTCTGGGCGAGGACCTGTACGGTTTTGACGTAAGACCACTCGTCGTTTACACCCATCTCGACCACGGGCCAAATTGCAAGCGCGCAGAGCGGAAGAATAAGTGCACAAGCAATTGCGGGAAGGCGACTGGACGCAACTCTCACGGATATCTCCTGCTAGTAGCTGAGATCGTGCTCTCTTCATTACCCACACGCACGACGTAGATCGTGGTGTAGCGCGGGCCGAGCCATGTTCGAGCGGTGACTGGGGCGAATTCTGCCTGTCCCAGACACTCTGCCGGGTCGAGGGCCATACCATAACGAAGAGTGAGCGCCGAGAACTCGTCGAGATAGAAAGGACGGCAAACATCGAACGAGGCCTTCGGAGGACTGAAGTGCTCTCCGGGTGGAAGGTGGATATGGGGATCGTTGATGAAGCCTGTCTTTTCAATCTGATTCCAGCCGTCGTATTCAAAGCCGGCATCGATGGCGGTTGGCGGTACGCCAGCGGAGCGGAGTTCGTCGACCATGGCCAGACGCGCGCGAAACAGTGAAAAAACATCATGCGTTCCCGCGATGGAGAATGCCGCGTAGATAGCTATCGGAATCAGGGTTGCGGCGGGAAGGCGCGTCCGCAGCCGTTCCTGATAGAAACGCAGGATCACGATCAGTGCCATCAACTGAATGGGAAGAACAAACCGATCGTAGAAGCCTACTTTCGAGGCTGCGCGGGGTATGAGCACAACGATGTAGGCCGTCATGAAGGGCACGATCACCATGCCAAGGCTATGCCAGGAGATCGACAGAGACGTGTCTGATGCTAGCTGCAGTTTTTTTAGCCTGGCGAGGAGCAAGGCGGAGAGTGAGAGAACGGATGCGGCGACCAGGCTCGTCAGGAGAAGCCGGATGCCGTAGGTCAGGACAACGCGTCTGCCATGGATCGCATCATCCTCCATCAACCCATAGGGTGTAACGTAGGTGCCCAGATAGGGAGCAAGCCAGTAATGGAGCACGCTGCGGTGGGTCTCCATGAGACAAAACAGGAGGAAGAGGCCGCTTCCTGCGACGAAAAACAAGGTGGAACGACGATTGCCACGCCGAAGTTCGGGGATAAATGCCAACAGTATGGGGAGCAGAAACAGAGACGTATCCAAAGCAGCGCGCACCAGATTTCTGAAGAGGGTGGCGAACGTGCGTAAGGTGATAGGGTCGCGGATCAGGTTCTCTGGGACTGAATACGGCTGTTGATGAAACCAACGGATAGAAGCAAAGATGAAGGCGACGCAGACTAGATAAAGCATGCTGCCGGCGAGAAGAAAGTGTGGACGACGGCGCAGAAGCCAGAGAGTGGAGGGGACCATGACCAACACCCCAAGCCATGCTATCAATCGAGCTGTGCCGCCGATTGCGTTCGATATAGCCGCGAAGCAGATCCAGGCGAAGGCTGCGCGATCTGTGTCCGCTTGAAGAGCACGAAGGCAAGCATAGAGACAGAGCACAATGCAGAAGAGACCTGAAACGTCCGTCATAAAGCTGAATGTGAGGGGAAGAAAGAGTGGTGAGACTACAAGAACCAGCGTGCCCAGGGAAGCGTTCCATTCGCTGATTCCGGCGCGGACCATTGTTCGTTGCGTAAGAAAAGCAGTTGCCATTGCGATGGGGAGAATGGAAGCCCGAACGATGGTGAAGGAGAAACCGAAGAGTTTGACGAACATCGCGCCCAGATAGAGTTGCCAGCCGAGCAGTGCAGTCGCCCATCCGTTGTAAACGACGTGACCGGTCCGGGCGAGGACCTGTACGGTTTTGATGTATGACCAGTCGTCACAGAGACCCATCTCGACAAATGGTCTGATCGCCAAAGCAGCCAGGGGCAAAGTGAGAGCGCACAGGATTGCAGGGAGACGGATACTTTCAACTTTCACGGATACCCCCGATTACCGGCGTGGTGACGCAGAATCGTTCTTATTCGTGCAAATTGTCTACTCTGACTGTTCCGATCGAAGGTGACTTGTAATTATTGGATGCGTGGGACGGCACATGCCGTTGTGTCATTCGCTGAGTTAGAGGCAGCCAACGACTAAAGAATTTTCTTACTGCGCACACTTTTGCATGTTTTACGTGAATTTTGGAAGTGGCCTTTCGTGGAAATAACATCAAGCGACATGCAGCACTCCAAAGATGAGAACGGCCAGAACGGCCAGACTGATTGCCACGTAGAGGCGATCGCGCTCCACCGCAAAGCCAATGGCGGCGAAGACAACGCGGGCGATGGGCGTCGCAATCAGCAGAAAGACACCGAGCTGAACGATGGCTGTCGCGTCTCCGGTCAACAGCAGGCGAAACAGCTCGGATGGATGACGCAGTGAGGCGGATTCGCCGGTGAACGTGCGGTAGTCCTTCGCTGCACCGGCGTGAGCATTGAGAAAGAGAAGACCGCCGATGAGAACTACGGCGGAGGCTAGCAAAACGCCAACCTGCAGGAGCCGGCCCATCATGTTCTCGATGCGACGGTCCAGCGCGCGCGACGGAGTGTGAGCTGTCTTGGGTGTTTGAGTCATAGCCTGTTGAGCCAGCCGTTGACGATCATCTCCACGCCAAGGGCGAGGATAACGATGGTGAAGATGGTGCGGAGCAGCGAGACGCGAGCATTGATCAGGATGCGCGCGCCCAGAAGAGAGCCGGCCAAAACGCCGAGCATAACGGGAAAAGCGAGGCCAGGATCGATGTAGCCGCGGTGAAGATAGATGCCTGCGCTGGCCGCGGCGGTAACGCCGATCATAAAGTTACTGGTAGTGGTGGAGACCTTAAAAGGGATGCGCATGATGCGGTCCATGGCCAGAACTTTGACCGCGCCAGAGCCTATGCCCAACAGGCCCGAGAGCGTGCCCGCACCAAACATGGTGGCGAAGCCGGCGGAGATGCGGTCGACCTTATAGTAGTGCTCGCCGCCTGCGCCGTCGGGGTACGAGCCGGAGAGTCGCAGACGGTCCGACCAAGGATTGATGGCGGTGACCTCTTCGTGAGGCTGTCTGCTCTGCTGCCAGGAGAGCCACGCAGAGTAGATGAGGACAAGGCCGAAGATGACTGCAAGCGCTCGAAGCGGAACGTGCGCCGCCAGAAAAGCGCCGAACACGGCGCCAACGGTAGTGGCGACTTCGAGGAACATGCCGATGCGGACGCTGGAAAAACCCTCACGCACGTAGGCGGCTGCGGAACCGGAGGATGTCGCGATGGCCGAGATCAGAGACGCGCCTATAGCGTAGCGCAGATCGACATGAAAGATAATCGTCAGGAGAGGAACGAGAACCACCCCACCGCCGAGGCCGGTAAGTGCTCCGAGCAGGCCAGCCGCGAGCGAGCCGGAAAAGACGAGAAAAGTAAACAGAAGCAACGACATTCCGTGGGGTAAGTATGGCACGACAGCGATCGTTATGCGGTAAAGTCCGGCCACTTTGATGCCATGTAGTGCAATGATAGGTTGAGTCGCGAGATGGGCGGGAGGACATCCAACGTGCTATGAGCAAGGTTGACGAAAGCAGAGTATGGACGGCGGCGGAGATGCCTTCGCAAGAGGGCAGGCGCATCCTCATTACTGGTGCGAACAGCGGCATTGGCTACCACGCGGCACTGAAACTGGTTCGAAAAGGAGCAGAGGTAATACTGGCGTGCCGCAACCGGCAGAAGGGCGAGATTGCGCTTGACCGCCTGCACACGGAGGCTCCCAACACGTATATGGAGCTTGCGATGCTTGACCTCGCTTCGCTGGATTCTGTACGCGAGTTCGCCGCGCACGAACTAGGAAAGAATCGGCCGTTGCATGTGCTGATTAATAACGCCGGTGTGATGGCTCCGCCGAAACGGCTGCAGACGAAGGACGGATTTGAGATTCAATTTGGCACCAATGTGCTCGGCCACTTTGCATTGACGGGACTACTGCTGCCTGCACTGGAGCGTAGCGAGAGGCCGCGCGTGGTTACGCTGGCTTCTATCGCGCACAAGCGTGGAAGGCTGAACTTCGACGATCTGCAATCGACGAACAACTACTCGCCGATGGGGTCGTACCAGCAGTCAAAGCTGGCGGACCTGATGCTCGCCTTCGAACTGGATCGCCGCCTGCGCGCAGCTTCCTCGCCGGTGATGAGCATAGCCGCGCATCCAGGCGTGGCACAGACGAATCTTTTTGAGGCAGGCGATTACTCGGCAGTGGAGAAGACGCTCCGCAAAGTAGTGAGCCATGCGATTGGGATCATTTTGAACACGGACGCGGAGGGCGCGCTGCCGACGCTCTATGCTGCGACTGGTATCGATGCAAAGAGCGGCGGTTACTACGGGCCTAGGGGCTTTCAAGAGATGCGCGGCGATGAGGTCGTAGAGGCCGAGGTTGCTCCACAGGCTCGCGACGAAGCTGCAGCCGCTCGACTGTGGAAGATTTGCGAAGAGCTTACGGGTGTGAGCTATCTCGGCCGCTGAATGAGTTCAGACTGCGACCTTTGGACTCGCGGGCATTCCTGATGAATGACGCCAGCCTTTCAGGATCTTTTCTGCCCGGCGTGGCTTCGACTCCGCTGGCAACGTCGACGCCCCAGGGATTGAGCCTGCGAATTGCCTCTGCGACGTTCTCTGGATGCAGACCACCGGCAACGATCAGCTTCAACCGTCCCGCCGACTGCGTGAGTACGGAACGAGCCTCATCCCAGTTGAAGGTGATGCCGGTTCCGCCCATGGCTTGGCCGACCTTGGAATCAATCAGGACACGGTCGATGACGCCATCGACGTTGAGCTGGTCGAGCTGACGGCTGACCGCTGCTGCGCTTGAACCGTCCGCGTCTACTTGCCAGTGGATCGTCTGGATGAGGCTGATGCGGCCTTCGAAGCGTCTCTGAAGCTCCTCTGCAAGCGCGGCGTTGGGTTCACCGTGGAGTTGGATGGCGGTAAGGCCTGCCTGTTCGACGATGCCTACGATCTCGTTTGCATCCTGCGTGGTGAAGACGCCAACGCGCTCCACGGTGCGGGGAAGATGCGGTGTGATGCTTACAACTTGAGCTGCCGTTACCTGTCGCTTGCTGGGAGCAAAGACGAACCCGACGGCGTCCGCACCCATCTCGGCGGCAAGATTGGCGTCATCGAGATTCGTGTTGGCGCAGATCTTGATCCACATGGGCTAGAACTCTGAGATGTACTGGCGGCCAAGAAGCAAGGCCAGAGTGGCGGCAGGTTCGGGCTGGCGCATTAGAGTTTCACCAACAAGGAAGGCGCTGTATCCTGCCTCGCGAAGTTTGACGATATCTTCCGCACAACGAATGCCGCTTTCTGCAACCGCAACGACTCCAGCAGGCAAAAATGGCGCAAGATCGAAGAATGATTCGGTGCGGACGGAAAACGTGCGCAGATCGCGGCTATTGACGCCGATAAGGTCGAAGCCGAGTTGGGTAGCGCGCTCCAATTCCTCACGGTCGTGAGTTTCGCAAAGAACATCAAGGCCCATGCCTCGGGCTTCGTCGCGCAGGGCGGCGAGGGAGGCGTCAGTGTGGGCCGAAACGATCAGCAGGATGGCATCGGCTCCGGCGGCACGAGCCTCGAGGATCTGAAATGGATCGATAATGAAGTCCTTGCGGAGGCAGGGAATCTTCACCGCTTGCGAAGCCGTTGTGAGATCTTCGAGCGAGCCCTGGAAAAATTCCTGATCGGTCAGAACAGAGAGAGCCGCGGCGCCTGCAGCCTCAAAACTACGGGCCAGTTTCTCGGGGTAAAAATCGGTGCGGATCAGCCCTTTTGAGGGAGAGGCTTTCTTAATCTCCGAGATGATCGCAGGACCCTCGCTGGCGACGACGCGCAATCTGGCGGTAAAACCGCGAGGGATATGAGTCGCAGCCTGACGTTCCAGCAGGGCATAATCTGCCACCGCCTTACGTTCTTTCACCTTGAGAAAGGTATGGGCGAGTATCTCGTCTAACTGTGTTGGCATCGCTTCCATTCTACGGCTTGCCGAGGGACAAATAAAAAATGAGCACCCCGTAAGGTGCTCATTCTAAAACTTTGGTGCCGAAGGGGGGACTCGAACCCCCACACCCTTGCGAGTACATGGACCTGAACCATGCGCGTCTGCCAATTCCGCCACTACGGCACGGTGTAATCGCCACCGCTCAGATGGCCGGTACACGCTAACCGCGAGTCTTTAGTGTTACAAACGCTGCGTCGGCTGTCAATTCCGTGCCAATCTCCGTAAACTTATCTGCGCCAGGCCGCGTCTAGCTTCAGGAGGTAGTCTCCCATTTTTATGACTGACCCTGTAAAAGCTCCAATACGATCTGCGCCCGACGCCGACACCATACCCGAAGATGTTGCAGTCGAAATCCGCAAACTTGCCCACGAGCTGAGCAATGCTCTCGAGATTATCGTTCAGACCAGTTACCTGCTGAGCATGTCTGAACTGAAGGAGCCCGCGTCAGATTGGCTCCGCATGATGGACAACGGCGTCCAGAAGGCCATGGACATCAACCTTGCGCTGCGCGCTTATATCAAGGCACATACGCCGAATTAGCACTCGGTCCCGATGGTGGACCCTACCTTCGCTTTTTAACAGTCTTCTTCAAGGGAGTCTTCTTTGCGGGAGCCTTCTTTGCAATCACCTTGCCTGTTTTTTTCGCAGCTTTCTTTGGCGCGAATGGAGCCATTGCAGCCTTCTTCGGCTTTCCAGCGGTCTTGGCTGATTTTTTCGCCGGGATTTTGGAGACACCGGCCTTCGCACCGTTTTGTACGCTCAACTCAGCGAGTTTTGCCTCATGCGATGTCAGCAAATGTTCTATCTGTTCGAGCAGAATTCTGACATGCATGGGCTTTACCAGCATCTTGTCTGCGCCCATCTCCTGCCAGTCCTCGTCCGCAACCGGAAATGCCGTCAACAACGCTATAGCAGGGTGATAATCCGCGGTGCGGGCAGCTTGTATTACCTCGACGCCGGCCTCGTCGTTCTCCATCCGCATATCGGTAATGACCATCTGGTACTCGCGTGTGTGCAGTTTGGACTTGCCCTCCCGCCCCGATGCAGCCGTATCCACCTCAAACCCGCTGATCTCAAGGATGGCTTTCATGGTCAACAATACGGCGACTTCATCGTCCACCAGCAGGATGCGACGCTTCATTCGATTCTCCTCTTGTGCCGCGAATACTCGTCCCGGGAGACATCCGAAACGTGGCCACAGCAGTCTAACAATAATCGGGAACTGCCATCATATCCATAAGTGACAGAAGCGCTGGGAATAACGGTCTCCTCTTCCTTCCAGGAGTAAGCTCTTCGCGATGAGGATATCCGTCGGTAAGTGATATACTCTTCGTTCCGGCGCAACTTTTTCTGAGTTACGCTAATCCAACCAACACGCATGGCGAGTCCGATGGGCCGCTGTGGAGGCGACTTATTCCACCAATAGATAAACGTTCCGCCAAGTCTTTCATCCGCACCAACGAACGCATCCGCGCACGCGAAATCCGCGTGATTGACGAGAATGGGGAGCAACTCGGAGTCATGGCGCCGTTCGACGCCCTTAAAATGGCTCGGGAACGCTCTCTCGATCTCGTAGAAATCTCGCCCAACGCAGTCCCTCCAGTCTGCAAGATCCAGGATTACGGCAAGTTTCTCTACGAGAAAGACAAGAGCGAGCGCGCAGCGCGCAAGAAGCAGAAGGTCATTGTCATCAAAGAGGTCAAGTTCTCCGTGACGGTAGACGAGCACGACTACCAGACGAAGAAAAACCAGGCAGTACGCTTCCTTGGTGAAGGCGATAAGGTAAAGGCATCGCTGCGCTTCAAGGGCCGCCAGATGGCACACCGGGACCTCGGTTATAAGATCATTAACCGCCTGATCCTCGATATCGGCGACGCAGGTCTGGTGGAATTCATGCCACGGATGGAAGGCACAACGTTGCATGCCATCCTTGCGCCATCAAAGAAAGCAGCCGAAGCTGCGCCAAAGAAGCCTGCAGTAATATCCACATCGGCTGCACCCGCTAAACCGGTTGAACCGGCTCCTGCAAGCGCACAGTCCTGATAAATAACGGCATCTGCATCTTCCCCCAGAGCAGATGCCGTTCGTCTTGCGGGCTTCGCGAGGCTTTTCCGCGGATACCTTTTGCCCGAGATTGGCGCAAGTCTCCTACCGTCAGTTGATATCTCCAAAACACCCCTCAAAAAATCCAGAATTTTCAACGTAGTCAAAACATTGGCTCACTCTTCGCACCCACTCGAAAGAAAGCCGTTGCTTGTTTACCAGTTCGTTAGCCATAGGGCTACACTGATTGCGAATTCTGACTGATCCAGATTAGAGCGGTAAACTAACGCACTGCAGCGCTTAGGTAACATGCCGCATGAAATAGAGGCTATACGACGCAAGAATGACAGAAAGGGGGAGTGCAAGATATTGCAACTTCGTAAGTTGCGCATATTACTTCAGTAACATAGATTGTTTAATACTGCACTATATAACTCATTCTATTGGACTTATACCTTTACTCATCCTATTGTTGTTTCATCTGGTTTGTCCAGAGAAATCTTCAAAGGTAAATACACCTTAAGGGGTATCGAAAAATGAAAACTGTCATCCGCGCTTTCGTCGTCGCACTCGTTCTCACCGGTGCAGCCGCTTCCACCCAGATCGCCTCCGCCTCCAGCCAGACTAAGGTTGCCGTCGCCAAGACCAGCGCTATGCCTATCCCCATGTGCGCCCCCGATGATGCCAATGCATGCGGTATCGGCAAATAATCTTCGCCTCAAAAGCTCGATTTCTTCTCCCATCAATTATCACTACCGAAACTAAAAGGGCCATTCATGAAAATCTTTGTCCGCGCTTTCGTCGTTGTTCTCGCTCTCACCGGTGCAGCCGCTTCCACCCAGATCGCCTCCGCCTCCAGCCAGACCAAGGTCGCCGTTGCCAAGACCAGCGCCATGCCCATCCCCATGTGCGCCCCCGATGATGCCAATGCATGCGGTCTCGGCAGCCACTAATTCGCCTCAAAATCAGCTCGATTCTTCTCCCAACAAACATCACTACCGAAACTAAAAAGGGCTATTCATGAAAATCTTTGTCCGCGCTTTCGTTGTCGTTCTCGCTCTCACCGGTGCAGCTGCTTCCAGCCAGATCGCCTCCGCCTCCAGCCAGACCAAGGTCGCCGTCGCCAAGACCAGCGCCATGCCCATCCCCATGTGCGCCCCCGATGATGCCAATGCATGCGGTCTCGGCAGCCACTAATTCGCCTCAAAATCAGCTCGATTCTTCTCCCAACAAACATCACTACCGAAACTAAAAGGCCTATTCATGAAAATCTTTGTCCGCGCTTTCGTCGTTGTTCTCACTCTCACCGGTGCAGCTGCTTCCACCCAGATCGCCTCAGCCTCCAGTCAGACCAGGGTCGCCGTCGCCAAGACCAGCGCTATGCCCATCCCCATGTGCGCCCCCGATGATGCCAATGCATGCGGTCTCGGCAGCCACTAATTCGCCTCAGATGACCCCAACGCAGTGGAATCGGTGAAGCAGAGGCAATAAATAAAAGATATTGCAAAATTTTGCGCAATTGTCTCAAAAGACAGTAGAAATTGGTTGTATATACCCCCAGAAATAGTCTAGGCTTGATCCGAAGCTTGGGGGACGACCGATGACTACAGCTTTTGTGAACATGCTCTCCTATCTTGAGCCGGTTCTCTGTCTTTTACTTTTAGTCACACTATTGCGCACTAAATCTGCGCGCTCCTATTTGTTTCTGACAATTCTGCTGTCAGTCAGATTTACATCGAGCCTCATCTGCCTGATTTTGCTTCGCTTTGGCGCTCATGGCATAGAAAGACATTTCGCGTATCAGCTGTACTTCTATACTTATTGGTCCAGCTACGCGGCAGAAGCAATTCTTTCCCTGCTCGTCATCTATAGCATCTTCAAACTGGCAATGGCCCCTCTAAAAGGCTTGCAAACCTTGGGAATGTTAGTGTTCCGTTGGGTAGCAGCGATCTCCATCGCCGTTGCTATTGGCGTTGCGCTCACCCCACACCTGTCCGGCGTCAAGTTCATGGTCTCGATGGTCACGCAGTTGCAGCAAACATCGAGCATTCTTACGCTCTGCCTATTGCTGTTCGTCTGCTTCGCCATTCGCCCGATGGGCCTCTCTTATCGCAGCCGGATCTTCGGCGTGAGTCTCGGTCTTGGCCTGATGGCGACTGTCAGCCTGATCGATTCAGCCTGGCTTTCACATAATTCCGATATGTACTCCACCATCAACATCATCAACGGTGTTGTTATGTGCCTGACGCTATGCACCTGGTCAGCATACTTTGCCTTCCCAGAGCCGAAGCGCCGTCTGATTGTCCTGCCCACGACTTCGCCGTTCCTGCGTTGGAATCAGATATCCATGGCGCTCGGCGATGACCCCGGCTATGTGGCGGTCGGCGGTATTCCGCCGGAGCTGTTCGCCCCTGCGGAACTTGAGGTGATGCGGCGTGCGTCGGCTAAGATGTCCTCGACAGGCGCCTCACTATCCGCCTGATCGAATTGCGAGTCCATCAAAAAAGCAGCCAATAAGCAATAAATAAGAAGGCCGTCCCGAGTGGGACGGCCTTTTTGTTATCTATGTGATTGCGGACTTAGTCGCGTTCGGACTCAGAGCGCTTCCAGTTGATCAGATCGCCCAACGTCGTGCTGCTGCTGCTCGACGAGGAGGACGAAGAACTCGAGGATCCCTTAGGGGTCTTCTCGCGCTCCTTGTAGCTCTCGACCTCTGCGCGGCTGGCTTCTTCGCCGACAGCGCGGATGCTGAGACCGACCTTCTTCTCTTCCTGGTTCATCTTGACGATCTTGAACTCGTGCTCGGAGTCAACATCCATCGAGACGGGCTGGTTGTTCGCATCGACAGCCTCGGAGACGTGGCACAAGCCCTCGACTCCTTCAGCGATCTCAACGAAGGCACCAAACTGCGCCGTGCGCAGAATCTTGCCCTTGATAACGTCTCCAACACGGTGCTGGGCAAAGAATGTATCCCAGACATCCGGCTGCAGCTGCTTGACACCCAGCGACAGGCGGCGGTTCTCAGGCTCAACGCCCAGAACGATCGCCTTGACCTTCTCGCCCTTCTTCAGGACCTCCGAAGGATGCTTGATGCGCTTGGTCCAGCTCAGGTTCGAGACGTGTACCAGGCCATCAATGCCGTCCTCGATCTCGATGAAGGCGCCGAAGTCGGTCAGGTTGCGCACGCGGCCCTCAATGATCGCGCCGGTAGGATACTTATCCTCCAGCTGCTCCCACGGGTTCTCCTGAAGCTGCTTCATGCCCAACGAGATGCGGCGGTCGTTCGGGTTGACGCTCAAGATGATGGTGTCGACCTCATCGCCGGGTTTGACCATCTTCGACGGATGCTTCATCCGCTTGCTCCATGTCATCTCAGACACGTGAACAAGACCTTCAATGCCCTGCTCAAGCTCGACAAACGCGCCGTAGTCAGTGACCGAAAGAACGCGGCCACGAACCTGCGCACCGATCGGGTAACGCTCGGTGGCATCGAGCCATGGATCAGGCGTCAATTGCTTGAAACCAAGCGAAACGCGCTGCTTATCCTTGTCGAACTTCAGCACCTTCACCTGGATTTCGTCGCCAACATTGACGAGGTCACGAGGGTGGGTGAGGCGACCCCAGCTCATGTCGGTGATGTGAAGCAGGCCGTCGAGGCCGCCCATATCAACGAACGCGCCGTAGTCGGTCAGGTTCTTCACGGTTCCGGTCAGAACGCTGCCCTCTTCCAGAGTCGAGAGCGTGACTGCCTTCTTGGCATTCTGGTCTTCTTCGAGCAGTTCCTTACGGCTGATGACGACATTGCCGCGCTTTTTGTTCAGCTTGATGACACGGACTTCGATCTCCGTGCCGATGTAGCCGTCGAGATTGCGCACGGGGCGAACCTCAACCTGCGAACCGGGCAGGAAGGCCTTGATGCCGATGTCGACAGTAAGACCGCCCTTGACACGGCTCAGAACCATGCCCTTGACGGGGACCTTGTCGTTCGCGGCCTGTTCCAGCTTGTCCCAAACCTTGTGACGGAGGGCTTTTTCGTAGCTGACCAGGTAGCCGCCTTCCGGCTCCTCACGCTCAACCACAACCTCAACCGAATCGCCAGCCTGGAACTTGGACACGCCATTGATGTCCAGAACCTGCTCCAGAGGAATCAGTCCTTCAGATTTGAGACCAATATCTACAACGACATGCTTGTCCGTTACCTTGATGACGGTACCGGTCACGATGACCTCTTCCGCCGTCAGGCTCTGGGCAGCGGCAGACTCGGCGGCCTGCTCGCGGTCAAAATTCGCCAACGCAGCCGCAAAATCGGCTGCATCGTAGTCTGGCTCATCGTGAGCGGCGGTCACGGTTGCTACGTGGCCCTCCGCTGCTGTTTCGCCAGCTGCTGACGTGTCGTGTGCGGTCTCGTGCTGTTGGGTTGAGGTGGATTCAGAAGACAGGCCGGTATTGTCGGCTGTCGCTTCGTGCGATAGGACTTCCAGTTCGGTGGTCAGGGGTTTGCTCTCGGTTTGGTCAGGATTGTGGTTGTCTACCATGGTGAATGCGGACTCCGGGATCCAAGAATTCGTTCCATCTCGGGCAGCGCTTGCTCGGGAAACCTGTCAGGCCAAACGAAAGCGCTGACTGATCTTCCATCCCGTTACAGCTCGGCAGGCAGGAATGAATCACTTCTAGCAGAGGAGCGGCTGCACTTGGATCCCACACGCAGTGGCTCACCTAAAAGCATAGAACTTTGAAGGGTTCACGTCAACCAAACCGCCAGTTTGGCGCTGCAATTTAACCGCGGTGTCATTTGATGGGAGCCCACCTATTCAGATGAGGAATCACCCCGCAGCGATGCAATTCTTTCGGAATAACGCCCGAATAGGAATTTCTGAGAGAACGAATGGGGTTTGATGGCATTCTCTTCGTTCCTTTCGCATTCGCTCTGCCGATATACTCGCCGATATATGGATCGTCTTTGGACTCCCTGGCGCTACAGTTACATCACACGCGCGGACGCACAAGCCCGCACCGGTGTCCCTCCTGCTCTTGCCGACTGGCCCGCCGCCGAAGACAAACACTGTGTCTTCTGCAACATGATCGCAGCGACGGACTATGCCATTGCACAAGGAATGAAGCAGGAGATCGCCGAACAGGCTGCCTATATCGTCCATCGTGGCACTGAATGTTTCATCTGCCTTAACGCCTATCCCTACGCCACTGGACATCTTCTCATCGTGCCTTATCTCCATCTTGATTCGCTCGCGAAGCTTCCCCCGGATGCCGCGCAGGAGATGATGCTGCTCTCCCAACAGTCTGAAACCTCATTGCGTAGCGTCTATCGTCCCGACGGTATGAATCTCGGCATGAATCTAGGCGAGGCTGCCGGCGCCGGCATCGCCGAACATATCCATCTACACGCGCTTCCGCGATGGATTGGTGATACCAATTTCATGACCGTCACCGGCGAGACTCGTGTGCTGCCCGAGACACTCGAAATCACTTGGAAAAAACTGCGCGAAGCCTTCAACGCGCGAGTAAAATAAATACAACTTCCGCCGGGAAGCGATCATCGAACCTCACATATCAGGCGAAAAGAACCGCTAGGACCGAGGTCTCCCCATGGCTATCCCTTCAAAATTCCCCCCCGCGACGGATAGGTCCAATTCGTTGCCGTTCCGCCCGAACAGGTACCCACAACCCTACCTGCTCACAGCCCAACGTAGAAGCGTCGTAACCTCGAATCTGCCACTCTTCCCCCATGAGTCAGAGGATGCATGCCTCACCGGCTCAACGCGCTCGCTTTACCGCAGGGTTCTGGGCCTCAATGTTCTTACAGACCTCAAAAGCTTCCAACGAATCGACGCCTCTTCTATCACCATCCCAAAGATCGCCTGATTACAGGCGTTGCAAATAGAAAGGACCCCGCCAATCGGCGGGGTCTTCTCGTTTCGACGACCACTCGTAACTCGTTACACTTCGGCTCGCCATCGAACCTCCCGGCGGTGCAGCAGGTTCTGAAGCGGGCTGGTCCCTGCTGGATTTCGGAGACGGAATCCTAGTCGCCTCAAAGCTGGTGATCTTCCATGCGCCAGAAGGCAAGCGTTGATACACCCTGGTGTAACGGAAAGTCCCTCTTACGGGACCGCTTTCGTTGATTCCCTCCACCTCTGCTCGCGACGTCACAATGGCAATGGAGCCAATCAGCTTCACTTTCATGTCGCTCAGGTCCACTCTGTGAATCACGACCTTGTGGTTGCGCACCCGGTCGAGTTGCTGCGCCTTCGTGCTCACCTGGCCCGTCATTGAGATGCCGATGTAGTCGTCGGAGAGCATCCTGTCCATGGTGGCAACATCGCCCGCAAGCTGTGCCACCCGCCACTCTTCTTCCAGCAGCTCCACCTGGCGCTTGGCCTCATGCTTTTTCTCAGGATGGCTTCCGGACTGAAACCGTGCACCGAACGCCACATTCACGCATGCCAGAACAGCGGCAGCGGCCCACAAAAAATGTCGAATTGGACGGACAGAGCGAGCCATAGCCGTACCGGATGTTAGATCGGTTAGCCGCTGCGAGTCAAAAGAACTTTCGTTGTAGTGGCCCAATTTCGAACCATGCAACGCCTCGTAAAATCTAAAAGTTCCGCCGGAGAGCTTAGCTCACAGCCGTCAGGTTCTCAACCTGCCGGTCGCGCATCTTCTGGTACAGTCCACCGATCGCGTACTGATGGAAGTGAGGCGTATTGCGATGATGTTCGAGCGCCGCCTCGTCCTTATACTGCTCATAGATCAGCACCGTGCAGGCATCTCCCTCAACAAAGTGAGGAACGTAGCTCACACATCCGGGTTCCTTACGCGACGCGACCGTCAAGTGCCGCAGCCACTCGGCCACCTGCTCGCAGTCCTGCTGTTCAAACGTCATCCGCACGGTAAAGCTCAGCATAGTCTCGGCCTTTTCCTTTTAAGCTTCCAGAGCTTCGGCGAAAGCCGGTAGAGTCATCGTCTGATCACGATCCGGCCCGGTCGAAACCATGCCAATCTTAGCGCCTGACTCCTTCTCCAGAAACCGCAGATAATCCTGCGCCAACTGCGGCAGTTTGTCGAACTCCGTAATTCCCTCTGTCGAGGTCTTCCACCCCTTCAACGTCGTATAGATCGGCTGAATCGACTCAAAACCCCGCATATCCGCCGGAATCACGTCCGTGACCTTGCCATCGATCTTGTAGCCGGTGCAGACCGGGATCTCCGCGCACTCGTCCATAACGTCCATCTTGGTGACGACCAGCCATTCCGTGCCGTTGATCATATTGCTGTAGCGTAGCAGCGGAAGATCCAGCCAGCCGCAACGCCGCGGACGGCCCGTAACCGCTCCATACTCCTGCCCTCGCGCACGCAGCAGGTCGGCCGAGTTATCGTGAATCTCCGTCGGGAACGGCCCTTCGCCCACCCGCGTCACATAAGCCTTGGTCACGCCGATCACAGTGCCGATCTGAGTCGGCCCAACGCCGGTCCCCGTCACCGCCCCGCCAGCCGTAGCCGACGAAGACGTCACAAACGGATACGTTCCGTGGTCGATATCGAGAAGTGCACCCTGTGCTCCCTCAAACATCACCTTCTCGCCATTCCTGATCGCGTCGTTCAACATCACCGCTGTATCCGTGACAAACGGAGCAATCTGCTCCGCCGCGCGCGAATACTCCTCGTACATCGTCTTCGGGTCCAGCGGCTCCGTGCCGAACAGTGCATGTGCAATCGTGTTCTTTTCGTGGCAGGCGTTCTCGATATGCGTCCGCAGCAGCGCCGAATTCAACAGATCAACTACACGCAGGCCGCTGCGATGCATCTTGTCTTCATAAGCCGGCCCAATGCCACGGCTCGTCGTTCCAATCTTCGTCCGTCCCGGCGCATTCTCCGCAGCCAGCTCGATCATCCGGTGATAGGGCAGAATCACCTGCGCCCGGTTCGAAACAAAGAGCTGTCCATCCACCGGCAGCCCGGCATCCTTCAGCTTCTTCACCTCGTTCAGAAAGGCCATCGGATCGAGCACGACGCCGTTGCCGATCACGCCCTTGCACTCCGGCCGCAGCACACCACAGGGGATCAGTTGCAACACGAACTTCTTGCCCTTGATGATGACCGTATGTCCGGCGTTGTGGCCGCCAGCGTACCGCGCCACGACTGAAAACTTCTCCGAGAGCACATCGACGATCTTGCCTTTGCCCTCATCGCCCCATTGGGCACCCAGAATTACCGCTGAATTGCGTTGACTCACGAAGAATATGTCTCCAAAGGATTGGCCTGGCCGGATAGGCGGCTCGCAGCTGCAAACGCGCCTCATCCATCATATCGTGTCCCGCACGATCCTATACCGGAGACTCCCAAATTCGTGGCGTACGCCTGTTCCGTTCAGGGCTGCTCGTAATATCCTCGGCGCGTCCGTGCCGTTAGACCCGCCGGTTCCACCTTTACGTCGATCGCGTGATATTCATTCGGCTTTTCCGCAGGAGGCATCTCTAGGGTCAAGGTATAGAAAGTATCCGCATCCGCCACGCAACGTTCCACCTGCGCCGTGATATCGCTGCTTCCATTTAGCACCAGCCCGCCGGTCTGCGTCGCCAGCACCTGCAGAGCCAGATTGGCTGGCAGCGCATTTTTCCACTCTGTCACCGGCTTCAGGAACTCCTGGTAGTAAAAATATCTTCCCGAATCGGCCACACCCAGCGGATCGACACTGTACAGCGTAATCCGCGCATGGCGCAGTCCCGTCGATGCCGCGACGATCGACGAGAACAGCGACTTTGCATCTTTGTTGGTCAGCTGAACGTTAGGGCCGGAGAGAAGCGGCCAGCCCGGACTGACCCAGATAACTATCTTTCTCCCTGGTGTCTGCGCCTCGCGCGCCGTCAGCGAATTCAACATGTTCACTGAGAGTTGAAATCGCTCTTCCGCTCCATAAAACCCCGTCGAACGTCGGATCGAACGCAGCGCCGTCTCATGCTGATCGAACGAAGCCTGCAGCGCATTCCCGTCACGAGACGAATCGTTCAAAATCTGCGTGCCCCCATCCGAGAAGAAGGCCAGCGTCACCGGGTGAGTCAGATTCCCACCGTTCCGCAGCAGAAATTTTTTGATCTCGTCCCGCGCATACGTCACATTGGTAAACGAAGTGTTTACCTCGTCGACCACCAGGATAATCTCCACCGGCTCCGTCTTTGCGCCACCCGACGCCTGAAACGAAACGACCTTCTGCGGCTTCTTATTGTCGAGAACCACAAAGTCCTGAGCCTGCAACCCCGGCACCGCCTTCCCTGTCCGGTCGCTTACGACGACATCCAACGTCAGGTTGCGATCGCTCGGATCCGCCGAGGTAGCTGCCTCAGCCGCTGCCGACCCCGGCTGCTGAGCTAACGCCGAAACAGAAAGCCAAGACAGACAAAGAACCAACCCGATTCGAAAGGATACGTTCATCTCTGCTCACTCCAGGGGTCTTGCAACCTATGAACCATCTCTAAGACAAACCCTTACATCGTAAGGATGTCTCTGCGCGTCCGTTTATTTTCGTCCTCATGGAACCCGAACGCGTCCTTTCGATCATTGGGATGGCGCAATCCGCAAATCTATCGTTAGACTCCTCCTGCACGTGCAGCGCGCAAATCGTGTACGCCGTAAATTCAACAACTCCAGGAACTCCGGGTACTCCATGTCCTCCTCCCGCCTCCTCTATGGAACCACCGCCTTTCTCTCGGCGTTTCTCCTCTTCCTGGTTGAGCCCATGGCCGCCAAACGGCTGCTTCCCATACTGGGCGGCTCTTCGGCGGTCTGGCTCACCTGCCTGGTCTTCTTTCAGACGACGCTGCTCCTCGGCTATCTCTACGCTCATTGGTTCAACCGCCGCGCCCTCACTCGCGGCCGCCAAGGCCTCCACATTGCGCTTCTCGCGGCGGCAGCGGCCACCCTCCTTCTGCCTACCGTTCTCAACTCCATCAACGGCACCGCCCACCCCGTCACGACAATCTTCGCAAACCTCGCCACCACCATCGGTCTGCCATTCCTCCTGCTCGCCTCTACCAGTCCCCTGTTGCAGGTCTGGCTCGCCCACCGGGAAGATCGCCCGGTCTGGTATCGCCTCTTCGCACTCTCAAACGCAGGTTCGCTGCTCGCACTGCTCGCCTACCCCACCCTCGTCGAACCCCACCTCACGCTGAATCTCCAGCGCTCCCTCTGGGGAATCGGCTTCGCCATCTACGTGATCCTCTGCGCGATCCTTACCCGCAATACGCAATCCATCGCACCACCATCACCACAAACCGAATCTGACATCGCTCCTACCCGCCGCGCCGTAAAGTGGCTCTGGTTCCTGCTCCCCATGGCCGCCGCCATGCAACTCAGCGCCGTCACAAGCCACCTCACCGTCAACATCGCCGCCATTCCACTGCTCTGGATCCTTCCACTCGCGACCTACCTGCTCACCTTCATCCTCGCCTTCGAGTTCCCCGCCCTGTACCGTCGCGGCATCGTCATCCGTCTGCTCGTGCTGATGCTCGCGAGCCTCGGCTACGCGCTCTCCAAGGCCGAAACCAGCTTCCCCATCGGCCTCACCATCCTCTTCTTCCTCTTCGAGTGCTTTCTCGCCTGCCTCTTCTGTCATGCCGAAGCCTACGCCTTACGCCCGCAACGCCCCTCCGAAACTACCTTCTTCTACCTACTCATCGCCGCTGGCGGAGCCGCCGGTACCTTCTTCATCGGCATCGCCAGCCCGCTGCTCTTCGCCGCCAACTACGACCTCGCCATCGCCTTCTTCTTCACCGCGTTTTTGGCCCTCGTCGTCACATGGCACGACGGCTGGCCCCAACGCCTCCTCTGGTCCACCGCAAGCATCCTTCTGCTGGGCCTGCTCGTGATGCTGCACAACGGCTACAAGCACGAAGCCATCTTCTTCGCGCGAAACTTCTACGGTAGTCTCCGCATCAAGCAGACCTCTACGCCAGCACAGTCAGCTCCTGTACGAATGCTTCTAAACGGCTCTATCCAGCACGGCACCCAGCTCTTCGCCCCAGGCAAGGCGAAGATCCCCACCACCTACTACGCACCCGATTCCGGCGTCGGCCTCGCCTTGCTGCATTGCTGCGAAGGCCGCAATCGCAACGTCGGTGTCGTAGGCCTCGGCGCGGGAACTCTCGCCGCCTATGGCGTGTTAGGCGACCACATCCGCTTCTACGAGATCAACCCAGTCGTCCAGCCTATCGCACAAAATTTCTTCACCTACCTCCGCGACTCCGAAGCCCGCGTCACCTTCGCCGACGGCGACGCCCGCACCTCACTCGCCCACGAGCCCGCGCAGAACTTCGATGTCCTCGTCATCGACGCCTTCTCCGGCGACGCCATCCCGCTCCACCTGCTCACAACTCAAGCCATCGCGCTCTACCGCCGCCACCTCGCCCCCAGCGGCATCCTCGCCTTCCACGTCTCCAACCAATACCTCGACCTCGCTCCCGAGATCGCCCAACTCGCAGCATCGGCCAACATGACAGCCAGGGTCGTCGACAGCCCACTCAACGAGTCCCGCGGAGCCTACCGCTCCACCTGGGTGCTCGTCAGCAACAACACCGCCTTCTTCGACCGCCCCGACATCGCCGCCGTAGCCCTTCCGGCCGACCCCATCCCCGGCCTCCGCACCTGGACAGACGACTACTCCAGCCTCCTGCCCATCCTCCGCCTCAGCCACCACTAATCCGCAGAGCCGGCACAGAATCGGGTGCCCCATCCTTCGCGTCTTTTTGCGAAGGATGGGGTATTCGCGCTACGCGCGAACCGCTTTTATCCCCATACCCAGCAGCAACGCTCACCGCGCCCAGGCCATCCCATCCGCAAACTTGCCGGCATCGATCACCTTCGACACTTCCCATCCAGCCAGATCAATCACCGCAATCTGATCGGCGAAGTTGCACGCAACATAAGCCGTCTTCCCATCGTCGCTCACCAATACCTCCGACGGCCCGCCCGGAACATCGACCGTCCGCGCCACCTTCATCTTCTTCAAATCCACCACAGCGACGCCCTTTGCATCCCGCATCGTCACCAACAGCCACCGCCCATCAACTGTCGGAGCCGTGCCATAACCAGCCGAAGGCAGCGCCACCCATGTCTTCACTTTGTTCGTCGCTGTGTCGATCACCGCAAGCCGAGGCCTCGTCTGATCCGCCGTAAACACCATGCTGTCGTCACGCGACACCGCGATCCGCTGCGTGTTCCCGGAGACCGGAATAATCGTCACCGTCTTCCGCGCCTTCATATCGAGCACCGAAACCGTCCCCGGCCCTACATTCGCGGTATACCCTCGCGAACCATCCCGCGTAAGCGCGAGCATGTGCGACTGCTCCTGCCCTGTAGGCACCGTCCCGACAATCTTCAGCGTCTTCGGATCGATGATGCTGACCGTCTTATCCAGCTCCGTCGTCACATAGAGCAGGCCGTTCTTTTCGTCATAGACCGCGCAATGCGGGCGCACCCCATGCCCAAAATCGACCGTATGGACAACCTTGCGACTTGCAAGATCGATCACCAACATCGTGCTCCCATCCGTCCCCGGCCTGCCCACACCCGCGTCCCCATAGATCGGCACATAAGCCGTCTTCCCATCGGGCGACGCCGCCACCTCGTGGCCCGTGATGCCCTCCACCGGCACAACCGCCACCTGCTTCGCCGCCTTCGTGTCGATCAGGCTTAGATCATGGCTATGTTGGTTCGCAACCAACAGCGTCTGTCCCTGCACCCCAACAGCCAGACCGACAACACCAACCATTCCAAGACACAACTCAATCGCCTTCTTCATAGGCCCACAAGTATAGCCGCGCAAAACCCAATGCCTATGCCGCTTTTCATCCGTGATATACGAAAGATCCGCGGTCGCGTCTTGAATCGGTTCATCGGTGCAAATCGGCGTTAAGCCTCTCCCCATATACTGCAAAGGCATGCCCGAACTCCCCGAAGTCGAGACCGTAGCCAACGGCGTCCACGAACGAGTCCACGGCGACACCATCCGCTCCGTCTGGACCAGCAACAAGCCCCAAACCTTCAAATCCTCACCTGACGAGATCATCGAAGTCCTCACCGACAGCCGCATCGACCGCGTCCATCGCGTAGGCAAGACAATCGTCGTCGACCTCACCCGCCCTGCCGCCGCAGGCTCCCCAGCCAAACCCGCCCAGTTCCTAGTCCACCTCGGCATGACCGGCCGTCTCCTCGTCTCCACACCCGACACGCCCGTTCCCCCGCACACCCACGCCATCCTCACCCTCACCAGCGGCCGCGAACTCCGCTTCGTCGATGCCCGCCGCTTCGGCCGCCTCTCAGTCGCCAACGAAACCTATGCTGGCCCCGGCAAAGAACCCCTCACCATCCCGCTCGAAGACTTCATCGCTCTCTTCCGCAACCGCAAGACCCCCATCAAAGCCGCGCTGCTCAATCAATCCCTTCTCCACGGAGTAGGCAACATCTACGCTGACGAAGCCCTCTTTCACGCGGGCATCCGGCCCCTCCGCCAAGCCGGACGCCTCACCCGCGCCGAACTAACCCGCCTCCGCGAAGCCCTCATCAAAGTTCTCACCCACGCAATCAAGCTAGGCGGCTCCTCAGTCTCCGACTACGTAGACGCCGACGGCGTAGCCGGCTTCTTCCAACTCCACCACCACGTCTACTCCCGTACCGGTCAACCCTGCCGCATCTGCAAAACACCCATCAAGCGCGTTGTCGTCGGAGGCCGAAGCACCCACTTCTGCCCCACCTGCCAGAGATAGATTCCGATAGTTTTCTACTGCATTGCAGTAATCCCCCAACGCGACAAGACACGGATCATTCTGATCATGACGAGAGGCCATCCGGCGCTCTTATATCTCATGGCTGGAGCGCTCGTTGAGTGACTCGGCGATTTGGGTCAATCGAGCATTTCCAACGGTCAAACTTCCGTATTGCCGACAAACCGGGAATTACTCAACGCAAGCGCGTTTTGTGAGGACCTATCCTCGGCCGGTCAATTGGACAGAACCTGCGAGGGAGAGAATGAACTGATCGCAGTGAACGTTACTGGTCTTGGGCTGACCTTGCGTTCTCCTCGTTGAGTTGCTCGATGATTGGCTGGCAACGGACGGTGCGCTTCCCGATCCAGCACGCCGCCACAGTCGCTGCCGCATTACGCAACTCCGAACGCTCCGACTCATCCTTCGACAGTGCGATCAAACGTTCTTTTTGTACCTCCAACTGGGCCGGAGTGAGCCGCATCCACGCTACAAATTGGAGAAGATAGACTGTCATCGCCTTCTGCTCGAAGACACGCCGCAGTGCTTCATCATTGACCCGTTCACTCGCGTGGCTCAGCGCCAAAGTGTGCAGGCACTCTCCTAACGTGGATTTCGTCTGATCCTCTCGATCGAGAAACGCGATCATCGCATCATCCACGACTGTCGAAGGCTTCCGCGTCGGTACCGCAAGAATTGAGAGCAGTACCGGACCTTCGGCAGGCAGCTTGATAAGCTTGTGAGGCTGCGCTTTGAACGACGCTTGCTGCTGTGGCGTCATGCTTGCAAGCATTCGTTGGTTGCTCTCGATAAAGAACGGATCCGGGTACTCAGTCAGAATATCCCGCTCGGGCAGCATGGTCACAACCAGGTCAACAAGTTCATCCAGACCGTGGCCGCAGCTCTCCACAGATCCCAGCGCCATGAAAGTTGCGTTGCGCACCCGCGAATCGGGATCTCTCAAATGCGCTGCAACGACCGGCACGTCTTCGACGGGAAGATATCTGTCGCATGTGACCACACGAGAGTTCTCACGCGGCATATAGAGAAAGCTGAGCGAAAGAAGAGCGCGTCCACGCACTTGAGGCCGATCGTCTTTGAGCCAGGCGATGAGTCCTGGCACCGTGGTATCACGTTCTGCATCCGTCGCGTTCTCGAAAGCTTCCGAATAAGCCAATTCCGTGCCCGGCTTTTCGTAATCCGGCAAATTGCGCACGACGTCGGCAAGACTTACCTTCGCGGCTCCGCTCGTTGAAGCAGGCGATGCCGCCGACTGACCGATCAAGGCTTTCCCAGCAACGAAGAGGGATCCGAGGAGCAAAGCGGTCACCCCACACATCAAGCAGCGGAACAAGCGATCACCTCACTTTTCGCATGATACTGCCAAGACGGCTTATGGGAAGTGAACGGTTAACCGGCAACCCGGAAGTTTCGACCTTAATTGACGACTTCAGGACGAGTCACTCAGTGGACGTTCCGTCAGCGCTTTCCTCTGTGTTCCGGACGGCTGTGTTAAGCAGTTAATCCGCGATCCTCCGCGCAGATCCGTGGTCGCCTACCGCCCCGCAGCCTGCTCCGCCGCCACAGCCGCCCCGATAATCCGCACCTTCGGATCATCTTCCACGATCTCCAGCGAATAGCTCTGCAGCGGGCTCATCTTCACCATCTGCTGCATATAGTCCTTCAACATTGGCATATCCAGAAATACCGCGTTGAATCCGGTCAAATAGATCTTGCCCGGTCCGGACATATGGATCGAGGTCGCCGTAGCCGCGGCCAGCGCCTTATGCCACATCCGCTTGAAGTCCATGCACCGCGCATCGCCGTTCTTCGCCGCTTCGAACACCTCTTCCGGCTCCATATCAAGAAACCGCAGCCGCATCGCACGGTGTCCCATGATGCCTTCCAAGTGCCCGCGTCCGCCGCACCCGCAGAACCGCTCCTTCTCGTCCAGCGTCACCACCGAGTGGCCGCCCTCCCACACACCCGGCGCAAACGGGTAGCGCCCATACCCAATCCCCACGCCCAGCGTCCACACGCGAATCATGCTGTCAAGCTTGCCGTGAATTGACGCTAACCCCGCCGCCATTCCATCCGCGTCGTTGATTATCGTTACAGAAGCATTGATATCCAGCGTCCGCAGCCGCATCGCCAGCAGCTCCTGCATCCGCGCACCTTTCAGTTGCGGCAAGTTCGGAGCCTCTTCCACCACACCCTTCTTGACCAGCCCCGGAACCGCGACCCCAACCGCCGAAATATCCTTCGCACCGCCGCCCGCAGCCACTACTTGCTCACAGATCGTCTCCACCAGGGCATCTGTGTGCAGTTCAACAAGCGCATCCACATCATCTTCGCTCTCAGGGAAGCGCCGAAGCTCTCCATCCAGCTTATGGTCTACAACCAATCCGGCCGCAATTCTTTCAGTTATCGTGACCCCAATCGTCTTTGCCATGCCTGATCCGCCTCACCTCGGCCCGCGTTCTTCTAATCGAACTTGCTCAGCCGATTCAACCCATTGAACGCCGCAACTTTATAACATTCCGCGAGAGTTGGGTAGTTGAACACCGTATCTACGAAATATTCCACCGTTCCGCCCAGTGCCATTACGGCCTGTCCAATGTGAAGCAGCTCGCTCGCACCCTCGCCGATAATGTGCACTCCAAGGATCGCGTGCGTCAGCCGATGGAAGATCAGCTTCAGCCTTCCCGTCGTATCTCCGCGAATCTGACCACGCGCAATCTCTCGGTAGTACGCCACGCCAACCTCGTAGGGAACGTCCTCCTCGGTCAGCTGCTCCTCGGTCTTGCCGATAAAGCTGATCTCCGGAATCGTATAGATTCCATACGGATACAACCCAGGGTTCGACAGGATCTTGTCATCCCCAAACGCCCGCGCCGCGCCCACTCGCCCTTGCTCCATCGACACCGAAGCCAGCGACGGAAACCCGATCACATCCCCCACCGCAAAGATCGTCGGCACCTTCGTCCTGAAATCCTTGTCCACCGGAATGCGTCCGCGGTTATCGGCCTCAACCCCCACCGCCGCCAGGTTCAGCTCATCCACATTGCCCTGCCGCCCGACCGCATACAGCAGAGCATCCCCCTGCACCTTCTTCTTGCTCTCAAGGTTCGCGACGACGGTTCCATCCGGCATCTCTTCAACCGACTCCACCTCTTCGTTCAGCCGCATCGTCACCCGCGAATCCCGCAGATGATAGCTCAGAGCCTCGACGATCTCCTGGTCGGCAAACTCCAGGAGCCGAGGCCGCCGCTCAATCAGCGTCACCCGAACCCCCAGCGCGGCAAACATACAGGTGTACTCCACCCCAATCACGCCGCCGCCCACCACAATCATCGTCTTCGGCAGGTTCACCAGGTCCAGCACCTGGTCGCTGTTGACGATGCTCCGTCCATTGATCGGAACCTTCGGCGAACACGCCGGCTTCGTCCCCGTCCCAATCAGCACGCTCTTTGTCTCGTACACCGTCGAGCCGCGCGAGTTCGTCACCTTCACATGCGTCGCGTCCTCAAAGCTCGCCACGCCCACCAGCATCTCGATGTTGTTCCTCGAAAGCTGCGCCTCGGTAACGTCAATCTCCGTCTTGATGACGTGCTGCACCCGGAAAGCAAGGTCCGCCATCGTAATGCGTTCCTTCACCCGGTAGTTCATCCCATAGATGGACTTGTAGTTATACCCCGAGAGGTGCAGCACCGCCTCCCTCATCGTCTTCGATGGAATCGTCCCCGTGTTGATCGAGGTTCCACCAACCACCTCGCGCATCTCAACCAGCGCGACCTTCTTGCCTAGTTTTGCGGCATAAATTGCCGCACGTTGCCCGGCTGGGCCGGATCCGATGACGATCAGATCGTACACACTGCTCATAAAGTCATACTCTTGCGCCGTAGCGGCGTGGTTGGTCCTGGTTATGACCCGTGCACGGCGGCATCGAGGGCCAGTCTAGATGACAAGGCAGCACAGCCTCTACTGCCTAAAACTAACACAGACCGGGAACTTTACCTTTCCGCACCTCCTCTAACTCCTTGATTTGCAGCCGCACGTCTCAATAGCCGTCCCTGCTACTACACTTATCGTCGTGCTCCGTTACGCCATCACCCAGAGAACGTTATTTTTCGGCGACGACCACCTCCAACAGGACGCCCTCGTCCGCCAAACCGCCCGCTGGGCCGACGAAGGCATCGACTTCATCCAGCTCCGCGAAAAAGACCTGACCCCATTCGATCTCATCCTGCTGGCCCGCAAGATCCTCGAAGCCATCTCCCACACATCCACCCGTCTCCTGATTAACTCGAACCCCGGCGTCGCTATCACCACCGCCGCCCACGGCGTTCATCTCCCCGCCGCCCCAGACCAACCCACCCCTACCCAAATCCGCCACCGCTACACCCTCGCAAGCCTGCCCGACCCCATCATCACCATCTCCTGCCACACGTTAGCCGAAATCGATCGAGCCCGAACCGAGCACCCCACCGCAATTCTCTTCGCTCCGGTATTCGAGAAATCCATCTCCGGCCACCTCATCGCTCCCGGCTCAGGCCTCGATCGCCTGCGCGAAGCCTGCGCCGCAGCCGCCCCCATCCCTGTCTACGCCCTCGGCGGAGTTACCCAGGAAAACGCCGCCCAATGCCTGGCTGCAGGAGCCGCCGGTGTAGCCGGAATCCGTCTCTTTCACAGCCCTCTCTAAGCATTGAAAATAAAGAAGAACAACCCCTTCGCAAACTTCTGCGCTGTAACAACAAGTAGCTCTTGTCCCGCAAATGTCTGCGCATACGATCTTTGATCACGACATAACCCGTTTAGAATCAACAGAAAAAATGGCCTCTTAAATGCTAAAAGGCCAGCGGGCCAATGTTTTCCAAAGTCAATCCAAAGTCAATTTGCTTTACTGATTGAGTTTTCGGCATCTGGACCTCCCTGACTTCGCTTGATGCCGATCACCCATGCGAAAGGTGATCACCGTGCGAAACATATTGCCGCGTATCTGCTTACTTGCCTTGGCTGGGGTGTTTCTCGCTCCGGCTGCGAGAGCAACATCCGTTCCGGTTGGCGTCATCTCTTACGACGTTACAGGCTTGGGTATAGCTCAACTCGACATCATCAACTTCACAGGACCAAATAGCTCCGTCTTCCCGGACACAACCTTTCCGGTCACGACCTCTCTCCCACTCTCCGGCCTCAGCCTCACGATTAGCTTCGCCAGCGGACCCGATGAGATCTTCGGTCCCTCTTATTTCACCCTCGCTGGGGACGGACTTTCGTTCAATGGAACTGCCCTCTCCACCCTCAGCGGTCAGCCGAGCGGTCTTAACGGCGCCATCGGTGCGACACTCACCGGCAGCTTCAGCACCACATCAATCGCCCTCAACGACGGCTCGACAGACACCATCGACTCTTCCTTCTCTGCATCCATCTCCGATCCGACCGGCCTCACTGATGGCGACTTCGGCGTAATCGACGCCACGACGACCACGGGTGGCGGAGGCGGAACACCAGTCGTTCCCGAACCCGGAACCTGGTCCATGGTTGGCACCGGCATCGCTGCTCTCGCGACGTTGCGACGCAGGTTTAGCAAGCCTCTGGCTGCGCGTTTCGCACGCATCGGTATCACGCTCGGCCTATGCTGCCTGGCGGCATTGGTTCCCCTTCAGGCCCATGCCCAAACCGCTTCGGTCAGGCTCAACGCCTGGACTGCACCCAGCACCGGCGCAAGCGGCTCAACCTTTGTGAACGTCAACGGAACCGGTTTCCCTGCCGGGACCATCACTCCGGGTGACGTCACCCTCACCCTCAGCTCAACCTGCGGTGGTTCTCCAACTGCGGCTCCCGTCAACTCTGTCCTCCACCTGATTGGCAGCGCGGACCGTATTCAATTCGAGATCCCCTCGCTTCTCGCCACTGGCCTCTATTTCGTTTCAGTCTCCGGCACCACTTCGCTCGGCAATCACTTCGCCAGCAGCAACTGCTCCGAGGTCCAGGTCAGCCATACCTCGACCACTCTGGCTGCCTGCCTGCCCAGTAGTTCGCTGGCCGTACTCTCCGGAACCCATGTGACCGCTTACGTTCCCAACGGCTCCTGGGGCACCGGCAGCACCGGCGTTCAGGTTGTTCCCATCGAGGGCGGCGGATCAACTGCATCCATCTCCACACCCGGCGAAGTCAACTCCTGCTCCTCCAACTCGCAGACTGGCCAAACCGTTTGCGTCGCCAATAATACCGACGTCTACGAGATCACTGGTACGACTCTGACTCAGACCTTGACCAGCGGTTCCAATGCCCGCGCCGGATTTTCTGGTGGATCCTGCAACAACTGCGGCATCTCCATCAACGCACTGACCAACACCGCCGTCATCGCCATGGGTCTTAGCGGTTCTGTCTCGAACAGTGGTGTACAACTCCTCAACCTCGCCAACAACACCTTCGCCGCACCCTTCCCAACGGTCAGAATCGTCTCCGAAAATCAGTCCGTCGACCCCAATCGAAATCTCATTCTCTCCCCTGGTGAGAGCGGAAGCTATGACCTCATCCGCATCGGCGCCAGCGGTGGGCTGACCGAGTACGTCAACGCAATCGGACAGGAGTTCGATTCCGCCGCTGAAGACTGCACAACCGGCATCGCCCTCTCCTCCGATGAGTTTACCGGTAACCTCTACATCACCGATCTCTCCCAGAGCGTCTTCACCGCGCCCACCGGAGGAGTCCCCAACGGAACCTGGACCGCGCCCGGACAGCTCGTCAACTTCCCTGAGTTCGATTTCTTCACCGCAGGGACTGACGGCATCTCCGTCGCCGCAGGTACAACACATCTCGGCATCGTCTCCGGCGAGTTCGGAGGCAACACCTTCGGTGTCTTCCAGCTCCCGGCCACCTCAGGCACCGGCACTCCGGCGTTTGTGGACTATGCAGCTGCCGCTATGCCCAGCACCCCGGATGGTCGTGCCTTTTCCGCCGGCTTTGACCCACATACCATCACCGCCTACACCAGCCCCAACGACGGCAGGGCCTACGGCCTCATCTCGGACTGGGTCACAGGCGTCCCAACCTACGTAGGTGTTATCGATCTGCAGAAACTGTTGAGCGCGCCCCGCACCACTGGCACGCACAACGTGGACCCGACTTACGATCTTTTAGCGCACGGCGTCATTCGCTACGTCGCCACGCACTGAAGGACTAAAGGGAGGACCTTCCAGGCCAGCCTCTCCTGAAGCTGGCCTGATCTTTTTAAAATCCGCGCTCATCCGCAGAAGGCCCATAAAGCGAAGGCACCAGCGCCTCATTCAGCCGCAGATACACCGTCAACTGTCCGCGATGGTGCGCCCAGTGGTTGAACACTCCAGTCCGGATATTCGTGTAACGCGGAAGCTCACTCACCAGGTACCCGCCCGCCTTCAGCTTCCAAAGCGTCTGAAGATGCTCATCCGTCGTCCCCGCCAGCGCAGCCCGCGCCTTCTCCACATTCTGATCCAGCGCGGCCACCAACTCCGCCGCAGTCCGCAGCTCGGCAGGCTTATACCCGTTCGCAACATCCTTCGGCGCGAAGTCCAGCTCATCCTGTTTGATCATCGCCTCGATCCACCCCGGCATCGTAGCCACCAGCGAGGCCAGATACCCAAACGGCATCGACTTCGGATGCGGCCGCCAGTCATAATGCCCCTCCGGCACACGCTCCAAAGCCTTTCGCGTCCCTACCGCCTCATGTTTCAACTCATCCAGAAAAAGATCCGTCATCTTCAGATTCATCTTGCTCAATCCTCCAGCGAAGCTAAGCCGCCACCCAAAAATCAGAGTGCGTTTCAATTACCTATATGACGCCAACCGTCCTATAGGTATTCAAATTATTCCCGCCCCGTCCGCCACCAAAACAGAGGTCCCTTAACCCGTTTTGCAATCGAGCTTTTGCCCCCAGCCATCCTTCAGGTACTATTGCGGTCTCCCCGAAAGACCCAATCCGCACGTGGAGGCTGTACGTAATGGCGCATTCTGCTACCACCGGGTCCCCCGAATCTCAAAAAACTCCTGCCTACTTCAACGACGCTCTCTGCGACGCCGAGCGCCTCCTCAAGTACGCCGCCGAGATCGGCATCGACGTCACCCCCGAAACTCGCGGTGCCATCCTCCGCGCCAGAACAGCCTCCACCGAAGGCTGGACCGAAGACATCGCCGCCAACCTTCTCGCCGCGCTCACCAGCCTCGCCTCCCGTCTCAAGCCCGTCACCGCAGAAAGCCTCAAGGCCTACCACAGCGACACTCGCCCCACCGTTCACACCTATTTTCTCTGGGCGCTCATCCTCGCTGGTTTCATCCTGCCTATGTCGGTCATCACCTTCGTCACCTCTGCTTTCTCCACCGCTATCCATGCTGACATCACGACTGCCAACGCACTCGCAGTCAAGTTACAGGTCGAACTGGGACAGCCGCTGGCGCCAGGCGAAGTACGAAAGGTGCCACCCGAAGGTATTAGTGCCACCGATGTCGCCACGGACCTCCAAAAGTACGCCTCCACTGTCCGCATCATCTACGCACGCGCCCTTAAGCTGAATAGATTTTTGATCTTCAGTCACCACCCTCTCCCCGGTGAAGATACGGGCCCTGCGGAAAAGAGAAAGAGTGCGTTCGAGCTTCCCGTGCCGCTCACTGACCCCATCGCCGCCAGGGACAACATCACCCTCACCTATCAGGATGTGCGGTTCTTTGCCCAGAATATCCTCACCGATACCTCTGTCTACTTTGGCGCCATCTCTACCTGCCTGCTTCCCGTTCTCTACGCACTGTTAGGTACCTGCGCTTATCTCTTGCGCACCTTCGAAGACCAGATGGGCAGTCGCACCTTTACACCCTCAGCCGCCAACTCCGCCCGCTTCCTCATCGCGGGTATCGGAGGCGGCGTCGTCGGCCTCTTCAACAACATCAACGTCACCGATCAGGCCTCTATTCCACCCCTCGGCTTAGCCTTCCTCGTCGGTTACGCCGTAGATGTCTTCTTCGCCTTCCTCGAAGGTCTCCTGCGCGCTTTCACCAAAACCCCCGCCAACACTCCCCCACCCAGCGCCCCACCCGCCATAGGCACACCCTAAGCACCAACCACCACAAACTCGGGTGCCCCATCCTGAGCGCGCCTAACCACGCGAAGGTTGGGGATGCACAAACTCCCCGGGCCACACCTTTGCCTCTGTTCTTCTTCTTCTTTCTCATCCCGTAGAACGGCTGTTGCCGTTGCATTTGCCGTTGTTGCATGTTCTTTTATTTGTCATCCCGTAGGGATCTGCTTCTGTCGTTGACGTTGTCTCACCCCAACACCACTCACTGCTTGTCATAAACCGTCTTCGTATCAAACTCCCCACCTTCCATAGCCACATGCGTCGTCTTTCGCAACACCTTCCCATCCGCCGAAAGCGAATAATTCGACGTCAAAACCCCCTCCGCCCCCTGAAAGCTCACCCTCTGGGTCACCACCAGCACCGCACCCTGCCACGTCCCCTTCACTCCAAGAATCCGAAACGGAGCATCCTCCGGAAACGACCCCTGCGCCAGCGGCATCTCCGCCCCGCCCGCCTGAAACCGCAGCGTATAGTGCTGCTTCATCTCCTCCCTCTCAATCGTGATCGCAATCGCAAACTCATCGCCCGCCTGTGTCACCACCTCCATCTGCCGCATCGGCGGAGGCACATCCCCAAACTCACTCGCAGCAACATTCAACTTCCACTCCCCCGTAAGATTCGGCTTCGCCCCAGCCTTCTTCTGCGCCAATCCCACCCCGGCCAGGATCACCAGCGCTAACGCCAGCCAAACCATCCTTCTCATCTTGACAACCTCCACCTTATTAGGTAAGACTTGACACAGTCATGAATGACATAATCATTTTGAGCCTGCTCCTCGAAGGCCCCAAACACGGCTACCGCCTCAAACAGGACGCCGCTATGTTCTCAAGCGAGCAGCAACTCCACAACAATACGATCTATCCCCTCCTCAAGCGCTTCCTCAAAAGCGGCTGGATTACCCAGAAGCAGGCCGACGGCGACCGCGGCCAGACACGTCTCCTCTACGCCCTCACATCCTCCGGCAAACAAGCCCTCACCGACAAACTAAGCGACTTCTCTGAGTCCGACATCGCCAACCCCCACGCCTTCCGCCTTCGCGTCGGCCTCTTCGACCAGCTCGACACTCCAACCCGCCGTCGCATCCTCGAGCTCCGCGACGCCCATCTCGCCGCCCGTCTCGGCCGCCTTCGCCAGATCGCCAAGGCCCACATCATCGAGGGCTGGCCCGCCAGTTCCATGCATCACGTCACCAAAGAAGTTCAGCTCGAACGCAAGTGGATCGCCCAGCTCATGACCCAAATCTAAGCAAGGAGACACCCCATGCCATCTCTGACCCTCTGGAACGAAGCCAACGCCCTCTGGCTCCTCTTCACCCTTTACTTCGTCGCCAGCATGCGACACCGCATCCAGGTCAAGCGCGCCCTCCCTCTCCCCTCATTCGAACGCATCTGCCTGCTTCTCGTCACTGCGCTACTCTTCTTTCCGCGCACCCATCTCTCCTTCCTCGCCGTGCGCTTTCACTCAAGCTACGCCGTGGCACTCGCGGGACTCATCCTCACCATCATCGGCCTCGCCTTCTCCGCCTGGGCCCGAGACGTCCTCGGCCGCAACTGGAGCGGCCGCGTCATCATTCAGGTCGACCACCAACTCATCACCGCCGGTCCCTACGCCTACGTCCGCCACCCGCTCTATACCGGCCTCCTAACCGCCCTCACCGGCACCACCCTCGTCTCCGGCGACTTAGGCTCTCTCCTCGGCCTCTTCCTTGCCATCAACATCTTCCGCCTCAAGGCCCAGCGCGAAGAGCAGCTTCTCCAAGCCGAGTTCGGCGAGGGTTATGCCGTCTACCGCGCCCACACCGGCGGCATCCTTCCCCGCATCGCTCACATCTGAATGCCCACGCATCTGCTATGCTGCTGTCGTCGCCGCGCTCGCATCTCATCCTGCAGCAGAGGGGAGCAGCCAGCATGCCCAGCAAGGTTGAACTCTACGACATAGCCTACGAGGACTACACCTCCGACCTCTACCATCAGATTCGCCGCGAAACCTACGGCAACGATCTCGGTCTCACCAGCTGGGTCTCGCCCGACGAGTCCAATCAAATCCCCACCCAGCTCAAAATCGTCGAAGACTCCAACGTCCTCGAACTGGGCTGCGGCTCCGGCGGCTATGCTATCTATGTCGCCGAGCGCACTGCCTGCCGCATCACCGGCATCGACCTCAACGCCCAGGCCATCCGCAACGCCAACCGCCTCGCCCGCGTCCGCGACATGATCCCCCAGGTTCGTTTCCTCCGCCACGACCTCACCAAAAAGCTCCCTTACGACCCCGACACCTTCGACGCCATCTTCGCCAACGACGTCCTCTGCCACGTCCCCAACCGTCCAATCCTGCTCTCCGACATCTTTCGCATCCTCAAACCAGGCGGCCGCATGCTCTACAGCGACGCCCTCGTCATCGCCGGCCTTATCACGCAAAGGGAGATCGAGGTCCGGTCCACCATCGGCCTCTACATCTTCAGCACGCCCGGCCAAAACGAGGCCCTCCTCGCCGCCGCCGGCTTCACCAAAATCAAAGCCATCGACACCACCGCCGAGACCGCCCGCATCGCCACCAACTGGTTCAACGCCAGAAAGAAACGCAGGCAGGCACTCCTCGATCAGGAGGGCGAAGTAGACTTCGCCAAGCAACAGTCCTTCCTCTCCTGCGCAGCCAAACTCGCCGAAGAAAACCGCATGCTCCGCTACGTCTACCTCGCGCAAAAGCCGCCGGCCTAACGGAAGTCGTCAGATGCCAGTTCTCAGTTCTCTGTAAAAAGATGAATTGGAAGAACTGACAACTGACAACTAGCAACCGGCAACTGTAGAATCCCCCACCGCAGGCATTCTCAGAAAACAACAAGGAGCCAATCATGGCCGTCCAAATCTACGCAGCCTTCAAAGGCGTCAAGCAGGGAGACTTCAAAAGCGAATCCAACCAGAAAGACCACGAAGGAACGGTTCCCGGCGTAGCCTTCAGCTACGGCGTCATTGTCCCTCGCGACGTCGCCACCGGCCAGGCCAGCGGCAAACGCCAGCACCAGCCCGTCGTCTTCACCAAGGAGTGGGGCGCCTCTTCACCACAGTTCTACACCGCCGCCTACACCAACGAGGTTCTCTCCGCCGTAGCATTCAACTTCTACGTCTCCGGCCCCACCGGAACCCAGCAACTCGACCACACCGTCAAGCTCACCAACGCCACCATCATCTCCGTCAAGCAGTCGATCCAGCTCCCCCAACAAGGAGGCCCCATCATCGACTCCCGCGAACTCGAAGAGATCTCCCTGATCTTCCAAAAAATCGAAATCACCAGTATCTCTGGAGGCACCACAGCCACCGACAACTGGAATCTAGCCGTCTAGTTTGGATTTCGGCCAACGAAACGACGTTTACAAACAGGGGCCACTCACAATGGTTCTCTCATGGCATGACCCTCCTGCTTGTCATCCGTTTTGCCTATCCTTATCCGTTTCTTCTATCCGCGTGATCCGCGGTCGGTTGGTCTACCGCACCCGCCGCCACGTAGAGATCGCCGTAATCCCCGCTGCGTTTGCAGAAGCCGGCACCTGGTAAGTCAGCACATCGCCATCGAGATGGTACTGCCGCTTCTGCTCCGTTCCATCCCACTTCGGGTTCGATGATTGCTCGATCCGGAAGAGGATCACTCCATGCGCCGGGTCGAGCGAGAGGTGGCCAAAGTGCGAGCTCATCCTCGGCGGCGCGGTTGCTGTCGCTGCCTCTGACGGCTCCACAGGCTGAAAGAGCTGCAGCGAGTACTGCCCGCTCTCATCGATCATCAGGATGCCTTTTGGATTCGGGCCGAACGTCTGTGCCCTCGTACCGTCAGGATGGATCTCAGGCGTCTCCACGACAGTCCAGGTCCCCGCCAGCTTCTCCGGAGCAGCAGCTTGCTGAGCCACGGTTATGGGTGCCAACAGCACACAGGACAACAACACAAGAGACGTTTTCATACAGCGACTCTAGCGGCTGCCGCACGTCTGCACAATTTGGTTCTTTTTACGCACTCATAAGCAAAACTCAACTACGGCTTGCGGCCGCGTCTTTCCTATCTAAATCTTCCGTCCACTCTCGCGGGCAACGCCTCTAGAGCAACATCGCTTATGATCGAGCGCAGTCTTTCCACTCCCGCATTCGCAGCCACTGTCCGCGAATGCAGCGTCACAGGAAACGTTCCTAACGCAGGAAGATCGAAGAGGCCGCTTCCCCACACCAGCTTCGCCGGTAACCCATAGGAGCTCCGCACCGTAACACCCAATCCCCCTACCGCAGAGGCCCACAGGCCGGCCAGGCTCGGGCTCACCGCCGACATGCGCCACGGCACACCCGCCTGCTCCAACTCATGAATCGCCTTCTTGCGAAACGCACACTGCGGTCCAAGCAGCACCAGCGGCAGCGCCTGATCGTCTCTTCTACAAAAGTCCTGCCCTGCAATCCAGACCAGTTCCAACTCGCCAACAATCTCCGCCGTCGGGCGGTCTGCCTGTCCCACCGCCAGCGCCAGATCCAGCTCTCCCTTTTCCACCGCATCGACCAGCGCCGCATTGCCTTCAATCCGCAGTTCCATCTGCATCAACGGATAAAGCTTGGTGAACTGGGACAGCACCTCCGGCAACACCGTCTCCGCAAAGTCCTGCGAAAACCCGACTCGCACATTTCCCGCCAAAGACGCGCCCCGAATGATATCGACCAATTCATCATTCAGCACAAGCATCCGCCGCGCATAACGTAGGACAATCTCACCAGCCTCCGTAAGCGCCAGCGCCCTTCCATGTTTGCGAAACAGCGTCGCACCCACGTCTTCCTGAAGCCTCTTCATCTGCAGGCTAATGGCCGAAGGAGTGCGCCCAAGCCGCGACGCCGCCTGACCATATCCACCCAGGTCATTGGCCACAATCAAAGTCCGCAAAGTATCCAGATCAAGATTTACAAGCTGCATTCTTTTCCGCCACCACCCGTCGACAAACGACGAGTCTCTCAGAATCTGTCTAAAAACTACAAGCGAAGGATGTCTTGCAGTTCTGATTTACGTCGTCATCCTGTCTGTTTTACGTCGTCATCCTGAACGCAGTGAAGGATCCCTGTATTTTCGCTGTTGCTAGTTTTATGTCATCGCCTATTCTGAGAAGTTGACCGACGGCTCGCTCAAGGGTCCCATCGCTTCCACGCTCTTCCGCCCGCGAAATATTTTCGTCTTCACAGCGCTTCCTGGAGGAATTGGTATCGACCACTCGTGGAAGCTTCGACGCAAGGGGAATGCTCCTTTACTGTTACGTCGCCGTTAGTTAAATTGATTTGGCACACCCCTCGTCTTCAAAAACTTCATGGTCTCCGACAGGTTTGGTTCGGTCCGCTTGGGCAGTGTGGCGGCAATCTCGTTGATTTCACCCTGATATTCCTCTAGCTCCGCTTGCCGCTCCTCGGCCGTTCCTCCCCATAGTAAGGCCTCATCGGTCACTGACCCGTTGTGTATCAATTCCTTGGCCTCACGAAGGGCAGTCTGCAGGATCGAGGTCGGAACATGTTGCGGGTCGCGCCATGCTGCTTCCAATAAGGTCAGTTGCAACTGCTTGTTGCCCGAACTTGACAGGCCATCCACCATGATTGGGCTGACGGGATAAGCATCGCCCTTCTCTTCGTCATCAACGATGAAACGAACTTTGGCGCGGATAGCGTCGTCTCCGCCTAAGTACGCAAGCCGGACAGCCGCATTACGGTGCGCATCCCGCCGCTTCTCGGTGAGCGCGACTTCGGTAGTCAATATCTCATTTATCTTTCGCGTCAAAGCTTCCATTTGCTTCTTATCTGTGTCGCCCCCGGCCGCTGCTCTCTGTTGGGCCTCGATCTCACGTCCCAAGGCCTCCTTCTGGTCCTCGGACATTACACTCACTAGCTCCTCCCCTTTCGTGTCCTCAAGCTCACGCGAAAGCGACACCACCAGAGCCGCCTCCTCCGAAGCATCCCGCTCAGCGATGTCGATGCCGATGGTGTTCGTCGTGCGGCAAGAATCGCAGGTCTCGAGTGTCGTCTGTTTCCATAAGGTCTTTGAAGTACGCAGGCGCTCTGTCTCGAGAGTCACTTCATAATGGCCCGCCTTCTGAAATGTAATGGTTCGATTCAGCAGAACCGGCACGCGTACCGGTTCGCTACCCAGTTCTGCCAGCGCGTTGCCATTTTGCCCCTGTCCCCGAAACGATTTGTGGGAACGTACCCACCCCTCCTCCGGCGCAACACTTACCAAATCGGACACTGGAAGATAGGGGGTTGTGTCTGTGTTGACAACATATCCCTGCGACCGGCTCGTGAAGACCAGATCAAGCATTACCGGATCTCCGAGTTTAAATTGGGTCTGGCCTTCGTGCGTCTCCAGGCGAACCGCCGCGCCCGAATCATCATTTTCCGCTCCAACAGCCGCTGTCTTCTGGGCCGCGCCTGACCCGCAACAGGCGAGCCCCAGCGCAAATATGGCCAAATGCGAAGTGTGGATTAGCATGTCTGCTCCGTCCGATTCGGCTACCACTGTAACGGGTTCTGCTGCATTGTGACGAAAAACCTGCTTGATCTCCCGCTGTCTAAAGATCGTCAACCCCTGCATTTGACCCCCACCCCACAAAGTCCTACCCTTAAACGGTGCTTATAACCCCGATCCAACTAGTCGACGAGCCCCTCCACTTCGACGAATCCCTCGCCCCCCTCGACTACGCCCCTGACATCCATCAGGTAGGTCCACTCCCCGTCAAAGGTCAGGCCGACCTCCTCGTCGAGCACCGCTCCTCCAACTCCCACGTCAACGACATCCGCATCCGCGCCGCCTACTCCGGCAACTTCGAGATCCTCTGCGCCCGCTGCGTCGAACCCGTCCCGACCCCGCTCAAAGGACATTTCGACCTCATCTTCCGCCCCGAAGGCGCCGATGCCGTCTCCGGCGAACACGCAATTACTGAAGATGAGACCGAAATAGGGTATTATCAAGAGAGCGGTCTTTTGCTCGAGGATGTGGTGCGTGAGCAGGTGTTGCTCTCCCTGCCAGGTCGTACCCTCTGCAAAGCGGACTGCCAAGGACTTTGCCCCCGCTGTGGTCAGAATCTGAATCTTGCACAATGCTCCTGCGATAAGGCCCCGGCCGACCCGCGTTGGAATGCCCTGGCAAGTCTGGCTGACAAGATCGAGGTAAAGCACTAAACCAAGTTTTGCTTCGTCGCCTGCGTATGCATGGCCGCGCAGCGCGATTGAAAGGGATACCGCAATGCCTAATCCAAAACGGCGCCACTCCAAACAACGGACTGCCAAGCGCCGCAGCCACGACTTCCTCACCCCCACCGGCCTCTCCGAGTGCCCTAACTGCCACGAGCGCAAGCTGCCCCACCGCGCCTGCCGCAAGTGCGGCACGTACAAGGGCCGCGATGTCCTCGTCGCCAAAGAAGCAAGCTAACTTCAACAACCCAAATCCTGTTATCTTCTCCTGATGCCGATCGACATAGTCGTTGACGCCATGGGTTCCGATAAGGCCCCCGAACCAGAGGTTCGCGGGGCCATCCTCGCTGCACGTCAGTACGACGTTCGGGTCCACCTCGCTGGCCCTGAAGACGTCCTGCGTCCTCTCCTCCGGCAACACCTCCGCGGCCAGCACCTTCCCGTCTTCATCGTCCCCGCATCCGAGTGGATCACCATGGACGACAAAGCCGCCCAGGCCGTCCGCACCAAGCGCGACTCCACCATGCGCGTCGGCCTCAAGATGGTTCGCGAAGGCCTCGCCTCCCACGCCGCAGCCCATCACAGCCACGGTCACGGCCACCCCCGCGGCCCCTCCGGCCCCGGCAAAGCCTCAGGTTTCTTCACCGCAGGCAACACCGGCGCAGCCATGGCCACGGCCAAGATGGTCCTTGGCATGTTATCCGGCGTCGACCGCCCCGCCCTCGCCACCATCCTGCCCACCGTCCGCGGCATCCCATCTCTCCTCCTCGACGTAGGCGCCAACGTCGACTCCGACCCCGATAACCTCGTCCAGTTCGCCGTCATGGGCCACATGTACGCCCAGAACGTCCTCAAGATTCCCAACCCCCGTGTCGGTCTGCTCTCTATCGGCGAGGAGGACTCCAAGGGCAACTCCCTCACCCGCGACACTCTCCCCATGCTCCGCGCCGTCCCCGGCATCAACTTCATCGGCAACGTCGAAGGCCGCGACCTATTCAACGGCCACGCCGACGTCACCGTATGCGACGGCTTCGTTGGCAACGTAGCCCTCAAGACCTGCGAGGGCACCGCCAAGCTCGTCACCGTCTCCCTCCGCGAGTCCCTCAAATCCACCGTCACCTCGCAGGTAGGAGCCCTCCTCTCCCGCCGAGCCTTCGACGACTTCAAAAGACGCCTCGACTACTCCGAATACGGCGGAGCCCCCCTGCTAGGCGTTCGCGGAGTCTGCATCGTAGGCCACGGCTCCTCCAACGAAAAAGCCATCATGAACGGCATCCGCGTAGCCGCCGAATTCGCCCACGCCGAAGTAAACACCGCCATAGAATCCGCCCTCCACACCGCCTAACCACTGCAGTCGCCGCTGCCATTGTTTTGCCTTCTTGTTTGCATCCCGCAGGGATCTGCCGTAGCCCTTCTTGTTTGTCATCCCGCAGTGATCTGCCGTTGCCCTTCTTGTTTGTCATCCGCAGGGACCTGCTTCTGTCTTTGCAGTTGCCGTTGCCTGTTCTCCCCATCACGCACAAACGATCGGGTGCCCCATCTTCGGCGCGGCTTCATTGTCAAGTTCCATGACATGCTTTACAGGTTGTTATCAGGACATCCTTTACAGGTTGGAAGGTAGTTTGGGGTTCAGGAGGTCCACTGCAGTGGACCTCTGAA
>DATMQZ010000050.1:0-30900 GCA_035566575.1 Edaphobacter sp.
AGTCGCTGCTTTACAGACGCCATCTTTTTCCAAGGATCTTTCTTCAACCGATCGCGCCACCCCGCAAACTCTGACACACGAAACACTGGCCGTTCAGCCACCTTGAGTTCATTCCAGCTAAGAGGCATCGACACCGGCGCACCAACGCGAGCCCGAGGCGAATAAGGAGCAACCGAAGTCGCTCCACGCTCGTTCCGCAGATAATCCAGATAGATCTTTCCCTTGCGAGCCGACTTCGTCATCTTCGTCAGATAAAGGGCAGGATTTGCCTTCTCGATGGTAGTAACAAATCTGCGGCAAAACTCCTTGATCTCCGGCCATTCCATCTCAGGCTCGATAGGCGCGACAACATGTAATCCCTTTCCGCCAGTCGTCTTCAGGAAGCTCTCCAACCCAATCTTCTTCAGCCGCGACCGCACCTCCGACGCCCCCTCTGCCAACAGTTCCCAAGCAAGCGACTCATCCGGATCGAGATCGAAGATCAATCGATCAGCCCGCTCCAAATCCTCATTCCTCGATCCCCACGGATGAACCTCCAGCACTCCCATCTGTGCCAGCCCAGCCAGCGCCTCCGCGGATTTCAGCGTAATGTAAGGCTCAACCTTCCCCTTTTTGTCCGCGATATCAACGCTCCCAATCCCCGAAGGAAGCTTATGATTCACATGCTTCTGGAAGAAGCATGGTCCTCCCGATCCCTCTGGACAGCGCACCAGACTCACAGGTCGATCCGCAATGTGCGGAAGCATCCACTCCGCCACTGCCCAGTAATAATCAGCGAGCATCTGCTTGGTCATCCCCGATTCCCCATCCAACACCTTCTCCGGATGGGTCAACCGCACAGGAGCACGCTCCATCTCATCCTTCACAACCGCTTTCGCCGCCGCAACCGGAAGCTGTGTTTCTACCTTGTGCGAAACCTCAACTGATCTCCGAGCTTTCTTAGGCGTCGGCGCGGTTGAAGCATCCTCTCTAGCAACCTCTTTCGCAGCCTTGTCTTCCCGCACTCCGAGAAACGCCGCCTGCCGAACCAGATCATCCGCAGTCCACGTAGCAAATCGAACCTGCACAACAAGCTCCGGTTTTACCCACAGCGCTCCACGCTTCGCATCTACTGGCACGCGACCAAACGAACTCGACTTCTGCTCTAAAGCCTCCAATCTATCGCAAAGCATCTTATGCGTCTTCTGCGTAAAGCCCGTTCCTGTTCTCCCCGCATAGACCAGTTCGCCGCCCTTGTAGTACCCCAGCAGCAAAGCTCCCACCCCACGTATTCCATTCGAGGGCAGTGTGTACCCTCCCACCACAAACTCCTGCTCATGCAGACACTTCATCTTCAGCCAGTCTCCGCCCCGCCCCGGCGAATACTTCGCGGCTGCCCTCTTCGAGACGATCCCTTCCGCATGAAACTCACAAGCTTTATGAAACATCACCTCGCCATTCGTCTCCAGATGTTCACTCACTCTCAGAACATCATCATCGACACCTTGCAGCACGTCCCCCAGCAGCGCCTTCCTCTCCTTCAACGGCAGCCCACGGACATTTCTTCCATCGACATGTAAAAGATCGAAGCAGAAAAAGGTCAGCACATTTTTAGCGCCATCTTGAAACGAAGCCTGCAAATCTGCGAAATTTGTAGTCCCATTCGGAGCCAGCACAACCACCTCGCCGTCGAGCGTCACCTTATTTACGGCGAGTTTGGCCACTTCATTTGCCACAGTCCGCACCCGCTGAGTCCAGTCCAACCCAGTGCGTGTCAGCATCTGCACACCGGAACCATCCTTCCGTGCCTGCATCCTGTAACCATCGAGTTTCAACTCATGCAGCCACCCAGCCTCCGACGGAGGCTTCGCCGCAAGGAGAGCCAACTGAGGCACCACAAACTCCGGCTGTTTTTCTTTTGGCAGGTCACGCAGCATAGCATCAAAGGCCACCGAATACTGCGCCTTCGCAGGCTTTGCCTCTACCGGCTTCTGAGCGGCACCCTCACTGCTCTCCTGCCGAAACCAGGCTTTTCCGCCTTTCGCTGTGTCTTTGGAATTCCAGACATGATCTTTGTTTCCAGCGATCTCTTCAATCGTTCTACCAGTCACGACTGAGTTCGGCTCTTTCTCAGTAACCGGTGGATCATCCTGCTTCCGCTCAAACTCATCATGTTCTTTAATCAGTAGCCAGTTCGGCTTGCGCTCGTTGGCAGTCTTTCCACCCATCCTGATCAGAGCCCATCTCCCCTTCATCTTCGTGCCGTGCATAACAAGCTTCAGACTGCCATCCCGCAACCCAGCATCCACGTCGGTATGGCCAGCCTGGGGCTCCCAAGTCCCCTGATCCCACAGCATCACGGTGCCGCCGCCATACTGGCCAGCAGGGATGATGCCCTCAAACCCGCCATACTCCATCGGATGATCTTCCACCTGCACAGCCAGCCGCTTATCGCCTGTGAAGTAGCTTGGCCCCTTCGCGCAGGCCCAACTCTTCAGCACGCCATTCCAGCCCAGCCGAAAATCGTAGTGCAGATGCGAAGCCGCATGTTTCTGGATGCAGAAAGGAAGCCCACCACTCTTCGCAGTCTTCTCTGAAGATTTTCCACTCGGCTCGGCAGTGATATGAAAATCCCGCATCGAACGGTATCGAGCAAGTTGTTCATCAATCGCGTTCGCCGCGGAGTTCTTCTCCGTGCCGGTACGCTTCTTTGCGACTCGCTTTTTAGCCGTTGTCTTCTTGGCCCCCGCCATCGAAAACCTCTGTGTCTACTATGCCGATTTGCGCTTTCCGACGGCCGCCTTCACCAGAGAGATGCCTTTCTTCCCCTCACCTTTGACAGATGCCGCAGGCTTCTTCTTGCCTGACGCAGGAGGTGCCGGGGTTTCGCCCACACTCTTCCTCAGTGCATCCATCAGGTTCACCACGTTGCCTCGTTTCGGGGCGACCACCTCATCCTTCGGCACCGGAGCATTGTGAATCTTGGCTTCCACTAACTCCTTCACCGCCGCCTCATAACCATCCTTGAACTTGCTAGGATCAAACTTCGCCGCCTTCTTCTTGATCAGCGTCTCCGCCAGCTCCAGCGAATCCTCATTCACCTCAACCTTCTTGATGTCCTTGAAGTACTCCGCCGGATCGCGCAACTCTTCCTTATAGCGCATCGTGTAGGCCATCATCCCGCCGAGTTTGTCATCCGGATCAGCCGTAATGGCGATCACATGCTCACGTCCGCCAAAAGCAATCTGCCCCAGCGCCGCTTTCTTCGTCTTCTGCAGCGCTTTTCGCACCACAGCAAACGCCTCCGCCTGCACGTCATCTTCAGGAACCACAAAATATGGCTTCTCCAGGTACTCCGGATCAAGCTCATCCAGTCCCACAAACTGCGACACCTGTACCGTGTGCTTCGAAGGCACCCGCAGCTGTTCCAACTCCTTCGGCTCGATCATGACGTACTCGCCCTTGCGGTACTCATATCCCTTCACGATCTCATCCTTCTCAACCGGATCGGCAGCTTCGCCCGGAGCCTCTTCCAGTGCGCTCGCCAGAACCTTCTGGTGCCGAACCCGCTCACCCGTCTTCCGGCTTATCTGATGAAACCGAATCTCGCTCTTCGCTTCCGTCGCGACAAACAGTTTCACTCCAAACGACACAAGCGATATCTGAATCTGCCCAGACCAATAAGGACGTGCCAAGACATACCTCGCTGAAACGGAGACTTCCGCTGAGATTTGGATTCCTCGCTACTGAAGCAGGATGCCTAAAATAAACAGAACTTTCTAGTAGCAAACAAGCCAATAACCGCAAAGACACTAGCGATTTCACATCAGGAGCTCTTCAGCTGAACCGCAAATACGCTCGCCCCAGCGTCCCAAAATGTACCTCGGCAGTCGATCCAGCCCCAGCCTGAGTCACTCCTGTCCAGCTTCCGGTTGTAATCCAGTCGCCCTTTCTCAGGCCCTCCGTCCGCGCCGCGCCTTCGTTCGCAAGGAATGGAAGCAATCGCAGCAGATCCCCCGAGGTATTCGAACCCTTCTCTTCCACCCGTACAGCCCCGTCCACAGCCAACATCACACTCTCCTGCGAGAAATCGATGTTCTGCCAGTCAGGAACGGCCTCCCCATAAACAAAGCCCCCATGCAACGCCATATCGGCTACCGTCGTCAGTTTTGACGCCTTCGCCGGATCAACCAGCGCCGTCTCCAATATCTCAATCGCCGGATGGCAGCTTGCAATCGCCGCAATCACCTCGTCCCGCGTGTAGGGTGTCTCTCGCGGTGGTAGGTCCTTACCCATCAAAAACGCAACCTCGCCCTCCAGTCCGCGATAACGATGCGTCATTCCGCGCATCTCGCATCCGCTGCACGAGATCCACGCCGCTGGCATCGGCGCGAATGCAGGCATAGCATCCGGTGTCGGAGCCCCAACCTTCCATCCGCCTATCGCTTCATACGCCCACGACATGCGATCCTGTACGAAGTACGCCTCTTCCATGGTCGTCGGCCTATGATCCACTGGAAGATCCATGATGGGCTTGCATGTTCTCCGAGCGTCGAGCAACATATCCGCCGCATCCATCAGCTGTCGTTCCTGCGCTCCGGTAATCATGCAGAACAGTTTGCACTAACCCTCCCCGTTCTGTCTCGCCTTCTGTTTCGTTCTGTTACTACAATCCAACCACTGTCTTGGGGCGTAACCTATAAACCAGTCACGACGTCTCATAAACAGTCGCGACCGTGAAGGGAAGGGAACCGCCACATGCTCCTACGCAAGTCAAATCGCTTCGACGCTGACATTCGCTCGTCGAACATCACACCACAGGAAGCCTTCGAAAATCAGCAGAAAACCCGCCGCCGCTTCCTAGCGGGAGCCGCCGCCGTCGGAGCAGGAGCCATCGCAGCAACCCGCATCCCTGGTCTCTTCCATCCTGAAGCCACTGTGCAAGCCGCCGACCAGCTAGCCTCCACTCCCAGCAAATACACCACCACTGAGAACCAGACCCCCTTCAACAAGGCTACCAACTTCAACAACTTCTACGAGTTCGGCATCGATAAATCCGAACCGGCCAAAAACGCCCACACCCTTCGCACCCGCCCTTGGACCGTCCAGATCACCGGCATGGTCAAAAAGCCCCAGACCATCGACATCGACAGCATCATGAAGTATCGCCCTATCGAGAGCCGCGTCTACCGGCACCGCTGCGTCGAAGGCTGGTCTATGGTCATCCCCTGGGACGGCTACTCCCTCTCCGAGTTCATCAACTTCTGCCAGCCGTTGCCTAGCGCCAAATTCGTCCAGTTCGTCTCACTCGTTGACCGCAAGCAGATGCCCGACCTCCCCGGCGGATTCAACTGGCCCTACTCCGAAGGCCTTCGCCTCGACGAGGCCATGAATCCGCTGGCTCTTCTCACCTTCGGTTGCTACGGCCAGACGCTTCCCAACCAGAACGGAGCTCCCATCCGCGTCGTCATGCCTTGGAAATATGGCTTCAAAAACGCGAAGTCCATCGTCAAATTCCACTTCACCGACAAGCAGCCCCACACCACATGGAACGATCAAAGCTCACGCGAGTACGGCTTCTACTCCAACGTCAACCCTTCCGTCGATCACCCACGCTGGTCGCAAGCCCACGAGCGCCGCATCGATAGTTCCATCCTTCCCAAAACCATCCCCACTCAGATGTTCAACGGCTACGCTGACCAGGTCGCCAGCCTCTACAACGGCATGGATCTAAAAAAGTACTACTAAACTAACCGTACCCATCCATGCCGAAACGAGCCATTGTCGCCCTCAAAGTTCTCGCGCACGTTCTCTGCCTTCTTCCGTTCGTTTCACTCGTCCGCTTCTACACCTCAGGCGCACTCGCCCTCAATCCCGACCCTGTCAACTACATCACCCACTTCACCGGCGACTGGGCCCTCTACATGTTGCTGGCCTGCCTGGCCGTCACCCCTCTACGCCGTCTCTCCCCCAAGATAGCCTTCCTCATCCGCTTCCGCCGCCTTATCGGCCTTTACGCCTTCTTCTACGCCTCTCTCCACCTGGCGACCTACATCTTCCTCTTCTCCGGCTACGACCTCTCTATGGTCCTCACCTCTATCCACGCTGGTCACCCGGGCTCGATTGTCGAAGAGTGGAAGGTGGTATGGCCGCGCATCCTCGGCGATCTGCTCAAGCGCCGCTTCATCCAGGTTGGCTTTTTCGCGTGGGTCATCCTGTTTGCTCTCGCCGTCACCTCACCGGCATTCATCATGCGGGCCATGGGAGGCAAAAACTGGCAACGTCTTCACCGGTTCATCTACGTCGCCGCCATCGCCGCCGTCATTCATTTCTGGTGGCTGGTCAAAACCGGCGTCCGCACCCCATGGAAAGATACTGCTGTCCTCACCATTCTGTTGCTGGCTCGCATTGCATATACCGCAATGAAACGCCTACGCGCAAATTCTCCCGCATCAACTCAAATCCTGAGTTCCTGACGATAAATCGCTCGCACGTGCCTTCCCAAAACGGCGTCTAACAGTGTCATGAAAAAAACGCTCGACCGCAGACAGTTCGCAACCGGCATCGTCGCAGCCAGCATAGGAGCCAAAGCGTTGGCCTCAACGGCCATCACACCCGAGCAGCTTCATCTCCAACCGAATGGCTGGATGCCCAATAACTCTTTGCCCGTTCTCCTTTACCGTGGTGCCCTCACCTTCACATCCGATCTCCCTGACGTGATGGAAAAACTCTTTACAGTCAACGGCTGGCCTCCGCAGTGGCGTAACGGCGTCTACCCTTTCCACCATTACCATTCCACGGCGCACGAGGTCCTCGGCTTCGCCGCCGGACACGCCGATCTAGTTCTAGGCGGTGAAGGCGGACAAGCCATCACTGTTCGAGCAGGAGATGTAGCAGTACTCCCTGCTGGCACCGGACACTGCCGTATCTCCGCATCGGACGACTTCCTCGTCATCGGCGCGTACCCTCCCGGCGAACACTGGGACATCTGCCGCGAAGCGGCCACTCCCGAAGTTCTCGAACGCATCCGAAAGGTCCGCTTTCCTGCCTCTGACCCAGTCCACGGGCCCTCCGGAGCATTGCCCAAACTTTGGATAACGTAGCGACATCGACCGCTTTAGCTCTATGCCTTCAGCTCCACGTGAGTCGCCTTCATCTGCGCCCGTATCACCAGCTCGGTTGCCAGCAACGCCTGCGTTTGGTCCTGCGCCGTATGCGTCCGATTCACCACGTCCGACACAAACTGCGGCCCAAACGGAAGCTCGAGATTATTGCAATCGATAAACCGCGCCTGGTCCTTATCCACAATAAACAGATTGTTGCCCGCCTTCGACCGCGCGACATCCACATACTTCCGAACTTCGATATATCCGTTTGTCCCCAGGATGAACAACCGCCCATCGCCCCACGTACCCAGCCCATCGGGAGTAAACCAGTCCAGTCGCACGTACCCGAAACCGCGGTCGCCACGCAGCATCATGTCGCCGAAATCCTGAAATTTCGGCTTGCTCTTGTGATTTACATTAGCCACCTGTGACGCCACAACCTCAGCCGAGGTCGATCCCGTGTAATACAGGAACTGATCCACCTGGTGCGATCCGATATCCGTCAGAATTCCACCATACTTTACCGGCTCCCAGAACCAATCCGGCCTCCCGCCTGCACCGCCCGCATACGGGTCCACGCCATGCTGCACAATCTGATGCGGAGCGATATTGATCGTCTGGATCACCCGCCCAATCGCCCCTTCCCGCACCAACTCACCAGCCTTCACAGCAGCCTTCACTTCAAAGCGTTCGCTGAAGAGAATCCCATAAATCCGCTTGGTCTCAGCAATGGTCTTGCGAATCTGCTCAACCTGTTCCAGCGTAGTTGCTCCCGGCTTGTCACTCAAATAATCCTTGCCCCGCTTCATCACCCGAACGCCCAACTCCGCCCGTTCATTCGGAATCGTCGAACTAAGCACCAACTGGATGGAGGGGTCATTCAGAATCTCGTCTTCCGAACCCACCATCTTCACGTCAGGAAACTTCTTCGCAAACGCCGCCTTCTTGTCTGGTTCTGCCCCATAGGCCGAGACCAGTACGCCACCACCGCGCTGGATCGCCCCCACCATCCCATAAATGTGGTCGTGGCTCATCCCGCACACCGCAAACTTGATCGAATATTTGGGCTTGGCCGTCGCATCCTGTTCCGGCTCGGCGACTTCATGAGTTACATGCGCCGCATCGATATCCATCCCAAATGCGGGCAACCCAGCCATCAAACCTGCAGAACTCAGCATGCCGCTGGCCGCTCCCTTCAAAAAAGCGCGCCGTGCGACCATATCCTGACCCATTTCCATCTCCCAATTGAGGACTTGATTCTTAGTCCAAACAAAATACGTTGCGGAGCTTACCTTTGGCAACCCGCACACCGAATGTACAGCGGGTGGTTGCCTGTTCTTTTTTTGTCATCCGTAGCGATCTGCTTCTGCCTTTGCCGTTGCTTCTCTCCGCGCAGGCATCATCAACACTAAGGAAACAGCCGACTCTTCACCCACCCAACATCCCCACGCACGAATAAGAACCGATCATGCAATCGATTCTCCCTATTGATCCAGAACTCCACCCGTTCCGGCTGCAACACATATCCCTTCCACTGCTCGGGCCGCGGAATCTCTCCTTCGTGCCCCGCCGCGTACTCTTTCACCATCTCTTCCAATACCTCGCGACTCTGCAACACCTGGCTCTGCCGCGAGACCGCTGCACCCAACTGACTCCCACGCGAGCGGCTATGAAAGTAGACATCCGCCTCCGCCGCAGGCAGTTCTGTCACCGCCCCCTCCACCCGAACCTGCCGCTGCAGGCTCTTCCAGTGAAAACACATCGCCGCCCTGGGATTCGCCGCCAACTCCAATCCCTTTCGGCTCTCCGAGTTCGTATAGAAGGCAAACCCTCGCTCATCCAGCCCTTTAAGCAGCACCATACGCACACTAGGCACACCGTCAGGCGTAGCCGTAGCAAGAGCTACCGCATTCGGATCGTTCGGCTCCCTTGCAACCGCCTCTTCCATCCAGGCACGGAACAGCGAAACCGGATCCAACGCCGCCGCTGCTGCCTCAGTCACGTCCATATTGTTTCTGGCTACAACCCCTCAAACATATCCGTAGACAATCTCGCAGCCTGCGGTTCAGCCGTAGCCACAAGAGAATAAAACTCCTCCGCCCCAAATCGATCGAACACCGCCTTCGTCTGCTTCATCACTGGAGCCTGCGAGACGTGCTGCCGAAAAGCCTCTTCCTTCTTCGCCCGCACCGATCTCACATCGAGCGTTACCGTCCAGGGCATAGGCATCGGAGCTCTCGGTCGTCCCTCCAAAAAGAAATTGGTTGACAGATAGAACAGCCGATCCGGCCTGTGCACCGCACCCGCTTCTGGATACCGCTGAGCCTGCCCACTCCAATGAAACGCCGCCGTAGTCAGCATCGAGACCATCATGTGATCCGCATGCGTATTCAGCCCGCCATCAGTCCCAAACGTCAACACCACATTCGGCCTGAATCGCCGTATCCGTTCCACCAGCAACGCAGCCGTCTTAGAAAAATCGACGAACTCCAGCCGCGCATCATGGAAGTCCATCAGGTCATAGCTCGAAACCCCAAGCACCCTGCACGAAGCCGCAAACTCCTCCCGGCGCATCCTCCCGAGTTCTTCGCCCGATACAGCCTCGCCTCGGTTCGTAGCCGCCTGCCCATCCGTCAGACAGATCACATATGTCTCGATCCCACGCTCCGCAGCCAAAGCCAGCGCACCACCAAACCCGAAGCATTCATCATCCGGATGCGCCACAACACACATCAACTTCAACCCCACTCCGCCCCCTCTTCCAGATCCGCATCTTCAAACAGAAAGTCGCTCAAAACCTGCTCTTCCAGCACAGCATCAGGGTCAACTGCCCGCACCGGCGCAAACGTCCTGCGATGCAACACCGACGGCCCATGCTCCACCAGTGCCCGTCGATGCTCTGGCGTCCCATATCCTTTGTGCGAAGCAAGCCCATACCCCGGATGCATCGCATCCAACTCCCGCATCAGCGCATCCCGATGCACCTTTGCAATCACCGAAGCCGCAGCAATCGAAAGGCTCAGCGCATCCCCATAGAACAGTTTCGTCTGCTTGCAAGGATGGTCTAGCCGCATAGCATCGATCAGCAGATGGTCCGGTTCCACACTTAAACCCATCACCGCCTGCAGCATAGCTATCCGCGAAGCCTGATAGATATTCACCCGGTCGATCGTCTCCGCGTCGACCTCAGCTACACTGAACGCCAGAGCCATACTCCGAATCTTGAGATCCAGCACCTCCCGCTCCTCGCGTGTCAGTTGTTTAGAGTCCTTCAGGCCCGCCGCCGCCAGCTCATCCATGCACTCCGGTAGAATCACCGCTGCCGCCACCACCGGCCCAAACAGCGCTCCGCGCCCCACCTCATCCACTCCGGCAATCCGGCAATAGCCGTGATACCGCAGCGCCTGTTCCGGAGCATCGCTGCACACCAACATCTTCAACATGCGTTGCTTCGCCGTCGCTGCGGTCACGGTTTTAGAGGCGCGCTTGGAGCGAATAGACTTCATACCTTCGAACATGAGTCTATAACCTGCGCATAGAACAAAGCCACGACCGAAGTCGTGGCTATTGTGGAGAAACAGGAGAAAATCAAACCTACTTGGCGCGCTCAACCTCGCGCAGACGAGCAGCCTTACCGCGCAGACCGCGCAGGTAGAACAGCTTCGAACGGCGAACCTCGTACGAACGAACCTTCTCAACCTTGTCGACAACCTTGGAGTTGTACGGGAAGATGCGCTCGACGCCCTGGCCGAAGCTCATCTTGCGAACGGTAAAGGAGCCCTGCGCGCCCTTACGGCAAGCAATGACCATTCCTTCAAAAGCCTGCAGACGCTCTTTCTCGCCTTCACGGATCTTGACTTGGACGCGAACGGTGTCGCCAGGGGCAAACTCGGGTAAATCGGTCCGCTCTAGTTTGGCGGCCAGCTTCTGCATAATTGGATGAATGGACATGACACTACTTTCCTATGTTGGACTCGTCTTCCAGTGTACACCAAATCAAGTCATTTGAGGCTCTTAGACCCACGAAACAAGCCTCAATCCTCGATATCTCCATGTAAAAAGCGCAGTTCGTCCAGAATCTCCTGATCCTCGTCGCTCAGCGCAATCCGATCCAACAGCTCCGGCCGGTTTCGCAGCGTCTTCTCCAGAGCCATCCGCCTCCGCCACTGCCGAATCACCTCATGGTTACCCCCCAGCAACGCATCCGGAATCGCCAATCCCCGAAACTCCGCCGGTCGCGTGTAATGCGGATAATCCAGCAAACCACCAGCCCCATATGTCGACCGCGGAGGCCCATCCGATGCCGTGCCTTCCCCCGGAACATCCTCCACCCCAAAGCTCTCAAACCGAGAAGAATCAGGATTTCCCAGCGCCCCTGGCAGCAACCTCACTGTGGCGTCCACAATCACCGCAGCCGCCAGTTCACCCCCCGACAGCACATAATCCCCAATGGAAATCTCGCGGTCACAAAGCAGCTCATTCACCCGTTCATCCACACCCTCATACCGCCCGCACAGAATCACCGCCCGCTCCATCCCCGCCAACTCCTGTGCCACCGCCTGCGTAAACGGCCGCCCCTGCGCCGACAGCAAAATCACCGTCTCCTTCTCGCAATCACGTTCAGCCTTCGGCGCAATCCCCAGCGAAGTCACCGCATCGAAGATCGGCTCAGCCTTCAGCACCATCCCCTCTCCACCGCCAAATGGCCGGTCATCCACTGTCCTATGGCGGTCGTGCGTGAAGTTGCGGAGGTCGTGCGTCTGGATCTCTACCAGCCCCGCTGTATGCGCGCGCTTCAGAATGCCGTAATCAAACGGGCCAGCAAACAGACCCGGAAAAATCGTAATGATATCGAAGCGCATAACTTGATTAGCTCACAACAAAAAATCCCACGCAAAAAATGAAATGTATCACTGACAAGTTGTAGATGATCATCGTGCCAGATGTTCTACCCTTGAACCGGAGACTAGCTCCGCACGGCGAGATAAAAGGGCCCGATCATGCTGCAAACAAAACTCGCCGTTGTCCTGATCCTGCTACTCCTGCTCGCTTCCAGTCTTCCATCACACGCACAAACCACCTTCAACTTATTCGAAGCCGCAACAGCTCCAGCTATGAGGATAGAAGACCTGCCGAAACCCAGCCACCTCGGGAAAAACTCTACGGACCCACCGAAGCAACCCGGCACAAAGCCATTCTCAAAGGTGGCTCTCGGATTCAGAGCCAGTACGCTCGGCACTGGCTTGGAGCTAGCCACGCCCTTATGGCACGACCTCAACCTTCGCCTTGGAGCAAATATCTTTGCCTTCGGCTGCGGTTTCAATATCGACGGCGTTCATTACGACTCCGATCTCCACTTCCGCTCCGCACAAGCCAGCCTCGACTGGTTTCCCAACTGGTTTCCCTCCCACAGCACCTTCCACATCAGCCCCGGAGTCCTCTACGGCAGAAACTCTCTCTCGGCCATCGCAACCATTCCTCCCGGCCAGTCATTCACACTCGGCGACCAACCCCTCATCAACTCAATCGACGATCCCATGGGAGGCACAGCCTCGGTCGTCTATCCACGCAAATTCGCGCCGACGCTCATGGCTGGCTTCAGCAACATGATTTCGCGTACGGGTAGTAGTCACCTTTCCTTTCCGTTAGAGTTTGGCATGGCCTTTACCGGCCGCCCTCTGATCGATCTTCATCTCAGCGGGACCGCATGCACAACCGACGGCTGCTTCTACTCTGTCACTGACCCGACCACACAAATCGAGCTGAAGAAGGAAATTGTAAAGTTGAACAACGATGTGCGCTGGCTCCCCGTCTATCCCATCGTCTCAGCAGGCGTAATCTATCGCTTCTGATCGGAGTTCGTCCCACTCGCGCGATTGACCTCAACCAGGCCTTCCGGAAGAGCCATCTCGACACGTTTTTCAATCACATTGACGCCGACGAGAAATGCCTTCGCAAAGGGAATAAGAATCTCGTCACCCGCAGGCGATAGCACCGCAAGCAGAGGCGCAGCCTCAGCCAGCTTTCTGGCTCCATCCGGAGTAGAAGGGAACTGAACGTCGTCTATGACCCCAACCGCATTCGGTCCGTCGTACACCGTGCATCCAATCAGGTCGCTGACGTACTCCGATTCATCGTCCAGCGGCAAACGCTCCGCATAAGGAACGATGACATCCAGCCCCGCGATTTCTTCAGCTGAAGTGATCGAATCGACCCCCACAAACTGCAGCACAATTCGGCCTTCATTCTTACCCACAGGAAGCCAGAAGGAGTCCACCTCCATAGCTCGTGCCTGACCCTCCTCTCCGGCAAAATTCTCAGGGGCGAGAAACACACGCTTCTGCCTCTCGAATCGTTCCGGAAAGTCGGTCAGCAACTCCGCAAGCAGCTCACCCTTGCGGCCTTGCGGCCGCAGCAGGTGCGCCAGCACAATCCATGAGGTAGTGCTGTCATCTATCATGCGTTGTCGCCTTTGTCGGGTCTGGCTATCGGCTTCATCAATGCTCGTGGGTAGGCCTCTCGCCCTCTTCCACAATATCCAGGGCGAAACGATGCCTCAGCTTCATGCTGGCAGCACTAAGAATCGTACGCAGCGATCGCGCCGTACGCCCCTGCTTGCCAATCACTTTGCCAACATCGCTCTGCGCGACGCGCAATCGAAGGATTGTCCCCTCCGCTTCGTTTACTACCTCGACTGAAACGCTCTCCGGGCTGTCGACCAAGGCCCGGGCGATCTCAAGAACGAGATCGCTCATATTCTTTGCAGAGTCGTCCCCTGCTGTTGTTGCCGTGGCTTGCGCCATCACTCACACCTCCTGGGGGTCACGATGCGACGCTCATGCCCAGTCCGGTGTCTCGTCTGCTGCGAGATTCTGCGAGAAAGGTGCATATACGGGCGAAGCATCGATTTCATGGGTAGGCCCGGGCAATTACCCAAAGCATTTACCACTTTGCAAAGCCAACCGGCCATGCAATATGAGAAGTCTACGTGAGCTCTGTGCGTGTTGCGCTACGGGAATCTACAACACCATCAATCTTTGGGAACCGATCAGATGTTCCCAAAGATTGGTCCATAGGTGACTATGCTGCAGGCGCCGCTTCAGCCTGCACAGGAGCGGCGGCCAGAAGCTTACCGACGCGCTCAGACAACTGTGCGCCATTGCTGGTCCAGTAGTCGATGCGGTCACGCTTCAGTTCAACGGTGGCTGGGTTCGTGCGCGGATTGTAGGTGCCCACTACTTCAACCGAACGGCCATTGCGCGCGCGGTCCTTCTCAATTACAACGATGCGATAGTGGGGCTGCTTGCGCGCTCCAACGCGCGCCAAACGGATCATCAACACTGGGAATGCCTTTCAAAACTCGGTATTTTGGGTGACATCACAACCCGCCCGGATCTTTCTCTGGACAGAGAACGGATATACAGAACCCAACACCTAAGTATGGCGGAAATTGAAGGTTTTCGCAATCCACTACTGCCCAAAAACCAACCGCCAAAGACCGGGTGCCCCATCTTCGCGCGGTTTTATCGCGCTAAGGCGGGAAACGAAGACACTCAACCCACCAGCTCTTGCCTTTGCTCTTGCCGTTGTCGTTACACTTGCTTTCGCCCTTCTTGTTTGTCACCCGCAGGATCTGCTTTTGTTCTCGGTTTTCAATGCAACAATGGAATTAATTAAATAGCGTATAATCAACCACTTACAGGATCGTTTTCAAGATTCAGGCCGGAAATCACTTGTCAAATCCAAAAATTAGATAAGTCAAAGAAAACAAGCAAGATATGCGTTGCAAAAGAGTTTTGCTCAATTCGATATACTTTAGCTAGAGATAAAAAAAACGGAGTTTTCTCCCTAAAACCCATAACCCCTTTAGAAAGACGATTTTACCTGTAACCCTTTTATAATGAAGATTTTACAGAGACCAATAATTGTAAGTCATTGAATTTATAGGGACTTAAGGCGTGATCATCAGGGGGGGGTAGGTGGAACCTCGCTGAGGTTGAAGAGTCAAAGGAGGTACATGGAAACGAAGAAGCTGGGAAACTCCGATCTCAACCTCACCCCGATCGGCTTTGGAGCATGGGCAATCGGGGGCGGAGACTGGGCCTTCGCCTGGGGACCTCAGGACGATGCGGATTCGATCGAAGCCATTCACCGCGCCCTCGATCTCGGCATCAACTGGATTGATACCGCAGCTGTCTATGGCCTGGGCCACTCCGAAGAAGTGGTCGGCAAAGCCCTCAAAACCACCTCTGCCAAGCCATACGTCTTCACCAAATGCTCCATGCTCTGGGACGAAAAACGCGAGATACATCGCAGTCTCAAGACCGTTCGACAGGAAGCGGAAGCAAGCCTGCGCCGTCTCCAAATAGACATGATCGATCTCTACCAGATCCACTGGCCGATGCCTGACGAGCAGATAGAAGAAGGCTGGTCCACCATGGCCGACCTTCAGCGTGAGGGGAAAATCCGCTGGATCGGTGTCTCCAATTTCAATGTTTCGCAGATAGAACGCGCTCAAGCCATCGCTCCTATCACCTCACTGCAGCCGCCTTATTCCATGGTCAATCGAAGCGTGGAAGCGGAGATTCTCCCTTTCTGCGAGAGGCACGGAATAGGCGTCATCAACTACTCGCCCATGGTCTCCGGGCTCCTTACCGGCGCCATGACGAAAGAGCGTGTAGCAGCCTTCCCCAAAGACGACTTCCGCCGCAACGCCAAACAGTTCCAGGAACCCCAGTTGTCCCGCAACCTCGCCCTCGCCGAGCTACTGGGCTCCATCGGGGCGCGGCACGGAGTCAGCGCAGGCGTCGTGGCTATAGCCTGGACTCTCCACAACAAGGCCATCACAGCCGCCATCGTCGGCGGTCGAAGCGCAAAGCAGGTTGAAGGCGTCTTTCCAGCTGCAAGTTTTCGGCTGACGGAGTCAGAATTCGCTGAAATCACGGCGTTCCTGCAGGCCAACCCGTAGCTAGCCAACAGTTTTACCCCCAAGTCGCTTCGCTCTGGGAACAGGTCCGGCGTTTCCAGATTGAAAAATCTTCGAGAACCCATTCCTGTATGCGGTAGACTCCAGTGTGTCTACCATTAGCAGCAATGCAGGATTTGGGTGAACGTTGTCGCAAGGAGGATCTGTGGGCCAGTGGCAAAAGCCGAACGGAGAAAATCCAGTTCGCACTGCTGTGCGTTTTCCAATGAAGCTAGCACTGCAGGTTGAGACGGAGCAGGGTACGTTGGACGCAGTGACTGAAAATATTTCAGCCAATGGCCTGCTCTTTGTAAGCGACCGGCTTCCCGCGGTCGATAGCAGAATTGAATTCACCATAGCAATGCCTTCAGCCGTCATGGGATCGGCGACTGACGTTACCATCCATTGCATCGGTCGAGTGGTGCGCCACTATCTCGAAGGAAACGAAAAAAAGGCTGCGGCGGTGATTGATGAATATTTTCTAAAGGCCTGACTTATGACGGTTGTTCATTTTGACCAAACTCGCACCAGCGAGACTATCCCGGAAGAAAGCACTACTCAGACAGGAATTAGAGTCATCCTGGCTGATTCGCAGGCTATTTATCGCGTGGGCATGAAGAAAGTCTTCGCTCTGGAGGATGATATCCGTGTCGTCGCCCAGGTGGAGACTCTGACGAACCTTTACACGGCCCTTGAGCGTTACCCAACCGATGTTGTCCTTCTTGAAGGTCAGCTTATCGCGGGTACCATCGACGCCATCCCCGAACTGGTGCGGCAGGCGCCGGACGCGAAGCTAATCGTGCAGGTCACAGAGACGGACGAGGCGAATACGGTCGAGCTCTACCGGCGCGGTGTGCGCGGCGTTGTGCCGCGGTCGATTTCCCCTGATCTGCTCGTCAAGTGTGTTCGCAAGATCGCCGAGGGCGAGACCTGGATCGACAACCAATCGATTAGTTGGGTCATCGAGGCGTACAGAGCGCAGGCAACAACGCTTACCGACCCCAGGGTTCAGCCCAAGCTCTCGAAAAAGGAGCTTGCCATCATCGGTTGCATCACGCGCGGAATGCGCAACAAGGAGATCGCCTATCAGGTCGGAACGACGGAACAGGTGATCAAGAACTACTTGCGCAAGATCTACGACAAACTGGGTGTTTCCGACCGACTCGAATTGGCGTTGTATTGCCTACACCATGAGCTGTTGAAAAAGTATCCGCAGGAGACAGAGTTCGGTGGAGGTCCGCCAACGGAGCCGTCGCAGCCACTTCGCGCGAAGATGTAAACAATAAAAAGCCCCCGGGTACCGGGGGCTTTTTATTGTTTCCTTACTGTTTGTCGATCTCAACATCAATGGTGAACTTCACATCATCTCCGAGAACGGGGGGGGCGAACTTCGGTCCAAAGTTGAAGTCGGTCCGCTTCAGGGTGCCTGATGCGGAGAAGCCGCTGCGCACCTTGCCGTCCTTTGCGGTCTGCGGAGGCGCCGGGCCGTCCAGGTCGAAGGTAACGCTCTTGGTCACGCCGGTTAGCGTCAAATCGCCAGTCAACTGCAGCTTACCGCCGGCGTTTGAAAGAGACGTCGACTTGAAGGTGATCTGAGGATACTTGGCAACGTCGAAGAAGTCCGGAGACTTCAGATGCTTATCGCGGGCATCGACGTTGGTGGTGAGTGTGGTCGTATCGATCGTCGCGTTGACCGATGATTTCGCGATGTCTTTTTCGTTGAGCGTTACGGTGCCGGTTACGCCGGTGATGGATCCGTGAACGTTGCTGACGCTCATGTGGCGAATCTCGAAGGTAACACTCGAATGGGCCGGATCGATCGCCCAGGTGGAGGTCTGGGCTTTGGCGGTTGCGCCAGCCAGCGACAATGCGCCCAGAGTCAGGGCCAATAGGAATTTACTTCGCATGCAAATAATCCTCGTGCTTTCTGTTTAAAGAATGATGACTGGAATCTGATGCTCTACGTAGCCGACGCGATGCTATCAATCGACCAGAGTTATTGGCGATGGCAGATGTCTGGAGTTTATATCCAATCGGGTTGACTTGGTTACATTCTTGTGTGACTTCGTTGGAGTGATGCTAGCATCACCTCGATATGTCACTTCTGCGTGAACTTCGATCGCTGACGGCGATCCAGAGAAATACTTTTGTTGCTTGCTTCCTGGGTTGGACACTCGATGCATTTGATTTCTTCCTCCTTACCGTCTGCCTCAGGGCGATCGCGGCTGACTTTCATGTAACGATTCCGCAGGTTGCGGAGGCGATCTTCTGGACGCTGGTGATGCGGCCAGTGGGCGCGCTTCTGTTTGGGTTGCTGGCCGAGAGATTTGGTCGGCGACCGACGCTGATGTTGAATGTCGTGGCTTTTTCTCTTTTCGTGCTGGCCTCTGCTTTTGCACCTTCACTTAGGATCTTCCTGATATGCCGAGCGCTCTTTGGCATTGCAATGGGCGGTGTTTGGGGCGTTGGAGCAGCGCTTGCGCTGGAGACATTGCCGGCTTCGGGTCGCGGGTTTTTCTCCGGCGTGCTGCAGGAGGGTTATGTTGTCGGCAATCTGCTGGCTGCTGCTTTGTATGGGCTGCTGTTCCCGCATCTTCACGGGAGCGGGATGTTTACCGGATGGCGCGTGATGTTTATGATCGGCGCTTTGCCAGCGCTTCTCGCGTTATATATGCAGTTCAAGGTTGCGGAGTCTCCGGTGTGGCTGGCGGCGCGTGAGAGAAGGCTTTCGGGCGGAGCGAAAAAGGAGAGCGCATTTGACTGGCAGAGCTTCAAGGCATACTTGCCGACCTTTCTTTTTCTTGTGCTGCTGATGACTGCGTTTACTTCATTCAGCCATGGAACGCAGGATCTGTACCCTACCTTTCTGGAGAAGGACCATCTTCTCGATCCGGGCCGGGTGGGCCTGATTGTTGTGATTGGCAGCCTTGGCGCGTTGCTGGGCGGGATCACCTGCGGCACCGCTTCGGAGCGGTTCGGGCGCAAGCGGGTCATTATCCTTGCAGCATTGTGTGCGCTGCCGATTATTCCACTTTGGGTCTTGTCGCCTTCGGTATTGGGTCTGGCCGTTGGCGGATTCCTGATGCAGTTTGCGGTGCAGGGCGCGTGGGGAGTCGTTCCCGCGCATCTGAATGAACTGTCTCCGGGACCGGTGCGGGCGATCTTTCCGGGGTTGGCCTATCAACTAGGCAACCTGTGCTCGTCGCGGAACGGTGTGTTCCAGGCGACGCTGGCGGCGCGCCTCCATGGCGGCTCACTGCACATCGTGATGTCGGGGACGGCGGTGGTTGCTGCGCTGTTGGTGGCCGGAATAACCGCGCTCGGCAGGGAGGCGAAGGGCAAGGTGTGGACAGAGGCCTAGTGATTGGGTACCCCCCCCCCATTACCGGGATGTAAGTCTCCTGTTTTCAATGGGTTAATGGCAGCGTGTTTTTGTAAATTTGTCATTCTAAATGGGTTACAGCTAAATTCGTCTTTCTAAAAGAGTTACGGGTTTAAGTGAAAAAGCCCCGGCTCTTTTGCCTGGGGCTTTCTTGATTCTTATTTAAGAATAGCAGGTTGAGCATAACTTCTTCGCAATGCTTATGTTGTTGATGAGGTTAGGTTTAATGGATCATGGGACTTGACAAGGGATTTTGCTGGGGAATTAGAGAAATTTTGTCATAAGTTGCTGATTCGGTGATGGTTGCTAGGGATGTTTTTTTGAGATCTAAAATCACAGGTCCTTCGACTCGCTTCGCTCGCTCAGGATGACACTGCAGTCATGGATTCTTGAGATTTCTTCGCCTGAAAAGACGACTTATTTCTGGTTGCGGTTAGGAGAAGGATCGATAGAAGCAGAAGAAGCAAGCAGAGGTGAGGTCCGAGAGCCAGGTTTGTGAGAAGGGGGAAGCGGATGGTTAGGGAAGGTAGCAGGGAGGATCTCGAGAAGATGGCTTCGGTGTTGATGAGGAAGATGGACGAGAGGATCAGAACCCAGCGTTGGGTGATGTTTGAGGTTGGTTGGGAGAGCGTTCGGAGGGCCCAGAGGACTGGCAGTAGAACGATCATTGCCGAGTAGTAGCGCTGATAGAAGGGAAGCAGGCCGATTGAGAGGAGTGCCGCGATCTGGAGGATGTGTTGGTCCAGAGCTACGCCGGAAGGAGGGTGGTTGCTGATGTCGGGTTTGGATTGGGACCAGAGCAAAAGCAACGCGGCGGCGATAAGGGCAGCGAGGACCGATGCTCCGGTTCGACTGTGCAACAGGGCGTAAAGAGGGAGCTGCAAATCGATGCGGTCGAAGCGCGTGAGGCTACGCTCGGAGATGTCGGCTGCGCCTCCGTTGGTGAAGACGACTGCGATGTTCTCGCGCAGGCTGGAGAGCCACACTGAACCGAGGCTAAGTAATGGGTAGAGAGACGCGCCTGTGATGGCGGCGGAGATGGCTACTGTGGCGGCGAGGGTGCGCCAGGCGCGGGTCCAGAGGAGATAGGGGATGAGGAGCAGGCCGAGCGTAGGCTTGAGACAGATCGCCAGCGTGAGACAGATGATGGCGGGGAGATTGATCCGCTTTGCGCGGCTTAGCAAGAAGTAAATGCTGAAGAACAAGAGGGTGGCGGCGAGACAGGCTACGTTGGTGACGTGGAGGCCGGAGTGGGTGGGGGCGAGGGCCAGGCCAAAGGCGAGGAAGACGGGTTTGATGGGGTCGCGCCATGTCCCCGGAAGGAACGAGGCGAGTAGTGGGAGCACAGCGAGGTAGAGCGCGGTGCTGAGCAAAGTAAGTGCTTTGGCCGCGATGGGCCAGGGCATCAGCGCGAACGGGACGAGGACGACCAGCGTTGGGGGTGGGTAAACGGGGTGGGTGCCCGAGGGATTGCCGGCGACTTTGCCCTTTGGTGCTCCGGCGTCGTGCCAGGTGGGGAAGAAGGCGGTGGAGTCGTAGGGGTTGCGGTGCTGGAGCCAGAGGCGGGTGGCGGTGTAGGGGGCGGCGAAGTCGTTGACGTAGCCACTGTTGGCGCGGAGGGGGCCGCGAAGGAGGAATAGGCCCGCGGCGAGGAAAACGGCCATCCAGGCTAGCAGGGCGGTGGTCTTCAGCTTGATGCGGCCTCCTGTGGGAACTGTTTCAGTGTAGGGGATGGGAGGAAAGGCGCAAAGGAAAAGGAGGGTGCGGAAGCTATCTGGAAACTATGGTTTAGGGGCTTGAAAACAAGCAACAGCGAAATACAGGGATCCTTCACTTCGTTCAGGATGACGACGTTGTTCTGAGGCAGGACGGGGTGCGGTGCTCGGATGTATGCTTCTTCTGGGTGTTTTATGGGTATTGCTGATTCCGCATTAAGTGTGGCACAGGGGCGATTGAACGTTGCGGCGCCTTTTCTGATTGAACAGGACTGGAATGCTTATACCGTCGAGCAGCATGGCGTGTGGGCTGAGCTGGTGAGCCGTCGGATGCCGCAGTTACGGGAGCATGCGTGCCATGAGTATCTGGATGGCTTTGAGCAGATTGGGTTGCGTGAGGATCGGCTGCCTGATCTGAAGGCTGTGAGTGCGCGGCTGGCGCCAAGGACGGGATGGCAGTCGACGCCGGTGAGTGGGTTTCTACCACCGGATGCTTTTTTCGAGATGCTTGCAGCAAGGATGTTTCCGACGACGACGTGGCTGCGGTCGCGAGATGCGATGGAGTACACGCCGGAACCGGACATCTTCCACGATGTGTTTGGGCATGTGCCGATGCATGCGCATCCGGTGTTTGGGAATTTTCTGCAGCACTACGGCAAGGTGTGTGCCGGGATGATGGCTGATCCGGTGGCTCTGGAACGGATGGGGCGGCTGTTCTGGTTTACGGTGGAGTTTGGATTGATTCGGCAGGATGGGCAGATCAAGGTGTATGGGAGTGGGTTGATCTCGTCGCATGGGGAGTGCACGCGGGTGCTGGCTGGTGGGTGTGAGGTGAGGGACTTCGATCTGGAGCAGGTGCTGGATCAGGAGTTCGATACGGGGGCGATGCAGCCGGTGCTGTATGCAGTGGAGTCGTTTGAGCAGATTTATGAGGCTACGAAAGAGGCTGAGGGGCGGGTGCGGTAGAGAGCGGTGCGGGAAGATGAGATTTATGGCGCCTGAAAGGAAGGCCCGGGCCTAAAGGCCCCTTTTGTTTGGGCGACCCTTCGCATGGCTAAAGCCCTGCGCTCCCACCGAAAGACGCGAAAAGGATCAAGGCAGACTTTCATCAACTGTCGTCGCAGCGCGTTAGGGCTTCTTTGCGGCGAGGAGGGTGGCGACGCGCTTCTCCAGCTGGTTGAGGTCGGTTTCGCCCTGAATGCGGGCGAGGATCTTGCCCTCGGGACTTATGAGAAAGGTTATGGGAAGGCCGAGGATGCCGCCATAAAGCTCGCCGAGGTGCTCGTCTCCCATGACAACCGGATAGGTGAGTTGGAATTTGCGGGCTGCCTTCTGGACGGGGGCTTTGTCATCGTCCATCGAGACGCCGATAACCTGGAAACCCTGAGGCCCGAACTTTGTCTGCCAGGAGGAGAAACGCGGGATCTCTGCGATGCAGGGACCGCACCAGGTGGCCCAGAAGTTGAGCAGGACGAGTTTGCCGCGGTAGCTGCTGAGATGGAGAGGCTTGCCTTCGAGGGTTGTGAGGGTGAAGTCGGGAGCTGTGGTTTTTGGCGGCGCTGGCAGAGCCAGGGTTGTAGTGAAGAGGATCGCGATCGCGAGGAGGAGGCTGCGTGGCTTCATGAACGGCCCTTGGCTACGGGGTATCCCTTGGCGACCCAGTTGGCTCCGAAGTTGTCGGCGATGTAGAGAACCTTGAAATGGGTGAAGCCCATTGCATGGAGGAGATTGTAGGCGGGGGCGATGTTGGGGCAGCGATCCCATGGGCAGCAGCCGCAGTAGAGGACGATGGGGGTGTCTTTGGAGAGGGTGGCGATGCGGTCTTTAAGAATTTGAAGGCCGGCGTCCTGATTGGTGGGGCCGGCGTACTCGGCGCCGGGGATGTGGGCTTCGGCGAAGAGGACGTGTGAGCCGACCTGGAGGATGAGGGGCTTGGGTGAGGCGGACTGGAGGCTCGCGGCGAGGTCAGCGGGCTGGATGAGGTCGGCTGTGGGGATGGAGGATGCAGGGATGTGTGCGTTTTGCGCGAGGGCAATAGGAATGTGAAGGAGGATGAAGAGGGCGGCTGCGAAGAGATGGAGCTTGTGGGTGGAGAGGGATTTCATGTCTCTAGTTTAGCTGCTATGTGGAGGAGATGCTCTGGTGGGTGGGCGATAATGGCTGAGTGAATTCAGCGTCGTCGCCGTCCCCTTCTGAGGAGTATAAGCAGCGCCTGCGGGCTCGTGAGCTTGGGGTGGCGCAGTTCGACAGGATTGATAAGCGGGTTGCGGGCGCTCGGCTGGCGGTGGTGATCGGTGCGCTGGTGGCGGGGTGGTGGAGCCTGGAGCGCGGGACATTTTCGGCATGGTGGCTGTTGGTAGCGGTGGGTGGGTTTGTGGCGATTGCGGTTTATCAAGCGCGGGTGCAGCGGCGGCGGTTGTGTGCGATGCGAGCCGTGGAGTTTTATCGGCGCGGGCTGGCTCGGATGGAGGACCGGTGGGCTGGTGGTGGGGCTGCTGGATCGCGGGGGGAAAGGTTCGATACAGGGGAGAGTCTGTATGCGACGGATTTGGATTTGTTTGGGTGCGGGAGTCTGTTTGAGTTGCTGTCGCAGGCTCGGACGCGGATGGGGGAGAACATGCTCGCGGGGTGGCTGCTTGCGCCTGCGAAGGTGGAAACGATTCGGGAGCGGCATGAGGCTGTTGCGGAGCTGAGGGGAAGGCTGGATCTTCGCGAGGATGTGGCGGTTCTGGGTGAGGATGTGAAGGGCGCTGTGCATGCAGAGGCTTTGGTTGCGTGGGCGGAGTCGGCGAATTTGCTGGAGAAGGGTTGGGTGCGGTGGTTGGCTTTGGTCCTGGCTATGCTCGCGGTGGGAGCGGCGGTGTTTTGGGGGGTGACGGGGGAGAAGGCGCCGTTCTTTGGAGTGTTGCTTGTGGAGGGGATTGTTGTGCTGCGGTTGCGGGGGCGAGTGCAGGCGGTACTGCATGGGGCGGAGCATGCTCTGCAGGATTTGCGGTTGCTGAGTGCGTTGCTTGGGCGGTTGGAGAGGGAGAGGTTTGAGACTGCGTCGCTGAAGGCGATCGGTGAGGCGATGGGGTCGCATGGAGTGGCGGGGTCGAAGGCGATTGGGAGGCTGGGGGCGATTGTCGAGTACATCTACTCTCTGGATAATCCGATTGTGCGGCTGCTGGATATTCCGCTGATGTATTCGGTGCAGTGCGCTTTTGCGGCGGAGGGTTGGCGTAGAGAGCATGGCAGGGCGGTGCGAGGGTGGTTGGATAGAGTGGGTGAGATGGAGGCGCTGCTGTCGATTGCGGCTTATAGCTACGAGCGGGTGGAGGATGTGTTTCCGGAGTTTATGGTGGGGGAGCCTTGCTTTGAGGTGGAGGGGATTGGGCATCCTCTGCTGCCTGCGGGAGGCTGTGTGCGCAATGACGTGAGGGTGGGTGGGGAGAGGAGTGTGCTGCTGATCAGCGGATCGAATATGTCGGGCAAGAGTACGTTGATGCGGGCGGTGGGGTTGAATACGGTGTTGGCGATGGCGGGGGCTCCGGTGCGGGCGCGGAGGTTGCGGCTGACGCCGCTGCGAGTGGGCGCGAGTATTTTGATCAATGACTCGCTGCAGGAGGGGAGCTCGCGATTTTATGCGGAGATTACGCGGCTGCGGAAGATATGCGATCTGGCCCTAGGTGGGATGCCGGTTTTGTTTTTGCTGGATGAGCTGCTGCAGGGGACGAACTCGAAGGACAGGATGGCAGGGGCGGAGGGCGTGGTGCGGGAGTTGCTGGAGCGGGGTGCGATTGGACTGATCAGTACGCATGATCTGGCGTTGACGGGGATTGGTGGAGCGGCGGGGAGGCTGTACAACGTGCATCTCCAGGATGAGATTGCGGATGGGAAGATGAAGTTCGATTACAAGCTGCGGGATGGGGTGGTGACGAAGAGCAATGGGATTGAGTTGATGCGGTTGATTGGGTTGGATGTTTAGGACGGGCTGTCTCTGAATGTAAGAGGCAAGAACAGACAACCGCAAAAGCGAAATACAGGGATCCTTCGACTCGGCGCTGCGCGCCTTCGCTCAGGATGACGACCTTAAACTTTGGGACGACGAATGCTAAGCGGGCTGGATGGCGTGACCGATGAGGAGAACTACGGGGGCTGGGCCTACGGTGCTGTTGTCTAGTTGAGCGAGGGTGGTGGTGTGGACGTGCTCGTCGGAGGTGGTGGCTTTGCTGACGGCGACGCAGGGGGTTTCGGGGGCGATGCCGGATTGGATGAGGTCGTCGGCCAGGGCACGGAAGTCGCGGCCGGGCATGTAGATGACTAACGTGGCATCTTCGGGGAAGGCTCCGGTCCACTTTGGGGTGACTTCAAGCTTGCCTGCGGCGTGGTGGGCGGTGGCGAGGATGAGTTTCGAGGCAGAGGTGCGGTCGGTGAGGGGCGTGCGGAGGTTGGCGGCTACGGCGAAGGCCGTAGTGATGCCGGGGATGATTTCGAAGGGGATGGCGTGGTCGCGAAGGAAGGCGATCTCTTCGCCGGCGCGGCCGAAGATGAGGGGGTCGCCGGATTTGAGGCGGAGGACGGAGCGGTCGGCGGAAGCGTGCTGGAGCATGAGGGCGTGGATCTCGGCCTGGGTGATGCGGGGTTGGCCACAGCGCTTGCCGACAGGGATGATTTCGGCGGTGGGGCTGGCGAGGGCGAGGATTTCGTCGGAGACCAGGTCGTCGGGAAGGATGACGTCGGCGGTTTGGAGGAGTTGGATCGTGCTAAGGGTGAGTAGGCCAGGGTCTCCGGGGCCTGCTCCTGCGAGGTAGACGGTGCCCGGCTGGGCTTCTTTATTCACGATTTCTTCTCGGGTCGTGGATTGGTGAGGGCGTGCTCGCGGGCTAGCTGACGGGAGGGGCACTGATCGTAGCCGCAGACCTCGCGTTGAGCTAGTTCGTGCAGGAGTAGGCGGCGGGACTCGTTGAGGGGTTCGGTTGCGACGACCTCGCGGCGGAGGTTACCGAGGTCGGTGAGCCAGTCGCCGAGATCGAGGGGGAGCTGCGCGTTGAGCTCTTTGCGAAGGCGCTGGGCGAGAGCGGGGCTGGCTCCTGCGGTGGAGATGGCGATCTGGAGGTCGCCGCGGCGGACGACGGAGGGGAAGTAGAAGTCGCAGAAGGGCGGGTCGTCGACAGCATTGCAGAGTATGCCGATGGAGGTGGCTTCGCTGAAGACGGCGCGGTTGACGGCGGGGTCGTTGGTGGCCGCAACGACGAGGAAGAAGCCGGCAAGGTCGCCTTGCTGGTAGGGGCGCTGGAGGAGAGTGAGCTCGTCTGTAGCGGCTTGCTCGCGGATGCTCTCGCTTGCCTGAGGGGCGATGACGGTGATGGCGGCATTCGCGGCTCGGAGTGACTCGATCTTCGACTCGGCAAGGTGGCCTGCGCCAATGACGATACATGGGCGAGCGGTGAGCTTGAGGAAGATGGGGAAGAGGGACATGGATGACTCTAGCTTAATGATAGCGGATAAGGTTGTCGCTTTCGGGATGGTTTTGCATGACATCGGCTTGGAGGGTTGGTGGCGTTTTGCCGTGAAACGATTACGGTTTCGGCCTCACTACTTTTTTAGAGGTACTTATTATGGCTCTAGCTGGAAGTTGGACTTTGAACTATGACTGGGGGTGCGGCGGGTCTTATGGCAGCACCTCGATGACGATCAATGCGAACGGCACGTGGACCAATGGTCAAGGGTACAGCGGGGTCTGGGTGCAGTCGGCTGGTATGTTGACCTTTAAATTCAACAACAGCAACACAACCTACTCTGGAAACCTTGCCAGCAAGTCGGTCACGGGCATTCAAAGCACCTTTAGTGGAACAAACGGCTGCTTCTATATGTTGGAAGCGGGGGCTCCTGCCGCTGCAGCTGAGGTCCATAAGAAGGGGCAAGCTGATTCGAGCGGCAAGGCATAAAAGCCGCAACTGATCTTTCGAATTTGATATGAGGCCGGAGGGCCGGGGAGTTTGCCCCGGCCCTCGATCATTTAATCCGACGGCCGTCACATTTATGTGGTATCGCCACAGAAGCATGGCATACTGATGTGGCCATAGCACAGGACGAACATGACACAGACGAAGCTTGATCTTTTGCAGGGTACGTTGGACCTGATGGTGTTGCAGACACTTGCAAGCATGGGATCGCTGCATGGATATGGGATTGCGCGACGTATCGAACAGGTGAGCGGAGATGAGGTTCTGCTGAATCAGGGGACGATCTACGCATCGTTGGTGCGGCTGCAGCAGAGGAAATGGATCTCAGCAGAGTGGGGGACGTCGGACAACAACCGTAAGGCAAAGTACTACTCGATTACGAAGGAAGGCCGGGGGCAACTGGCTAAGGATGCTGCTTATTGGCGCAGACTGACGAGCGTGATGGGACGGGTGTTGTCGGCGTCGGCCGAGGAGGAGATGTGATGAACCTGCGAGAGATCTTTGGACGGGTGAACTCGTTCTTTCATAAGCCGGAGCGCGACAGAGAGCTGGACGCGGAGATGCAGGCACATCTGGAGATTGCCATTGAAGAGAATGTGAGGCAGGGGATGAGTGAGCAGGAAGCACGACGACAGGCGTTGATTCGGTTTGGTGGTGTCGACCGTGCGAAGGAGGAGCAGCGTGCGAGTCGTGGGTTGCCGTGGCTGGATGTGCTGCTGCAGGACCTGCGTTACACGCTGCGAACACTGAAGAGAGATCCGATGTTTTCTGTGATTGCGGTGCTGATTCTGGCGCTTGGAATTGGAGCGAACATTGCGGTGTTCAGCGTGGTGAATGCGATTCTGCTGCGGCCATTGCCGTTTCACGACCCGGAGAGGCTGGTGTGGATTGCACCAGCAGATGCGAATGGTCTGTCGGCCTCGACGTATTCGGCGGATGCTTATGAAGATCTGCTGGCGATGAATAAATCGTATGAGGATGTGACGGGGTATTTTGCATTTTCTACTAGCGATAATGGCAAGTTGACGGGACATGGGGAGCCCAAGCCGATAACGGGCATCTCTGTTGCGCAAAATTTTTTCCCGACGCTTGGTGTGACGCCGGAGTTGGGCCGGTCGTTTACGAAGGAAGAGTCGATCAAAGGTGGGCCTGCGGTGGTGCTGTTGTCGCATGCGTTCTGGATGCGGCAGTTCGGGGGTGATCGCGGGATGATTGGGAAGCCGATCACGCTGAACGGCGGGCCGGTGACGGTGGTGGGCGTGCTGCCGGAGACGTTCGATTTTGGCGCGGTGTTTTCGCCCGGGACGAAGGTGGATCTCTTTGTGCCGGTCGTGATGGATGAAATTCGACCATGGGGGAATACGCTGGCGCTGATTGGAAGACTGAAGCCCGGCGTGAGTGTGGCGCAGGCTCAGGCTGAGGCGGGGGTGCTGTTTCCCAAGTTTTACTGGAGTAAGAAGTTTCCGGAGTCGGTGGGCAGTTATACGGCGAGGCCGTATGAGCTGAAACAGTATGTGAGTGGCAAGTTGCGGCGATCGCTGATTGTGCTGTGGTGTGCGGTGGGGATGATTCTGCTGATTGTGTGTGTGAATCTTTCGAACCTGATGCTGGCACGGGCGGCGGCACGGAGTAAGGAGTTTGCGCTGCGTAGTGCTCTGGGTGCGGGACGTGGCCGGCTGGTGCGACAGCTTTTGACGGAGAGCATGGTGCTGGCGGGGATGGGTGCGGTGCTGGGGCTAGTACTGGCGTTTGGGATTACGTCATATCTTGCGCACCAGGGGTCACTTGCGTTGCCGTTGCTGAGCAGTGTGAGGGTGGATGGCGCTGCGCTTGTTTGGACGCTGGGGATCAGTGTTGGTGCAGCGGTGTTGTTTGGTTTGCTGCCGGGACTGCGGATGTCGGGGAGCAATCTGCAGGAGGCGCTGAAGGACTCTGGGCCGGGCGTGAGCGATGGGCGGAATCACGAGAGGCTGCGGTCGGCGCTGGTGATCTCGGAGGTGGCGCTGGCTTGCGTGCTGCTGGTTGGTGCGGGTTTGTTGTTGCGCAGCTTTATGCGCGTGCTGGATGTTGATCTGGGCTTTCAGCCTTCGACCGCGTCTGCGATCAAGGTGAACTATGACGACGGGGGCAAGGCGGACAAGCGGGATGCGATTTTGCAGGAGATGATCCGGCGGGTGAGTGCGATTCCGGGAGTTGAGGTGGCGGGGGTGTCGGATAATCTTCCGCTAGAACGGAATCGTGGATGGGGTGGGCCGCGGGCGAAGGGGAAAACCTACAAGGACAACGAGGTTCCGGGAGCGTTCGTTTATATCGTTTCGCCGGGGTATGTGAAGGCGATGGGGATGCGGCTGCGTGGGCGGGACTTTGGGTGGCAGGACGATATGAAGGGTGAGAGCACGGTCATCCTGAATGAGAAGGCGGCGAACTTTGTTGCACCGGGCGAGGACATCGTAGGGAAGACGGTGACGATTGGCAAGAACGAGGTGAAGGTGATCGGCGTTGTGGCGGATGTACATGAGACCAACGTCGAGGGAACGGCAGGCGAACAGATGTATCTGCCGACGATGCGCGATGAGTGGGGGCCGGACGGAGCTGAGCTTGTGGTGCGGTCGAAGCTGCCGCCGGAGCAGCTTGCGGGTAGCGTGATGCGGACGTTGCGTGAGATGAATCCGAATCAGGCTGCGGTGGAGTTTCGGCCGATTCAAGGGATTGTGGATCGTGCGGTGTCGCCGAGGCGGTTTTTCGTTCTGTTGGTTGGGGCGTTTGCGGGGCTTGGGCTACTGCTGGCTTCGCTGGGGATTTATGGCGTGATTTCTTACTCGGTGACGCGACGGACACAGGAGATTGGGATACGGATGGCGCTGGGAGCGTCGGCGGGAAGGGTGCAGGCAGGGGTGATTGTTAAGACGCTGCAACTGGCGGCGGTGGGGATTATCGTTGGAGTGCTGGCATCAATGCTCGTGGCGAATATGATCGCGTCGCTGCTGTTTGGCACTGCGCCGACGGATCCGATTACATTCCTAGTGATGGTGGTGGTGTTGGCAGGCGTGGCCGCGCTGGCCGGGTATATTCCGGCCAGGCGGGCTTCGCGGATCAATCCAATGGTGGCGCTGCGGAATAACTGATTCGCAGGTTTTTATTCGCCGGGGGCGAGATGGCCTGCGCCTACGGGTGGGGCGTCACGCTCGACGGGTTCGATGATGGCTCCGGCTAGTTGGGCGCGGAGGGTTTCGTCGTCGGTGCGGTCGAAGTAGTGACGTAGGTCTTCGCCTTCGGTGCGAACGGAGAGATAGCCGTTGAGGAGACGCTCGATGGCGTCGGGGACCTCGGTGGCGGCGACTCGATAGCCGAGAGGGCGCGCAGGGCGGGCGTACTTGCCGACCGAACCGCCTACGCAGAAGAAGAAGGCGTCGACCATCTGGCCGTCCTTCTTGATTTTTTTGCCTTCGAGGCCGATGTCGGCGATCCAGTGCTGGCCGCAGGAGTTGGTGCAGCCAGTGACGTGGAGGCGAATCTGCTGGTCGAAGCCGGGAAGGCGGTCTTCGAGTTCATTGACGAGCCATTTGTTGAAGCCCTTGGTTTCGGAGATTGCGAGCTTGCAGAACTCGGTGCCGGTGCAGGCAATGGCGCCGCGCCAGAAGGCGGAGACGTCGACGTGGAGGTTGAGGGTGTTGAGTTCGATGACGAGGGCCGTGGTCTCGCGGTCGGGGACGTTGACGATGAGGATGTTCTGGCCGATGGTGGCGCGGAGCTGGCCGTTGCCGTACTTGTCGGCTAGATCGGCCAGGGCAATGAGTTGATCGCC
>DATMQZ010000051.1:0-17084 GCA_035566575.1 Edaphobacter sp.
GACTCAGCGACAGCCACAACAGCACAGCCGTACAAACCGCCTGCAACCCATAACAAGTCAGAATAATCTTCCGCCGGTCATAGCGATCCGCCACATGCCCCGCCGCCAGCATAAAGAACAGCCCCGGCAGAAATAGCGCCAACCCGGTAAATCCCAAATCCAGCGCCGAGTGCGTAATGGCATACACCTGCCACGCCACCGCCACCGACTGCGCCTCCGCGCCCACAATCACCATCAGCCGAGCCGATTGATATAACCGGAAGTCCCGCGACCGAAATGCAACTCCCGCAGGCACTCCCGCAGCTAACGCACTACTACCACCCTCAGCCATACCTTATGTTTTCACATTTACGGCGCCGCGCGAATGACACCACAGCCAATTCGTCTCGGAGTTCCACATCCTACGAAGAGATCGAATCCTGCCTGGACTCTCCCCAATGCTCCGACCGAATCGCCTTGAAGTCGCCCCCGTCCTGAAACATCAGGCCTTCAACTCGCGGTGGCATGACAATAGTCTTCAGTCGCGAGACCAATTGCATCGGAAATATTAGGCCCCAAAGCAAACTGCTTCCGCGAAAACTATCCGCCGAAATGACATAGCCTAACCAGACCACCGGAGGTACAAAAAGCGCGGCCATTAACGCTGGATGCCCCAACCACCTGCGAAGCGGCGCAAACTCCTCTTCCCGCCATAAGTCGTTCTCGATACCCTGACGCAACTGCTTCTCGGCCAGTAATGAGATCGCCAGTCCAAAGCCAAACGGGACGAGAGACACAATAAAACGAAGGAGGTTCTTCCACACGCTGTGGTCAAGTAACTGTGGTATAGGCAGGAGCACCATCAGAATCGATCCGATCATCACAAAACTGCCGATCACAGCTCGGCAAGCCAATCGCATCGGTGATGATGACCCCGGCGCTCTCATGTCGAAAATCATAGCACTGCACTACACCTACCGCCCCAGATAAACCTTGTACTGCGTCTCCACCACACCAGTATTCCGCGCCAACTGCAACTTCGACTGGTTGTACTGATACAGCGTATTCACCAGCCGCGACTGCGCATCCGCCAGCGTAGCCGCGGCCTGCACTACCGCAAGATTGTCATCCACGCCAGCCGCAAACCGGTCCGAAGCCTGCTGCAACTGCTCGGTCGCCAGACCCACATTGCTCTGCGCCACCTTCACCAAATCCGCAGACGACTGCACATCCAGCATCGAAGCCCGAATCTGCTGCTCAATCGTCACCTTCAACGAATCAATCTGCTGCTGCAGCGCATGTTTCTGCGCCTCGGCGACCTCAAGCTCGCCCCTCAGCTGCCCCTCCTGGAAGATCGGAAACTTCAGCTTGCCCGCAGCCGAAAACACACCGTGATAGAGCCCTTGCGTCTCACCCAGCACACCGTAGTATCCATCGAAAGATAACGCGGGCAGCCGCTCGAACTTCACTGCCTTCCTCGTCCGGTCTGCGACCTCAAGCTGCGCCTGCAAACTCAGCAGATCCTTCCGTCGCTCGAACGCCACCGCCTTCGCCTGCTCCAGCGGCATCTCCGCAAACTCCGCAAACGGGGCTGTATCGGTCAGCTTCAACTCCTGATCTGCGGGCAATCCAATCAATCGGTTCAGTTGAATCTTGTCTTTTGCAAACGTGTTCTCCGCGTTGATCAGCACTTGCTGCTGCGTCTGCAACTGCACCCGCGCCCGCAGCATATCCAGATTCGTTCCCACTCCTGCGTCATGCGAAGCCACAGCTTGTTGCAGCGACACTTCATTCGACTTCACCAGAGCCTGCGCGTTCTCAATCTGCGCCGCATCGGCCAGCGCAAGCAGATATTGTGTCCCTACTTGTAAAGCCACGGTCCCACGTGCATTTAAAGTCGTTAATGAAGCCGCCGTATCCGCCTTCTGCGCCGCGCGATACAGATAATAAGCCGGCACATTAAACAGTTGCTGGTTCAGATTTAACTGCGCCGAAGTCGTACTCACCTTAACGATCTCGCTGATGGTCCCCGCAGGAATTCCAAACGACTCCAGTGATCCCGCCTTGAATCCCAACGCCGCCAGGTTGATCTCCTGAGTGCCGGTCTGCGCCTTCGCAGTCATGCTAGGAAGCAGCTCGTTTTTCACCGTCAGCAGTTGTCCATGCACGTACCGCTCGTTCTGCTGGTTCAGCTCAATCTGCAGATTCCGCTTCAACCCACGCTCAATCGCATCATCTATGCTCAGCGGTAGCGCACCCGGCGTAGCCTGCTCCACCACAACCCCACCCGGCAGCTTTATCGTCCCAACATTGGGCATGGGAGCAGAAGGCAAACTGTTCGCATCCTGCGCCCACGCAGACCCACCAGAGACACCAAGGCAGACAAACGCCGCCCAAACCTTCATTCGTACCGAAGCAATATGCAAGGAACCTGTAAACCTCTCAATCGATTAGAGTCCTATGACCCCGGAGCGGTTGCGAAATCTTGAAAAGGCCTTCCCGTCAACCCTAAAAAAAATCAAAAAGCCATTGTCTGCAGGAAGTTATAGAAATCCGGCCCCATCCGGATTCTAAATGAGCTACCGACAGGAATTCGACATCTGAGCCCCTGCGGCTAAAATACAAAACATAAACCTATGCGTCTTAACCTAATGAACCGTCTAGCCCTGGCCGTCGCGCCCGCCCTGTTCTTTGCCCTCCTGGTCCCTGCCAACGCGCAGTACTCCGCGCCCCCTAACACCGGCAGCACCTTCAAAGACACCTCCATGCTCAAGCCCCCCGCTGGAGCCAAAGTCGCCCTCTTCACCTTTGAAGACCTCGAGTGCCCCGCCTGCGCCCGCGCCTTCCCCATGGTTCAGTCCGCCATCGATCACTACAAAATCCCTCTCGTCCGCCACGACTTCCCGCTCAAGATGCATCTCTGGAGCTTCGACGCTGCCGTCAACGCCCGCTATCTTCAGGACAAAGTCTCCCCCAAAACCGCCGAGGAGTATCGCGGAGCCGTCTTCGCCTCGCAGACCGCCATCGCCTCTAAGGAAGATCTTCGCAACTTCACTCAGCGCTGGTTCCAGTCACATAAGCTGACGATGCCCTTCGTCATGGACCCCACCGGAGAGTTCACCAAGGAAGTTCAGGCTGACTACGCTCTCGGCGAGCGCATCGGCCTCACCCAGACCCCCACCATCTGGGTCGTCACCCCGAAGAACTGGATTCAGGTCACCGACCCCACACAGATCTTCCAGACCGTCGACACAGCCTTGGCGCAAACGGCCAGTTCCAGCACCGCCGCCAACTCCAAGCTTCGCCATCCCGCAACCCCTCAAAAATAATTCGGCTTGAAAACCAAAAGGCCCTGTTCTTCAACGAGAGCAGGGCTTTTCAAATTGCGAAGAACCTCGCAATAACTGTTTATTCAAGCAACAGGGACATCGCCGAAAAAACGATAAGCTATCAACAAGGAAAGAATTGCACCCTATGCCACTTTACGAATACGAATGCATCCAGTGCCATGAGCGCACAGAAAAGATCCAAAAGTTCTCTGACCCCGAGATCACTACTTGCCCGCACTGCAGCGGACACCTCGAGCGCGTCCTCTCCGCCCCCGCCATCGCCTTCAAGGGCGGAGGCTGGTTCGCCGACGGCTACGGCAACGCCAAACCAAAGTCTTCTGGCGACAGCAAGAGCGCAGCATCCAGCGCAAGCAGCTCCGAGACCTCCTCCACTCCCGCAGCCACAACTCCGGCAACACCCTCAACTCCCGCCGCCACAGCATCCAGTTCCGACAAAAAGTAGCAGAGCGTATCCGTCGCCGATTACTTCTTCGGCGACGGTGGAACCTTCTTGCCTTCCTTCCGAGCCTCTGACAATCCAATCGCAATCGCCTGCTTGCGGCTGGTGACCTTCTTTCCACTCCGTCCACTCTTCAGCTTCCCGCGCTTCATCTCGCGCATCTCGCGCTCAACGTCCTTGCCTACCGACGGACTATATTTGCGCGTTGAGCTCGACTTCTTCGCAGGAGCCTTCTTCAACGCAACTTTCTTCGCTGCCTTCTTCGCTGCCTTCTTCGTTGCTTTCTTCGCTGTCGATTTCTTAGCTGCCTTCTTGGCGGACTTCTTCGCTGCCTTCTTCGTTGCCATAACTATTCTCCCTCTCGTCTAAGAGGCAGCGAGAATACCGCGAGTTGCATCACCATCGGCTCCCACAACAAAAGCGTTCGAGAAGACGCAACCGGCTTAGGTCAGCGTAGACTGATCTGGCAGAAGCCCCATCAGACACTGATCTGGGAGCCCATAAGACTATGCCCCGAGCCATAGGACGAATTATCAAGTGGGTGTTACTACTGATCGTCGTGGTTGGCGTTACGATGCTGGGAGTGCGTTCGTTCAGGGTACTCAACGGACCTGCATTACAGCCGTGGCACACCTTCGTTCCCCATGAATTGACCGCAGATCAGATCGACATCGCGGACTGGACTCGTTACCTCGCGCAAGAGGACGAGATTATGGCGAGCGTTCGTGCCGAGGTCAGCCAGAAACTCGCGCCCGGCGAGCGCCTTCCGATCAATCGCTACTTCGAGGCGAGTCCGGTTTATCCGGCGCATTTCGCGCACGATTGGAATCGCTCCTACGTCATGGAGCCTGACGGCAAACCGATCGGTGTTGTGGTTCTGCTCCACGGACTCACCGATTCGCCTTACAGCCTCCGGCACGTCGCGCAACGTTATCGTGATCGCGGCTTCGTCGCCATCGGTCTCCGTTTGCCTGGTCATGGAACGGTGCCAGCCGGCTTGACCAATATTCGATGGGAAGACTGGATGGCGGCAACACGTCTGGCCGTGCGTGAGGCGCGTCGGCGAGTCCCTGCTCCCGCACCCCTCCATCTGGTTGGATTCTCGAACGGCGGCGCACTGGCGATGAAGTATTCGCTGGATGCGCTGGAAGACCCGAAGCTCGCGCGCGCCGACCGGATCCTGCTGTTCACACCAATGATCGGTATCACCCGCTTTGCGCGCTTTGCCGGACTGGCCGCCCTGCCGGCCATACTCCCACCATTTGCAAAGGCGGCTTGGCTCAGCGTCGTACCGGAATTCAATCCGTTCAAGTACAACTCCTTCCCGGTAAACGGCGCGCGTCAGTCCTTCAGGCTGACCGACGCGCTGCAGGCGGAGATTCAGCGCCTCGCACGCACGTCACAACTCGGAGGCTTGCCGCCGGTCATTACCTTTCAGTCGGTCATCGATTTCACTGTCAGCACACCAGCGATCCTCACGGGACTCTACGCGTATCTACCCGACAATGGGAGCGAGATCGTACTGTTTGATGTAAACCGCACGCTCAAGTTCGCCCCGCTGCTGCGCCAGTCGTCCTACGTCGCAGTCGATCAACTCACGCCCACCACACCCCAGACCTTCCGTTTTACTGTTATTACAAATGCAGACGACGGCACCGATGCAACAGTCGAGCGCAGCATCGCGCCGGGCGAATTGAAAGCAGAAGTTCGTCCGCTGAATCTTCCTTACCCGCGTGGAATTTTTTCGCTTTCGCATCTGGCGATACCCATCCCAATGGACGATCCACTGTACGGAATGCAGCCCGACCCGAAAACCGCAGACAACTACGGCTACAACCTCGGCGCGATGGATGCCCGCGGTGAGCGAGGTGCACTGATAGTCGATCAGGATTTCCTGACACGGCTGTCATCCAATCCGTTCTTTCCCTACCTCCTCGACCGAGTCGATGATGGAATCAACCATCCTTCAACTCCGTCGGGGCACCACATCCCTACACCCGGATCTGCGGGCTTACCCGTGCGCCTCGAAGCCATCCTGTCGACATTTCGCCCGGACGACGGCGAGGGACAGCCCTTCGCGGGGCCGTAGTAACCACATCGTTTGATGACAGGCCCAACAAAGGCGTAACGGTGATCAAAGTGAAAAGGGCGAATAAAAAGAACAGAGCGGAGAACAGGACTAGCTGCTCTACATGCTCTTATCAGTCTTTATCCTTTTGATCACCGTTACGCCTTTCCGCGTATACCTTCCATGATTGCGCTCTAGCTATCCAGCTTCTTCACCACCAGTTCATTCAACAGCGCAGGATTCGCCTGTCCCTTCGACAGCTTCATCACCTGCCCCACAAAGAACGCCGATACCGTCTTCTTCCCGCCGCGATACTGCTCCACCTGCTTCGGATTCGCCGCGATCACCTCATCGATCATCTTCTCAATCGCGCCCGCATCCGAGATCTGCTGCGGCTTCTCCCGCTCATACACCACAGGAAAATCCTCGCTCTTTTCGAACGCACTATCCAGCAGTTGCTTCAGCATCTTGCTCGAAAGCTCACCCGACTCTGCCAGGTCCGCCGCCATCACAATCCCAGCCATGCTCACCGGAGACTGCTCCAGTTCCAACCCAGCCAACCGCAGCCGCATCGTCAACTCGCTCGTCAGCAACGACGCCACGCGCTTCGGACTCTTCGCCTTCTTCGCCGCCTCCTCAAAGCTATCCGCAAACGCTCGCGTAGCCGTCAGCGTAGCCGCATCCTGCGCCGAAATCTCATACTCCGCAATCATCCGCGCCCGCCGAGTCTCCGGAAGTTCCGGCATCTGCTTCAAAATCTCCGCCTGCCACTCCGCACCCACGACCAGCGGCGGAAGATCCGGCTCCGGGAAATACCTGTAGTCATGCGCCTGCTCCTTCGAGCGCATCGAGTACGTCCGCCCCTCCGCGCTATTCCACAGCCGCGACTCCTGCACCACGCGCCCGCCATCCTCTAGCACGCCAATCTGCCGCTCAATCTCATACTCCACAGCCGACCGAATGTATCGAAAGCTATTAACATTCTTCACTTCAGCCTTCGTCCCAAACTCCTTCGCGCCTTTCAACATCACGCTCACATTCGCGTCACATCGCAGCGACCCTTCTTCCATATTGCAGTCGCTCACGCCCGTGTACAGCAGAATCTCCTTCAGCTTCGTCAGGTACTCGAACACCTCATCCGCCGTCCGCAGATCAGGCTCACTCACAATCTCCACCAGCGGCGTCCCACAGCGATTCAGATCGATATAAGTCCGGTTCACCGAGTCCGCAAACCCATCATGCACACTCTTGCCCGCATCTTCTTCCATGTGCAGCCGAGTCACACCAATCCGCTTCGTAATCGCCACACCCGCCGCATCAAACGCGGGAACCTCAATCCATCCATGCTCCGCAATCGGCTTATCGAACTGCGATATCTGATATCCCTTCGGCGAGTCAGGATAAAAATAGTTCTTTCGCGCAAAGATGCTCGTCTCGCGAATCTCACAATTAATCGCCTTCGCCGCCAGCACTGCAAACTCCACCGCCTTGCGATTCAGCACCGGCAGCGCACCCGGCAAACCCAGGCACGTAGGACACGTATGCGTATTCGGCTCACCGCCATACTGATTCACGCACCCGCAAAAGGCCTTCGAAGCGGTTAGAAGCTGAACATGAACCTCCAGCCCAATCACAGGCTGGTACTTGGCAAGAATCTCCGGCGAAAGTGCAGTAGCAGTAGACATATCAGCCTAGATTCTACCAAGCCCACGCCTTCCCCTCCGTCGCTGCCTTTGCTGTCGCTGTTGCCGTTGTTGTTGTTCTTCTTCTTGTTTGTAATCCCGTAGGGATCTGCTTCTGTCGTTGCCGTTGTTGTTGCTTGTTTCCTCACCTGGCCCTGATCGCTCGGGTGGCCCATCATAGGCTCGTCCGTATCGCGCCCAAAGTGGGAATCTATCCCTGTCCCCGGAACATTCTAAGACCGGCCTTAGAAACCCCGCGGCACTTTGGCGCGTTATTTGCACAAATCATCGTCGCCCTGCCCTCGGATTCCACATTCTCTGCGGGACTGTGCAAATTCGCGCCTCACAAGGAGAAATCGCAATGAGTATCTCGGCCCTCAGTTCCCTAACAGCACTCTCACAAGTCTCAACCAGCGACACGCAATCTTCCGCCCAGGCTACCCTCAAGACCTTAACCCAGTTGCTCAAGGACATCGAGTCCGGAAATACTGCCAATGCACAGAAAGATCTCGCCACTCTCAAGAAGCAGCTAGGAACCAGCCAGACCAGCGATCAGAGCGACCCGCTCGACACGCTTGTGACCGCGTTGGGGAAAGACCTGAGTTCAGGAGACATCACTGCAGCGCAGACGGACGTGCAAAACTTCCTCACCTCTATAACCGGCAGCGGTTCGTCAAGCTCCACTTCCAGCACCTCAGATCAGAGCGCCAGCACCTCGGCCACAAGCTCAAGCAGTTCCACAACCACCAGCACCATCGACGCCACCGCCCAAAAAGATCTCCTCAAGTTGCTTGAGAGTGTTCAGTCCGGGGACCTGTCAGAAGCCCGGAGCGCCTATACAAGCCTCACCAGCGCGCTGTCGTCCAGCTCAGCATCAAGCAGCAGCAGCAGCACCACCACCACCGCGACGACCAGCATCTCTACTTCATCCACCCAGACCGACCCGCTCCAGAAGCTCATCAACGACCTTGGCGACGCGCTTTCCTCCGGCAATATCATTGCAGCACAACAGAGCCTACAGGCCTTTCAATCTGCCGGTCAGGGAAGCGGTGTCTTCGTCACGACCAACGCATAGTACCTCTGACGACAGGAACCATGGGTTTTGATCCCAATACGTGCGGCGCCCCAACGCCGCCGCACTCCTGCCCTTACCGGAAAGATTCAATCAGCAACCTAAAGCTCTGCGAACGCTTAATACGTTGAGCAGGCTAGTCCATGCGCACGCCAGTCTGGACACGTTCCACTTCAGCTACTTATCTATAGCGCCGAAGCCGTAGCTCTTCCTGTATTGCCCAAGTCCGATGACCTACCGTATAGATGGCCCAGAATTGCTCGACTCGAACCGAAGCCTGGCGTCATCCTATCAACAGAGGTAGGAAGCCATGTCATCAGAGACCGTAAAGATCGTACGCTTCCACAAAACCGGCGGTGCCGAAGTCCTCCAGCTCGACGAGCTTCCCCTCCCCGAGCCCGCCGCAAACGAGGTTCGCCTCCGTGTCAAAGCCATCGGCCTCAACCGCGCCGAGGTCATGTTTCGCCACAACCAATACCTCGTCACACCTGAGCTTCCCTCCAAATTGGGCTACGAAGCGTCCGGCACCGTAGAAGCCATAGGCCCCAACGTCCACTCCTCTTGGCTCGGCAAAACCGCCAGCACCATTCCCGCCTTCCCTCTCAACAAATACGGCGTCTGCGGCGAGGTCGCCATCGTCCCCGTTAACGCCCTCGCCGAGTATCCACCGAACCTCTCGCCTGAAGAAGGAACCTCCATCTGGATGCAGTACCTCACCGCCTACGGAGCCCTCATCCACCACGGTCATCTTCGCAAAGGCGACTTCGTCCTCCTCACCGCCGCCAGCAGCAGCGTAGGCCTCGCCGCCATCCAGCTCATCAAAGCCGAAGGAGCCATCAGCATCGCCACCACGCGCACCTTCGCCAAAAAAGCCGACCTCCTCACCATCGGTGCCAACCACGTCATCATCACCGACGACGAAGACCTCGTCGTCCGCGTCAAAGAGATCACCGGCGGCAAAGGAGCCCGTATCATCTTCGATCCGGTAGCCGGCAAAGGCCTCGAAACCCTGGCCGCCGCCGCCGCCATCGGTGCACACATCATCGAGTACGGTGCGCTGGCCGCGGAACCCACACCCTTCCCCCTCTTCTCCGCGCTCGCCAAGGCTCTCACCATCCGTGGCTACACCCTCTTCGAGATCACCCACAACCCCAACACCCTGGCGAGGGCCAGAAAGTACGTCTTCGACCACCTCGCCATCGGTCACTTCAAGCCCCGCATCGACAAAGTGTTCTCTCTACCCCAGATCGTCGAAGCCTATCGCTACATGGAGTCCAACCAGCAGATCGGCAAAATCGTCGTCACCGTCTAAATCGCGTAAAGCAACAGGCGGACTCCCCGTCCACCTATTGCTTTACTTCGACTCGCCAGCCACCTTCCTGGTCAAAATCGCTTCCACGTTGCTCTTGTCCACCAGCGCAACGCCCGTATCGATAAACGCCGGAAACGGAGAAAATGGATCCAGCGCAAAGTCCGCTACCAGCGGCTTCACCGGATAGTGATAAAGATCATCCAGTCCCTTCAGGCCCAGCCGTGCCATGGTGTAAGGCTTCTGCGAGATCGTCGAATCGATGATCCCATCCTTCACAAGCTGCAGCGTAGCCTGATCGGTATCCATCGCTACCAGCAGCCTGCCGTAATCTCCATTTATCTTGGCACGTCTCAATGCTTCGCCCACGTCTCTGCCAGCAGCCGCCTCCAGACATATAAAAGCATCCACCCTGTCCGCGCCTTTTTTCAGCAGATACTCCTCGGCCTTGTCCATCGCCGTGCCCGAATCCCCCTTCATATCGAACACGTCCGCCACTTTGATTCCCGGGAATGCCGAAAACACATCCTTGTATCCCTTCAAACGTTCATCCAGATTCGGCTGTCCCGGATTGGTGAAAAACACCACATTCCCCTTGCCATTCAACACCGCCGCCACGCGATGCCCGCCCAGCCTTCCGGCCTCCAGATTGTTCGTCCCAATAAAATACAAACGCTTGCTCTCCGGTGAATCCGAATCGATCGTGATCACCGGAATCCCCGCAGCCACCGCCGCATCAATCTCCGGAGCCATCAACTGCGAGTTCGCCACAGACACCAGAATCCCCGCTGGCTTCCTCGCCACCACCGTGCGAAACTCCTGAACCTCGGCCTGCGGATCGAATTTCGCAGGACCCCGCGTCTCGGCTGTCACCCCAAACTCCGCCGCCGCCTTCTGAAATCCCTCCGCAGCCGTCTTCCAGTACGCCACGTCGATGTTCGTTGCAATCAGGTAGTAGTGTTCGCTCTTGCTATGCCGCGTGCAGCCTTCCAGAAGTGGAAGCGTACCTATCAGAACAATCAGGATTCCCCTCATCCACACGCTCATCGCAAACCTCCAATGAGACATTTGCTGTCCGAGTCATCCGGAGCCCCAACAAATCGGGCAGCCTCGCGGATTATCCCCGCGAGAAACGAAATACTACTCCAAATCACAAAACATTGGCGTGCGCATCCCAGCGCTTTGGTGACGCGATGAAAGTTTTTTTGACCACAATCGTTCGCTCGCCATCCTTCAATTCCCCAAAACATGCCCAGCCATGACCTTCGCCTTCCTCGCTGTAAACTTAATCTCAGCATGGTTCTACCCTTCGTCCGCGAGCTCCTCGCTGACCTCGAGCACTCTGAAGCCTTCGAGCGTGTACGCCGCCACCTGAGCGGTGGCACGGGCCGCCGTCGTGTCTCTGGACTCACCGCCACCGCCCGCGCCCTCTACCTTCCCTACTTCGTCCGCGCCGCCGCCGCGCCCTCCGTCATCATCGTCCCCGACAACAAGGCCGCCGAGTCCCTCCACGCCGCCGTCCTCTCCGCCTGCGAGCTCACCGGAGCACTTCCCGCCGAATCCGTCCTCCGTCTCCCCTCCCACGACGTCCTCCCATTCGAAAATCTCTCTCCCCACTCCGAAATCCAGGAGACCCGCGCCGCCACCCTCTGGAAAATCTGTCAGCACGCCGCGCATCACACCGGCCCGCGCCTCGTCATCGCTCCCGTCGAATCCGCCTGCATGAAGCTCTTCCCCCGCGACTTCTACCGCGGCCTCGCCCTCCATCTCCACGTCGGCGAAGAGCACATCCCCGACATGCTCATCGAGCATCTCCTCTCCGTCGGTTACACCCGCGTCGACGTCGTCGAGATGCCCGGCCAGGTCACCATCCGCGGCGGCATCATCGACGTCTATAGCCCCGAGCAGGACCGCCCCGTCCGCATCGACTTCTTCGGCGACGAGATCGAATCCATCCGCAAGTTCGATCCCGAAACCCAGCGCTCCAGCTCCCAACTCGACAGCGCCCTTCTCCTTCCCCTCACCGAAACACCCGTCACCGAAAAACTCCTCACCGCCATCAACGCCCGCCTCACGAGAGCAGGCTCCGCAGGAGCAGCGCTTGAAGGCGGCGAAGAGCCAGTAGAGCTCCAAACTCACGTAGCCACCCGCACCGGCGAAGCCACCGTCTTCCCCGGCTGGGAGTTCTTCGCTCCCGTAGCCGGAGCCACGCAAACCCTCCTCGACCTCCTCGGCCCCACCACCCGCGTCTTCCTCGAAGAGCCCGCCATGATCAAAAATCAAGGGGAGCGCTGGTGGAACAAGATCGAGCAGCGCCACGACCGCTCCGGCATCGGCAACCTCATCCGCCCCGAAGACATCTACCTCTCCCCCTGGGATCTCGAAGACCGCCTGCGCCGCTTCACCGGCTGCGACCTCGACCAGTTAGGCGCAGTAGATGTCCTCGACGCCGACCGCAGCGAGCTCTCCGAAGTAGACTTCGCCACAAGGCCCACCCAACGCTTCCACGGGTCTATACCAGCGTTGATTGACGCAATCTACGCACTCATGAAGCAAGACGCCCGCATCCTCCTCACCGCCCCCAACCAGGGCGAAGTCGAGCGCCTAGCCGGTCTCCTGCAGGAGTATCAAGTCCCTTACCGCCTCGGCTCCCGCACCGACCAGCACGGCTCCTCCAACGTCTACTCCGAGTCCAGCTACCTAGCCGGAGACCTCCGCACTCCCGTCATCGTCAAGACCACCATCGCCGCCGGCGTGCAAGTCCTCGACCTCGACAAATCCACCGCCCGCCAGATCATCATCTTCGGCGCACAGGATCTCTCCGACGAAGCCGACGTCACCGCACGTCCCATCCGCCGCAGCAAATCCAAAACCGCCGCCTTCATCTCCGACTTCCGCGACCTCGCCGTAGGAGACTACGTAGTCCACGTCGAGCACGGCATCTCCCGCTACTGCGGCCTCCGCGTCATCGAAGAAAACGACGCCCCTCCACTCGAGCTCATGATCCTCGAGTTCGCCGATGAAGCCAAGCTCTACGTCCCGCTCACCCGTCTCGACCTCATCCAGAAGTACCGCTCCACCGACACCGGCCCCGCGCCCCAGCTCAACAAGCTAGGCACCCAGTCCTGGCAAAAAACCAAGACCCGCGTCAAGAAAGCCATGGCCGACATGGCCGCCGAGCTACTTAAGCTCTACGCTCAGCGCGAAGCCACGCAAGGCACACCCTTCTCGCCCGACACCAACATGCAGCGCGAGTTCGAAGACGCCTTCGACTTCAACGAGACCGACGATCAGCTCTCCGCCATCGCCGACATCAAGGCCGACATGGAGTCCACCCAGCCCATGGACCGCCTCCTCTGCGGCGACGTAGGCTACGGCAAAACCGAAGTCGCCATGCGCGCCGCCTTCAAAGCCGTGCAGGACTCCAAGCAAGTAGCCGTCCTAACACCCACAACCGTCCTCTCCTTCCAGCACTACGAGTCCTTCAAGCGCCGCTTCGCCAACTTCCCCGTCAACGTCGAGATGATCTCCCGCTTCCGCACAGCCAAAGAGCAAAAAGAGATCCTCGAAAAAGTAGCCGACGGCAAAGTCGACATCCTCATCGGCACCCACCGCCTCCTCTCCAAAGACCTTAAGTTCCAGGACCTCGGCCTCCTCGTCGTCGACGAAGAACAGCGCTTCGGCGTCCGCCACAAAGAGCGCCTGAAACAAATGCGCGCCCACATCGACGTGCTCGCCATGTCGGCCACGCCCATCCCGCGCACCCTCCACATGTCGCTCATCGGCCTCCGCGACATGTCCGTCATCGAGACCCCCCCCAAAGACCGCATGGCCATCCAGACGATCGTCGCCAAGTTCGACGAAAAGCTCGTTCGCACCGCCGTCGAAATGGAGCTCGAGCGCGGAGGCCAAACCTACTTCGTCCACAACCGCGTCGAAACCATCTACGACCTCGCCGCAAAGATCCGCGAGCTAGTCCCGCAAGCCCGCATCGTCATCGGCCACGGCCAACTCCCCGAGGCCGAACTAGAACGCGTCATGCTTGCCTTCATGAACCACGAGTACGACGTCCTCGTCGCCACCTCCATCATCGAGAACGGCCTGGACATCCCTCTCGCCAACACCATCATCATCAACCGAGCCGACCGCCACGGCCTTAGCGAGCTTTATCAACTAAGAGGCCGAGTAGGCCGAAGCAATCGCCGCGCCTACAGCTACCTCCTCATCCCACCCGAAAAAGAGCTCACCGAAATCTCCCGTCGCCGCCTCGCCGCCCTGAAGGAATTCTCCGACCTAGGCGCAGGCTTCAAAATCGCTGCACTCGACCTCGAGCTCCGCGGCGCAGGCAACATGCTAGGCGGCGAGCAATCCGGCCACATCGAAGCTATCGGCTTCGAGATGTACACCTCCATGCTCGAAGAGGCCGTCCGCAAGATCAAGGGCGAAGAAGACAAACCCGCTCACGCCTCCACCGTCATCAACCTCGGCATCTCCGTCCGCATCGACTCCGACTACATCCCCGAAGAGAACCAGCGCCTCCGCATGTACAAACGCATCGCCGGAGCCGAAGACTACACAGCCCTTGCCGACGTCCGTGCCGAGCTACAAGACCGCTACGGCACCCCACCCGAGTCCGTTTTGAACCTCCTCGCCGCAGGCGAAATCCGTCTCCACTGCCAGCAACTAGGCATCGCCCAAATCGACCGCAAGCGCACCCAGATCGAACAAGGCGTCGGCACACACAAAACCAAAACATTCGTCGAGATGCTCCATATCAAATTCGCCGATCGCAGCACCGACCCCACCGCGCCCACCGTCGATCCCGGCACCCTCATGAAGCTAGTCAGCCGCAACACCAAGCGCGGAGCCCAATTCACCCCACAAGGCATCCTCCGCTGGCCCCTCACCACCGCCAAAGCCGAAGACGTCCTCGCCGAAACCCGCGCCCTCCTCGACTCCCTCGCACCATCGAAATAAGTTGCCCTTGCCCTTGCCCTTGCCCTTGCCCTTGTCCTTGCCCTTGCCATTGCTTTTCTTGTTTGTCATCCGTAGGGATCTGCTTTTGTGTTTTTGCCCTTGCTGTTGCCGTTGCTCTTGCTTGTCATTCTTCAACGAAGCGAAGAACCCCCGCATTTGTCTTTCCAATGGGAGCGAAGCGACCCGCTACATCGCCATCCCAGCAGCTCACAAATTGCCCATTTGCGCTGTCTAATCCAAGTCTCTTAACTCAGAGGAATTCACTAAATTAATCTCTATCAATGTTTAGCGAATTCCCCGACAACCCGCTATCATTTCCCAGAGCAGGAGGGACATGCACCCACTCATTCGCGTCGGCGGAGTCAGCATCACCTTCTTAAAGACACGCCACGAGACCCATGGCGTCCTCGATCTCTTCGAGATGATCATCCCTCCCACAAGTCACATGGTCCTCTCGCATCTCCACCGCGACTACGACGAAACCGTCATCGGACTCAACGGCATCACCACCTGGACCATCGACGGCACCGACTATAAACTCCACCGCGGCGAACAACTCTTCATCCCCCGCGGCGCCGTTCACACGTACACCAACCGCCACAAGCACACCGCAAGGGTCATGTTCATCCTCACTCCCGGTCTCATCGGCCCCGAATACTTCCAGGACCTCGCCACCGTCATCAACGTCGACGGCCCACCCAACCTGGCCGCAATCGGCTCCGTCATGACCCGCTACGGCGTAGTCCCCGTTACCACCTGAGCAAACGCACCACCCAAATTCATATACATCAATCATTTACAAAAACATCGCCTCAAAACACCAGCAAAATCGTTTGTCAAGCCCCACCACTCCATAACTCCCCTAAAATCAGCGACATCTATTTTGCAAAGGAGTTTCACCCGATCTGCTAATCTAGTTAAAGAATCAAAAAAATCCTCGGCATGCGCCGGGGATTTCTCATTTAAACTCATAACCCTTTTAGAAAGACGAATTTACCCGTAACCCTTTTAGAAAGACGAATTTAGCAGAAACAAATCAACCAACTCCATGATTCTAAGTAACTTACAAATAGATAGGGGGAGGGGGTACCCACAGAAATCCAAATCCCGTAGACTTCCCACAACCACCATGCGCGCCCAAACTCTCTTCACCGCCCTCGCCCTCGGAGCCCTTATGCTGACACCCTCGGCACCAGCCCAGCGCCTCTCCGCCGACGGAGCCATTCAAACCTTCAACTTCGTCTCCGAGCAGTTCTTCTCCGACGTCTACTTTCACTTCTCCCCCACCACCGGCACCCAGGCCGGCCTTCATCAATACAACAACCAGCTCGAAGACTACTCCGCGGCGAACGTTCAAAAACAAATCGCCGCTCTCCACGCCTCCGAGAAGAAGCTCACCGCCATCGACCCCGCCGCACTCGACGCCAACGTAGCAGCCGACTACCAGATCCTGCTTAACAACATCCGCTCCCAACTCCTCTCCCTCGAAGTCATCCGCAACTGGGAGAAGAACCCCGACAACTACTCCTCAGGCGTAACCAACTCCATCTTCGTCCTCATGGAGCGTCCCTTCGCTCCCGTCGACGTTCGCCTCCGTCAGGCCATCGAGCGCGAGAAGCAGATCCCGCAAGTCTTCGTCGAAGCTCGCAAGAACCTCAAGAACCCGCCGCGCATCTTCACCGAGATCGCACTCGAGCAGATCGACGGCATCATCAGCTTCTTCCAGAACGACGTCCCTCTCGCCTTCAAGGACGCAACCGATCCAGCCGCCAAAGCTGAGTTCGCCAAGACCAACGCCGCCGTCATCGACGCGCTCAAATCCTACAGCGCATGGATGAAGTCCGACCTTCTCCCACGCTCTAACGGAGACTTCCGCCTCGGCGCCGAAACCTTCAGCAAGAAGCTCAGCTACGACGAAATGGTCGACATTCCTCTCGACCACCTCCTCCGGATCGGCTTCGAAGACCTCCACCGCAATCAGGCCGAGTTCACTCGCATCGCCAAAGAGGTCGATCCCTCCAAGACACCCAAGGAAGTCCTCGCCGAACTAGCCACCATCCATCCCGCACCCGACAAGCTCCTCGGCTCATTCCAGGACACCTTCTCCAGCCTCATCACCTTCATCAACACGCACCACATCATCACCATCCCGAGCACCGTCGAGCCCACCCTGCAGGAGACGCCGCCCTTCATGCGCGCCACCACGCA
>DATMQZ010000052.1:0-2486 GCA_035566575.1 Edaphobacter sp.
GATCAGCCTATTTGTAGCCGTGTCTGCTACAAACAGATCGCCCACACCGTCCCGCGCAAGTCCGCTCATCGTCTCCGCAACAGGTCCGAACACCCCAAAGCTCACCGTCGTCTGTGTGCCGTCCGGAGCAAACTTCAGCAAACGATGATTACCCGAATCCGCCACATACACCGTCCCGCCCGCAACCGTCGCCAGACCATGCGGATCATTAAACCCATCGCTCGATGCAACCGGAACCTGCGCATCTACGACGTAGTTCGGCAATTGCGCCTGCACTACTGCACCAAGGCTCAGCAGCGCGAACGCTGCCACGACACAACAACTCAAGTTGCCAGAGGGTTTCATCGATAATCCCGAGCGGTCCGCTACACAGGCCCGCCTTTTCCTTTGTCGAGATGACTTCACAAGGGAATGGCCCACATCCCGCACCCAGCGGAGACGCTCATGTCTAAAACGAGGCCACAAGCATACACCCACATCAAAACTCTAAAAAACTGTCTAACCCAAACGACATCTTGCTGTTGTTTGTGAAAGACGTCTTGTCGCCGTTTGGTATGTCATCATCCCAGTTGTCGTGCGGCATCCTCAACCCTTTTTATCCACGACGTCGTCATCCTGAACGCAGTGAAGGATCTCTGTATTTCGCCGTTGTTTGTTCTCGCCTGTTCCCAAGTAGTGGATCGACGCTCGCTTCGAAAAAGCTGTCAAGCCCCCAAACCATCTAACCCAATGATTAGAAAGAAGATCCGCATTGCAAAAGAGTTATGCGCGAACCGCTATAATTAAAAGTAGAGATAAAGAAAAGCCCCGGACAAAACTCCGGGGCTTTCTTTATTTCCCCCATAAATCCTTTAGAAAGAATATTTTGCAGGAAACCCATTTAGAATGAATATCTTACAGGCACATCATCCCCGCATATAGCTGATTCAAAGCAACTTAGGAACAAAAATACCCCTGAAAGAGGGGGGGAGGGGTTAGCCGCACCAGCTGCAAAATAAACTTCCACCTTCCGTTTTTTCCAAGACCAACCGCTTTCAATGGAGCACGATGTCACCATGAAAAACCAAGCCAAAGCCGTCATTCCAGCCCTCAACTACCGCGATGCCGTCGCCGCCATCGACTGGCTCACCCGCGCCTTCGGCTTCGAGAAGCAGGCCGTTTACATGGGTCCCGACAACACCGTAGCCCACGCCCAACTAACCTTCGGCAACGGCATGATTGTGCTCAGTTCCATCGCTGACACGCCCTATGGCAAGCTCATCACCCAGCCCGATCAGATCGGCCGTCGCGAGACCCAGACCCCATACCTCGTCGTCTCCGACGCCGACGCCGTCTACGCCACCGCAAAGGCCGCCGGAGCCACCATCCTCCTCGACATTAAAGACATGGACTACGGCGGCCGCGCCTTCACCTGCAGCGACCCCGAGGGCCACATCTGGAACATCGGTACCTACGATCCCTGGGCGCAGCCAACCCCCTAGCCCCGCCCACTACCCCGTGATACCGTTCCTTCATGGACCTAAATCCGTACGCAAAGTTTCTGGACGGCACGGAGCCGATCCCTGTCCTGACGACGACAATCGACCGCCTGCGCGCTCTTACGGCCTCTCTCACACCGGCGCAGATCGACCGTCGCCCCGAGCCAGGCAAGTGGAGCATCCGCGAGATCACCGCCCACCTCGCCGACTGTGAAACCGTGTTCAACTTCCGCCTTCGCCAGACCCTCAGCGAGGAGCACGCCATCATCCAGCCCTTCGATCAGGAGCGCTGGGCCGACCGTTACGCCGCCTACAACTTCGACTCGGCCCTGGCCCTCTTCGAGGCCGCACGCAACTGGAACCATCGCCTGCTCACCACTATCTCCGAGGACGATCGTCGCCACCCCACCACCCACCCCGAACGCGGAACCATGACCTTCTGGACCATCGTCGAAACCATGGCTGGCCACGACATTAACCACCTGCAGCAGATCGAAAAAATCGCAGCGACAGCCATCTAAACGCCACTACTCAAGAGCCTCGTTCACATCTCGAACGAGGTTCCGCAGATAGCTCCGCTTATTCAACAACGCCACCATCGCATCCCTGGCTCTGGCCTTCGCTCCCTCGTCTCCAGCATCCACCGCCGAATCCCAGGCCGTCCAAAGCCCCTCCAACTCTGCCTGGGTCTCCACCATCTTCGCGTCGAAGGCATCCTTCGCCGTCATCAGATCTCGCCGCAGCTCCGGCTCCTCTTCGCCCATCTGATTGGCCATCCGCATCTCCTGCAGCTGCATATTCAGCTCAAAGACCTCCTCCAGCAGCTCCGGAGGAACAACCTGCTTCTTCTGCTCCCCGGTGGCCCGGGCCGCGTCGGTAGCAGCCTTGGACTGCTCCTCCAGCTCCACCCCTTGCAGCTTGAGCAGATACTGTGTCCGCAGAATCGGGTCCTTCAGCGTCCGGTACGCATCATTCAAATGGGAACTAGCGGTCAACGCGGCATCCTGC
>DATMQZ010000053.1:0-19807 GCA_035566575.1 Edaphobacter sp.
AACGTCGCTGTCACAGTGAATACCGGATGTTTCAGCAACTGGCGGCCAGCAAAACGCAGATCACTCAGGAAATTTCTCGCGGCGTCTTCCCACCCATACGAATTCACTCGCTCTTCACCAACTGTCATATTGCCTGCTTCCAACCCTGCTGCCCGGCGGCAGAAAAACCTCGAGCCATCCACGCTGCAACGCCTTCCTCGAAAATACTCCTCCACTTCCTCCGCTACATCTTTAATCGCGTTCGCTCGACGCGCCGGGTACCCCATTCATGCGGTCTCATCGCATGAATGGGCAATCGCACGCAGCGCGATCCGCTCTCCGCCCCCTAAACCGCCTGCGGCGCCGTCCGGCCGGCCAGCCACCACGCCCAGAACAAACATCCGGCAATCACAATCTCAAACACCGCAGGCCCTGCAAAGAAATACCTCCACGCAAAAAACGCATCCACGACATACCCCACACTGAAAGCGATCAGGATCGGTCGTATCTGTAGCCCGTACGACTTCACCAGCGAAGCAAGCTGCCAGAACACCACCGTCTCTACAAGAAACTTCACGGTCGTCAGCCACCCATACCCCGTCAGGAAGTCCCAATAGGTTCGGCTAGCCCCCATCGCCTCAAACCGGTTCACCTGCATCGCCGTCGCAGCCGTCTGCATCGGCCCCGGCGAAACCGATCCGAACAATCCACCGATCGTGTGCATCACCCCATGGATCAACGCCAGTACCGAAGCAATCCTGAGCAGCAAAACAGCCTTCTTCATCCCGTCGCCCTCCTCGCAAAATAAATCTCAAAAACCGCGTTAAATCGATCGGCCCAAAACACGACATCCCGCTATCCACGTTTGCCACACATTTCACCACAACTTGTCCACAAAAAATCCACCTTCTGCAGTCGTTTTTCTCAAAAAACCCCTCAAAAACAGCAAACCCCGGATCTCTCCGGGGCCCAAAAAAAATCCTGGAAAAATAATTCTACTTCGCCTTCTTCATCCGCTTCACCACCCCCGCCAGAGAGTGCTCATTCATCGCCGCAATCGCGTCCCCGCGCACCTTCTTCATATGCGCAGCCACAGCCTTGTCTTCAATCGAAAGCCAGTCCCCAGCCGTCGCCTCAAACAAATCCCCAAGCCCGATCTGCTTCGGCGTGACCTTCAGCTTCGCCCCGCCATGCGGCCCTTTTCGCTGCTCTATCAGCCCGGCCTTATGCAGCAGCAGAAACGTCCGCCGCACCATCACCGCGCTCTCCTTCAGCGTCTCCGCAATCGCCGCCGACGTATGCATTGCATCCGGCTCACTCGCCAGTACCGCCAGCACCCGCACACTCAATTGAAAACGCTCGCTCTGTGCCATGCAAAAAAGCTAACACAACCACAGCGCAAACTCGCATCCACCGTCGCTTCAGAATGTCGCAACCATGTAAAATCTCACAGTGAATATCCTCTTTGTCGGCGACGTCTTTGGCTCCGCCGGCCGCCATATTGTGCGCGAACATCTGCCCCACGTCCTCGAGTCCAATGCCGTCGATCTCCTTGTCATCAACGGCGAAAACGCTGCTGGCGGCTTCGGCATTACCCCCTCCATCGCAGAAGAACTCTTCGATCTCGGCGCCCACGTCATCACCACCGGCAACCATATCTGGGACAAAAAAGAAATCTTCGAATACATGACCGTCCCCGCCGACTCCCACGTCCGCGGCCGTCGCGTCCTTCGTCCAGCCAACTACGCCGTAGGCACACCAGGCTTCGGCGTCTACGAGGGCGAGCTCCCCACTGGCCAGCCCTACGCCGTCATGAATCTCCAGTGCCGCGTCTTCATGTCCTCCTGCGACGACCCCTTTCGCAAGGCCGACGAGCTCCTTAGCAAAATCAAAGCCAAGGTCATCCTCCTCGACCTCCACGGCGAGGCCACCAGCGAAAAAGTAGCCCTCGGCTGGTACCTCGACGGCCGCATCACCGCCCTGCTCGGCACCCACACCCACATCCCAACCGCCGACGAGCGCATCCTTCCCAACGGCACCGCATACCAAACCGACGTAGGCATGTCCGGTCCTTACGACTCCGTAATCGGCGTTGAAAAAGAGCTCGTCCTCGCGCGTTTTCTCACAGGAATGCCCGGCAAGTTCGAGTCCGCCAAGGGCAACCCAAAGATGTGCGCCGCCCTCATCTCCTGTGATGGAGCCACAGGCCGCGCCCACCAAATCAAACGCATCATGCTCAGCGAATAGCCTTGCTCCTACTGCCGAATCGCCCGCCGCAGCCACTCTCGATCTGACTTCGAGATTCGCGGCCACTCGTTCGCCAACGCTGTGCTTCGATATTTTCGCGGAAAGTTGACCGCCGGTATCTGCCCTGCCTGCGGGCGCGCAAAGAAGTATCCCTGCATCAGGTAGATGCCCAGACCATGCAGCGCATCGACCTCCGCTAATGTCTCCACGCCTTCCGCGATAATTTCGACATTCAATCTCCGGCACACATCGGCGAATGCGCCCACAATGGTTTTCTTCAGCGGGCTCGAATGAATATTCCGAATGAGTTCACCATCGACCTTCAACACATCCGGAACACACGTCGCCAGAACATTCAGCCCGGCGTATCCTCCGCCAAAATCATCGAGTGCGACTACAACTCCAGCCGAGCGATGGTCCGCGATGATACGTGCCAGTTTCAGCGGATCCATTCTCACCCCTTCGGTTAGTTCAATCATGATCGAAGATGGTTTGATTCCCAAACGCTTTGCCTCTTGCAGTACGTGTCCTCGATCCAAACCCGCTGCCGGCCCCATGTTGAGCGATATCTTCGCACCCATGCTCTCCAGCCGCAGCGCTGCCGCTAGTTGAAGTTCCTTTATCATGATCCGTTCGTCGAACGCGGAGGTCAGCTTCGGATCGATCCGCGCCAGCAACTCCGGGTAACTTTCCCCGCCCAAACCCCTGCACAGTGCCTCATAGGCGAAAACTGATGTTCTCTTCAGATCGACGATCGGTTGCAGAAAGACTTGAAATTCAGGGAAACGTTTTACTCGACTCACGAGCAAATCCCCTCCCTGCGCTGCTGCAAATAAGACATCGGCACTCTCCTCCTGCTCTGCTGAGGTGTACAGCCAAGGGATATAAAGTAACCAGGGAGGGCAATGAAGAGCAGCGATCAGGGTCGAATCTTGTAAGACCGCACATATCGCCGTACGAGGTTCCCCAATAGGAATCCTGGAGGCTCCACTCTCAAGTTAACTTGAAAATGGCCATCGTGCGTTCACGAAGTGCATTTTTTTGCATATTCTCCGCCGGCATATATTTTTGCCATCGGTCTTTCCGCCCCGATGCCGAAAACCACTTGACGGTCAAAGGCACAGAAAAGGCAGCCTGCGAAGGCTGCCTTTTCTGTTTAGCTGTGAACCAGCTTTTACCGATGTGATGGCCGATGTGCCGGTGCCGGCTTCTTCACAGGAGCCTTCTTCTCGACAATCGCGCCATCACTCATCGTGATGACAAGAGGGCTGGGCGTAAACGAAGCGTAGGTTCCAGTCACGTCAACCTTATCGCCTACTGCAGGAGGCGTCTTCAACGGCTGGCTCAGCTGAAAGACAAAGTCTGCCGTCTTCGACTGAACCGCATCGTCTGAAACCGCAACCTTCAACTCCGTATCCGAGACCAAGATCACAGTCGCGCCTGGAAACTGCACCGACTTACCTTTGATCGTGTCCCAAACCTTCGCGGCATCCTCAGGCGTGCCGTTAGCAAGGATGAACTCCTTGTCGCTAATAGCCAGCGTCGCAAGATCAGGCGTACTCGCAATCACCTGTGCCACAATATCCGACGGCTTGGGAGCAGGCTTGATCGTAAAATCGGCCGGACGGTCCAGATTCTGCTGCGCTGCGGCCAGTAGGGCATCAAAGCCATCATCCCCACCGTGGTACTTCTTGAAGCAGTACTTTGCCAAAGGAAGCATCTGGGACTTATAGGGCTCCGGTGCGAAGGCAGCGGCGCGAGCGGCATACCACGCGCAGTTAATCAGATCAGGCGGAGTCGACTGATAGTACGCCGAACCGAGAGTGTAAGTATCCTGCAGAAGCGGCCCCGGCTTGGTGGTGTCCGCCACAGGCACACTCGCCAGGCTCTTCTTGAGGGCATCGACTGCTGTCGCAGCGTCTTTCTTACCCAAAGCCGCAGTCGCAATTGCACGATAGAAGACTGGCGTAGCAGCAGACTTCAACGCATTGAAGTCCGCATCGCTCATCTCCGCCGGCTTGGTGACCGTCAGCCCTTTCTGAGCATATTCGGCGGCCTTATCGTAGGCGGCCTGTTTGGCTGCTGCGTCGGTGGCTTGATCCCCGGCCTGCTGGCGGAAGTAAGCCTCGAACGTCAGAGCCCGAAGATTGTTGGGATCAACCTGCAGCAGACGGTCAGCTGCATCCACGGTCTTCACTGGGTCGAAGCTACTGTAAGCCAGCATCAGCTGTTCCAGTACGGCCGCTTTTACCGCCGACTGCGGATAAGCCGTCAGATAAGCCTCAAGCGCAGGCGCCTTCGTCTGCGGCGTGGTCTGCGCAATCGCATCGTTATAAGCCTTGTATTCTGCCGGAGACATCTGAACCCCGCCAGCCACCTGCGCGTTGGTACCCAGATTCACCTGTGTTTGTGCAACAGCCATCCGTGCTGCGGGTGCGACGCTAGCAACCGCCAGGAGAGACGCAACGACTACCTTCTTCATTCCACACTCCTCAGTAAATCTTTTCCTTCGAATTCTGCCACCGGTAGTCCCGCCGTCAGTTGGTTATATACCATAAACCCCAAGGTGCCTCTTCCTGCAATTCCGAGAGCCTGCGACTGCGCTAACCCTTCGGTCAAGCATGATCAAGGTGCTTGTTGGTTAAGGGATGATGATGCGGATTATAGAAATCGAGTTGCTGTCTGGCAAGTTCCATTCATTTACGCACACCCGCATCAACTCGTTAGACGCAAAACGCGCCAAACGTAATCGGAGATGCGAATCACGTCTTTTATTCATCAACCGAATTCGTTGCCCAATACTTTGTCTGTGCATCTCAAAGCCCTCACCGACGCGCAAGCATCTAATAATTTCGGCAGTAAAAAGCTTCATTGGCGGGACAACTGCCCATTCGTAGTGTTAGGGACGCCTTATCCACAACCTGTGGTGTTGTTTCCGTTGATTCTAGGTTCTTCCACGACTACAGTTGAAACAGTCTTAACAGGCAGGCGAGACCCTCCCCAAACCAACGGTGCTCGCCGCAGAGGTCAATTTGCTCAAGCTCAAGAAAGTTCAGATTCTCGGCTTCAAGTCCTTCTGCGACCGCACTGAGGTCCAGCTCTCCGGCGAAGGCATCGCCGCCATCGTCGGCCCCAACGGATGCGGCAAATCCAACATCTCCGACGCTATCACCTGGGTCCTCGGTGAGCAGTCCGCAAAGTCCCTCCGTGGCATCAAGATGGAAGACGTCATCTTCGCCGGCACCCGCGACCGCAAGCCTACCGGCATGGCCGAGGTCTCCCTCACCCTCGTCGACCCAGAGATCTACGACGGTGCCAGCCTGGGCGACGAACCCGAGGTCGTCATCGACGATAACCTACCCTCCGACTGGGACGAAACCGCTCTACGCCAGCAGCGTGCCGACGAGACCGAGGACGCCGTTGCCGACGCCCAGCCCGGAACCGTCATCGAAGGCGAGGCCAAGGGTCCACAGATCGTCCTCGCCACAGACGCCGACGCCAGCGCCGCCGAAGCCGCCAATCCAAACAACGTCGTCCTCAAGATTCGCCGCCGCAAGTTCGGACGCGCTCCCATCCGCGCCGGCGAACTCACCATCACCCGCCGCCTCTTCCGTTCAGGCGACAGCGAATACCTGCTCAACGGCAAAATCTGCCGCCTCCGTGACATCCAGGACATCTTCATGGGCACCGGCCTCGGAGGCGAGTCCTACGCAATCATCGGGCAGGAACGCATCGGCCAGCTTCTCTCGGCCAAGCCGCACGACCGCCGCGGCATCATTGAAGAAGCAGCCGGAATCACCCGCTTCAAGACCAAAAAGCGTCTTGCCGAACTTCGCCTCGAATCAGCCAAACAGAATCTGGCCCGAGTCAACGACATCTTCGAGGAAGTGACCCGCCAGATGGGTACCTTGAAGCGCCAGGCCGCCAAAGCCGAGCGTTACGGTGCCCTCCGCGACGAGCTGCGCACCCGTCTCCGCGTCGTTCTCGCCAGCCGCATGTTCCAACTCGACGCCGAGCAAGCTGCCACCACCGAAAAGATCACCGCGCTCGCCACCCAGATCGATGCACAGGCCGCTACTGTCGAGACCATGGACACCGAGCACAGCGAAGGCATCCGCAGCGGCTACACGCTCGACCAGCAGATCCGTGAGGCTGGAGCCCAGGCCAACCAGTCCGCCGTCGAGCTCGAGCGCATCACCGCCCGCACAGCCGCCAATGCCGATCGCATCGCCGATCTCACCAACCGCCTGACCACCGGAGCCGACGAGCTGGCACAAGCCCAGGCCCAGCTCGCTTCCCTTGCCGGAGAACTCGAACAACACCGCAGTTTCCTCGAAACCGCCACCGCCGAGTCAGGAGACTCGCGCGAAGCCGTCCAGAGCCAGCAACAGCGCGCTCAGGAAGCCGCCCGCGCCGTCGCCTCAGCAGAGCAGCAGGTTGAGCAGAACCGCCGTGCCACCATGCAGCTCGTCCAGCGCACCTCGCAGACGCGCAATGAGCAGTCCCAGGCCGAAGCCGCCCTCGCCGGACTCGACCGCGAGGCCGAGCGCCTGCTCTCCGAGTCCGAGATCGCCCGCCAGGAGCTGGCCACACTCGGCCTGCAGCGCGGTCAGGTCAAACTCTCCTTCGAGTCCGTCACCGAGCGCCTCAAGCGCCTGGAATCCGAAATCGCCGACCTTCGCTCACAGATCGAAGCCCATCGCGCCGAAGAATCTCAATCCAAGCGCCGCGGCGATCAGCTCCGCGGCGAAGTTGCCAGCCTCAACGGCCGCCGCAGCTCCCTCGAAGCCCTCATCCGCGAGCACAGCTACTCCACCGACACCGTCCGCAACATCTTCAAAACCGACACCTACAAGCACAACACCAACGGCATGGCCGCTGTTGGAACCCTCGCCGACTTTCTCGAAGTCGACGGCAAGTACGAGAGCGTTGTCGACGAGTTCCTCCGCGACGAGCTCAACTACATCGTCGTCAAGTCCTGGGACGCAGCCGACGCCGGCATGCATCTGCTGCAAACCGACGTGGCCGGCCGAGCCACCTTCCTCGTCCATCCCAACGACGCGCAGGCCAACTTCGCCTTCGCCGAAGGAATGAAGAGCGCTGCCCAGACCAACATCGACGGCATCGAGGGCGTTGTCCCTCTCAAAGAGTGCATCCGTGTCCTCGACAGCTTCGGCAAATCGCTCGAAGTCATCCTTCCCAAGCTCCGCGAGGGCTTCGTCGCACCAGACTCTTACACCGCACGCTCCCTCGCACTCTCAAACCCGCATGCCTTCTTCCTGTCCCCATCCGGCGAAACCTTCCACAACGTCACCGTCACAGGCGGACGCCCTCGCGCCCAAGGCCCCCTTGCACTCAAGCGCGAACTCGCCGAAGTCCAGCAGAAGGTCGAGAAGGCCGAACAGGAGCTAGCCCAGACCGATCTGCACACCGCCGAGCTTCAGCATCAGATCGCCGAACTGAACGCCTCCATCGAAGGCAAGACCCACGAACGTCGCGACGCCGAGCGCGAGTCCGCGAACTCCGGCGCTGCCCTGCGCCAGATGGAGTCCGAAGTCGCCCGTATCGAGCGCCGCCTGCAGGATTGGAACCTCACCAACGAGCGCAACCGCGATGCTCGCAATCAGAAGTCCGACCTCATCGCCCGCCGCCAACAAGAGGCCACAGCCTTCGAAAATGAGCGGGCCACACTCGAAGCCTCGCTCGCCGAACTGCAGCTTCAGCTCGACGAACTGCGCAGCCAGCGCGAGCAGCTCCAGCTGGCCGCTGCCGAGGCATCCGCCGCACTCGCAGGGCTCGAAGAGCGCCGCCGCAATGCCCAGGCCAACTTCGATCAAACCACCCGCCTCTACAACGGTCAGAACCAACGTATCCAGCAGCTAGAGCAGCAACTAAGCTCCGCCAGCGCCGAAAAACTTCGCCGCGAAGAAGAAACAGGTGCTCTCGCGACGCAGCACAGCGAGCTCTCCGAAACCCGCGCCAACGCCGTAGCCGAGGGCGCTCGCCTCACCGCGCAGGCCGCCGAACTCCGCACTGCCATGACCGAACTCGACCAGCGCCTCCGCACTCTGCGCCACGAGACCGAAGCCCTCCGCGAACAGCGCGCAGCTCTCACCGCTCGCGCCGCCCGCCTCGCCTCCGACATCGAGCACATCGACGCCACCTGCCTCAACGATCTCGCCGTCGAGGCCATCACCCTTCGCGAAGACACAGCCATCGCCCGCATCGAAGGCGACGCTCTTCACACAGAAGAGGAAGAGTCCCGGGCGCTCAAGCAAAAGCTCGAAGCCATGGGCCCCGTCAACATGATGGCCCTCGAGGAGTACAACGAAACCACCACGCGCCACAGCTTCCTCGAGACCCAGCGCAAGGACCTCCTCGACTCCATCGAGAACACGCAAGCCTCAATCAAGGAGATCGACGAGGTCTCGCACCTCAAGTTCGACGAGGCCTTCAAGATCATCAACGAAAACTTCTCCACCACCTTCACTAAACTCTTCGGCGGCGGCCAGGCCTCCATGAAGCTCACCGACGCGGAAAACTCCGCCGAGAGCGGCATCGACATCCTCGCCTCCCCCCCGGGCAAGAAGCTCCAGAACATTCTCTTGCTCTCAGGCGGAGAGAAGGCCCTAACCGCCCTTTCGCTGCTGGTCGGTATCTTCCAGTTCCAGCCCGCGCCCTTCTGCATCCTCGACGAAGTCGATGCCCCGCTCGACGAGACCAATGTAGGCCGCTTCGCCAAACTCATCCACGACATGAGCGCCACAACGCAGTTCGTCGTCATCACTCACAGCAAACGCACCATGGCTCAGGCCGACGTCATCTACGGCGTCACCATGCAGGAGCCCGGTGTTTCGAAGATCGTAAGCGTCAACCTCAACCGCCGCGCCGTCGCCTGACGCTTACAAAAACTTTGCGCAGCTGGAGCAGCCTTAACCGGATTCTGCTCCAGCTCTTTTTCGCCCAAATCCCTTCTAAACACAATAGGCTCTCTTTATGCGAGTTCTTCTTACGGCTGTGGTGCTGGCCTCACTATTGCTTGCAATCATCCTGCTTCGCGTCTTCTGGGCCCGCGTCCCGGCAAAAGCAAGGTCGTTCCTCATCTATACGGGCCTCGCAATGATGTTCCTCCACATCGCATTCACCCTCTCCAAGTGGAGCACAACATCCTACCGTCTCAACGCCATCATCAACTGGGGCGCAGTCGCTGGATACATGCTCGCCATCGCCCTCTTTACTCTGCTTCGCCCACGATGGCTCACCACAATCAGCGCAGTCATCCTCATTCTGCCAGTCTTTGCCACCAACATCTTCCTCCCGCTCCTGGACCTCACCTCGGATTCGCCTAGAGTCACTCGCATTGACCGGCACTACACCTACTCACAAACCTTTTGGGATATATCGGGCGAAAACCAGAACTCTGGCGTGGATCTGGTGGTCTTCTATCAGCCCCGTTTCCTCCCTCTGCGCCGCAAAGTCCAGCGTGCAACCTTCAACGATATGAAGTGCGACGCGTCGGCTTCGTCCGCAAGCCTCGATCGTGACAGCAAAATCATTCATTTCCACTGTCCGGCCTCACCCAGCAAGGCTGGCTCAGCCCCCATCGACCTTCTTCTTCCACTCCAATGACTTCGCTCCACTGACTTCCCAGACACGATAGTGATACCGTCAACATGATGACTAAGGCGCTCCTTCAAACAGACCTCGACTCGCTTCCACTCACAGCGCGCGGCAAAGTCCGTGATATCTATGCTCTCCCCGGCGACCAGCTTCTCTTCGTCGCAACCGACCGTATCTCCGCCTTCGACCATGTCCTTGGCAGCGGAATTCCAGACAAGGGCCGCATCCTCACCCAGCTCTCACTCTTCTGGTTCGACTTTCTCCGCGACACCGTAAAAAACCATCTCCTCACCGCCAGCACGAACGAATATCCCTTACAGCTTCAACCTTACGCAGTTCAACTCGAAGGCCGCAGCATGCTCGTCAAGCGGGCCGAAATGTTCCCCGTCGAGTGCGTCGTCCGCGGCTATCTCTCTGGCTCCGGCTGGAAGGACTACCAGCAAACCGGAGCCGTCTGCGGCATCAAGCTTCCTCATGGCCTGCGCGAGTCCGACCGCCTGCCCGAGCCTATCTTCACCCCAGCCGCTAAAAACAACATCGGCCACGACGAAAACATTTCATTCGATCAAATGATCAGCACTATCGGACGAAAGCCCGCCGAAGACCTCCGCGACCTCACCTTTGCCATCTACGAGAAGGCAGGTAAGCACGCCGCCAGCAAAGGCCTCATCCTCGCCGACACCAAGTTCGAATTCGGCCTCGTCAATGGCGAAATCACCCTCGCCGACGAGGTCCTTACTCCCGATTCCTCCCGCTACTGGCCTGCCGAAACCTATAATCCCGGCGGCGCACAGCCCTCCTTCGACAAGCAGTACGTCCGCGACTACCTTGAGTCCATCCGCTGGAACAAGCAGGCTCCCGCACCCTCTCTGCCTGACGAAGTCGTAGCTCGTACCCGCGAAAAATACCTGGAAGCCTTCCGGCTCATCACAGGCCGAACCGACCTCGCCAACACTCCATCAGCATGAACCTCCTCGACTGGTTTCTCGTCTTCATCCTCGCCGCGTCCACCTTCATGGCCTTTGTGCGCGGCCTCCTGCTCGAGCTCTTCTCGCTCGGAGGGCTCATCGTTGGCATCCTTCTGGCTAGTTGGAACTACCACAACTTTGCCCCCCTGCTCGGCCGCCTCATCACGAATCCCCCCACTGCCGACGTCGTAGCCTTCCTTCTGATCGCCATTGGAATCATGGTCCTCTGCTCCATCGCCGGTAAGATTCTGAACCGCACCGCCGATGCAATCGGTCTGGGCTTCTTCAATCGACTCCTCGGGGCACTTTTCGGCTTCACCCGAGGCTGGTTGCTTGGCGTCGCTATCATGATGGCAGCAGCGGCTTTCCTGCCTCCTGCCCCCTGGATCACAAATTCTCACCTCGCACCCTATTTCCTTGCGGGTGCGCATGCTGTATCCTTCGTTGTACCTCACGACCTGCAGCAGCTCATCCTGGACGGCGCAAACGAACTCAAGCACAACGCACCCGATTGGATCAAACTGCACAATTAGGCTCACAATGAGGAAGTAACCTAAAATCCGAACCCAAAAATATGGGACGACAAGCGAGGCAACTTTGAAGCGCGAACTGGATGGACTCATTACACAGATGCACAGCGCCGGTATCCCCTACACGGAAGCCGTTCGCCAGTTCAAGAAGCGTTACATCCTTGAGGTCCTCGCTCACCACAAGGGCAATCAATGCAAGGCCGCTGAAGAGCTCGGCATGCACCGCAATACCCTCAGCCGCACCCTTGCCGAGCTGGACATGGACACCGCTCAGATCCGCAATGGCATGCGCCGTCCCCCCAGCAGCGAGCGCCCGCGTATTCAACATATCGCCAGCGTCCGTTAAGCTGCTGCTTCGTCTAATCAGTAGTACATGACCGCCCCTACCTATTCGCGAGCCGCCTTGATCGTCCGATGCATGGCAGTGCTCGCGATGGCGATTCCGACCGCCATCGCGCAATCGCAACCTGCGCAGGAAACCCCTCCCCCTCAAACCGCCGCCGCTTCCGAGGCCGCTCGCGTAATCCCTCCTTCCCCCAGCAAGCATCAGACCCAGTTGGCCGAAGACGCCTACCTCGCCGGAGCCCGCCTTCTCGATCGCAACGACCTGACCGGAGCAGAAGCCCAGTTCGCAAAAGCCCTCAAACTCAATCCCCGTCACAGCGAATACGCCCAGGCGGTCGCCCTCGCACACGAGCATCGCGTCACCGAATTGATCCACCAATCCGGCAAGGCTCGCCTCCTTGGGCAGACCGATAAGGCGGATCAACTCCTCGCCGAAGCCCGCAAACTCGATCCGCAAAACGACATCGTCACCCAGCATGTAGACGCCACCGCTCCGTCCCACGCCTTCAACGTCCAGTTCGATCCCCAGACAGCGCCGTGGATCAAAGAGGGCCCAGCCATCGCTGGCCCCATCACGCTGTTGCCTAAGCCCGGCTCTCAGAGCTTCCACATCCACTCAGACGTTCGAGACATTCTTAATCGCGTCACGTCCGCCTACGGCATCCGCGCCACCTTCGACGAATCCGTCCCACGGCAGTCCATTCGCTTCGACCTTGAAGACGTCCCCTACCAGCGGGCCGAAGCCGTCCTGTTGCAAATGGCAGGCGTCTTCGCCGTTCCCCTCGATTCCACCAGCGTCTTGATCGCAAAAGACACCACGGAAAACCGCGAGCGCTTCGAGCACCTCCTCCAGGAGACCATCTACGTTCCCGGCATGACCAACGAGCAGATTGGCGAACTCGCCGTCGTTATTCGCAGCGTCTTCGACGTCAAACAATCCAGTGTCGAGAACACCGGGGGCAGTATCGCCATCCGCGCTCCGAAGGACATCATAAACGCTATCAATCTCACCCTTGCCGACCTCATCGATGGCGGCAGCGAAGTAATGCTTGATCTCAAGCTCTATGCCGTCGACCGCACCCATCAGCGCAACATCGGCGTTCAGCTCCCCCAGCAGATCGGCGTCTACAGCGTAGCTGCGGCAGCCAACGATCTCGTCGCCGCCAATCAATCCATCGTCACGCAGGCCATCGCGCAAGGCCTCATTCCTGCAGGCGCAAATAACATCACAATCGCTCTGGCACTCATCGCCTCCGGCCTCGTCCAGAGCAGCCTGCTTTCCAGTACCGTCGGCTTCTTCGGTGGCGGCATCACCGCTATGGGTGTCACCAGCACCCCCAATGTCGCCTTGAATCTCGGCCTCAACTCCAGTGACACCCGTGCCCTCGACTACATCCAGCTTCGTGTCGGCGACCGCCAAACCGGAACCTTCCGCGTCGGTACCCGCTATCCCATCACCACATCCACTTACACCAGTGGCATAGCCGGCTCTTCCTCTGCGCTCGCAGGCATCACTATCAACGGCGTCAGTGCCTCCACCCTCCTCAACCAGGCCACATCCGTCACGATCCCGCAGATCCAATACGAAGATTTGGGACTCACCCTGAAGGCCGTCCCAACCGTACAGAGGTCGGGACGCATCAGCATAAAGCTCGATCTGAAAATTGAAGCTCTAGCCGGCACCGCTCTAAACAATATCCCCATTCTCGGTAACCGGCAGTACGTCTCTGAAGTCACCGTGGCCGACGGAGAGTCCGCCATGCTCGTCAGTTCACTCAGCCGAACCGAGTCAGCCGCCGTCAGTGGCCTTCCAGGTATCGGCGAACTACCCGGCTTTCAAACCGCCACCGCCGTCAAGGTCACCGAAGGTGATTCCACCGAACTAATCCTGCTTATCACTCCCCGCATTATTCATCGGCGGCCCAACATCATGGCTGGCCCACGCATCTCGCTCAACCAGCCCCAGCAATCAGATTGAGTCCGTTGTCCAGCGGCAGCCACACCGCGAATACCGTCCCATGCTGCTCTCCCCGACTGCTTCTCATCCGGATGTGTCCGCCATGCTTCTCGACAATGCCTTTACTCACCCATAGTCCCAGGCCTGTTCCTGTCTGCTCCTTAGTTGTTTGAAACGGCTCAAACAAGCGCGCTCGGATCTCCGGACGGATGCCCTCCCCTGTGTCGGCCACCGTCAAACGCACGCCCATCCGGCGGCTATGCGGATGACATTCAGGATGGAGCCGAACTAAAAGACGGCCGCCCTCCACGCTCATAGCGTCCAACGCGTTTCGAACCAGATTGTTCACCACCTGCCGGATCTCACCCTCCAGGCAAACAACTCTCGGCACCTCCATCAGCCTCAACTCCACACTTACGTTTCTCACCAGCAGCCGTCCCGTGTACAACGACATTACTGTGCGCAGCAGCTCTCCAATGTCTATCGCTGCAGCCTTGCTCTGTTGTCGATGGAAGCGCAGTGTCTGCAGCGTGATCTCGGTCACCCTTGCCAGTTCTTCCTGCGCAATCTCCGCATACTGCTGAACGTCATCCATCGACCCGGCATGCCGTACCAGATACAGCAGGTTCGTAATCGACTCCAGCGGATTATTGATCTCATGCGCGATCGACGAAGCCAGTTGACCCACGGCCGCCAGCTTCTCCGATCTCCGTAATGCCTCTTCCTGATTCTGTATCTGCGTCACATCCGTATTCACCACGACGCCGCCCAGGATCTCTCCTTTCAGCAGGATCGGTGCCCCCACACTACGAATCCACCGATCTCCTACCAGTGCCGTCTCTGTCGACGACTCGCCCTCCAGGGCTCGCTCCAGGGTCTGCAACTCCTCCGGGAATGCCTCTCCACTCATGTTCCGCGCGCGATGATTACACCGTACCGGCGCCGATCCTGTCGTTGCGACATACACACCATGAGGCATGCTCTCAATCACCGCATCCAATTGAGCCGTCCGCCTTTCGGCCAGATCGTACAGCTTTTGCAGCTCTTCCTGCTGTTTCTGCAATGCCGTCACATCGCGAAAGGTGACCACCAGGCCTATTACTTTGTTCCTCACCCGAACCGGTTGCGCCGATATCTCAGCAACAAACGAGCTTCCATCCTTCCGAAACATCGTGTCATTCAACCGGCGCAAGGATGCATTGCTCAATAGCACCCCGGAGATGGGACACTCCGCATCTGGAAAATCGCGTCCGTCGGGATAGTGGTGATGCACCAACGCGTGCATATTCTTCCCCACCATCTCGTCATCGCTCTCAAACCCAAACGTCTTCACCGCCGCCGCGTTTGCAAACGTACACTTCCCCTTCAGGTCCACACCCCATATCCCCTCGCTCACGGAATTCAGCACAGCATGCCACTGCTGAACCTGCTCCTGCGACACCGGTGATGTGATCTCTACCAACTCCAAATCCTCTCTTTTTAGGGTGAGATGCAACTTTGCAGCAGAACGTCAAATGAAAAGAGCAGTGGCCACCGATTGGCACATATCTCCTTTTGACCGCATCAAGATGCTTTTCTCTCGTCGCCTCTCTTAGCCCTACCTCCCCGCATTGACCATCCACAGCCGGACAGTTATACTTGATCTTGTGAGCGCGGGAGTAGCTCAGTGGTAGAGTGCTTCCTTGCCAAGGAAGATGTCGCCGGTTCGACCCCGGTCTCCCGCTCCAAAAAACCCCCTGCCTGCGGTACACTTCACCTACAATTCAGAGGGGCTCCAAGTGAATAGCCCACCCGAGGCGCGGTACCCAAGTGGTAAGGGAGAGGTCTGCAAAACCTTTATGCGTCGGTTCGATCCCGACCCGCGCCTCCAAATTCTTTAGTCTGGAAGTTCCCCAGAAAAATCCCTCAAACTACCCGAATAGGTAGCTGCGGAACATCTCTCCAGGCTCCATCTTCAAGTAATATCTCGCATAGTTCTATCTCATCATTTTCGTCAGTGTCCCCCACTGATAAATAAGAACTGCGCTTACAGAAGAGAGAGCCCTCTATGGAATCGCAACCCCGACAATCTCTATCATTCTGGCTCTTCAAACTTCTCCGTGGTCTATGGAAGGGGTTTGTATTCCTATGCAAGGTCTTACTCATCACCTGGCTAACCCTGGCGATTTATTACTCCAGACTTCCATGGTCCTGGATGCGTTTGGTGCTGGCTCTTGCCTTTATGGCGTTCAGCATCTGGGCCTTTTGGTTCACGCGCAGATCACGCATGTACTTTGTGTTTGCGGCGCTGGCTCTCGTCGTACTGATTTATTTCCTCTCCCTCCAGCCCTCCCATAATCGCAACTGGCGGACGGATGTAGCAGTAATGCCGCGCGTAACCATCGACGGAGACCTCGTTCGAATCACAGATGTCCGCAACTTCGAATACCGCACCGCGTCTGATTTCACCGTGCGATACGAGGATCGCGAGGTTCTAGTCTCCCATCTGACTTCAGTAGATTTCTTCATCTCTTACTGGATGCCAGGCCCAGTAGCCCACACCTTCGTGAGCTTCAACTTCAACAACGCGCCTCCCCTCTGCGTCTCCATCGAAGCGCGACCGGAGGTAGGCAAAAGCTTCTCTCCCGTCCCCTCCATGTTTCGGAAATTCGACCTGATCTACGTCGTAGGTGACGAACGCGACATAGTAAAGCTGCGCACAAACTTCCGTCACGAGGACGTATTCCTCTACAAGCTCAACGTATCCCCCGAGAGCGCACGTGCGCTCTTCCTCGTTTACCTCGACAGAATCAATCAACTCGCTGATAGGCCAGAGTTCTACAATCTGCTCACCAGCAACTGCACACTCAACATCATTCGTTATGCGCGGGCGGTCGGCAAACCGACCAGATTTGATATCCGCTATCTTCTCAACGGCCTCATGGATAGGTATCTCTACAGCCGAGGCTACCTGGACACGAACTTGCCCTTCGACGAGCTCCGTCAGCGTTCACTCATCAATAACGCCGCCCAGGCCGCCGGCGACAGTCCGGATTTCTCCCACCTCATTCGCGCCAACCTACCCTCACGCCATCAATAAATTGCATGTAGCAACAAAATCGATGCGCACAGTATCCATTTTTATTGACAATGGATAGGGCCTGTCCACAGGACCCAGAGGAACTCGATGCGCATTGTCAGCAACATTCAAAAATTCCTTAGCCATACACTCTTCTCTGTCGTCGCTCTCACCACCCTCATCGGAACCACCCAGCATCCCGCTCTAGCCCAGACCAAGCTCGACGAAGGAACCTACAAGACCCTCCTCGTCAACGTCGATCACCGCAAGCAGATCAGCCTCGACGGCGATTGGCATACCATCGTCGATCCCTACGGCTCTGGCCTCTATACCTTCCACAACGAGCTCCGCAAAGACGGCTACTTCCTCAACGAGCACAAGGACAACACCGAGTACGACTTCAGCAAGTCTCCCACCGTCAAAGTCCCCGGCGACTGGAACACCCAGAAAGACTCGCTCTTTCACTACGAAGGCCCCCTCTGGTATCAGCGCGACTTCACCTACCAGAAGAAACCCAACCAGCGCACCTTCTTCCACGTCGGCGCGGCCAACTACCGCAGCTTCGTCTGGATCAACGGCAAATTCGCCTGCCGGCACGAGGGCGGCTTCACCCCATACGACTGCGAAGCCACCGACCTCCTCCACGACGGCGATAACTTCGTCGTCATTGCCGTAGACAGCACCCGCCTCGCAGAGGGTGTACCCACCCTCCAGACCGACTGGTACAACTACGGCGGCCTAACCCGCGACGTCGCACTCGTCGAAGTCCCCATGCACTTCATCGACGACTACGATCTCCATCTGGTCCGCGGCACCACCAATCAAATTGACGGCTACGTCCACGTCCTCGGAGCGAGCGCTGGAGACAAAGTCAGCGTCTCCATAGCAACTCCCACGCCAACCACAACCGAAGCCACCGTCGATGCCAATGGTCGCGCTCCCATCCAGCTCCGTCCAGAAGGTCTCGAACTCTGGTCGCCCGAGCATCCCAAGCTCTACAACGTCCAGCTAAAAGCAGGAGCAGACACACTCGACGACGAGATGGGCTTCCGCACCGTCGAAGTCCACGGCACGCAAATCCTCCTCAACGGCAAGCCTGTCTTCCTTCGCGGCGTCAGCATCCACGCCGAAGCACCGGTTCGCACTGGCCGCGCCTACACCCAGGAAGACGCCGATACCCTCCTCGGCTGGGTCAAGGAGCTAGGTGGCAACTACGCCCGTCTCGCCCATTACCCACACGATCAGCGAATGACCCGCACCGCTGACCGCATCGGTCTCCTCATCTGGTCCGAGATCCCCGTCTACTGGGCCTGCCACTTCGACGACCCGAACACCCTCGCTCTTGCTCAAAGCCAGCTCCACGAGATGATTCGCCGCGACCGCAACAAGGCCTCCGTCATACTCTGGTCCGTAGCCAACGAGACCCCCAACACACCTGAGCGCACCAGGTTCCTCACCACGCTCGCCAACAACGCACGCGAGTACGATCCCACTCGGCTCATCACTGCCGCTCTTCTCGTCCGCACCAACGACATGACGAAGATCGTCGACGACCCTCTCGGCAAACAGCTCGATGTCATCGGCGCCAACGAGTACGTCGGCTGGTACGAGCACAAACCCTCCGACATCGCCCAAACCAAATGGCAAATCGATTACCAGAAGCCTCTTATCATCAGCGAGTTCGGGGCCGATGCTAAATTCGGACTTCATGGTTCGACCGACAAACGCTGGACCGAAGAATTCCAGGCCAACGTCTTCACCCAGCAGCTCATCATGCTCAACAACATCCCACAACTCCGCGGCATGAGCCCATGGATCCTCATGGACTTCCGCTCTCCCCGCCGCTCCCTTCCCGAGATTCAGGACGGCTTCAACCGCAAAGGTCTTCTCTCTGAAAAAGGCGAAAGAAAACAAGCCTTCTTCGTCCTCCAGAAAGCCTACAAAAACAACGGCATAGGCAAAGCCGAATAACGGCAGCGTCAGGTAGCGTCTGTGATGTCGTCTTTTTTTTGCGACGTCATAGACACTACGTCGTCGTCATCCTGAACGGAGTGAAGGATCCCTGTATTTAGCCGTTGCTTGTTTTATGTCTCTTATCTCTCTCGCTGAAGCTCGTAGCCTTTAGACAGCTTCAACCTTAAGCGGAGGACGCATGATCAGCCATCATGTTTTCTCCGCCCCAAATCTTCACCGCCGTCCACGGCTTCGCCGCCCCTGCCCAAAACACATCGATCTTCGGCAGCCCCAGCGGCAACCAAGCCGCCGCACACAGATACAAACTCCCCGTCGAAATATACCCCTCGCCCATAGAAGGCTGATGCCCCGCAAACCCAATTGTCAGCCATCCCTTCGCATCGAACGTCCCCGGCATCTCAATCATCCTTCGCATCACCGCCGTCAGAGCACACCGCACCTGCTCCGGCGACACACCCTCCGGCAACTCTCTGCGGAAACTGATATCGCTCAACAAATGAAACGCCCCAAACCGATACGTCAGCGATCGTCCAATCGCCGGAAACGTAGCCTCCGGACTAATCAATCTCTCCTGAATCGCCGCATGCCGCCGCGCCCTCTCTAGCTCCACCGGCTTCAACGCACTCCAAGCCTCCGACTTCGACGGCACCGTCTCCAGCACCTTCAACAACATCGGCTGAATCACAAAGCTGTTGTAGTAATCCCAATGGAAGTGTGGTCCATCGCCATACGTTCCATCACCCAGAAACCACTGCTTATGCATCTGGATCGCATAGTCCACCCTCATCGAATCCCACTCCTCACCCATGAAACAAAGCCCAGCCTCCACCATCGCCGAAAACAGCAGCCAGTTCGATTGCCCCGGCAGAACCTGCCTCGTAGCCTTCAGCGCCTTCACCACATTCTCCTTCGTAGCTTTATCCAACGGCTCCCACAACTCCTTCGGAGCACGCAGTATCCCCAGCACCAGAAACGCCGCATCCACCACCGACTGCGACGTCGTCCCAAAGTTCATGTAGTCCGCCGAAGCCGGATCAGTCCCATACCGAATCCCTGCCCGCGCCCACTCTCGATACCGCCCCTGCAACTCAGCCTCAGGCCCAATCACCTCGGCATTCTCTAGCCACGG
>DATMQZ010000054.1:0-77828 GCA_035566575.1 Edaphobacter sp.
TCCCCGGAATCTCCACCCAGTAAGCCTTCTCATACCGCTCGGGATTCCCATACACCGTCCGCGCCATCGAAGGCCATGCCGTGCGAAACACCAGCAACCCACCCTGACCATCCGGAACCGGCTCACCCTCTTTTGTAACCACTTCAGGCACAATCCCAAAAAACGGCCGCGTAGCCGACCCCGGCTTCGTCGCCACCGCTCCCGGAATCGGCGCAATCATAATCGCTCCCGTCTCCGTCTGCCAGTACGTATCCACAATCGGGCAGCGCTCCTTACCAATCTCGCGATGGAACCACATCCACGACTCCGGATTGATCGGCTCGCCCACCGTCCCCAGCAGCCGCAGCGAAGCCAGCGAGTGCTTCCGCACCCACTCCGCACCCCACTTCGTAAACGCGCGAATCGCCGTCGGAGCCGTATAGAACACCGTCACCTTATGCGCATCGACGATCTTCCAGAACCTATCAAACTCCGGCCAGTTCGGAGCCCCTTCATACATCACCACCGTCGCGCCATTCTGCAACGGCCCATAAACAACATAGCTATGCCCGGTCACCCACCCGATATCCGCGGTGCACCAATAAACATCATCCTCGCGCAAATCGAACACATACTTGCTCGTCAGATACGTCTGTACCGAGTACCCACCCGTCGTATGCACCAGCCCCTTCGGCTTCCCCGTAGTCCCGGACGTATACAGCAGATACAGTGGATCCTCCGCATCCATCCACTCCGGCGCGCACTCATGCTCCGCCGTCAGCATCGCCTCATCCCACCAGATGTCGCGCCCTGCCTTCATCTTCACTTCCGTATCCGACCGCCGATACACCACAACATGCTTCACCGTCGGACACTGTTCCAGCGCCTCATCCACAATCGCCTTCAGCTTGATCTCCGTGCCACGCCGATAGCTCGTATCCTGCGTGATCACGGCAACGCACTCCGAGTCATTCACGCGATCCACAATCGCATGCGCAGCAAACCCGCCAAAGATCACCGAATGCACCGCGCCAATCCTCGCGCATCCCAGCAGCGCAATCGCCAGTTCCGGACACATCCCCATATAAATGGCGACGCGATCACCCTTCTTGATCCCCAATCCCTTCAGCACATTGGCAAACCGCTGCACACGGTCATGCAGATCGCCATAGGTCAGCCGCCGCACCTCGCCCGGCTCACCCTCCCACAGCAGCGCCACCTTGTCCTTCCGAGCACCCAGCGCATGACGATCCACGCAGTTATGCGAGACATTCAGCTTCCCATCGACAAACCACTTCGCGCCGTTCCCCGACCCATCCTTACCCGGCTCCAGCACCTTCGTCCACGGTGCGAACCACTCCAACTCTCCCGCCGCCTCACCCCAGAACTCCTCCGGCCGCTCTACGCTCCGCCGATACATCGCCTCATACTCTTCCAGGCTCTTTACATTGGCCTTGGCAGCAAACTCTGCCGATGGAGCAAATACCCGATTTTCACGCAAACTAGAATCCAGATTCTGGCTTTCAACAGACGACGTCACGCACGACCCTCCGCAGTTTTAACTACCCACAAAAGGTACGCTATCGCTCATATCCCCAGCAACATTCGACATGAAAAGCCGTTATTTCACGGGATCGGGCGGTCTCATGATCAGCGGCAGAAACACCGACACCGTCATCACCACCGAGACCACATGCAGTCCGCCCACATACGTTCCCGTGGCCTGACGCATATGCGCAAGCAGCAGCGGCCCAAACGCACTCGCAAATCCCCAGGCCGTCAGCATCAACCCATAGATCGACCCCACATTCGTCGGCCCAAAATAATCCGCCGCAAATGCAGGCATCGTGCCAAACCCGCCGCCATAGCACAACAGAATCAGGAAGCCCACAATCGTCACGCCCGCAACCGAATTAAGACCGGGCAGGAACCAGAACAGAAAGATCTGCAGCACAAAGATCACCGCAAACGTCATCTTCCGGCCCAGCGTGTCCGACACCCACGCCCAGAAAACACGCCCCACCGCATTGCCGATGCTCACCACACCAACCATCCCCGCAGCCGTAATCGCCGCGACCTTCGCGAACTCCTGAAACATCGGAGCCTCCTGCGAAATCAACGAAATCCCAGCCGACGTATTCAAAAACAGCAGCAGCCACAGCGCCCACCACTGCCACGTCTTCAAGGCCTCCTGCAGCGTAAAGTCCTTGGCAGTCTTCTGCCCAAGCTCCTTCGCGGTCGGCACCCATCCCTCCGGCTTCCAACCCGCCGGCGGATTCTGCATAAAGAAGCCCGCCGTCACAGCCACAATCAGATAAGCCACGCCTAGATAAGCAAACGTCTGCATCACACCCACGGTCTGAATCAACCGCGTCGCAATCGGAGCCGTCACCAGCGCGCCCGCGCCAAACCCACCCACCGCAATGCCCGTCATCAGCCCGCGTTTATCCGGAAACCAGTTCAGCAGCACCGCCACCGGAACGATGTACCCAAGCCCAAGCCCGATGCCGCCAATCACCCCATACGTCATATAAAGCCACCACAGCCGGTGGTCAGAAAGGCTGGCCAGAAAGACTCCCGCGCCATACAGTGCGCCGCCGGTCATCGCGACCACCCGCGGCCCCACACGCTTCAACCAAAGCCCGCCAAAGAACGAAGCGAAACCCAGCACCATAATCGCAATCGTGAAGGTCAGCGTAATCTGCGAGATCGTCCAACCAGTTCGGTTTGCCAGCGGTATCCGGAACACGCTCCAGGCATACACCGCACCCAGCGCCATCTGCAGCAGAACTCCAGCAAAAGCAATCCACCAACGGTTCAGTGTCTGCATTTATGCCTCCTGCCTACGGGAAAATCAGATGTTTTCCAACCGCACGAAGCCTAACACGCCTGCATATATTTCGCTTCAACTATCTCCAACGAACTACTGCAACAACTCCACAGCAGCATCCGTCATAGCCGTCACTCCCGTTCGCAGCGTAGGCTCCGGCACCGGAGCGAAGTGCGCCGAGTGCAGCGCCGGCATACCCACACCCTTCTGCTGATTCTCCATAAACGTCTCCGGATCATCCGCCCCCAGCCAGAAGATCACCGATGGAATCCTCCCTTCCATCCCGAAGATTCCAAAGTCCTCGCTCCCCATAATCGGCCTCACGTCGATCACGTGATCCGCGCCCAACTTCGCCACAAACAACTTCTGCAGCCGCGCCGAAAGCGCACGATCATTGATCATCGCCGGCGTCGATTCATTCTCCAGTACCGTTACCACCGGCATCCTGTCCCCCGGAACACCCGCCGCAATCGCTACGCCCTGCGCCGTCCGCTCCACGCCCTTGATGATCGTCTGCCGAACCTCCTCGCTGTAACTCCGAGTCGTCAGTTCCATCTTCACTTCATCGGGGATGATGTTCCGCTTCGTCCCGCCGTGAATATCGCCAATCGTAACCACCGCCGGCTGCTGCGGCGGCACCGATCGGCTCACAATCGTCTGCGCCTGCGTAATAAACGCCGCCGCCATCACAATCGGATCCTTGCCAGCCTCCGGTGCAGCCCCATGGCTCCCCACCCCCCGCATCACCACATCAATCGAGGTCGAGCTCGCAAACGCCGGCCCTGGCACCACCGACACCAATCCCGCAGGTATCGGCGAATCGTGCAGCGCAATCGCCATATCCGGCTTGCCAAACCGTTCATACAGCCCGTCAGCTAACATCGCCTTCGCGCCATCAATCGTCTCTTCACTCGGCTGCCCGATCAGCATCAGCGTCCCATGCCACTTAGCCTTCAGCGTCGCCATCGTCCGAGCCACACCAATCAGCGTCGTCACATGAATGTCATGCCCACACGCATGCATCACGCCAACATCCTGCCCCGCCGGATTCTTCGATCGCACCGTACTCGCATACGGCAGCCTCGTATCCTCCGTCACCGGCAGAGCATCCATATCCGCGCGTATCAGCAGCGTCGGCCCCGCACCGTTCTTCAGAATCCCCACCACCCCATAAGCCTGCGACCCATCGGGATACTTCCCCACCCGCTCCGTCACGGTATATCCAGCCTTACGCAGCTCTTCCGCCAGCAACGCCGAGGTCTTCTCCTCATGATGCGAAAGCTCCGGAGCCGCATGCAGTCCCTTATAAATCGTCACCAGCCCCGGCAGTTCCTTACCCACAACACCCGAAACTTCCTGCGCCCACCCCATCGAGCCCACACCGAGCCCAACTGCCGCAACCCACTGCAATACCCGCATAGCGCTCCCGTCCAGTTCAGTTAGTGAAGAAGATAAACTCCAATCATAATGAACATATACTGGCCCGCAATCCTCGGTTTCCTTTTGGGCTTCGGCTTCGGCGTAGGCTGCGCCCTCGCAGTCATGTATTCCATCTACCTCGGAGGCTATCGCGCCGCCATCCGCGACTCCCAGCTACCCACCCCACCAGACCGCTACACTCAGGCCCTCAAAAAACAACGCGGTGGTCTTTGAACGCGGTGGTTTTAGGCCGTCGTCCTGAACGCAGTGGTTTTTTAAGTCGTCATCCTGAACGCAGTGAAGGATCCCTGTATTTCGTATTTGCCGTTGCCTGTTCTTAAAATCCTCCGCGCCACTCCATCTCATCAGCAAGCATCAGTTACGACACAACGGGAAGCCCCTGCCGGTTCCACGCTCCCATTCCGCCATGCATGCTGCCCACGTCGCGGAACCCGTTCTTAACCAGAAGGCTAGCGGCAACGCTCGATCGATAGCCGCTTCCACACACCACAAGAATCGGCTGATCTCCGGAAAGCGAATCGAAGCCTCGCCCAAATTCCCCAAGCGCCCTGTGCACCGCGCCCGCAATGTGTCCGCTCTTCCACTCCCCACAGCTCCGGACATCCAGAACCACACTCTCAGCCATGCGTCTCTCAACCTCACGCGTCGAAAGCTGCGTCGTGCGCGCAAACTCCAGCCCCGCCTCGATCCACCCGGGCATGCCCTTCGCCACGAAGCCCTCAATCCGATCAAGCCCCACGCGAATCAGCGAGCGCCGCGCAGACTCATCATCCCCACTGTCTCCAACCAGAACAATCCGCTTCTCCGGGTCCAACAGCCACCCAGCCCACAGCGACAGGTTCTGCCCCGAGCCAATATTGATCGCACCAGCAATGTGCGCCCCTCCAAACGCCTCCGGCCGACGCAGATCGAGTACCGTCACATCATCCCGCCCTGCCAGCACAGCCGCCTCGTCCGGAGCAATGGAATGCCCACCCGGTACAGACCGCAGAACAGGCGCACCCTGCGCATTCAATCTCTTCATCCGTGGGTAGTACTCCGGCATCGCCGGCACACTCGCCAGAACCTCCTTCACGAACACATCTTCTTCAAGCCGGAAGAGACGGTTCGTCGCCCGCTCATACCCAAGCGTCGATTCCGCCTGGTCGCTCATCCCCGCACCACAAAACGATCCAGCGCCATGGCCGGGATAAACCGCCGTGCCATCCGGCAGCGAGGCGATGCGCTCATGCAGGCTTCGGAACAGCTCATGCGCAAGACCCAGCTTCGCCTCTTCTCCCAGCAGATCCGGCCGGCCCAGCGATCCTACAAACAGAAAGTCTCCCGAGAACAAGGCCACAGGAACCTCCGCGCTCCGTGCAAGATCAAACACAACAAAGGAGAGATGCTCCGGCGTGTGGCCGGGCGTATGCAACGCCTCAATCCGTACCATGCCGATCTCAATCGCGTCACCGTCCCGCAGAGCGCGATGCGGCATCCCATAATGGTAATGCTCCCCTTCGTCATAACCACTCAACGCCAGCTCTGCTCCCGTCGCCTCCGCAAGCGCCGTCGATCCAGCCGCGAAATCCGCATGAATATGGGTCTCGAGAAGATGCGTAATCTTCAGCCCCTGCTCCTCGGCATAGGCGATATACCCATCAACATCACGGATCGCATCGATCACCGCCGCCTTCCCCTCAGACGAAACGACATACGAGTACTGCGCGAGTCCAGGAACCTCAAAACGTTCGATCTTCATCGTCTCCCCTTTACAACCGTTGCAGCAGAAATAGCCTTCAACTCCTCCAGCTCCCGCTCACTCTTCTCCGTCTCGCTCTGGCAAACCAGCGCGCACAGCTTCACCACCATCGGATCGCTGATCGCATAAAGAATTGAGGTGCCAACCCTCCTGCGGCCTACCAACCCGGCATCGTACAGAATCTGCAGATGCCTGGATACATTCGATTGATTGCCATCCAACGCCTCCACCAGCTCGCCTACAGCCCTCTCCCCCTTCTCCAGCTCCTGAATCAGGCGGAGACGGTACGGCTCGCCCAGCGTCCGAAAACGCCGCGCGATCAACTCCATCATCTTGTCGCTCATCGGCACTTGCTTCATATCTAGCACTATATTAGTATATACTCATATAGTCAAGCAAGCCACGGAGACCTCCCTCAACATGACCCCCACCATCCCCACAATCCCCCCAATCCTCGACGTCCGCGAATACCCCGAATTTGCCTCAGGCCACATTGAGGGCTCGCTGTCCATTCCCCTTGGCCGCCTCAAAGAAGCCTCCGCAGGCTGGGACAGGACGATGCCCCTTACCCTCATCTGCAAAACCGGCAAGCGCTCTCACGCCGCCCGCCTCCAACTGATGGACATGGGCTTCACCTCCCTCAACGTCCTCGAAGGCGGCATCGACGCCTGGCGTCAGGCAGGTAAACCGCTCCAATTCGCTGCCAAGCAGCCATGGTCGCTCGAAAGGCAAGTCAGAATCGCTGCAGGCTCGCTCGTCCTCCTCACCCTCGCCCTGGCCCAGTTCGTCTCACCCTGGTTCCTTCTCGGTACCGCCTTCGTCGGCGCTGGCCTCACCTTCGCCGGCATCAGCAACATCTGCCTCATGGCCACCCTGCTCGGCCGACTCCCCTGGAACCGCCCACAACGAGAGCAGTGTCTCTCAACGTAGCCGATCCCAGCAATGTGCCTCCGCAGCGATTGAGCGGCAAGCAAAACGCCCCAGCATTTAGCTGGGGCGTTTGGGGTTTACGGGTCCCGGGTCAGGCGGTTTTCCTGACCCGATCCCCGCGGTGCATGGTTAGAAGTTGTACTTGAGCGCCACCTCCACGACACGACGCCCGGTCTTATACTCTGCAACGCCGGTCGTGGTTGTGTTGGTGTTGGTGGAGCCGCTCGCGCAACCACCCGATGAAGTCGCATTACATGCGAGGTGAAGGTTGATGTCGCTACCCAGACCGAGCTGCGGCAGAGGATGGTTGAGGAAGTTGAAGGCTGAGGCACGGAACTGAATGTGCTGGCTCTCGGCAACCTTTACATCCCGGAATACGGCTATGTCGGTATTGAAGTAAGTGGGTCCTTTGATGTAAGGCCAGACAGCCGGCCCGTTCTGCCCAATCGTGGTTGGCGTTTGGAAGCAGTTCGGATTGAAGTGATTCCCTGCACCGGCCCCGCCCTTACGCGGATCGCAGGTCAGGTACGGCATCAGCACCATCCCGTCCGTTCCAAGCAGCTGGGTATTGCTCACACCATTCCAGGTGACATTCAGAGTACCATTGGTGTTTGCCTGGATCGGAGCGCCGCTCTGTACCTGCAGGTCGCCGGAGAGCTGCCATCCATTCGTGGCTGCCTTCAGCAGAGCGTTGCTATTCAGACCGGGTATTTGGGTGTAATAGGTTGCGTTGAAGATATGCGTGTGGTCGTACGCCAGAGGACCGTAGTTGTTGCGCAGGTTGAAGCCGTCGATTGACGTGCCGTTTCCTCCGCCATTGTCTGTCTGGCCGTCCCGGATTCCCATCACCTTGCTGTAGGTGTAGTTCACCAGGAACGTCGCCTTGCCGGTTTGCTTCTGCAAGGCGGCGACCAGGCCGTGGTAGTTGGAGTAGCTGCCATGACGCACCAGATTCAGCACGCCATAGTTGGCATACGGCCGGTAACCGTTGTACTTATCGCTGGATGGCGCTGCGCAGGTTCCTTTGGCGCAGTTCTCATTCCAGTAGTTGTGGCCGGTCAGCGCGTCGGTGCCAAAGAGTCCGCCAACTGGAATCTTGTTGATGTTGGCGTAGAAGCTGGCCGTGCTGCCGTTACCCGTTATCAGGGCGTTGTCCGTGCGGTTGCCGATGTACTGGGCCTCGAAGCTCATGCGACCAGGAAGCGCCTTGTCGATCATGAAGTTCCAGTTCATCGTATACGGTGTCTTGTCATCACCCTTTTGGATGAGATCGACGCCAGTTGGGCAGGTTGAATTCGTCGCGCACCATGATCCGGAGGTGCTGGGCTTGAACGTAGCCAACTGCGCAAACGAGGTTGTGGACGGAGTCGTGATGCTCTGCACATTCAACGCTGGGTTGAGGGCAGCATCGATGTCACCCTCGGAGAACTGCCAGCGATACATGCCGAAGCCGCCGCGCAGCACCAGTTTGCCGTCGCCAAACATGTCATACGCGCCGCCAAACCGCACGTCAGGATTTAAGAGCTTCGAACCGAAGCCCGACTGTGAAACGGTTTTGTCGTTCTGGTGCCATTTCGCGCCGGTCCAGGTAGGAGCGTTTGCCGTGTTGTCGTAGCTGGAGGGATCGAAGACTGACAGTCCGGGACCGTTGACCGCATACCACTGACCATCGTGGTCCAGACGGAGACCGTAGTTCAGGGTAAACTTTCTCGTCATCTGCCACCGGTCCTGCCCATAGATGGCCCACTCGTGATACGCCATGTCGTGGACGGGTGCCGCGGAATACTGCGAGATGCCGTCGGTGTGACCGAGCAACAAATCGGCAAGGGGATTGTTGGTGGTGTAGGTCGACCAGGTGTCGAACTCGATCGCGCCCTGCGTCCAGTTGCCATAGCCTGTCGTCTGGGTCTGGAAGTTTTCGTCCCAGAAGAACCCGGCCTTCAGGGTGTGACGGCCCATCACCTTGGACAGATTGTCCTGGATCGAATAGACCTTTTTGATGTTGCCGAATGAGTTGCCAAAGGCCTTGATCATGGGAGGCGCATAGAGCCCGGGAAAGCAGCCACTGGTTGAACCGGTGCCGCAACCCCAGCTGATCAGGTTCGGAAGTTGATCGAAACCATTGACGGTGGAGGTGTCGAAAGGAGTGGAGGTGTTATACCCAGCCGCCGACGCCGACATCGCCGAAGGGTTTGAAAAGGCCGCCGGAAAGGTGAAGTAGGTGTAGGCAAAGCTCGCTTCGTTCGTCGTCGAGGGATTTAAGACCTTAACGTAATTGACTGTCCACAGGGATGCCTTGGTTGTTGCGTTCAGCGGAGAGCCCATTGGCGCGGTAGCGGCTGGCCACCACCAAACTCCGAAGTGGTTAATGTCGGCCTCATTCTGCTTGGTGTAAACAACGGAAATCTTGTCGTTGACGGTCGGCGCGTAGTCCCCGCGCAAACGCAGTTCCCAACGGTTGACTGGAGCTGCGTCAAGATACTGGAAGTTGTAACCGTTGTGAGTGGCCGGGTCGATGTTCGGCGCATTCACCTTATTCAGGTAGGTAAGCAACGCCTTTCCGTTCGGATCCATCATCGACGCCGGAATTTGTCCGTTCGGAAAGGGATTCGCCTGGCTGCCGCCGCTTGGGCAGAAGGACGTCCAGCTTGCAGCATTCGCGCATGGAACCTGCGACGTCGGCCACCAGGATGAGCCGCTGGTCTGCGCGCCCGGCAAAGTAGCTGCGCTGAAGTCGCCATTGATCATCGCCGTGGTGGGGACAACCAATTGGTGCAGGGTCGGGAACGGATTCTGGAACATCTTCTCGAACCCGCCAAAGAAGAAGAGCTTGTCGCGATTGCGGTTGAAGTTGGTCCCCGGGATGCGGATCGGGCCGCCAAAAGTCCCACCAGGATAGAGCTGGTGATCCATCGGCCGCTGATTTACGCCGCCGGCGGTTGCTTTGAAATAGGAATCATTTGCATTCGCTTGCCAGTTGCGCAGATAGGTATACACGTTGCCGTGATAGCTGCTGCCGCCGCCCTTGCTGGTGATCTGAATGATCGTCGGGCCTCGCGGGGTGTCCGCGCCAAAGGCCGCATTCAGAAAGGTAAATTCAGCCGTCGTGTCCTGGTTCACATTGGCGATCTGGGTTCCCTGGTTCCCTACATCGACCAGGCTCGCGCCATCGAGCGTCATCTGCATGCCGCCATAGGGCTGTGTGCCGTTGGCGGAAAACGACCCGATCGGGCCACTATTCGTTGAGGTCGTCTGACTGCTGAACTGTGTCTGGCCCAGCCCGGTGTTCATCCCCATGCCGGGCATGAACTTCACCAGCTCGGCGGCATCGCGTCCCTGGATGGAAAGATTCTCGACAAGCCTGCTGCCAATCGTCACCGAGCTCTCGCCCGAGTCCAGCGGAATCACTCCCGCCTGCGAGGAGACGACCTCCACCTGGGCCGTGGAGGTTGCCACCTTCATGGCAATATTCGGCAGAACATGGTGTTCGCCAAGGTGCAGGATGATATCGGTTGCAACCCACGTCACAAAGCCGCTGGATGTAATCGTTATCTTGTAGGTCGCTGACGGAACCGCCGCGAAGTTGAAGAACCCGCTGCCGTTCGAAACGGTCTCGCGCTTGTCGCCGCTCGCAGTGTTTTCAAGTATTACCTTGGCGTCGGGTATCACGGCTCCGGTAGCATCGGCGACCGTGCCGGCAATCGTTCCGCTCGCCGACTGGCCGTAAGCTGTCCGCGAGATGAAACACAGAGTAAATAGAACCACGGCAAAAACGAGCGCGCTTGAGGCGCGTCCTATTTTTGCCGCAGTTCGCTGGGCTAATTGCAATTCTTGCATTTACTGGCTCCTTAAAATTCGTGACGAGGTTTTGCCCTCGCCACATTGCTGATGGCGCGCCCAGGCATTTCTTCCTGCCTGGAAATTTAGACTGATAACGTAATCATGTGCAGAAAGACTTATAGGCCGTTGAACCTACGACCGTCAACTATTTTATTTTTATTTTTTTATTGGGCTTTTCAGTCGAAGTGCGAACAAAATGCAGGATGACGATATAAAACTAACAACCTGTAAAATCTCTTCCAAAAATCTCTAGTGGACAGTTTCTGGGACAGTTTCTTAGCGGGAGCCTATGAGGCTGTAAACGAAACTCTTTATGGGGTGAAACAAGGGTATCAATACTTGACTTACCTAATTCCGTGAGCCGCCGATGAGCTTCCCTATCGGGCCCAAAATCGACTTCAGAGACGATTTCGTTCGAATCCGATTGGACAAGATCCACAAAATCATGCTTTCGCCCGGAGCAGTCGATGCCGTCATTTGTATCCTCGATCGACTGCTGCGACGTGGTCGATGCCGGCCAACCAAACCTGCTGGGCTTGCCCCTGCGGAACGAAGAACAGCACAGTGAAAACTCCTCACGGCGTCAGCACAGCATTGATTTGAGATTCGTTGTCGGTTGCACCGTTGCCTTTCCTGCCATAGATCACAACAACGCAATCTCCTGCATCTACTTTCACCGGATAGGGGAGGAATGTTTCTATCTGTCTGGTAAGCGACGCCTTGGAACTTCCACCCTGAGGAATCTGATAATCCATGGGCACACTCTCCAGGTGTATCGCATTGTTCGGAAGCCAACTGTTCAACGTTGCAAGCGGAGCGGGATTCGGAAATCCCTGGCTGTTCAGGTTGTTGCCGAATCTCCCACATCCTCCCGGAAGAAGGTAATAGTTATTCGTAGAACCCCACACTTCGCCCGTCGGCAAAGGCCCGAAGTTCTGTGTCCCATCGAAGGTGCTGTCGCTGATGCTTCCGTATAGCTCCACCAGATGCCCAGCGGGCATGACGATGGGAACCGCGAAGGCCTCATTATCATTGGTCGTTGCATTCTGGCAGCCCCAATTCATGCCAAAACAATATTCGCCGGCCAAACCCACTACTGCATTCGCGGTCGTCTCAGACCGTTTGTATTCCAAATTGAGGTCGGCAGACATCGTAACCGCGCCAGCCCCCTCCACAAGCGGTCCCCCAGCAAAAATGAGGGCCACGCATCCCGTCATCGGCAAGGGGTTGGGAAACCGAAGGTCCACGGGAAGTGTGACCTCCGACTTCGTCGGACTCTTCTGTATCTCGCTCCAAATGAAATTTGCCCCCGCAAGACTCGGGTCACTCGCAGGGCATTCTCCCGTCCAATAAGCCAACAACCAAAGCACTTCGCTGAATTCTGAGCTATGGTTTTTGAGGGAAATCGTTCCGCTTAGCGCCCGCACCTCTCCGTTTGAATCAGCTCCGTCCAGCACGTGGTACATGTACATATACTGCGGAAATCCGACTTGCGATGTAGTAGCAGTGCGCTGAATATGCAGCACTCGATGGTCCCTGTCTCCGTCTCCACTCGAATCGTCATTTTGCGCCCACGCATTGCATGTTCCGCGGCCAATCAATATGAAAATGGCCGCAACAAAAGCTATTCTCCAGCACGTCTTCATCATTTACCTTTCTTTGAAAGAACGCATCGCCGCGGACCTCGCCAGATTGCTGGCAATGTACGGAGTCCGAAACTAAAAGACGCTACATGAGAGAGACCAGTCGCCCACTCCGAAGGGACCTCGAATAACTTGAGAAAATCTGAGTGAGTGACGACATTGGCGACATTCAGATCGTCGCCAGGGCTGAACCATATCTGTTGAGCGCGTAAACACCAAGGGTAGACACGCATCGTCCAGGCGATTCCAGGCGGAAAAGAAGTTTCTTCATTTACAACTCCTCTTGGTTTCCGTTGCTGGCGTTCAGGAAACGAAATAGAACAGCTGATGGCTTTGACCCGCTACCGCGAAAACTGTTTCGGGCCCCACGCAAGATATTTAGCTAACTACCCGATGAGGGGAAGGGGCATCGTCCCCTTGCCATTCAACATCAAAATTACTCCCCTCTTGTCGAATGCCTGGGGAAACAAATCCAGGTCCTACCCCCGCGCCGCAAGCATCCCCTTCAACTCGCTGACCTCGACCGCCAGAGCCCTGATCTCCTTCATCAGCTCCGCCCTCTGTGCATCATCACTCATAGACCTGATCCCCTCTATGTAGAAGTTCCCATTCGGCTCGAGCACACACCTCTCCACCTCTTCATATCGGTCAAATCCCTGCTTGTGCATCACAGACCGCAGCTCCAGCTCCGACAGCGCTTCTCTCTTCAGCGCCTCCCAGTCCACCGCCCCATGCCGGATCAACACCGTTTCGGTCCCCTCCAGAGCCTCATTCAGCTTCGGCATCTTGAACAGCACCCGCGTCAGCAGCCAGTTAATCGTCAGCAGCGACAGCACCCCCACGATCCCACCCGACACCGAATTATCGTTCCCGATGATCGAGTTCTGCACTGTATTCGACAGGGTCAGCAGCACAACCAGGTCGAACGGATTCAACTGCGCCAGCTCCCGCTTCCCAAAGATCCGCAGAAACACAATCAGGCACAGATACACGATCACCGGGCGAAGGATCTTCTCCAGCAACGGCAACTGCATGTGGAACATGCTCTCAATCAAAGGAGGCTCCTTTTTACAACCAGCAAATCACCACAACAAAGTCACGATTACCAGGCAAAAAACCACGTTCTGCACACCATTTTTTACAAAAAACCTAGGAATAGCGCCGTTGATGCCACTCCCACGCGCTCGAAATAATTTGGTCCAGTTCCGCAAACCGCGGCCTCCACCCCAACTCCGCTTTGATCTTCTCCGAGCTCGCCACCAGCACCGCCGGATCGCCCGCCCGCCGCTCACATTCCTCAACAGCGATAGGCCTTCCCGTCACCCGCCGCACCGACTCAATCACCTCCAGCACCGTAAAACCCTGCCCATTCCCAATGTTGTAGATCAGCTTGCTCTTCTCCTTAAGCGCCCCCAATGCCAGCAAATGCGCCTCCGCCAGGTCCCGCACATGGATATAGTCTCGAACAGCCGTCCCATCCTTGGTCGGATAATCCCTCCCAAAAACCTTGATGCTCGCACGCCTTCCCAAAGCCACATCCAGAATCAGCGGAATCAGATGCGACTCCGGCTCATGCGCCTCCCCATACCCTTCAATCGCCCCAGCCACATTGAAATACCGCAAACTCGCATACCGGAAGCCATGCGAAACATTCATCCACCCCAGCATCTGCTCCACCAGCAACTTGCTCTCTCCATAGGGGTTAGTCGGCTTCAGCTTCGCATCCTCCAAAATCGGAGTCGATTCCGGTTCCCCATAACAGGCCGCCGTCGAGCTGAAAACCAGCTTGTCGTGCCCAGTGGCCAGCATCGCTTCCAGCAAAGTCAGCGTCGAAGCCGTATTGTTCCGAAAATAAACCTCCGGCACCTTCATGCTCTCGCCCGCCTCGATCAACGCAGCAAAATGCATCACCCCATCGAACCGCCCCGCCTTCAGCGTCTTCTCCAGCAGCGCCCGGTCCGCCAGCTCCCCTTCAACCAGCTCCGCGCCATCAGCCACCGCTAATCTCTTGCTATGACAGAAGTTGTCAAATACCGTCACCGAATGCCCGCCCGCCAACAACATCCGCGTCACTGTACCGCCGATATACCCTGCTCCGCCCGTTACCAAAATCTTCATTGAGAAATCTCCCGGTGTTTCTATCTTGGATACCACAAAAGTACCAGTGTCAACGACATACGCTTACGGCAATATACTTGCAGTAAGTGACTGGCAAAGCCCCGGCAATCTCCAATGCACGGCGCCTGCTTCAACCTTTTTTGCACCGCTTTTGGTTCTACTATCTGTCTGGCAAATCGGTTATCTCAGCGACAGAAGGTCACTCGTCATGAACAGTTGCATCGAGGCAATTCGGCAAAGTTCGAACACTCGTCCCCACTTCGGCACCATGCGCCGAGTTCCCTCTTCTCGTTTCTCTGATCCCGGTTACAAACTCCGTATCAGTCTCATCCTCCCGCCTACTAGGGCTATCTGAAGGATTTTTTTATGGCAAAGCCGCTTCGCAGTGACGATCCCAACCCGCAGAATATGCAGTTCTCACACTTCGGCGTCCTCAATGACGGCAGCCAGAGCAAGGGTTCGCTCTTCACTTCTATCTCGCTTAACATCGTCATTGCCATCGTCGTCTGCATCATCGGTGCAGCTGCGAAGAAGACCATGGATAACCGGCACAAGCTCACCGAGCTGAGCCTCGCGCCCCTGCCCAAGCAGCCCGAAATCGAGCCCATCAAGCCCAAGATCGTTCCCCCCAAGCTTCCACCGCCCCCCGTCGTCAAGGTCGAGCCGCCAAAGATCAAGCTCCCCGACGTCAAGCTCCCCGAACCCCCCAAGCCGCCCGAGATCAAGATGGTGCAGCAGCCTGTCATCCTGGCTCCAGCGCCGCCCAAGCTCGTCCAGCCGCCACCCGCGCCTAAGGTCGTCAATCTCGCCCAGGCCCAGCCCGCTGCGGTCGTGAACCCCTCGCCGCACCCCGCCGCCGTCGCTCTCGGCCAGCAGAACAATCCCATTGCCCCGTCCAACCGTCCCGCCACCAGCGCCGTCAATCTCGGCAACCGCGGCATGGCTGGAATGCCCGCCTCCAACAACGGCGCAGGCGCGACGTCCGTACATCTTGGTTCCGGCTCGCCCACCAGTAATGACATGGCCTCCACCGCAAACGCCGTTCGCGGCGTCAAGCTTGGCGTCACTGGCGGCACGGGTCCGCTCAACTCCACAGGCCGCGTTGCCGGCCCCGTCAATCTCGGCCAGAACACGCCGCCGCCGATGCCCAAACCCGCCGGCCCGACAGGTCCCACCGTCAAGTCCGCACCTAAAGTTCTCTTCAAGCCCCGCCCTGAGTACACCGCCGAGGCCATCAAGCTCCACATCGAAGGCACCGTCTCCGTTCGCCTTCGCGTCTCAGCCACCGGAACCGTCCAGGTCCTCGGCGTCACCAGCGATCTTGGCCACGGCCTCGGCGACTCAGCCGTCCGTGCCGTACAGGCAACTCGCTTTCAACCCGCTACCGATGCATCAGGCCACCCCGTCGACTGGGAGGGCGTCGTCAACGTAGCCTTCCAGCTCGCCGGATAAACCCGCGTAAACTAACTTTGTTTGGCAATATCGCCAAACGACCAGCATCAAAGATCTTCAATTTGGATGACCCACAGTCACCGCAGGAGCCGTAAATCATGATCTTCCGGAAATACTCGACAGCCGGTCTGCTACTGGCAACCTTCGCCACCGCCACCTGTGCTCAGGCCGCCTTCGGCCTCCCGCTCATGGGCAAGAAGAAGAAGCCAGAAGATGTTTTGCCGGCGCGCAAGCTCACCGCCGCGCAGAGCGCCCTCATCGATAAGGCCATCGCGCGCGAAAAGGTGGTCGTCAAGACCGTCAAGGAACGGGCCCCCATCGTTGAGACCTATATCCAGAACATGAAACCCGATCCCGTCCTCGGTCAGGTTCCAGAGTCCGACGAGCATCACCTCGCGCGCGTCGAGTTTAACAAGATCATTGGTGACCAAACCTACAAGGTCAATAAGTCCACCTCGCAGGGTGCCAGCAACAACGGCAAGCTTGGCTTCTTCAAGAATTCGTTCTCTTACATCACCGGCCTCGGCGGTGCCCTCCACCTCACCTTCAACGAAGCCGGCTTCGTCCAGATGATCCTCATGGACTCCAACGACTTCGACAAACAGCACTACGCCTTCGGATATGTCCGTAACGACTTTCTCGGCAACACCCCCACAGCCGTCTTCGATGTCACACCCATCTCCGGCAAAAAGGTTAACGGCCGCTTCTTCGGACGCATCTGGGTCGAGACCCGCAGCGGCAACGTCGTTCGCTTTAACGGCGACTTTGCTGGCCAGGAGAACGATTACAAGGAGTTCTACCACTTCGACAGCTGGCGCACGAACATCCAGCCCGACCTCTGGCTCCCTACCTCCTTCTACGTTGAAGAGAGCGATCCCAAGAGCGTCACCCGCACCCTCAAGTTCAAGGCCATTAATCACATCTGGGGCTACGTTCTCAAAGTTCCCGCCAAGGAGACCGAGAACACCTCTCTCGATGTCGTAGGAGCCACCGACGTCAGCAATGACGCCCAGGATGTCAGCCCGCTCGGAGCTCAGCGCGCCTGGGCCCAGCAGGCGGAGGACAACGTTGTCGATCGCCTCTTCCAGGCCGGCCTCATCGATGCTCCCAGCGAGTTCGACAAGACCCTCGAAGCTCTCGCCGGCAATATCCTGGCCTATAACAACATCACCCTGTCCCGTCCCATCCGCTGCCGCACGCTCCTCACCGAGCCTCTCGAATCCATCGCCGTCGGCAACACCATCATCATCTCCAAGGGCCTGCTCGACACCACCGCAATCATCTCCCAGGATGGCGCCCAGCAGATGGGCAACCTGAATGCGATTCTCGCCTTCCAGATCGCCCACATCGTCCTCGGTCACCGCCTCGACACCAAGTACGCCTTCAACGACCGTCTGCTCTTCCCCTCCACCTCCGCGTTCGATCGCATCCCCATGCACCACACCGATGCCGACAACGCCGCCGCAGCCAAGAAGACCCTTGAGCTGCTCAGCGCCAAGGAGCTCGAAGGAGGACAGCAGTACTTCGGCCTCTATCTCCAGCAGCTCCAGCAGCGCGTCAAGGCACTCAAGGCCCTCAACGAACCCCTTATCGGAGACGGCCTCGTCAAGAGCGATAACGACCCCACCTTCTGGCTCGCAGCCATGATGGCCAAGGGTGCCAAGCTCAACGACAAGGACATCAAGCAGCAGGGCGCAATGCCCCTCGCCAGCTTCCTCCGTCGCGACCCCTGGACCGATCAGGTCATCGCGCTGCACTCCACCTACGAGCCTCTTCTCACCCCGTCCGACAAGATGCCCTTCGAGGTAGCGCCGGTCTACATCAAACTCGCGTACTACAAGCCACCCGTCGACGCGGCTGCTGCAGCCCCTGCTGCAACCCAGCCAACCGACAACGCAGCCGCTGCACAACCCGCAGACAACACGTCTGCGCCTGCGGCAGCCGTTCCTGCTCCACCGCAAAACTAATCGCTCCACAAAAGGGGGACTCTGAATTCATTCAGCCAGTCCCCCGCTCTTTTTCCGGCCAACAGGACGGAGCCATCAAATCCTCATAGTTCAAATAGTTACTGGATATTCTTCCGGAGACATGTTGCCTTGAAGCGTCTTACTCTTACCGGCTGGTTTGCATGCATACTTGGCTTGACTGGCTGGTCGCACGCGCAGGCAACTCCCTCCGCATCGCGTTCCGGCATTGCCCAGTTCGGAGGCGGATTTTCCGTGGCCAGTCCCGACTGTCCTTCCGTCACCATTTATGGAATCACGAACGGCTGCACCTCCAGCACGATCATCAAAGGCCTCACCATCTATGGAACGTTCGACTTCACCCATCACCTCGGCGTGGAAGGCGACATACACAAGCTCAGCATTCCAAGACCCGGTGAAGACTCATATCTCTTTGGCCCCCGCTACGTCCTTCACTACGGTCACTTTCATCCATACGGCAAATTTCAAATTGGGCTAAGCAGGTTTCAAACCACCCTCAACACCTCCTACACATACAAAATCTATGCCTTCGGTGGTGGCCTCGACTATCATGTGCGAAACCATATCAACATTCGAGCCTTCGATATCGTGTACCAAAAGTGGCCTCAATTTTCGACCATGGGGATATCTCCTATCGTCGGAACGGTCGGCGTCGCTTATGCTTTCTAACAATGGACATTTTTTTGCCGATAAACAAAGCAATGCCTTCCAAAGCAGCGCCGTCGATCCCGCAATCATACCCGGAGCTTTACCGTCTGCCCCAGAGCCCGGTTCAACCGACTCAGGGGGAATATTAGTGCTCACAAGAATCTTCGTCTTCATCCTTCTACTAAGTGGGGCTTCCCTGCTGCACGCTCAGGCCTCTCCAACTGCTTCACGCGTAGCCGACCTCAAGATCGGCGGCGGCTATGTCAACGCAGACACTAATTACCTTTCGAACCGCGTCGGCGGCGGAATGGGTTACTTCAACTACGACTTCAAACCCCATCTCGGCGTCGAAGGTGAATTCCACTTCATCAAGGACAGCCCTACCAACATCTACCAGAAAACCTACGAGATCGGCGGACGCTACTACCGTACCTACGGCAAGTGGGTTCCCTACGGAAAGGTCCTCTACGGCCGCGGTGTCTTCAACTTCGCCTCCAGCGGGGTGACCTATGCCAACCTCGCCTACAACCTGATGGCCGCCGGTGTCGGAGTCGACTACAAGCTACACCACCACGTCTACCTTCGTGGTGACTTCGAATATCAAAACTGGTTCGGCTTTCCACAAAGCAATCTGCAACCAACCCTCATAACCATAGGCGCCGCCTACCACTTTTAGAAATAACAACCCCAGGCGTCCTGCCACATTCACGGCGCCCAAGCTGTATTGGTCGCCGTGAATGTTCTTGCGCCTTTGCCTTTCTGTTTGTCATCCCCGTAGGGATCTGCTTCTGTCGTTGTCTGTTCTTACAACATCCGCCGAACCGTCATCTCGACCGGAGGACACTCATTGTCGTTGCCGTTGCCTCTGAGGTAGAGCGGGGCTTTTAGCCCCGCGTCTAATCGCCGCCGCGAAGCGGCCACCGCTCTGCCGAAGGCCGGAGTGGAGGCGAAGCCGCAACGACCAATCTATTGCCGTTGTCTGTTCTTTCCAGTCCGCGCCCCACCCCGCACGGGGGACCGCCAAAAAATCGGCTCAGTCAAAATTTAACTCAACAAGTGCCTAATAATCAATTATTTACAGAAATAATTGCAAAATTCCCCTGCAAAATCCCTTGTCAAGCCCCAAAACCATCTAACTCCATACCCATCAATAACATCTCCATTGCATAGGAGTTATTACCAATCCGCTACAATTAAATTAGAGATCAGAAAATGCCCCTGCAAAAGCAGGGGCATTTCCTTTAACGAGTACCTGTAACCCATTGATCCACAATATTTTGCGGCTAAACCATTTAGATAGAATATTTTACAGCTGGCACTGCCCCGCAAGTAAAACAAAACAGAGAGGATAGGCACAAAAATACCCCCTGCCCGCAGGGGGAGGGGGTATCGAACAAACAACCAGAGAAATTAGAAGTGGTAAGCCACGCCCAGGGCGGGCATCGAAATGACTTGATAGCGGTTGGTCTTGAAGTCGGTCAGGCCAAAATCAGGCGCCTTAACCACAAAGCCGCGGTACTGGACCCGAATATCGAAGCTGGGACTCAGCTCATAGGCCACGCCCCCGCCGAACAGCGCACCGATATTCGTGTTCTGCTTGGTATCCAGCAACGTCGTCCCCGAGTCACGAATCGGAGTGAAGATCATGCCGCCCACGCCAGCCTCCAGGAACGGATTGAAGTTCCGGAAGTTCATGTTGTACACATAAGCGCCGCTGATCTCCTGCTGCCGCGTGTGAACGCGTCCGTTCGGCAGAAAGCTCGTGCGGTATGCAATCGAGTTCTGAGCGAAACCGTAGTTCAGCTCGAGTGCGCTCCGCGGAGTCAACATGTAACGGTAGCTTCCCAGAAAGCCTACGGTGCCGGTTGAATTCAATTGAACCGCGTTCCCGTTCACCTGCGGACCAAATACTCCAATGGCGCTCACGCTTGCGTCCTGCCGGCTCTCCTGGGCAAATCCGGCGACCGCCATCAACATCAGCGCGCCCAACAACATCGTCTTCTTCATTCTTCGTTAGATCCCTTCAATTTGGTCCGCAACGTCGTACGCTGTCCCGCAGGCAACGCGCATCAAGCATTTTTGGAACGCCATGATCACTTGTCCTTCATTGTAACCGCACTCGCGCTCCGTCAACGCGACTGCCACGCAAGAAGGCCGGAGAAGCTACCCTCCGGCCCACGCAAAACACAAATTTCTAATTCATAATTCCGCAAATCTACTGTGGAGGAGCTGGCGGCGGCGTTGTCTCGCCTCCGCCCTGTTGACGCCGCTCCTCCCTCTTGGCCTTCATCTCCGCCTGCATCGCGTCATACTTGGTCTTCTGCTCGTCCGTCAGGATGCCGCGAATCTTGTCCTGCGACGTCTTGTGGATATCCATCATCTTCGACCGCATGTCAGCCTGCGACAGAGAGCTGTCTTCACGAACCGCCTTCGCCTGCGTCATCGCGTCGGCGTTGATAGCCTTTACCTGAGTCACCTGGTCCGGCGTCAGGTTCAGCTTCTTGGTCAGCATCTCCACCATATCGCCCCTGTGGCCCGGCCCTCCACGCATCTGGCCTGCCGGAGGCGGCGGTGGCGCCGTATCCTGCTGCGCCATCATCGGCGCCACATACAGAGTGAGGGTACAGAGCGCCAGAATGGCCCCCGGCACCCCTGCTTTACGAAACATCGTCATTGTCATCAGCATTCACCTCGTGACTTATGGCCGGACGAGATTTCCAGCCGCAAATCTGCTACTTCAGACGTGATTTCCCCACAAAATGTTCTCTTCATTCCCGAAAAACTTCGCCAAATCTACACTCCACGCTCAGGCAGAAAGCAGTAAGGATCCCCATGCGCCGCTGCGTAATCCTCCACGACCTTCAAGAACGCCAGCGCTGCGTGCGACAAACTGGCCTGCCGCCGATACACAAGCCGCAACTTCCGTTCAATCTGCAACTCCGGCACATGCACCCGAACCAGAGCACCGCTCTGCAACTCCGTCCGAACCGTCAGCCCCGGAACCAGGGCCACCCCATTCCCCATCTCAACAAACCGTTTGATCGCCTCCAGCGAAGGCAGCTCCACCCCCATCTGCAGCGGAGTTTTATGCCGCTTGAACGTCTGAATCACCTTCTGTCGCTGCGGCGACGAAATATTATGCGCAATAAAGTTCTGCGCCCCCAACTGCCGGATCGATACCTTCTCGGCACTTGCCAATGGATGCTTCGGATTCACCACAAACGCCAGTTCATCCCGGTACACCACCATCGACTTCAGCTGAGTGTCGTCCGGCCGAAAAGACAGCACTCCCAACTCCACCGAGTGCATCAGCACCTCGTCCGAGATCCTGCTCGCAAGCGACCGCTGCACCGCCAGCTTTATCCGCGGATTCTGCCGCCTAAATTCATCCAGCACGGGCAGCAAATAAAGGCAGGTGTACTCATTCGCCGCCATATTCAGCCTGCCCCTGTGCAGTGCCCGCAGCTCAGTCAACGCCCCCGCCGCCTCATTCCGCAGATTCAACAACTTGGCGGCATACTCTCGCAGCACTTCGCCCGCGTCCGTCAGCGTACCGTCGCGCGACGACCGCTCGAACAGCACCTCGCCTAGCTCCCCCTCAAGCTTGGCAATTGCCTGACTTACCGCTGGCTGAGTACGATGGAGTCGTGCAGCTGCACGCGAAAAGCTTCGCTCCTCTGCCACCGCCAGAAACGTTTCCATCTGGATCAGGTCCAAGCTTCGCCTCCATGCTGCAACTGTTAGGCGCAATGAATGCGTCAATTAGAATTTATGATACATGTGGAACTCATCATAAGCCTGCATTATGATCGGTTCCAGATCGAGAGTATTACCTCCTATGAGCGAAACCAACCAGATCGTCTTCTTCGACACCACCCTCCGCGACGGAGAACAGTCCCCCGGCTGCACCATGCATCATGACGAGAAACTTCGAATGGCGCACCAGTTATCAGCACTCGGCGTAGACATTCTCGAAGCCGGCTTCGCCATCGCCTCCGAGGGAGATTTTCAAGCCGTCCACGCCATCGCGCGCGAGGTCAAAGGCACCCGCATCGCCTCGCTCGCCCGCTGCAAGCGCGAGGACATCGAAGCCGCCGCTCGCGCCGTCGAACCCGCCGCCAGCAATCGCATTCACATCTTCCTCGCCTCATCCGATCTGCATCTCGAATACAAACTCCGGATCACTCGCGAACAGGCCCTTGATCAGACCGCTGAGTCCGTGCGCCTCGCTCGCTCCTTCGTCGACGACGTCGAGTTCTCCACCGAAGACGGCACACGCACCGATCCCGAATTCCTCCTCAAGATGATCACCGTCGCCGTCCAGGCAGGGGCCACAACCATCAACATCCCCGACACCGTAGGCTACTCCACGCCAGCCGAGTACGAAGCCATCTTTCGCACCGTCAAGGCCAAGGTTCCCGGCATCGAAAACGTCATCCTCTCCACCCACTGCCACGACGACCTCGGCATGGCAGTAGCCAACTCCCTCGCGGGCATCAAGGGCGGAGCCCGTCAGGTTGAGTGCGCCATCAACGGTATCGGCGAGCGCGCCGGCAACGCCGCTCTCGAAGAGATCGCCGCCGCCCTCATGGTTCGCCGCGATCAGTTCCCTTACACCAACAACATCAAGATGGAGCAGCTCTACCCGACCAGCCAGCTCCTCTCCGAGTGCATCAGCTTCGGAGCAGCACCCAACAAGGCTGTCGTCGGAGCCAACGCCTTCGCCCACGAGTCCGGCATCCATCAGCACGGCATGATGGCCAATCCGCTCACTTACGAGATCATGACGCCCGCCTCCGTAGGCGTAGCCAACACCAATCTTGTCCTCGGAAAACACAGTGGCCGCCGCGCCCTTGCAGACCGCCTCGAGAAACTTGGCCACCCCCTCACTCGCGAGCAACTCGATGAGGTCTACCACCGCTTCACAGAACTGGCTGACCGCAAGAAGAACATCTACGACCAGGACATCCTCGGTCTACTTCAGCCAGACAAAGCCGCCCTCATCACCCACTAAGCGAAGAATAAGAACAAAGGAATATAGTTATGCGCCTGAAAATTGCAGTCCTCGCCGGCGACGGCATCGGCCCCGAAGTCACGCAGCAAGCCACAAACATTCTCCGCGCGGTAGCCGAGTTCGGTGGCCATGATTTCACCTTCGTCGAAGCCCCCATCGGCGGCATCGCCATCACCGAACATGGCTCGCCCCTCCCCACCTCTACGCTCGACGTCGCGCTTGACTCTGAAGCCGTTCTGCTCGGCGCCGTAGGCGACAACAAGTTCAACGCACTCACGCCCGACAAGCGCCCAGAAGCCGGTCTCCTGCAACTCCGCCAGGCCCTCGGCGGCTTCGCCAACCTCCGCCCGTCGATCGCCTATTCCGCGTTAAGTGCAAGCTCTCCCCTTCGTCCTGAAGTCACGAAAGATGTCGATATCATGTTCGTCCGTGAACTTCTCGGAGGCCTCTACTTCGGCTCGCCACGCTGGTGGAACAAGGACACCAACGAAGCCATCAACACCATGCGCTACACCCGCGACGAAGTCACCCGCGTAGCCCGTGTCGCCTTCGAACTTGCATCCAGGCGCCGCAAAAAAGTCACCTCTGTCGATAAAGCCAACGTCCTCGAGGTATCGCAGCTCTGGCGCGCCGTCGTCACCGAAGTCGCGAAAGATTATCCCGAAGTCACCCTCGAACATCAGCTCGTCGACTCCATGGCAATGCACATCATGAACACCCCGCGCAACTTCGATGTCGTCCTCACCGAGAACCTCTTCGGCGACATCCTCTCCGACGAGGCCGGAGTCATTACCGGCTCTCTCGGCATGTTGCCCTCGGCCACTATCGGCGGAGCCGTCAATCTCTACGAGCCCGTCCACGGCAGCGCACCCGACATCGCCGGAACCGGCAAGGCGAACCCTCTCGGCGCAATCCTTACCGCTGCGATGATCCTCCGCCACTCCGCCAATCTCGAGCAGGACGCCAAAGCCGTGGAAGCAGCGGTCCACAAAGTTCTCAACGCCGGCTACCGTACCGCCGACATCGCTCGCGGTCAGGAGCCCGGCCAAACACCAGTGACGACGCAGGAGATGGGCAAGCTGGTCCATCAGGCTCTGGCCGAATCCATCGACCGTCGTCAGGCTATGCACGCCGTCTAATCAACGAGCGTTCTTCGCTACTAAAGCCCGATGTCCCGAGCGCAGCGAAGAACCTGCATTTGCTTTGCCGTTGTTCTTGTCGTTGTGCCTTTGTTTTGAGCTAAACCGACCAATGCGCCACCTTCTCCAATTCGCCGCCGTACTCTTCACAATGGCCCCAATGGCGGCGCACGCGCAAATTTCCTCTCCTCAAATCAACCACTCCCAAAAGCAACCAAAAGAAAACGTCGAGTGGCTCTGGAAGTTCACGCCTCCCCCCGCAGAGGGCCGTGAAAACGATCTCGTCCTCGATCCGCGTTTCCGTCCCTTTCTGGCTCAGTACCTCACAGCCCCGCAAACTTTCTGGGGCAATCCGAAGACCGGTTTTAAAACCCTCGCCGCAACCGCGCTCGACTTTCTCTCGGTCCCAGACAAGGTACTCGCCGACGATAACCGCTACGTCACCATCACCGGCTGTGTCTACCGCTTCTGTCCTGCACGCGGTTTAATCTGGGTCGATCTGGGAAGCCCGCATCCTCTCGTCGTCTTCGCCGCCATCGACTGGGTCAAGGACAACAAAACCCCTGACCAGCCCGATGCCGAGTACACCATGTGGCTCTTCGCCAATCACGCCATCGATCCTGATCACATTCCCGCTGCGCTAACGCACAGCATCGCCCGCTGGACCGCCGAACCGCCCTCCGGCAGCACCGTTCTCCAGCACATCACCAACGCCATCCTCGTCGACCCCGACGGCACACCACATCAGATTCCGACCGCCGCCACCGGCGCAAACAGCATCACCAGGCTCCAAACCGGACAAAAGGCACACCCATGAATACGACACCAAAGACACTCTTCGAAAAAGTCTGGCAGCAGCATCTCGTAGCCGAACCTGAGGGCGAGCCCACGATCCTGTACATCGATCTCCACCTCGTCCACGAGGTCACATCACCGCAGGCCTTCGACGGCCTTCGCATGGCAGGCCGCAAAGTTCGCCGCCCCGACCGTCACATCGCCACCGTCGACCACAACGTCCCCACCACCAGCGCTGAGGACCGCCTCCACATCGTCGATCAGGTCTCAGCCAACCAGGTCAACGCCCTGCGTAAAAACTGTGCTGAGTTTGGTATCGAGTTCTTCGACGTGCAGGACACTTCGCAAGGCATCGTGCACATGATCGGGCCCGAGCTCGGTGCCACCAAGCCCGGCATGACCATCGTCTGCGGAGACTCCCACACCTCTACTCACGGAGCCTTCGGCGCACTTGCCTTCGGCATCGGCACCAGTGAGGTCGAGCACGTCATGGCCACGCAAACTCTCCCGCAGTCGAAGCCAAAAACCTTCCGCATCACCGTTGATGGCGCTCTTTCCTTCGGAGTCACCGCCAAGGACATTATCCTTCACATCATCGGCAAAATAGGCACCGACGGAGCCACCGGCTACGCGGTTGAGTACGCAGGCTCAGCCATTCGCGCACTCTCCATGGAAGGCCGCATGACCATCTGCAACATGAGCATCGAAGCGGGAGCTCGCGCCGGAATGATCGCCCCCGACGAGACCACCTTCGCCTACCTCATGGGCCGCCGCTTCTCACCCACCGGTCCAGCATGGGACGAGGCGGTCGCTCACTGGCGCACCCTTCCCACCGACGAAGGCGCCGCCTTCGACCGCGAACTCCACATCGATGCCGCTACCATCACCCCCACCGTCTCATGGGGAACAAGCCCTGGCATGGTCACCTCCATCGAAGGCAAAGTTCCCTCCATCGACGACGCGCCCACCGAGGCCGACAAAAAGTCCTACGCTCGCGCCCTCGAATACATGGGTCTCCAGCCCGGCACCCCCATCGAAGAGATCAAAATCGACGCTGTCTTTCTCGGCTCCTGCACCAACGCCCGCATCGAAGACCTCCGCGCCGCCGCCAAAGTCGTTAAAGGCCATCACATCGCGACTACCGTGCGCGCCATGGTCGTTCCCGGCTCCCAAGCAGTCAAGCGTCAAGCCGAACAAGAGGGTCTCGACAACATCTTCAAGACCGCAGGCTTCGAGTGGCGCGAGCCCGGCTGCAGCATGTGTCTCGGCATGAACCCAGACATCCTCGCCCCGGGCGAGCGCTGCGCCTCCACCAGCAATCGCAACTTCGAAGGCCGTCAGGGCCGCGGAGGACGCACTCACCTCGTCTCACCGGTGATGGCCGCCGTAGCCGCCATCACGGGTCACTTCACCGACATCCGCAACTGGAACCAAGGAGGAAATAACTAATGGAACCCATCAACATCCTCACCTCCAAGGCCGCCCCGCTGCCGTTGCCCAACATCGATACCGACCAGATCATCCCCAAGCAGTTCCTCAAGCGTATCGAACGCACCGGCTACGGCGACTTCCTCTTCTACGACTGGCGCCGCATCCAGGAAGGCCCCGCCGCCGGCGAACCCAACCCTGATTTCGTCCTCAACAAGCCTGAACACAAAGGCGCCGAAATCCTCATCGCCGAGAAAAACTTCGGCTGCGGCAGCTCACGCGAGCACGCCGCCTGGGCCATCAACCAGTACGGCCTCCGCGCCGTGATCGCGCCCTCGTTCGCAGACATCTTCTTTTCCAATGCCGGCAAGAACGGCATCATCCTCTGCCGCCTCACCGACGACGAGGTCAAGACACTTCTCGACCGCAGCACCAAAGACCCGAATCACAAACTCACCATCAACCTCGAACAGCAAACCGTAACTGACGATCAAGGCTTCAACGCCCACTTCGACATCGATCCATTTCGCAAGTACTGCCTGCTGAACGGTCTCGACGACATCGGCCTCACTCTGCGCCACGAATCCGCTCTGGACACTTACGAATCCAAGCACGACACCGAATTCTGGCTCAAACCCCGAGCAACCGCATAAGCGCCATTGCCATAACCAGTCCTGGCTTTTGTTTGTATCCGTTTTTATCAGCCTTTATCGCTTTTATCGCCGTTACGCCTTAATCCGTGTTCATCCGCGTAATCCGCGGTCGGTTTCACATAGAGGAACAAATGCCCAACGAAATCAATCCGAAGAAGAACTCCATAGCCCTCACCGAAGGCCCCAACCGTTCCGCCGCACGCGCCATGCTGCGCAGCGTAGGCTTCTCTAAGGAAGATCTGCACAAGCCCATCATCGGCATCGCCAACACCTGGACCGAGATCGGCCCTTGCAACTTCCATCTCCGCCAGGTCGCCGAAGCCGTCAAGCAGGGCGTCCGCGAAGCCGGTGGCACCCCTATGGAGTTCAACACCGTTACTATCTCCGACGGCATCACTATGGGCACCGAAGGCATGAAGGCCTCGCTCATCTCCCGCGAGGTCATCGCCGACTCCATCGAGCTCGTCACCCGCGGCAACTCCTTCGACGGCCTCATCTGCATCGCCGGCTGCGACAAGAACATGCCCGCCGCCATCATGGCCCTCGCCCGCCTCGACATCCCCGGCCTCATGCTTTACGGAGGCTCTATCGCCCCCGGCCACCTGCCCCAGCCCGACGGCAGCAGCAAAGACATCACCATCCTCAACGTCTTCGAGGCCATCGGCTCCCACGCCGCAGGCAAGATCAACGACGAGCAGCTCGAAGCCGTAGAAGCCACAGCCTGCCCCGGCCCCGGAGCCTGCGGAGGCCAGTTCACCGCCAACACCATGGCCATGGCCGGCGAGTTCCTCGGCATCTCTCCCATCCAGCTCACTGGCGTCCCCGCGATGTCCGTCGATAAAGCAAAGGCCTCCCGCGAAGCCGGCAAGCTCGTCATGGCACTCGCCCGTCAAGACCTGCGCCCTAGCAAAATTCTCACACGCAAATCCCTAGAGAACGCCATCACTGCCGTCTGCGCATCTGGCGGTTCAACCAACGCAGTCCTCCATCTCATCGCCATCGCTAACGAGCTCAACATCCCGCTCTCTGTCGACGACTTCGACAAGATCAGCGAGCACGTGCCGTTCATCTGCGACCTCTCCCCCGGCGGCAAATACGTCGCCAAGGACTACCAGGACGCAGGTGGCTCCCGTCTCCTCGCCAAGCGCCTCCTCGACGCCGGCCTCCTCCACGGCGACCAGATCACCGTCACCTCGAAGACACTCGCCGAAGAAGCGCAGCACGCCGTCGAGACGCCCAACCAGCCCGTCATCCACACGCTGGATAAGCCTCTGAAGCCCACCGGCGGCCTCGTCATCCTCAAAGGCAATCTCGCCCCCGAAGGCTGCGTCATCAAAGTCGCCGGCCACGAACGCCTCTTCCACCAGGGCCCTGCTCGCGTCTTCGACAGCGAAGACGCCTGCTTCGCCGCCGTCGAGTCCGGAAAGATCAACCCCTCCGACGTCCTCGTTATCCGTTACGAAGGTCCGCGCGGAGGCCCCGGCATGCGCGAGATGCTCGCCGTCACCGCCGCGATCAAAGGCATCCCCGAGCTCTCCGAGACCGTAGCTCTCCTCACCGACGGCCGCTTCTCCGGAGCCACCCGCGGCCTCATGGCCGGCCACGTAGCCCCCGAAGCCCAGCTAGGAGGCCCCATCGCCGCCGTCCACGAAGGCGACACCATCACCTTCGACATCCCCAACCGCGAACTCCGCCTCGAAGTCCCAGCCGAAGAGATCGCCAAGCGTCTCAAATCCTGGCAAGCCCCCGCCCCCCACTACAAACGCGGAGTCTTCGCCAAATACGCCAACTCCGTAAGCAGCGCATCAGAAGGAGCCGTAACGACATAAATTCCAATGACCTCTCAGAAGAAAACTCGTCTTGTATTGATATGCGTGATCATTTTCGCGGTCATTTTTTTCGGCCCGATGATTTTGTTCATGGCTTCTAACGCCGGTGCAGCGGTTTTAGATCTCGTTCTCAATAGAAAGCCGACGGTCGCTGAAATTCTGGGAAATTACAAACTTCAAGTCCCATGGGGCAACGCAACGCTCCAGATAAACGCTGACGGAACCTTTCAAGAAGAAATCAATGAAACCGGCAAACCAGCAAAGAATTTTTCAGGAAGATGGGAATCCCGCGAAGATTCAAACTTCGTCAGCATTGATTTCCGTCCTTTCGGAATGGTTTGGGACGAAGATCACGCTAGCGAAACTGGGGTCTACGGAATCAATTTCTACAAACCACATTTCGGCACGACATACGGCATGATCAACGACGATCTTGGCGAAAAGTTCGAACGGCAATAAGGAATTCTGAGGAAATAAACATGGCGAACGATAAAAATCAGCACCCCACCCTCACCGGAGCAGAAATCCTCTGGGCCACTCTCGCCGGCGAGAACGTAGACCGCGTATTCGGCTACCCCGGCGGAGCCATCCTCCCCATATACGACGCTCTGCGCAAGTTCCCCATCCACCACATCCTCGTCCGCCACGAGCAGGGTGCCTCGCACATGGCCGACGGCTACGCGCGCGCCTCGGGCAAGGTCGGCGTATGCATGGCCACCTCCGGCCCCGGCGCGACGAACCTCGTCACCGGCATAGCTACTGCCATGCTCGATAGCATCCCCATCGTCGCCATCACCGGTCAGGTCTCCTCCAAGGTCTTAGGCTCCGACGCCTTCCAGGAAGTCGACATCACCGGCATCACCCTGCCCATCACCAAGCACAACTTCCTCGTCACACGCGCCGAAGACATCGCGCCCACCGTGCGCCTTGCCTTCCAGATCGCGCAGGCTGGCCGCCCCGGCCCCGTCCTCGTTGACATCACCAAGGATGCCCAGCAGGCCACCGCAACCTTCGACTTCGAGGCCGCTGCACCTGCTGCGTATCGTCCACACCCTATGCTGCGTGCAGAATCATCCTCGATCCAGCAGGCGATCGAGCTGATCAAATCCGCGAAAAAGCCCCTGATCCTTGCGGGTCACGGCATCATCCAGTCCGGCGCCGAGCAGCAGGTCATCGCCTTCGCCGAGCGTCATCAGATCCCCGTCGCCAGCACACTGCTCGGCCTCGGAGCCTTCCCCACACACCATCCGCTCTCGCTGGGCATGATGGGGATGCACGGCGAATCCTGGGTCAATCACGCCATTCAACAGGCTGATTTATTGCTTGCATTTGGTATGCGCTTCGACGACCGCGTCACCGGCAACCTCGCCAGCTACGCGCCAAATGCGAAGAAGATTCACATCGAAATCGATCCCTCTGAGATCAACAAGAACGTGAAGGCCGAAGTTGCTCTTATTGGTGATCTGCGTGAGACGCTTGATTTGCTTCTGCCACTGTTACCAAAGAAGTCAGATACCAATTGGCTGCGTGAGATCAATGCGATGAAGGGTGATGCTGCTGTTCGCGACATCATCAATCTGCCGGATAATGGCCATCTTTATGCGGCCCATGTTATCAACGACATCTGGCGTGAGGCCGTGGCTGCTGGACGAGAGAAAGAAACCATCATCGTTACAGATGTGGGTCAACACCAGATGTGGGAGGCGCAGTATTACAAGCACGATGTCTCCAGAACCCTTGTAACCAGTGGTGGTTTGGGCACGATGGGCTTCGCTTTGCCCGCCGCTATTGGGGCGAAGGTGGCTTGCCCTGCGAAGGATGTGTGGGTGATTGCTGGCGACGGCGGTTTTCAGATGACTGCGGCTGAGCTTTCTACCATTGTGCAGGAGGGGCTTGCGATCAACATTGCGGTGATCAATAACGGGTTCCTAGGGATGGTGCGGCAGTGGCAGGAGGCGTTTTATGAGAAGAATTATTCGGCCTCGCCGATCCTTTCGCCGGATTTTGTGAAGCTGGCGGCGGCTCATGGGATCGATGGGGCGCATGTTTCTCAGCGTAAAGATGTTACGCCTACGGTGACTAAGGCTCGGACTAGCGGTAAGGCCTTTCTTATCAACTTCCAGGTGGAGAAAGAGGATGGGGTTTATCCGATGATCGCTCCAGGGAGTGCGCTGCATGAGATGGTTCGGCGTCCGCAGAAGGATCCTTTGCTTGAAACTGCGGAGGATGAATAGGGAATTTTTTCGGAAATTAAGTGAGTTTTTCTGGCGCCGGTTTTCTGCTGTTTTACAGGGGTTTTTGAGAAAAGTGGTGTGCAGAACGTGGTTTTTTGATGGATAAATGATGGTGAAATGTGTGGCTAACATGGACAAAAAAACGTCACTTTTCAACGACCGAAAATTTCGCAGTTTTTTCAACTTTATTTTCGTCTCGTCGTTTGTGCTGGCGCCGGTTGTCGGACACGCCCAAACCCACCACATCAAAATCAAAGTCATCAACGCCAAGACGAATCAACCCATAACGGACGAAAGGCTCAACGTAGCTCTTCGCGTCGACCAGATCGGATCAGTAGCCATGGCCACGGACAAAACCGGAATCATCGACGTCGACCCCGGCCATGCCGCCATCATCCGCATCCTGTCGAATATGTATGCCGATTGCCGGCCGCGCGGGGAGCTTTACACCAACTATTCCATCGACACCATTCGCCAATCCGGGATCACTACGGGCAATCTCTGCAGCAGCGCAAGCCCAAAAGCGAAACCCGGCGAACTCATCCTGTTCGAGATCCCCAAAACCTTTATCCCGTCGTATCCCCATCCACCCGCCAGTTCCTTGCCCCACTCCGACGAGAATCCGCACTGAAAGGTACCTATGCTCCACACCTTTGTAGCCCTTGTTCAAGATAAGCCCGGCGTTCTTACCCGGGTCGCCTCGCTCTTTCGCCGCCTGAACATCAACATCGTCTCGCTTACGGTAGGTGAGAGCGAGAGGGCCGATACCTCGCGCATGACGATTGTCTGCGAGGCGCCTGAACATGCTGCGCACCGAATTAAGGCTTCGCTTTATAAGCTTGAGATTACTGTCGATGTGGATGAAGTAGGTCGCAGCGAGGCTGTGATTCGCGAGCTTTGTCTTATCAAAATCTCCGCAGGTCCGCAGGAACCTAACGGTCTGCACTCGCGCTCGCAGATCTTTGAGTTGGCTAATGTTTTCCGTGCCCGTGTCGTTGATCTCGCGCCGGAGTCCATCATGCTCGAGATGACCGGCAGCTCCAGCAAGATCGAGGGACTTATCCAGGTGCTGCGCGAGAGCAACTACACCATTCTTGAGGTCTCCCGCACTGGACGTATGGCCATGCGGCGGGGGCATCATACGAGCCGGGTGCTCAAGGCTCTTGGCACTAACGGCTCCCCCGAACCCCCAAACACCACCTTCACCAAGGAAATCCTCCCTAACGAGTTCCAGGGCGTCAATGAAGAAGAAGCATAGAGACTCTCGACCATGAGCCCGATCCCATCGGAAACATCCGGCCGTTTTCCCTGGAAGCGCAGCCTCCTCACCGGGGCGGTCATAGGTACGCTCTTCGGCGTCCTCTTCCGTCTCGTCGCCGGCTCCCACTTCTACAGTTCGTATAGCGGCAGCATGCTGATGACGGTTGCCTTCCTGGTACTCGGCCCGTTCTACATCGGCTTTGTCACGCTGCAGGTCGCAGAAGAGGTTGGCAACCGATCGGTTGCCGTCTGGATCTTCGCGCCATGGGTGCCCGTCCTGCTCAGCGCGCTTATCTCGGCGTGCCTGCTCCTTGAAGGAGCGATCTGCATCGTCTTCGCTCTTCCCATCACTCTCCTCTTCTCCAGTTTCGGCGGTGTTCTCGCCGGTCTCATCTCACGCAGCGATCGCCGCCTTAGCAACTCCACACTCTCCTGCCTCGCTCTTGTCCCGCTCCTGCTGGCACCCGCCGAGTCTCTGCTGCCCTCACCCGTACTGATCCGCACCGTCTCTTCGCAGATACGCATTCACGCTCCCGTCCCCACCATCTGGCGCAACATCGAACGTGTCCCCACCATCTCCCCTGCCGAACTCCGCACCTCCTGGGCCCAGCGCATTGGCTTTCCTCGTCCTGTTGAAGCCACCCTGTCGTACGAAGGGGTCGGCGGCATCCGCCACGCCACCTTCGAGCGCGGTCTGACTTTCATAGAGACCGTCACTGCATGGGAACCCGAGCACAGGCTTGCATTCGGCATCAAAGCCGATACCGCGCACATTCCACCAACCACTCTGGACGAGCATGTCACCATCGGCGGCCGTTACTTCGATATCCTCGATGGCGAATACCGTGTGGAACCGCTCGCTAACGGCGACGTGCTCCTCCATCTCACCAGCCATCAACGGCTCTCAACCGATTTCAATGGCTATGCGGGCTTCTGGTCCGACGCAGTCATGCAGAATTTGCAAACCAGCATCCTCGAAGTGATTCGACATCGCTGCGAACACGCGTAAACTTTACTTACAACCAAAGGAAGAAGAACAACCATCATGGCAAAGACCTACCACGACGCAGACGCAGACCTCTCCCTCATCCAAGCCAAGAAGGTAGCCATCATCGGCTATGGCTCGCAGGGCCACGCTCACGCCCTCAACCTCAAGGACTCCGGCGTTGAGGTCCGCGTAGGCCTCCGCCCCGAATCGGCTAATGCCGAGCGTGCGCGCAAGGCTGGCCTTGTTGTCGGCACCGTTGCCGAGGTGTCGAAGTGGGCTGACGTCATCATGAACCTGACGCCCGACCAGACCGCAGCCAAGGTCTACCACGCGGATATTGAGCCCTATCTCCTCGACTCCTCAAACCGGCCCGCCAAGACCCTCATGTTCGCTCACGGCTTCAACATCCGCTTCCGCACGATCCAGCCACCGGCGTTCGTCGACGTCTCGCTCGTCGCACCCAAGTCCCCGGGCCACCGCGTCCGCGAGGTCTTCACCGAAGGCGGCGGCGTACCCGGCCTCGTAGCTGTCGAGCAGAACGCTAGCGGCGAGGCCCTGGCCCTCGCACTCTCTTACGCGAAAGCCATTGGCTGCACCCGCGCCGGAGTCCTCGAGACGACCTTCACCGAGGAGACCGAGACCGACCTCTTCGGCGAGCAGGCCGTCCTCTGCGGCGGCACCAGCGCCCTCGTCAAGGCAGGCTTCGAGACCCTCGTCGAGGCAGGCTACCAGCCCGAGCTCGCTTACTTCGAAGTGCTGCACGAGCTGAAGTTGATCGTCGATCTGATGTATCGTGGCGGCCTTGAGTACATGCGCCACTCCATCTCCGACACGGCCGAGTGGGGTGACTATGTTGCCGGTCCGCGTATCGTTACGCCTGAAGTGAAGGCTGCGATGAAGTCTCTGCTGAACGACATTCAGGACGGATCGTTCGCGAAGAAGTTCATCGAAGAGAACGAGACCGGCCGCAAGGAGTTTGCCCGCATCCGCAAGGAAGAGGCCGCACATGGCATCGAGAAGGTTGGCGCCGAGCTTCGCAAGGCCATGCCATTCCTCGATCCTGTGAAGGTTGAGAACGGCGCAGTTGTCAAAGCTTAAGTTGTAAAAAACAATCGAAACGCCCGGGCCCCGGAGGACACTATTATCCGGGGTCTGTGCTTTAAAAACAGTGATCCAAAACGAACTATGGAGCATCCAATTTCGTATCACAGACAGTTCGTCACAAAAACCGTTAGGCGTCTCCACCTTTCCGCTTGCCCTCTGTAACAATGGAGACTCCTGATTTGTCTTCTACCTATGTAGGCAGAAGAGGCCCCAAAGGAGATTCAAGATGGCCGCTCCAAGCAGCTACGAAGCCTTCCTACCTCCCACTCATCCAGGAGAGCAGCCAGCCTTCATAGGTCCGCCCGCTGAGCCGACACCACTGCCGCAGCTCATCGCCGCTTTGCGCACCATTACGCCGCTTGAAGGCCTCACCGAAGCCGAGTACGGCTGGCTCGCCACCCACGGCACTGAGGTCGTAGGCGACGACGGCAGCATCGTCTTCCTCGAAGGCGGCGCAGTCGACAAGCTCCACTTCATCCTGATGGGCGAGATCCACGTTCGCCGCCGGAACACCAGCTCCACCACGCTATGGATCGGCCGCGCGGGACAGATGACAGGCAAGCTGCCGTTCTCGCGGATGAAGAGCTACGGCGGGGACGGTTACACGGTCGGCCCTGTGTGGGGTCTCAATGTCGACCAGAGCATCTTCCCCGAGATGCTCGCTGCGATCCCGTCGATGACCCAGCGCTGCGTCTCGGTGCTGCTGGACCGCACCCGCGAGGTGACGCGCATGGAGCAGCAGGCGGAGAAGCTCGCCGCCCTGGGCAAGCTGGCCGCAAACCTGGCGCATGAGCTCAACAACCCGGCCTCCGCGGCACAGCGGTCGGCTTCGAGCCTGTTCTCTGAACTGCGCCAGTACGGCGACCAGAAGTATCGTCTCGGCAATCTCTGCCTGTCCGACACGCAGACGTCGCAGTATCGCTCGTGGATCTCGCGCACACGTGCTCGCATGTCGGAGTACGAAGCTCTGGCGGAGGCCAATCAGGACCCGCTGGCGACGATCGATCGCGAATCGAACCTGATCAAGTGGCTCGAGGACCACAACATCCCTAATCCTTGGGCGATCGCTCCGGCGCTCGCCGAGACCACCATCACTACCGCGCAACTCGACGAGCTGGCCGACATCGCGACCTCCGAGGTGCTGCCGATCGCTATCTCCACGTTCGCGAGCTCACTTCGGGTGGAGAGAATGGCCGAGACGGTCGTCAACTCGACGGTGCGGATCTTCGACCTCATCCGGGCGATCAAGGACTACTCGTACATGGACCAGGCGCCGATCCAGGACGTTGATCTGGCGCAATCGCTTGAAAATACGCTTGTTATGTTCAAGTCGCGGCTGCAGCATGTGAACGTCGAAACCAGCTTCGACCCTGCGCTTCCGCCTGTAAGTGCCTTTGGCAGCGAGCTCAACCAGGTTTGGACGGCGCTGATTGAGAACGCCCTTGATGCCATGAAGGATCGGGGTACGCTGCGGCTGACGACCCGGCTCAGCGGTCAGATGGCGTTCGTCGAGGTGTGGGACACCGGGCCGGGTATCGCGCCCGAACTGAAGTCCCGGATCTTCGAGCCGTTCTACACGACGAAGGCTCCGGGGCGCGGTCTGGGTCTGGGACTTGATACCGTGCAGCGCATCGTGACAAAGCACTCGGGATACACGCATGTGGAGTCAAAGCCCGGCGCTACGTGCGTCCAGATTCGGCTTCCGCTGGATCAGGCTCAGGCGTATTAAAAATGAAACGGGAGGGTCATCGCCTCTCCCGTTAACTCGCTCAGCGTCAATTACTTAGTGATTTCCACGCCACGCCAGAAAGCTGTGTGATGCTTCACATTCCGCGCTGCCGGCTTGGGGTCGGGGTAGTACCACGCCGCGTCAGGGTTTTCCTGGCCGTCAACAATGATCGTGTAGTATCGCGCCTGCCCCTTCCATGGGCAGCTCGATGTCGTCGAACTCGGCCTCAGGAACTCACGTTTTACCGTCTCGTCCGGAAAGTAGATGTTTCCCTCAACCGTTTCGAATTTGTCACTCTCTGCCAGAGTCTGATTGTTCCAAACTGCCTTTGCCATAGCTGCTACCTGCATTCTTTTCAATCGTTTAGGGTATACACCGCGCGTCCGCGGCTCGAAGCTGCGGGAGGGCAGGTCCCAAGGGTCTCAACGCATTTGTAACAGAAATGATGCAGAAATGAAAACGTAGGGTTTGCCCGGCCTGGGCAACGCTGGGGGCTAAGACGCCGCCTTCGCAGGTCCGAACGACTTCAGCATCGTCTCGTAGAGCGCCTTCGCGGCCGGATAAGTGTCGATCAGCGTGGCCGTGTGCCGCATGAAGCGGTTGCCGCTCTGCTTCTCAGTTTCGGCGTGGAAGTGATGGTACTTGACGTAGAGGAGGATGCCCTCGCCGTTGGTGTCGAGGAACAGGTCGGCGTCGAGCGCTCCGCGGAGGACCATCGCGGCGGCCATCTCCCAGTAGCTGATGACCTGGCGCCAGGCCGGGTTGTGTTCGGAGGTTATGTCGCGTGATACGGCGCGCAGTTCTTCGAGGCTCTTCGGGTTGAACTCGAAGACCATGAAGCGCCGGGCTCTGCGCAGCATCTCCTCCCGCCGCAGTTCGTAAAGGTGCAATATCAACTCTGCATCCGCTGGCGTTGCCATCGTTCGTTCTCCTTCAATCATTATGCAACGCTCTCAACTACCGGGCGTGTCTTCTCGGGATCGGGCCTTTCGGCGGCCGGAGCGGGCCCGGCGATCTTCTTCTCGTAGGTGCAGGGCGGGGCGGTTGGAGCCTCCTCTGGAGCGCCCTTTTTCTTGCGCTTCTTCGGTAGCGCTTCGGCGTTGTTCGGGCAGACGAGGTAGGTGCCCTTGTCGTTGACGACCTCCAGCAGATACGCGCTGTCGCACTTCGGGCAGGTCTGGTTGACCAGCTTCAGGTTCGAGGCGAAGTCGCACTTCGGGTAGTTCACGCAGCCGTAGAAGAGATCGCCGCGCTTGGTCTTGCGCACGGCGATGTCGCCGCCATCCTTCGGGCACTTTGCATCCAGCAGCTCCTGCTTGATGTACTTGCACTTTGGATAGCCGCTGCAGCTGATGAACTCGCCGTACTGTCCGTTGCGAAGAAGCAGCGGCTTGCCGCACTTGGGGCAGCTCTCTTCCAACTGGACGGGAGGCTTCTGCTGGACCTTCTGGGTCAGCTTGCGGATCGTCTTGCACGGTGGGTCTTCGTTGTAGCCGGGACAGGCCATAAACGGTCCCCACGGCCCATTTCGCAGCACCATCACGCGGCCGCAGTTGTCGCAGAACTCTTCTTCGGCGACTTCGTCGGCACCGGGGGCGCTAAGATCGGGCTTGGCGGCGAAGTTTTCCTTCGTAAAGTCGCAGCTGTACTGCTCGGCCGTGACCTTTTTGCCCGCTTCGGCCGCCTCTTCAATCCCCGTCGCCAACTCCTTCGCGTTCAGCACTTCCTTCGAATATGCAAACTCGTCATCGGTCGTCGACTTCACGATCATCGGGAAGGTGAAGGCAGTCGTCACCTTCTTGATGACGGCCTTCTGGTCCTTCTTCCATGGGCCAGCCGCGATCGTCATGGGCTTGACCTTGGAGAAGTTACTGCACGAATAGAAGCTACCGAACTTGCCCCATTTCAGGATCAGTGGGCTGCCGCAGTTGTCGCAGACCTCGTCGGTCTTCTCTTCCATGCGCTTGATGTCTTCCATCGAGCCTTCGGCAACCTTGAGCTCTTTCTCGAAGTGATCGTAGAAGCCATTGAGCAGGTCGGTCCAGCGTTCGGATCCCTCTTCGACAGCGTCAAGCTCTCCTTCGAGCGTCGCTGTGTACGCCGTGTCGAAGATGTACGGGAAGTTCTTCACCAGCAGCTTCGTCACGACAGTGCCGATCTCGGTTGGAACGAACTTCGCCTGGATCTTCTTCACATAGTCGCGATCCTGGATCGTATTAATGATGGAGGCATACGTCGAAGGCCGCCCGATTCCCTTCTCTTCGAGGGTCTTCACCAGGCTGGCTTCGTTGAAGCGCGGTGGTGGCTGCGTAAACTTCTGCTGCGGATCGAGCTTGTCAAGCCGCAATGCCTCACCGTTGCTCAACTCCGGCAACCGGCGATCTGCCTCTTCCTCTTCCTCAGTCTGCGCCTCAGCAGCCTCTTCCTTCGCGGCTTTATCCTTGGCTGCCTGACGCGCGCGCTTGTCTTCCTCTTCAAACTTGAGGTGGCCGTCGAACTTCAGCACGCTTCCGGTAACTCGGAAGTCATACGCAAGCTTTGCCTGAGCGACGATGTCCACCGTCGTCTGATCGAAGATCGCAGGCGTCATTTGGCTCGATACAAACCGCTGCCAGATCAAACGGTACAGCCGGAACTGCTCGTCCGAGAGATATTTGCGAATCGACTCCGGCGTGTACTTCACACTCGTCGGGCGGATGGCTTCGTGCGCATCCTGCGCCTGTGCCTGCTTCTTCCCGACGTACTCGTTCGGAGAAGATGGCAGATACTGCGGTCCCAGCTTGCTGATGAACTCGCGCGCATCTGCAATCGCATCGGCACTAACGCGAGTCGAATCGGTTCTCATATAAGTAATGAGGCCGACTGTTCCCTCGGAGCCAATCTCCACGCCTTCGTACAAACGCTGCGCCACGCCCATGGTGCGGCGTACATTGAAGCCCAACCGGCCCGAAGCATCCTGCTGCAGTTTGCTCGTCGTGTAAGGAGCCTTCGGATTGTTCCGGCGCTCCTTCTTCTCGACCGAGCGGACGCTCCACTTCGCCTGTCCCAGCTCGGCGATAACCTCGTCGATAGCCTCTTTATCCGGCAGCGCGTTCGCCAGAAAGAGCTCCTTGCCATCTTCGTCCTTGCCGTTGGGAACACGCGACGGTATACCGTTCACGCCGACAAAGCGTGCGGTAAAGCCCTGCTTGCCATCGGGTTGAAGCTGCGCGTCGATGGTCCAGTACTCCACTGGATTGAAGTCGTTAATCTCCTGTTCGCGCTCGACGATCAACCGCAGAGCAACCGTCTGGACACGCCCAGCGGAAAGTCCGCGCCGCACCTTGTCCCACAGCAGCGGCGAAACCTGATATCCCACCAGCCGGTCCAAAACGCGGCGGGTCTGCTGCGCATCGACGAGGTTCTCATCGACATCGCGGGCATGGGCAAACGCAGCCTTCACGGCCTTCTGCGTGATCTCATTGAAGGTGACGCGCCGGACCTTCGACTTGTCCTTCACCATCGGCAGCAGTTGCATCGAGAGGTGCGCGGCAATCGCCTCGCCTTCGCGGTCCGGGTCGGGCGCCAGGTAAACCATGTCCGCCTTCGACGCCAGCTTCTTCAGCCGGTCTACCACCTTCTCCTTGCCCGGTGACACAATCAGCGTCGGCTCAAACGTCCGCTTCTTCAGTTCCACACCAATTTCGTTCTTAGGCAGGTCCATGATGTGGCCGATCGAGGCCTCCACCGTGTAGTCGCTGCCGAGATATTTTCCGATCGTCTTCGCCTTCGCCGGCGATTCCACGATCACAAGTGATTTACCCATTCAGTCCCTTCATCCACCAGAAACGTATCGCCGCAGCAAAACGTTCCATTCTTGCTTGTTCCATTGCGAACCTAACACGCTTCCGCGGCGTGCGTCATCTGCGCCTGATTCCTGAACTGACGAAAACTGTGCATGAACGTCATACGTTACCCACCATTTTGTGGAAAACTGCACACCCGGCCCCTCATCCCTCAACTCCAATAATCCGTTGCACTTACGGTCACCCGTTCTCTGTTGGTGAATCCGTTTGGGCTAGCTGTCTAAAACGTCCGCACATAATTTTTACCAGGCAGCTGTTTCACGCGCCCTGCAATCTCCAGTTCAAACAAAGCGGTAAAGATCTCGGCCGATCCCAGTTCCGCCTCCAGACGCTCCAGCAGATCATCCAACTGGATGGCTTCGTCGTGCCTTAGCTTGTCTAGAACCTTCCGCTCATGTTCCGGCAGCGGCGTTTCGCTAAATAAGGATGCAGTGCCTGCCGGTTTCGATTCACCCTTGCCCTCGGCAGCCAGCTCGTCCTCGAGTTCCAGCCTGATCTGCGACGGCAGATCTTCCCAAATATCCTCCCATGTTGCAGTGAGCTTAGCACCCTGCTTTATCAGCGTGTTAGGGCCCCAGGCGTTCTTGTTGGTCACATTGCCCGGCACGGCATAAACGTCGCGATTCTGATCCATCGCGCATCGCGCCGTTATCCGCGTGCCGCTGTACTCCGCGGCCTCAATTACCAGGACCCCCACGCTCATTCCACTCAAGACCCTATTCCGGATAGGAAAGTTCTGCGGCGCAGGAAAAGTTCCCAGTGGATATTCGCTCACTATCGTCCCACCGGTCGCTACGATGCTCTCCGCCAGCTTCTTATTCTCCTTGGGATAGATCACGTCGATCCCCGTTCCCCACACGGCCACAGTCTTTCCGCCAGCCTCGATGGCTCCCTTGTGCGCGGCCGTATCCACTCCGCGGGCCATTCCACTTAATATGACCAGACGCCGATTTGCCAGATCACGCGAAAGCAGCTCCGCCATTCCTGCTCCATAGGGCGAAGGGCTTCGCGTGCCGACCACTGCGATACCCGGCCGTGCCAGCAACTCTACGTTCCCGCGAATCCAGAGCACAGCGGGCGGATCGTAGATCTCTCTCAGGCGGGCAGGATAAGCTTCGTCCGCAGGCGTCAAAATGCTGCCGCCAACCTCGATCACCCTGCGCAACTCATCCTCAGCGGCCGCCCGCGCTTTGCCTTCAAACACGAACTGCGCAGACTTGGCGGGCATCCCCAGGCCTTCCAACTCCGTGAGCGAAGCATCAAAGACACGCTCCGCCTCACCCAGCCGATTGACCGCCTTCCATATGCGCAATGGCCCCATTCCCGGCGTCAAGGCCAACGCCAACCAGGCCAACTGCGCTGCACCCAAACGCTCCACCGCGTACTGCTCTGCGTCGCTGGTCGTCTTCATCGTTCTCCGTTATCTGTTTTGAATCACTGTGCCCGATGGAGACTATCACGAGCGATCTCCACAGCAAATATCACGCCTGTGTCAGCGCAGCGCCTTATCGCGACTGACCGCGCTTATCATCAGAAACGACGCGCCACCCATCGCCAGCGCAACAAACTCGCTCGTCCACTCGTTCCCGTTATGCGGCGCAGCGGCCACTCTCGGCATATGCACGATAACCACCCAAGTGAGAAACATCACACCAAGCAAGGTCGACGCGAGCTTGGCCTTCTTTCCGGTGACAATACTCAACGCAGCAGCAAAAAATGCAACGCCAACAAAGTATGCCCAGAAGAGCTTCCCCGGCATCCATGCCGGCACAATTGTCGCGACAAACCCTGCATACAGGAAGTGCTGAACTCCAAAGACCACCAGCGCCAGCGCAAACAAATAACGCCCCACTGCAAAAAACTTATCGAGCACTCCCGCAGAGCCCTCTCTATCCGAAGGGAAAGTCGCGGCCAGAACCAGCGCAGCCCCGCCCAGCGCCACAAGCTCAAATCCGCTGGTCCACGGGCCAGGATCGCGAAGATGCCCGAGCAAGCCTATCAGATAAGCGCTCAGCGCGCGCCACAAAAGAGCTACACCCAGCAGCGTCGCAGCAGTCCTTCCCTTCCATTGCACCACGAGGCATACTCCAACCGCGAAAAACGCAATTGCGATGATCCATGCGATCCAGCGATAACCTGCGCTCCACGGAGGCCCCGGCGCCACCATTCCCACCCAGCTGGCATAGATCATGTACAAAGAACCAAAACATATCATCGCAACGGCAAACACTACTCGCCCAATTCGAACCAAACCATTCATGCGTTACAGCCTCCGGGCAGATCTGTTTTTGGCACATCGCAATGAATCCTACTATGACAATCTCTCGCTTCATCTGCTGTTCGTCACAACGTTTGCACTCAATCTCCATGCCGATGTGCGTCGTCCTGCCCTCTTCAGTGGTCACCCACTCGCGCACTGTCCACGGAGGATCGTGCCGCACGTGCTGTCCATGACCACAATCCAACTGCGCTAGCCAATGGCCTTCTTCGTCCTGATCGAATCCGATAACCGTTCGCCGCATCTTCGTTTCTCCTCACTTATCCCATAAACTAGTTCCTTGGCCTCCATCACGTCACATCCCGTCCGCGTAGCTGCTATTAAGTTTCTCAACCCCGCTCCTCTCATGTGGGACTTCGAGCACCCGCCTCTCGCCGCGACACTGGCCGAGCGCTACAGCCTGCACTACACGCTGCCGTCGCTCTGCGCCGAAGAGTTGCTCAGCGGGCGCGCCGATCTCGGTCTGATTCCAATCGCTGCGCTTAATCCCGATCTTGCCATCGTCCCCGGCTGCACCATTGCGTCTCTCGGACATGTCCGCTCCATTCAGCTCATCGTTAAGCAACCCCATACCCTTGGGACGGTAAGGACCATCGCCGCTGACACAGCCTCGCGTAGCTCGCTCGCCTACGCCGAGATCCTCTTTCGCAAATTCATTGGCAACGACCCCGCCTTTGTTCCGTCACCAGCCGAGCCCATCGCGATGCTTCAGCAAGCCGATGCCGCCATCCTCATCGGCGATCCCGCGCTGCTGGCTCTCGAATCTCGCGAAGCAATAGAACATGCCGTAGGCCCTTGCCAATGGCTCGACCTCGCCCACGAGTGGCACACCCGCACTGGCCTCCCCTGGGTCGCCGCCGTATGGGCCGCCCGCCCTGAGGCTCTCACGCACGGTCATACCACCCCCACCCGATTGGTCGAAGACCTCACCAACTCCCGTGATCACGGCCTCGCCCACATCGAAGACCTCGTTCAACAATGGACCCCGCGCATCCCCATTCCTGCCGCCACCATCCGCCACTACCTCACCCAAAACATCCACTACATCCTCGACGACTCCTGCATCCAGACCATCCAACTCTTCCGCGAATATGCAGCCGAATCCGGCATTCTTCCTCCGCTTTCCGATCTCCGTTTCCTCTAGATTCCTCTTTCTTCAGAAATATTAGCGACTTACCTCCGCCCATCCGCGTCTTAAGCAGCATGACTCTGACAGCAGCAGTCGCCATCATGGCCGATTATGCAACCGCAGCTGTCAGAGGCTTCGCGCAAAACGCCCCTCGTCATTCGTCCAAGCTGGTGCGCTTTTTCTTCAGCTTTGGACTGTTCGGACTCTTCCTCGTCTCCATCGTCGATTCATCTTTCGTTCCACTGCCCATCCCCGGCGTCACCGACATCATGATCGTCGTGCTCGCCGCCCGGCATAGCAACTGGCTCGGCCTCATTCTCATTGCCACTGCAGGTTCAGCCGTCGGCGGATACCTCAGCTATCAGGTCGGCCAATCAGGCGGCATTGCCTTCCTCGAAAAACGCATCCCCCCGCGCATCTTCAACCGCGTCCGCGACTGGATGGAGCGTCACGCGATTCTCGCCGTCGCCCTACCGGCGATTCTTCCGCCGCCCATGCCGCTCTCGCCCTTCGTCCTCGCGGCCGGCGCGCTCAAGATGTCGAAGAAAACTTTCATGACCACCTTTACGATCAGCCGGGCCGCACGTCACTCCATCGCCGCGGGGCTCGGCATCTACTACGGCCGCCACATCCTGCATCTCTGGAATAAGATCTCCGACAAGTACGCCACGCCCATCCTCATCATCATTTGGAGCGCGATCCTCATCAGCTGCACCATCGCCTTCTGGAAGCTCTACAAGACCTCGCACGCCGTCGCCAGCCACCCAAGCCTCGAAAGCGGCAGCAAAACCCCAGCCTGATTCAGGTGAGAACAGATCGCTTTACCTTGGGCGCAAACTTCCGCTGATAGTAAGCCGTAGTCACGGCAATCGCCGGAACCCCGATCATCGTAGGCCACAACCACACATACCAATGGTTCCCCAGCATTGGCCCCAGCGTCACTACGCTGAACGCCGACCACGCCGCGATGTAGCTCCCGATCATGTTCCCCAGGTGCGTATACCACCAGAACATCTTCTCCTTCGGCTTCCACACAAACGACAACATCTGCTTCCCCGAACCCATCATCCCGATAAACCCAAACGCAACCCCGACTGGCGGAATTACCTCAATCGAAGCTGGCCGAAACCAGCTTAGCCATGCCAACAGCGCACTCACCGCAAACGTAACCACTCCTGCGATCCAATCGATAGGTTCAGCGCTCCCACCCCGCGCCAGTTCCTTCAGGCGCAGAACTCTGTATCCGGAAAACGCAAAGTAGAAGCTGAACACCGCCACCAGCGCTAAAAAACGCACCGGAAAAAAGAACGCCATCGGCAGCGCCGTAGCCGCGACTACTCCCATCGACCACAGGTAGACCTTGCCCCAGCGTTTATGCTGCTTGCCACCCTTTGCAGTCGCCAGCGCAACCGGAGCAAGCAAAAACGAAGACGTCCCGGCTGCAATGTGAACCGATAAAAAAATCTTCACCCACAACGGATCAAGTGCGTGCATCGCTTACCTCCTCTTTGCGTTTTTTTCCAACCCCTCCAACTCCTTCAATGTCTCCCGTGCCCACTTCGCGGCGGCCATACTCCTATACCGCCCAAAATTCACCGTGATCAGCCAGAACGGCAACTGCGGATCGCCCGCTTCCTCTCTGCGCAGCGTCTTCGCAATCGCGCTGTACACCTTCAAAGCCTTCTCGTGCGACTCAAGAAACGCCACCACGTGCTCCCTGCTCACAGCCGGCGGCACATGCGAGCCGAAGAACAGCTTCAACAACAACTCGCTCCGTGGCACCTCTTCGGCCACGGGCAACTTCAACCACTCCCGTAGCTGCGCCCGCCCATCCTCCGTCAGCGAGTAGACATGCCTGTCCGGTCTTCCTTTCTGCCGCTGCGTCTTCTTCTCCACCAACCCGGCTGAAGCAAGCCGCTTCAACCCCGGATAGATCTGCCCATAGCTCTCGCTCCAGAAGTGCCCGATCGACCGCGCGATCATGGCCCGGATGTCATATCCCGACATTGGCCCCATACTCAGCAGACCCAGCAAAGCATTCGGCGTAGCGCCACCTTCCCTTTTCATAGCTAATAGCTATATATCTAAAAGATACAAATACGCAAGTAACCCTCGCATCTGTTCCTTTAAAAAGGAAAAAGGCAAGCCAAAGAGACAGTTACGAAACTCTATGCCTTGACCCAGCTCATCGCCGGCGCAACTTCCCGGTTGCCAACAGGCAGGCGTTGGCCGGTTTCACCAAGGCGGAATGCCACTCACGGACTATTGCGCATTGGACGTCGCTAACTCACCGCAATCTGACTGGGGCGTGCTAGCCGGGCTAACGTGGCAGCTAACAACGTGAACAAGAGCGGCAGCGCTAGGGGCAACTCTGGCTTGAAAATGGCGATCAATGTCGCCATTCCCGGGCCGAAGGTGAGCACTACTGCTCCATAAAAGGTCCATCGCGGCACAAAGAGCAGCGCAGCTCCTGCAACATCGAGAAGACCGGTCAAGTAGCGAAACCATTGTCCCCACCCGATAGCCGCAAAGTAGGGTACCGTCTCCAAGGTTCCGGTTAGTTTGGTGGTCCCTATTGCTAGAAAGAGTAGACCTAGAACTACTCTGAACACCCAAAGCGCAATCGTTCGCCCCTTGCTTGCCGCGCCTGCTGTCGCGTTCATCTCGAATACCACCTAGAGGTCGATCCGGAAAATATTACCTCAGTTGGACATCGGTTCGAACGGGCCTACTGCGCGGAGCTCGCCTTCTACTCCCCCATCCCTGCCTCTAGAACTCCCACCGCAGCAAAGTAGAGGCCACGGTATATCCGCCGCCGAACGAGGCCAGCAGAACCGTATCGCCCTTCTTCAATTTGCCCGTCTCCAGCGCCGTATACATCGCCAGCGGAATCGTCCCCGCCGTCGTATTCCCATACTCGCCGATGTTGATAATCACCCGCTCCAGCGGCATCTCCAGCCGCTCCGCCGTCGCCGCAATAATTCTCTGGTTCGCCTGGTGCGGGATAAAGCAATCCACCTGCGCGGCCGTCAGATTGTTCCGTTGCAGCAGCGTCTCGCTTAGCTCAGCCATCTTCCGCACCGCCACCTTGAAGACCGCTCCGCCAGCCTGGTGAACATAGTGCATCTTGTTCGCGACCGTCTCCGCCGTCGAGGGATTCAGGCTGCCGCCACCAGGCATATACAGCGATGCGGCACCCGACCCATCGATCTCATGCACAAAATCGACCAGCCCCACTTCCCCCTCTTCGCATGGTTCCAGCAGTACCGCGCCCGCGCCATCGCCAAACAGAATGCACGTCGACCGGTCCGTATAGTCCAGGATCGAACTCATCACATCCGCGCCGATCACCAGCACCTTCTTGTGCGCTCCGCTCTCAATCAGCTTGGCGCCCACCTGCAGCGCATACGGAAACCCGGAGCACGCCGCCGACAGATCAAACCCCCAGGCACCCTTCGCTCCCAGCTTGTCCTGCACCAGGCAGGCGGTTGCGGGAAACATCATGTCCGGCGTCACCGTGGCCACAAAAATGGCATCAATCTCACTCGCATCTATCCCGCGCTTAGCCAGACATTGCTTCGCCGCCTCCACCGCCAGATCGCTCGTCGCCACGCCTTTTTCCACGATGTGACGCTGATGAATCCCTGTACGCTCAACAATCCACTGGTCGTTTGTCTCGACCATCTTCTCCAGGTCGGCATTCGTCAACAACTTTGGCGGAACATAGACTCCGATCGAACTGATCTTCGCGCGTGCGCGCACCTGTGGCTTCAACGTCAAACTCAAACTCTCACCTCACTACAAAATCGGACCCTGAGAATACAAAACTATTACAAATGAACCGGTATTCACATAACGCCAACTATTCTCTACGAGAATAACGGCTCTGTCACTCCGCAATTGTGAACCCACCCTTGTCCAGACGCGCCTCTCCCATGGAGAGTCTCAACAGGCCAGATTGTAAGCAGGAGTAATCGAGGAGAGGAAAGCCACGCAATAAAAATGTACCGGGCGACCCACTGCGCCCGTAATGACCCGTTACCGTTGCTTCCTTCCGGACCTGGCGGGGTTGGCGGGATTACGTCGCGTAGGACCCGGCACACGTCCTATTCTAGCATCTCCGCTCCGGAGATTCGAACTCTCTGAATGCGCTACTGTAGCTTCATAACACGAAGGAGTAAGAATGAACCGTCGCAGTTTTCTTTCGGCTGCCGCCGCAAGCGTCGCCGCCGCTGCAACTCCCGCACTCCCGCAAACCCCAACTGCCCCCGAACCGATAAATACCACCGACAATCTCAATCCGCCGGGCATTCTGACCGCAGGCATTCGCATGGTTCCCGTAGTCGGCGGCAAATACAAGGTGTGGACCAAGCGCATAGGAAGCGGCCCCATCAAGGTGCTTCTGCTCCATGGCGGTCCCGGTTTCACCCATGAATACCTTGAGGCCATGGAGTCTTTTCTGCCGCAGGCCGGAGTGGAGATGTACTACTACGATCAGCTTGGATGCAATAACTCCGACCATCCCGACGACAACTCTCTCTGGACGCTGGAGCGTTACACCCAGGAGGTGGAAGAGGTACGGCGCGGCCTCGGTCTAGACCACTTTGTCCTGTATGGCCATTCCTGGGGCGGCATTCTGGCCATGGAGTATGCGCTCAACTACCAACAGCACCTCCGCGGCCTCGTCATCTCGAACATGACCGCCGGAATCAAGTCCTACCTCCAACGCACGGCATCGCTTAAGAACCTTCTGCCTCCCGACAAGCGGGCACTCCTCGATGCGCTCGAAGCCAAACAAGACTACGACTCACCCGAGTACGAAAAGATCATGATGGAAGACCTCTATCCGCAGATGCTCTGCCGCACGCACCCGTGGCCCAATTCCGTGGACCGCGCCTTTGCCCACGCCAACCAGACCATCTATGAGCAGATGCAGGGCAAAAGCGAGTTTCTGGTCACCGGCAACCTCAAGGGCTGGGAGCGGTGGGACCGCCTGCACGAGATACGCGTCAAAACCCTCACCATCGGTGCGCGCCATGACGAGATGGACCCCGAGGACATGAAAAAGATGGCGACCCTTATGCCTAACGCCAGCAGCGTCGTCTGTCCAAAGGGCAGCCACCTCTGCATGTGGGATGATCAGTCGTTCTACTTCGAAAACCTACTGCGCTTCCTGCGCAGCGTTTGAGATGAAGGGACTCCTGTCCGGTCCGGAGACTCACCGCGGAAGTCTTCTTTACCAGGCATATTTCCAGCTCAACGAACCCTTGCACCTGTCCCTTGTGTCGCATCTGCTCTATTAGTTGGCAACCGGAGACAGAAGCAGCTAAACTCCCCTAGCAATAAGAACAGGAAAAAATACCAGTGTTAAATCGATTTTCCAGACGCACCTTCGCCCGCCTGCTCGGATCAGCCGCTCTCGCTCCCACCGTTCTTCCCACCTTCTCCGCCCTGGCCGACGATCGCCATGTAGCTACTCCGGCCCCACGCCGCTTCCCACAGGGCTTCCTCTGGGGATCCGCGACTGCCTCCTACCAGGTTGAAGGTGCTGTGAACGAAGACGGCCGCGGTCCTTCTATTTGGGACACCTTCTCCCACACCCCCGGCAAGATCAAAAACAACGACACCGGCGACGTAGCCGACGACCACTACCACCGCTACAAGGAAGACGTGCAGCTCATGAAGGCCCTCGGCCTCAAGACCTACCGCTTTTCGGTCGCGTGGCCGCGCATCTTCCCGCAGGGAACCGGCACGCCCAACCCCAAGGGCCTCGACTTCTACAACCGCGTCGTCGACGAGCTTCTCGCCAACGGCATCCAGCCCTACTGCACCCTCTTCCACTGGGATCTCCCGCAAGCGCTTGAAGACAAAGGCGGATGGCAGTCCCGCGACACAGCCGAGGCCTTCGCCAACTACGCCGGCTACGTCGCCGAGCGCCTCTCCGACCGCGTCAAGCACTTCATGACCCTCAACGAGATGAGCTCCTTCGTCGATCTCGGCTACGGCAACGGAGTCCACGCGCCGGGTCTGAAGCTAGCTCCTGCCGCTCTCAACCAGGTCCGCCACCACGCCGTCCTCGCCCACGGACTCGGCGTCCAGGCCATCCGCGCCCACGCCAAGCCTGGAACAAAGGTCGGCCTCGCCGAAAACGCCATCCCTACCGTCCCCGTCATCGAAAACGCCGAGCACATCGCCGCCGCCGCCAAGGCCTACCGCGAAGTCAACGCCGGCTATCTCACCGCCGTCATGGAAGGCCGCTACACCGACCTGTACCTCCACCGCGCCGGAGCCGACGCACCCAAGTTCACCCCTGCCGACATGAAAGCCATCGGCTCTCCGCTCGACTTCGTCGGCCTCAACGTCTACAACCCCGCCTACGTCCGCGCCGACGACTCCGCCGCCGGCTTCGCCATGGTCCCCCCGCCGTCCTCCTTCCCGCACATGATGAGCCCCTGGCTCCACGTCGGCCCCGAGGCCATCTACTGGAGCCCGAAGCTCGCCGCCCAGCTCTGGAACATCCAGGAGATCTATATCACCGAAAACGGCGCCTCCTCGACCGACGTCCTCGCCCCCGATGGCCACGTCTACGACACCGACCGTGTCATGTTCTTCCGCAACTACCTCACCCAGCTCCACCGCGCTGTCTCCGAGGGCGTCCCCGTCCGCGGCTACTTCTGCTGGTCCCTCATGGACAACTACGAGTGGGCCGACGGCTACCAATATCGCTTCGGCATCCACTACGTAGACTTCGCCACACAGAAACGCACACCAAAACTAAGCGCGCACTTCTATAAAGAAGTGATCGCCCGCAACGGCCTCGCCTGAGCCAAATCCAGCTGAAGTCTCGTCAGAAGCGTCATCCTGAGGTACGCCTCTCGCAGCTACATCGCGAGAGGCGTAGCCGTAGAGCGTGGCCTGAGCGAAGCCGAATCGAACCTGCGGTTCGCCCGAGGCTCCTTACTTACCCACAGTCACTAGATTGCTGCGTTGCTCTTCTTGGAAGAAGCAACACGAGTGTCGCTGATACAAGCATGGGAATCCCCGCAAGAGCGAGGCCCCGGTATAGGCTTCCCGTCCGACTACTCATTGCTCCTATCGCATACGGTCCGACAAACCCGCCGAGGTTTCCGACGGAATTAATGAGAGCGATGCCGGCTGCCGCCGAAAATCCTGTCAGAAATTCACTGGGCAGCGCCCAGAAAGGACCCAGTGAGCTGTAAACCCCAATTGCCAGTAAAGACAAAAGTGCCACGGAAAAGAAGGGCGAACGAGTTGTGCTCAGCAGCACGAGAGCAACCCCTGCGGTGATCGCCGGAATTGCCACGTGGTATCTCCGCTCCATGTGGCGGTCGGAGCTACGGGAAACAAGGATCATTGCTGCGAGGCCCGCCAGGTTGGGAACCATCATCAGGCATCCGACAACACTGTTGGAGTATCCGCTGGCTGCCGATTTCATCAACTGAGGCGCCCAGAAGTTCAACGTGTAAGCACCGATCATGAACCCGAAAAAAATCGAGGTCAAAAACCACACGCGGCCGTTCGTTAGAGCCTGGAGCACCGAGTATTGGCGCTGTTCCATTTTTTGTTGCTCTTCGCGCTTTAATTCCGTGCTGATCCATTCCTTCTCATCCATCGCCAGGAACTTGGCTTCGTCGGGACGGCTGGGCAACAGGAGGTAGGTGAGGAACCCGGAGACGACGGCTGGAATTCCCTCCAGGATTAGGAGCCACCGCCAACTGCTGATACCCAGCCAGTGCGCGTGATCCAGGATGAGACCTGAAATCGGAGCCCCCAGGATACTGGTAACAGGCAAGCCTGTCAGGAGCAGCGCAACTGCCCGCGCCTGTTCCCGTTGAGGAAACCAGTACGTCAGATACAGAACCATTCCAGGGAAATAACCAGCTTCAGCCAGCCCCAGCAGAAATCGCGCAATGTAAAGCTGGTGCACGCTCTGAACTAAGCCCGTTAATGCGGCTACAAGACCCCAGCTAACCAGGATACGGGCAATCCAGATGCGTGCTCCGACTTTGTGCAGCAGCAGATTGCTGGGAATCTCGAACAGAAAATAGCCGATAAAGAAAATCCCGCTGAGCAGGCCGAACTGCTGGTCGGTAATGGCCAGCTCCTTGTTCATGGTTAAGGCGGCAAATCCAATGTTGATGCGGTCAATAAAGGCGATGACATAAAGAACGAAGATAAATGGAATGATCCTGATCCGCAGTTTCCGAATCGTTCTCGATTCAATGGACACGACACGAGTTTCTGTTTCGTTGACCATAACCCACCGACACCCGTGCTCGATTTTGGAGGAAACGACACGAAACTCGGCCCGGTGCGAGTTTGCCCTGAGCCGAATGCGTGTGAATGTTTCGGGGAAAAAACTATGCCTCGAAGATGCACCCGTCAAGCTATTTGGGCGCGAGCGTCCAGACACTTATTCCATGTAGTCGAGTACCCACCTTGCAGTCTCATTGTTCAGTCTCATCGCATGAGTGGACATTCGAGCGAAGCTCGAACCACCTTGCTTGCAGCACGGATTAACACTCTCTCACGCCAGCTTTCGTCTTTGCTCGTGCTGTTTGGGCATAATCATCGAAGCATTTTCCTCGACGTCTCCTGCCGTTCCGTCTATTCTCGGTACCATGGTTCGCCCCCTATCTGCAGCATTTGCTGTCCTGACTCTTCTTTTTGCCTCCTCTGGAATCGCTCAGGAATCCTCTCCCCCTGCGTTACAAGGCTTTGTCACCCGCACAGCCTCCGGCGCCGACTTCGATGTCAACGGCATTCGTGTCGTCTCCAGCAGCAAAACAACATTTCAGGTGGGGACGCATATCCTCCTCAGCAACGCCGTAATTCCCTACGTAGGTGAAACCGTCAGCGTCCGTGGAGACCTCAAAAGGGGCAAGCATCAGATCAAAGCAACCGAGGTCGTCCTGCGTCCTGCTGTCGAGCGCAAACTGAGCGGATTCGGCGTCATCGATCGCATCCTTTCCCCGGTAAATTCAACCGAAATCCTCATTCGAGCCGACGGCTACTCCATCCGGGTCAACTCCTCTACCAAGACAAGTTTTGAACCTCCACTCACCTCACTTGCCACCGTGACGACCAATGTTTGGATTGACTTTCACGGCAAGCTCCGTGACGATGGCGTCGTCTTTGCCGACTCCATCGTCTTTGCGCCCAATGTCATTCGGGAACGCGAGGATAAGTTACTGGCTAAAACCGACTACGACCCCTCAGCTGTCCCCGACTCGTCCAAACAAGACGCAGCAAGTAAGTTCTTTCTCGGTATTGACCCCAAAAAAATTCCGCCCTGGCACGACGCCGCCATGCAGGCGCGGATCGAACGCATCGGAGCCAGTTTGATTCCTGCCTACCAACGTGCCCTTCCCGATACCGACGCGACCAAAATTCAGTTCCAATTCCAACTCATCGATGCACCCAAATGGCACGATGCCATGGCAATGCCAAGCGGCGTCATCCTTGTACCGCGGCAAATCGTCGAGCGTCTGCAGAACGACTCCCAGCTCGCCACAGTCCTCGCCGATAACATCAGCTGCGTCCTCGAGAAACAAACATATCTTGTCAACCCGAAGAAACAGGCCCTTACCGCAGCGAATATCGCTGGTGCCGCAGCCGGCTTTGTGATCCCGGGAGTCGGACTAGTCACCAACATCGCCACCTACTCATCGGGAAAGTCCATACAAACTCACCTTCTCGACCAGAGCGGCAGAGTCAGCCTGGGCCTGCTCCACGACGCAGGCTACGATATTCACGAAGCTCCCATTGCCTGGTGGACTCTCGCCACGAAAAAGCCCACGGATATTTCAAGTACCACACCACCTGACCGCGCCCTGAACCTGTACAGAGCAATAGGCGAGACGTGGCAATCCCCGCCTGTATTAAAAGCTTCCACTTCAACCTCATTGGAGAACAGCTCTGAGGCTCACGAAGCATCATCATCAAGCAAACAAAACTGAGTCATCTGCGGCAGTTTCCACACCGCGCCATCCGTAAAAGATGGCGTGTCTATCTAAAAGCACTTCAAACTAAACCGCAGGTCCCCGAAAACCGCATCAATCCAACAGAATTGCTAGAATAGAACTCTGTGACTCCCCCTTCTTCAATAGATGGCGCCGCCTTCCTCGAAGTCCCTGCCCCATCGCGGCCAAAGATCGGCTTCGTCTCTCTCGGCTGCCCCAAAAACCTCGTTGACTCCGAGGTCATGATGGGCCTGCTCCACCATGCTGGCGGCGAGCTCACCCCCAACGCCGAAGACGCTGAGATCCTCGTCGTCAACACCTGCAGCTTCATCGACTCCGCCAAGCAGGAGTCTGTCAACACCATCCTCGAGATGGTCCAGCACAAGCAGCAGAACGGCGGCAAAGCCCAGCGCCTCATCGTCGCAGGCTGCCTCGTAGAGCGCTACCGCGATGAGATCCGGAAAAACATCCCCGAGGTAGACGCAGTCGTAGGCACAGGCGAGCTCGAAGCCATCCTCGCCGCCGCTGGCCTAACTCCAGCACCGCAAACCGCAAGCGACTCACCCTTCACCATCCTTCCGCAAGGCTCACCACAGAGCACCATCCACACCCACGCCATCGGCAAAGCCCAGACCGACGCCGAAGTAGCTCAACTTATCGACCGCGCCCCCAGCGCCGTAAGCCAGCACTCGCGCCCATTAGCCGATCCCGAGAACGACCGCGAAGTCGCCCCACAGCTCCGCATCGTCCAGTCCCTCGCCGAGACAGGAACCACTCACGGCGACGAGCCTCTCGCCCACACCGGCGATCACATCGCGCACATCCCCAACGCAGGCACAAAGTCCCGCCCCGAAGGCGATCTCCGCCAGCAGCAGGGCCGCTTCTCCCGCGAATCCTGGGACGGAGCCACCGCGGCCCTCCCGGAATACCTCTACACCGACGCCACACCACGCATCCTCACCACACCACGCGCCAGCGCCTACATCAAGATCGCCGAAGGCTGCGACCACCCCTGCAGCTTCTGCATCATCCCGCAGCTCCGCGGCAAGTTCCGCTCGCGGCGCATGTCCTCAATCATCGCCGAGGCCGAAAACCTCATCGCCCAGGGCGTCCGCGAGATCACCCTCATCGGCCAGGACACCACCTGCTACGGCGAAGATCTCGGCTTTACCGACGGCCTCGCCACGCTCCTCGACGCCCTCGCCGTCCTCCCCGGCCTGCGCTGGCTCCGCTTCCTCTACACCTACCCCAACAAGGTCACGACGAACCTGCTCGAGACCATGGCGAAGCACGACAACATCGCCAAGTACCTCGACGTGCCTCTCCAGCACGCATCAGCTTCAGTCCTCAAAACAATGAAGCGTGGCGGCAACGCCAAGATCTTCCTCGACCTCATCGACAAGGCCCGCCGCATCGTCCCCGGCATCGTCATCCGCACCAGCTTTATCGTGGGCTTCCCCGGCGAAACCGAAGCCGACTACAAAGAGCTCGAAGCCTTCATCACCGCGGCAAAGATCGACTGGCTCGGAGTCTTCACCTACTCCGACGAAGAGGGCGCAAAGGCCTTTGATCTACCCGACGAAACAAAGGTCCCCAACCGCACCATCCAGGCACGCCGCCGCAAGCTGATGAAGCTCCAGCAAAAGATCAGCACCAAGGCCAAAGCCGAGTGGGTAGGCCGCGAGATTGACCTGCTCGTCGAAGGCGAGTCCGAAGAGACCGAGCTTCTCTGGGAGGGTCGCACCTCGCTCCACGCCCCCGAGATCGACGGCAAGGTATTCATCAACGACTTCGGCCCCCACGAAACCCTCGTCCCCGGCACGTTCTACCGAGCCGAAATCACGGAGTCCCACGACTACGACGTAGTCGCCCGCATCCTCGAATGAACTCCATCCGAGCGATTGCAAGTGATAATGGAACGTCCGATGCTTAGGTGGAATTGATTAGCCGATGAGAAGAAACTCTATTCTTGCTGCAACGATACTTCTGCTGCTCGCACAGTTTGGTCGAACTGAGGCGCAGGTGGCGTTTTCCTGGGTAAACCTTGAGTCAGATAAGGTAACAATGGCAGTCGTTCGGCGTGCGCTACACGACACTTCTATTTCAGCCATCCGTGAAGTCGGCGTGGAAGGTGGTTTTGCACTTGTAATGACGGCTTCGAGAGAAACCGGCGCCCCGACTCCAGACTACGATCGATGGTCTATTTACAACATCTCGCTCAAGACGGGGAAGAGCCAAATGCTGGTCAGTGGCTATGGAGTGAAGCTACTGGATTGGATCGGATCAGCTAAATCCGAACTGGCTATTACTTACTATGATTGTTGGGAGTGTGAGGCCGCAACGATTTTTACAACTCTCCGGTTTACGACAGACGCTGGATGGAGAGCGAGGTGGTCCAACACAACGCAGGATTCTGCCTATCCCCAACCGGGCTTAGTCGTGTCGATGACAGACGTTGGCGATCCTTTTGACGATGACGACGTGCAACAAGTGTTTGCGGTCGTTACGCAGTCGAACAATGGCTTTGCGGTTGGCCGCTGGCTACACTCACGCAACTTCAAAACAGGAAAAATTGATGATGATGTTGAGCGATATTCCATAGCCCCTGTCACACAAGAGGATCATGTAGAAAAGTTAAGCGGGCGGGCAGCTCTGAATTGGGAACGTGAAATTTGCGCAGAGTCGAATGTCGTGATCCAACCTAGTAGCGGTCAGGATTCGAAAGCTTGTAGAAGTGTCCTACGGACGTCAGCAAATCACCAAGCTGTCTCTAAGTAGCTTGATCTTTGATGCTGTGTGCCCTATATCTCGATCTTGAGATACAGGGCACACAGCGAATATAAGAACGCTATCTACTTCCCCACCACCAGAATCGAAAACGACCCCGGTATCATCGGAGGCCGCGCTGGCCGCTCTCCCGGCGCAGTAGCAGGAGCCGGCCCAAACTCAGCCGCGATCAGATAGAGCTTGTTCGTCTTCGTATCCAAGGTCAGCGTCTTCGCCCGAGGCATCGTCGTCAGCGTCTGCTCCACAGCGAAGCTGGTCGGACTATTCTCCTTCACGATCGTCAGCGTCCCATCTCCCTGCGAGCTGAACGCCTCCATCGTCGCCGGATTGAACACCGCGCCATCCGTTCCTCCGCCAATCGGCAGCGTATCGATGATCTTCCCATCCGCCGCATTCAGAATCACCATCGTCTGCGGTTTGCGGCACGTAGCAAAAAGCAGGTTGTTCTTCACATCCATCGCCAGCCCGGCGCACGTCCCACCCTTGCCGGCAAGGTCGTAGTTGCCCGTAACCTTCAGCGTCTTCGCGTCCACCACTGCGATCTTGTCCGTGTCCTCAAGGTCGACATACACATGCCCCTTGCCATCCGACACCGCCTGCTCCGGCGCCCCGCCAAGGTCGATCGTCCCAACCACCGACCCGTCCTTCGCATCGATCACCGTCGCGTTCGGCGCCGAATGGCTGAACACATAAACTCGCCCATTGAACGGGTCCGCCATGATCCCATCCGGGCCACCCGCCACATCAATGGTCTTGATCGTCTTCAGCGCCTTCGCATCCCACATCACCACCGGCTTGCTTGAACCGAACCCATGCCCCGACCGCTCATCGATCGCCGCCCCATGCGCACTCGCCGCAATCTCCCCCTCCGGCTTCAGCGTATCCAGATTGAACACCGCGATCTTCCCGTCCGTCCCGAGCCTCGGAATGTACAGCTTTCGCGCCGCCGAGTCCGCATAAACATAATCAAATCCGCCGTCGCCCCCAACTTTAGCCGTGCTCAAGACCTTGTACGGCCCGCTCTGAGCCACACCGTTGATCGGCAACATCGCCGCTACCATTACCATCATCATTGAAATCCGTCGCATCATCGTCTCCTCGAGCCCATCAACTCCTCACTATAAGTCAGCAATTATGAATTTAGGCTGAACGCCCCGCTGCAGAGCACGACGTAATCGCCCGCATCCTCGAATAACGCCTGTCCAGTTGTGCTACCGATAGCGGTAAAGGCGCACTCTATAAATTTTTCCCTGGGCCAGATCGGTGGCATAAAGCCTCAGAGCCTGTCCCTGCGAGTTCTCGTCGCCATTGAGCCGTCTTCTCGGCACCCAGGCTCCATTCTCAAAAAACTCCTCGTCGATACTCTCGATGCCGACAATGGGTGGCCCAGGTTTGTCCGTTGAGAAAGTGATCTGCGCATCGCCGCTGCCTATAACCAGAAATTCGTTCGGGCCGGTTTGAAGAAACATCGCCCCAACTCGAGCTCCCGCGCCGGATGCGTTTCCGGCCCTGGTCATCGTGGCTGTGTAGTCTCCGATGGACACCCTTGCCGACCGTTGCGCCGAGTCTTCCATAAGTGCCGCTGTAAGGCCGCCTGTTTGTTGCTTCTCAAGGATCATAGGCGCCAGCCTGGAAAGGGCGGTATACGCGTAACCCATGGCTTCGTTGTCCGGGTGCTCAGTGGGATTGGTTATGCCTACCAGATCGAGCGGAGCGTTGCCTAGATCATCGACACCAAATGGCGAGAATCCAATGGCCGAGAGATGCCCGAAGGCATAGAGTGCGTTGGCAGTACCCGCCGAGCCCCCTTGCGCCTCCGGGATGAAGAGCGGGTTGTCAGGACGCGCGTATCTGCCTGCCCACTGCGCAAATTCATTGAAGTAGATGTCGGGAGAAAGCAAGTCAAGAGACGGAGCGCCCGCATGCCATACGTCCATCGAATGCGGCAGCGGACCGCCGCTGTTGTACTGTCCCGGCTCGTAATTCGGCCGAATCAATGCGGCATTCGCGAACATGGGCAACGGATACTCCGCTTTGCCCGCTGCGGTTATGTGCTCGATGTAGGTGGCGTAGTGCCAGGCCATGAAGAGGTCATCGGTAAGGGAACCGTTGCCGAACACCTCTTGCCATGTCCCTGCGGTCTTCCCTCCCGCCGCCTCCCAGCCTGCACGAAACTCTGGGTTCAATGTCGTCCGGTGCTTTTCGAGGAAGCTCGTCAGGGCCGGCGGTACCGCAGCCGCAAAGGAAGCATTCGCGACAGGGGAATGGTCCCGCGATTCCGGGATCACGCCAACCTCATTTTCCACCTGCACCATAAGGACGGTGTGCCGATTTCCATCCGCCTCGCGCAGATGCCGCATCAGTTTCGCAAAGGCGCGCGCGTCCGCATCTCGAACAGCAATACTGAAAGGCGATAGCCGTTCTGTGCCTCGGCCATCACTGGTCTGAACGCGAGGAAACCTCTCTGTGTCGGTCTTCACCCACGCCGGCACATAGCTGGAGTATGTGTTCTTCCACGCGCCGAACCACAACATTACGACCTTCAGATTATTCTCGCGGGCCCCTTCAAGCAGCCCATCCACAGACGTGAAATCGAATTTTCCCTCTTCAGGTTCGATCGTCTCCCATGCCACGGGCAACAACACCGTATTCATGTGCATTGCCGCAAGCCGCGGCCAAACGGGCTTCATATATTCGACACTGGAGGAACTGGAATTGTGCAGTTCTCCTCCGAGAATCAGAAAAGGCTTGCCATCGACAACAAGCTGCGTCGCACTCCCGCGTTTTTCGAGATGCGGTTGCCCTGCATGCGAGTCACGAGCTTGTCCAAAAGCGGGTCCGCCAAAAGCTACCGAGACCAGAAGAGTTAGTACACCGAGCCTGTTCAATTTTTAGTTCCTATCCTTAGGATGTGCAGTCGAGTACTCACCGCACGCCCCTATTCAACATTCTCATATCGCATCAGCAAGTATAGGGGCGCGGGCACTGGGAGGGCCGCACTTCACTCCTCATCCCAAAAATCCAAAGCAGACCGTACCAATTGACCAAGGAGATTAGCGGCTATAGAGTTTGGTTTGCCTTCGAACGGGCATCCAACCGGTCTTGAAAAGGGGAACGCAATAGATGGCAAGCGGTTCGCGCAGAGGATTTCTGAAGACAGCTTCGGCCACGGTAGCAGGATTGGCAACATCAAATTGGATTCCGGCCTGGGCTGACGGTACAGGCGCCACTGGGTCAGTGCAGGTTTGGAGCACCTTCCGAGATCGACGGCACGCACCGAGTGAGCCATTAGCCTGGAAGCCTGTAACCGTGATTGCACCCGATGCGATCGTGCTCGATCCAACATCGACGCAACAGGAGATGCTGGGCTTCGGCGCGGCATTCACTGATGCGGCCTGCTACATGCTGAACCAGCTTCACAGCGACGAACGGGCAGCCTTGATGCACGAACTTTTTGCTCCCGACGAGATGGCGATGAACGTCTGCCGGACCTGCATCGGTGCAAGTGACTACTCCAAATCCCTCTACAGCTTCGATGACAGCGAGCAGGATGATCCGGAGCTTACGAAGTTTTCAATCGATCACGACAAAGCCTACATCCTTCCCGCACTCAGAGAAGCACGCAAACTCAATCCCGATCTGTTCCTCTTCTCATCGCCGTGGAGCCCACCGGCATGGATGAAGTTCAACCGTTCCATGCTGGGTGGAACGATACGCAAGAGCAACCTTGAGCCCTATTCGCGGTATTTCCAAAAATTCCTCGATGCCTACAAAGCCGAAGGAGTGGAGATCAACGCGGTCACGGTCCAAAACGAAGTCGATACCACCGTGGACGGACGATATGCGGCCTGTCTCCTGGCCCAGGAAGATGAGATTTTGTTTGTAACCAAACATCTCGGGCCGTTGCTCCGCAAAACCGGTAGTCCAACGAAGATCTGGGTTTTGGATCACAACTTTACCTTGTGGGGCCGCGCAATCGCTGAGCTTAGCGATCCGAAGGCCAGCGAGTTTATCGACGGCATTGCGTGGCATGGGTATGCAGGCGAGCCATCGGCAATGACACAGGTGCACAATGCATTCCCTCAAAAGCACGCTTACTTTACTGAGGGTGGACCTCAGCGCGAGCCCCACGTAGCTGGAACTTCCTTCCCCGATCCAATGACCGCCTGGTCGCGCTGGGCCGAGTGGGCCAACAACATCGTCAGAAACTGGTCGCGATCAATCACGGTGTGGAACCTTGCACTCGATGAGAAGGGAACTCCCTACATCGGCGTTCATGAAGAAGGGGATATCGTGCCGGGAGCACCCACCACAGGCCGCGGATTCATCACCATCGACAGCACAACTCGTAAGGTGAGCCGCAGCGGACGCTTCTGGGCGATGGCGCATTACTCGAAACACGTTCGCCGCGGAGCGAAGGTCTTTCGCACGGATGGAGTTTCAGATAGCGCTGCGCAGGCTTCCACGAATCGTATCTCCCATGTTGGATTCCGTAATCCTGATGGGAGCTATGTGGTAGTGCTCGCCAATCGCGGCCCGGAAAAACGGGTTCAGCTGGTGCTCGGCTCCAGCTCCCTGATCTTCGATCTGCCGGCAGATTCCGTGCATACTTTGCAGTGGTCGTAGCCCCCTGAATCCTCCGGGGCACCGAAACATCTACTTCAGGTACGCCTGATCGTCTAACTAGCGGTCACGCCACCGATGGATTTAAAATCATTAACGCCATGTCGAAAGCACTGTTCTGCCCAACCTGCCGCAAAGTCGTTTTAGCTACCGACGAGGACTTCCCCTTCTGCTCTGACCGCTGCCGTCTGCTCGACCTCGGCAAATGGGCCAGCGGCGACTACAAGATCTCCTCCCCTATCCAGGACCCCGATCTCCTCGAAGAGCTCGCCCGCTCCAAATCCAACCGCCATCCGAATTCCAGCGACGAAGACTGATCCCCTCGGGTGCAGAAAAAAAGTCCGCTCCTCTGCATGGATAACCATATAAAGAATGAATACTTTGCAGGGAAACCCAGCAAAAAACATAGCGTAACGAACCAAAAGTACCAAACTAACTATAATCGAATGAATACTTTGACGCATTTTAGGGGGAGGGTGGGGAGTGCGAGGCTGTAGACTTTCAATCAGCCCCAAGCGACCAATTCCCCCCTAATGGCGAACTCCAAAATCCAACTCCATCCTCCTGCCGAAAAGAAGACCATCTGGGCCTGGACGCTCGGAACCTTCTTCGGAGCAGGTTTCCTCAAGCCCGGCCCCGGAACATACGGCTCTATAGCCGCGCTGCTCCTCTGGTACGCAGCAGCACACGTGCTCAATCCCTCGCCTCTGGCTCTGGCCATTGGCACAACGGTCGCCGCGCTTACTGTCACCCTTATAGGCATTCCGGCCGCGACCATCGTAGCCCGCGAGTCCGGCCGCGAAGACCCCGGGCACGTCGTCATCGACGAAGCCGCCGGCCAACTCATCTCCCTCATTGCCATCCCAGCCGACTGGCGCCACGCAGCCCTTTCGCTGATTCTCTTCCGCGCCTTCGACATCCTCAAGCCACCCCCCATCCGCCAGCTCGAACGCCTTCCCGAAGGCACCGGCATCATGCTCGACGACGTAGCCGCCGGACTCTTCGCCCTGGCATGCGCCCAACTCGCACACCTCTTCTTCTAGCCGCGCCACAGCAACTTATTGCATTTGCACTCCTCCCATGACCGGTCTACGCTAAAACCCAGGCCATGACATCTCTTCGATCTCTCCTCAAACCCGACCCTTCGCACATCAGCACACCGCATCTGGATCGCGTCTCCCCCACGGCTGCTTTGCCCGGCGGCGAGGTTCAGCTCGAAGGAACCCATCTCGGCCCCTCCACCCGCATCCCCCACGCCACCATCGGCGACACCTTCGCCCCCATCACTCTCAGTCGCCCCTCCCGCGCCGTCGTCAAAATTCCCGAGGGTTCCATTACGGGCGATATCGTAGTGCATCACAACGGCCTGGCCAGCAATCCCCTTCACCTCCGGATAGCCGTGCCGATGGCCGAAAACCTTCACCCTGTAGCCAACCCCGCGGTCGACGCGGACGGCAACGTCTTCGCCACGCTCTCCGGCTCCCGCGGTCAGGCTACCCCCGTCTCCATCTTCAAAATTCAGCGTGACTTCCAGATCACGCCCTTCGTCCGCGACCTTATGAACCCAACCGGCCTCGCGTTCGGCCCGGACGGCTACCTCTACGCAAGCTCTCGTGCCGAAGGTACCGTCTACCGCATCTCGCCCGAAGGAGCCATCTCCACCTACGCCGAAGGCATGGGCATCGCCACAGGTATCGCCTTCGACCGGGACGGCAATCTCTTCGTCGGCGACCGCTCGGGAACTATCTTCAAGATTGCACGCGCCAGCGCAAGCGGCGCAAGCGGCGAGATATTCGTCTACGCCACCCTCGAGCCTTCCATCGCTGCCTACCACCTTGCCTTCAACGACTCCGGCACCCTCTTCGTCACAGGCCCCACAACATCTTCCAATCAGGCCATCCATGCCATCGATCACGACGGCAACACCACCGTTTTTTACCAGGGACTGGGTCGTGCCCAGGGCATGGCCTTCGACGTGGACGACAACCTATATGTTGCCGCCAGTCTCCATGGACAGCGCGGCATCATCCGTATCACTCCACAGGGCGAATCGACCCTGGCAGTGTCGGGCCACAACCTCGTAGGTCTGGCTTTCCTCGAAGACGGATGCGCCGCTCTCGCTACTCGCGATGCGCTCTACCACGTTGATCTGGCCATCCAGGGCCGAGCGATGATGTAGACGCGCTAAGGCTTTCCACTGCTGGCCTGCAATACGACCACGGCGAACGCCATCACTGTCCCACCGGGAACATCTACGTTTCTGTTCTGCGACCGAAACCAGCCTGAATCCGCTCGGCCCATATCGCTGAAGAAATTCACCCCTGAAATTGCATTCTGCTGGCTGGATATTCCAGCTGGCAACTGTGGAGCTGTGCTGCCTGCTGGCCGTTTATCCTTTCGATCAGGCGCACCCGTTATCTCCGAGCCCTGATAGCCCTGTAACGGCGGCACCTGCGACATTCCGGCTCCCACACTCACCCCTGGCGTAGCACGATCTGCCGGCGCAGAGACGACTGTAGGATTCAGAACATTCGGCGCTTCCCCTATCCATAGGATCGTCGCCTTTACCCGGACCTCTTTTCCATCCTTCATGCGTATCTTGTCGAAGGTAATGCCGATCGCCGAATCGCCTCCTTCACTGGATGGCTGAACCTTATCGATATGCCCAAGCAAGCGGCTATGGCGATCGAGATCCAACCCATCTGCGAGATGAATCTTTACCTCCGGGCTGGCTTCGACAACGTCACCTTCTTTTGCCTTCTTCGCATTCAGATCTTTCTCGAGCCGTGCGCGAACGCCGAGGATCCGGTTGGGATTCGTCGCTTGTGAACCAGCACTTTCAGTCGGATTGGTCGTCGTCTGGGCAGTAACCCACACGGAATAGACCAGAAGAATCGAAAAACATATTGCTGCTATCGCTCTGCTATTCCAACGCATCGTTTTGTCACCATATCAACGACTCATACTACCGCGAGTTATCAAAGCCACTAGTATGGATTAAGAACCAGACTAGAAGAAGGTCAGAATCCTTATAAAAATCCATGATCGCTGAAATCATTGCTGTCGGCTCCGAGATGCTGACTCCCTTCCGCCAGGACACGAACTCTCTTTACCTCACCGCTGGTCTTAACGATCTCGGCGTCTCTGTGGCCTTCAAGACGATCATCGGCGACAGCATCGCGGATCTCACCGGTGCTGCACGTATTGCCATCTCCCGAGCGGACGTCGTGATCTTCTCCGGCGGCCTTGGCCCTACCGAGGATGATATGACCCGCGAGGCCGTCGCCGCCGCGCTCAATCTCGAACTCCATCGCGACAACGCCATCATCACCGATCTCTACAAACGCTACGCCGCACGCAAGATCGTCATGCCACCCAATAATGCCAAGCAGGCCGACATCCTTGACGGTGCGACCATGCTTGCTAACGCCAATGGCAGCGCTCCCGGCCAATACCTCGATACCGTCGTTGACGGCCATCGCAAGGTCATCATCCTGCTTCCCGGACCGCCCAACGAGCTTAGGCCGCTCTTTGATCTCCAGTGCAAGCCCCGTCTTGCTGCTTCTCTGCCGCCACGTTATCTCGCAAAACGAATGCTCCGCATGGCGCTGATCCCGGAGTCGGTTGTCGACGCTCGCACTGCTCCCATTTACCAGCAGTTCACCGATATCGACACGACCATCCTCGCTGGCTCCGGTGAGATCCAGTTGCACTTTCTCTGCGCTAAACCGACTCTTGCAGAGGCACAGGCCCGCGTCGACGAGTTAGCCGAAAAAATAGAAGCCGAGATGGACGATGCCATCTTCTCCTCTCACGGCGAGCCGCTCGAAGAGGTTGTTCTCCTGCATCTCGGCATGCGCCACCTCGATCTCGCGGCTGCGGAGAGCTGCACCGGAGGTCTTCTCTCGGAACGACTCACTGCCATTCCCGGCAGCTCGCGCTACTTTCTCGGAGGAGCCGTCGTTTACAGCGACGCCCTTAAAACTACGTTCGCCGGCGTCCCAGCCGATCTTATCGCCGCTAAAGGCCCCGTTTCACCGGAGGTAGCTCGTTCTCTCGCCGAAGGTATCCGCGTCCGTACCGGAGCTTCTCTCGGCGTCTCGATCACCGGCATCGCTGGCCCGGGCCCCGGAGAACCCGGCCCCGACGCCGACAAGCCCATCGGCCTCGTCTACGTTGCATTGGCAAACGGCGAAGAGACACAAGTAAAAGAGTTGAATCTCTTCGGCGACCGCGACCGCATCCGTTACTGGGCCGCCCAGCACGCGCTGGAGCTAATTCGTCGCCATTTGCTCTAGAATTCTTTCGGCCACAATGACGTAAGACCCGCGTCTCCCACATCAACGCTTGGTAAACTCATCCAGATAACTCCATGAACCCCTGGCTCATCTCCATCCCGCTGGCATACCTTTTGGGCTCAATCCCATTTGGCTACCTTCTGGTCAGAATCTTTCGCAAGCAGGACATTCGTGCCACCGGCAGCGGCAACATCGGTGCCACCAATGTTGCCCGCTCCGGAGCCAAGGGTCTCGGAATCGCTACGCTGCTGCTCGATCTTGGTAAGGCCTTCGTCGCTGTAAGGATTGCTCAGTATTTCGCACCTGGAAATTACGATGTCGCCGTCGCCGCAGCCGTCGCGGCCATTCTTGGCCACGTCTTCCCCGTCTGGCTCGGTTTTCGTGGCGGCAAAGGGGTCGCAAGCGCTCTCGGAGTTTTCCTCGCGCTTACCTGGCCTAGCGCACTCGCCGTTCTGGGGGTCTTTCTGGTCGTCTTTCTCATCACTCGTTACGTCTCGCTGGCCTCTATCGTTGCCGCAGCCGTCTTTCCCCTGTTCGCCTTCTACTTTGTCCCTTTCAGAACACCCATCGTCATCGCTGGCTTCCTGTTCATCCCTCTGCTCATCATCATCAAGCACCACCAGAACATTCGCCGCCTTCTCTCGGGCACAGAAAGCCGCTTCGGCTCCAGGAAGGTGCCAGCTTGAGCCGCGTCGCTGTACTAGGCGCAGGAGCATGGGGAACTGCTCTGGCTATCTCGCTAGCCCGTCGTGGCGGCCATGAGGTTGTCCTTTGGGCTCACTCCGCCGACCATGCGGACCAGCTCACGGAATCAGGCGAAAATCTCCGCTATCTTCCCGGCTTCGCCCTTGCGTCCGATATCCACGTCACATCTGATCTGCCCGGCGCCATCTTCGAGGCAGACATCCTGCTCTCAGTTACTCCCTCTCAGCATTTGCGCGGCGTCATCTCCAACATCGCCCCCATCCTGACCCCGAACCAGATCATCGTCTCCGCCAGCAAGGGCATCGAAGAGACCAGCTTTCTACGCATGTCGCAGGTGGTCGCCTCCATCACCGGCAATCCTTTCGCCGTTCTCTCGGGCCCGTCGTTCGCACAGGAACTCGCCGCTGGTGCCCCTACCGCTGTCGTCGCAGCATCCGTCGACCCCAACGTCGCCCAGACGATCCAGCGCGATTTTTCTTCCGCTTCCCTGCGCCTCTACACCAACGATGACGTCACCGGCGTCGAACTCGGCGGTGCGCTAAAGAACGTGATTGCACTGGCCTCCGGCGTAGTCCATGGCCTCAATCTCGGCCACAACTCCTCCGCGGCACTCATCACGCGCGGCATCGCTGAGATCACTCGCCTCGCCGTAGCCTGCGGTGGCCGTCCTCAGACCCTCGCCGGTCTATCCGGCATCGGCGACCTCGTCCTTACCTGTACCGGCGCCCTCTCGCGCAACCGGACCGTCGGCGTCGAGTTGGGCAAAGGCCGCCAACTTCCTGATATTCTCGCTGGTCTCAACGGCAAAGTAGCCGAAGGAGTGCGGAGCACCGCCGCCGCGCTTGGCCTTGCCGCGCGTTATGGTGTCGAGATGCCCATCACAGAGCAGATGGACGCAATCCTTCACCACAATAAGAGTCCCAAGGATGCCATCCGCGATCTCATGTCCCGCCCCGGCCGCGACGAATAGGTGGATACTCCGTTTCGCCTAAAATGACCGGCAAAGTGGCCAGCCCACCTCATCCGCTAAACTAGAAGAGCATGGTTTTCTCCCTCTTCGGCAAACGCGACAAATCCGAGCAGCAACCCGACACGCCCTCCGCTCCAGAACCTCAGGAGCAGAAACGCGGCTTCTTCGATCGAATGAAGCAAGCGGTCACTCGCACTCGCGAGTCCCTATCCGAGTCGATCAGCTCCGTAGTCGCATTAACCCGAGAGGTCGACGAGGCCTCTCTCACCAGCCTCGAGCCCATACTGCTCGCCGCCGATATCGGCAGCGCAACTACCGCCATCATCATGGAGAACCTGCGTCAGCGTGCTCTCCGTACAGGCATCAGCAGCGGAGCAGAGCTGCAGCAACTCCTCAAGCAGGAGCTCAAGCAGATCCTCGACAGCGTAGCCCGCCCGATTCAACATCCAACAACGCCGCCAGAGGTCATCATGATGGTAGGCGTCAACGGCACGGGCAAAACTACCACTACTGGCAAACTAGCCGCCTTCTACCGCAACCAGGGTAACAGCGTCCTGCTCTGCGCCGCCGATACCTTCCGCGCTGCAGCCATTGAGCAGCTTGAAGTCTGGGCGCAGCGCTCCGATGTTCCTGTCATCAAGACCAAGCAGGGCGGCGACCCATCGGCCGCTCTCTACGATGCCTGCACCGCAGCTAAGGCCCGCAACATCGACGTTCTCATCGCCGACACAGCAGGCCGCCTTCATACCAAGACCGATCTGATGAAGGAACTCGACAAGATGCGCCGCACCGCCGAAAAGCTCATCCCCGGCGCGCCGCATCAGACCTTCCTCGTCATGGACGCAACCACGGGCCAGAACGGACTCCAGCAAGCACGCCTATTCACTGAAGCGGCTCGCGTCACCGGTATCGTATTGACGAAGCTCGATGGAACGGCGAAGGGCGGCATCGTTCTTGCTATCGCTACCGAGTTGAAGCTCCCCGTCATCTACGCAGGCGTAGGCGAAAAGATCGAAGACATCATTCCTTTCGACAGCACTGCGTTCATCGATTCACTTCTTGATTAGCCATATAGCGGTTATCTCAAAATCCCCTATTCAAAGCATTTAGCCCCCTGACTAGCCTCGCTTCCGCGTGATAGTCTTGGTGCGCTCGCAAAACAGATTTTTTGCATGCAGAATCTCGCCGATGCACCATTTGCGACGGAGGAACCGTTTGATCCAACAGCCGTTCAAAAGAAATCAAAGACTTTCGGGTGTTCTTAGTCTTCTTGCACTAGGATTCGCTACAGCGCTTGCACAACAGCCTCAATACCCATTCAAAGACCCTTCCCTTCCCGCCGAAAAGAGAATCGACAATCTTCTCTCGCAGATGACGCTCGAAGAAAAGATCAACTGCCTCGGAACGCAGACTGGTGTGCCTCGCCTCGGCGTTCCCAACTTCGGCAGCTCTGAAGGAATTCACGGCGTCGTCCAGCGCGGTGGCGGAAAGCTTGAGCGTTCCGTCATTACAACGACGCAGTTTCCCCAACCTCCGGGCATGGGCGCATCATGGGACCCCGATCTTGTGCGACAGGCCGCCGGCGTAGAAGGCTACGAAGCCCGCTTCATCACTCAGACGCCAAAGTACGATCGCCAGATCCTGATGCTCTGGGGCCCGCAGGCTGATCTTGCACGCGATCCACGCTGGGGCCGCAGCGAAGAGGTCTACGGCGAAGACGCCTTCTTTAACGGAACGATGGTCACAGCCTTTACCAAAGGGCTGCAGGGCGACGATCCGAAGTACTGGCAATCAGCCGCGTTACTCAAGCACTTCCTCGCCAACAGCAACGAAAACTTCCGCACCAGCTCGTCCTCAGACTTCGATCAGCGCCTCTTCTGGGAGTACTACTCGGTTCCCTTTCGCATGGGCTTCCTCGATGGCGGAGCCAGGGGAGTCATGGCCTCCTACAACGCCTGGAACGGCACGCCCATGGCCATCAATCCTATCCTTAGGAGCATTGTCCAGAAACAGTGGGGCGTCGACGTACTCTCGAGCGACGGTGGTGCCGTAAAACTGCTTGTCACCTCGCACAAGCGCTTCGCGAACCAGCAGGAGGCCGTGGTCGCTTGCCTCAAGGCTGGCATCAACCAATTCCTCGACACCTACAAGGACGAGACCAAAGCAGCCATAAAAGATGGTTCTATAACGGAACGCGAGATCGACGAGCTGTTGCGCCCGAAGTTTAGAGTCACGCTACGTCTTGGCTTGCTCGATCCGCCAGAGATGGTCCCGTTCTCGCAGATCAAAGATTCGCCTGAGCCATGGGGCACTGAGAAGCACAAGGCTATCTCTGAAAAAATGGCGCTAGAGTCTGTCGTACTGCTGAAGAACACAAATTCATTCCTGCCTCTGAAGAAGGATTCAATCAAATCCATCGCCGTCATCGGCCCGCTCGCTGACTCGATTCACTGGGACTGGTACGGCGGCACGCCTCCGCACGCAATCACGCCTCTGCAGGGAATCAAGAATGCCGTCGGATCCAACGTTACAGTGAAGTACGCAGCCGATGAGATCGGCAACGCCGCAATCAAAGCCGCTCAATCCTCCGACGTGGCCGTCGTTGTCGTAGGCAATGATCCTACGTGCGGCCCGGATATGCCGCACGATTGGTACAACACAGCCTACGATGGTGGCGGCACGTTGCCCTGCACTGTACCCAGCGACGGACGCGAAGGCCGCGACCGCGAGAGCATCACGCTGGCGCAGGAACAGCTCGTCAAGCAGGTATATGCGGTCAATCCCAAGACCGTGGTGATGTTGATCTCGAGTTTCCCGTTTGCGATCAACTGGTCGCAAGCCAATGTCCCCGCGATCCTTCAAATGGCCCATTCATCACAGGACGAAGGCACCGCGCTCGCCAAAGTTCTCTTCGGCGACTACAACCCCGCTGGCCGTCTCACAACGACCTGGCCCAAGTCGCTCGATCAGCTGCCGCCGATGATGGACTACGACATCCGCAACGGACGCACCTACATGTACTTCAAGGGAGAGCCACTCTATCCCTTCGGGTTCGGTCTCAGCTATACAACCTTCAGCTACGCCAATCTCAAGACAAGCTCGAAGGAGCTGGCGAACGATGGAACCATCACTGTAAGCGTCGATGTCACGAACACCGGCAGCCAGACCGGCGATGAAGTCGTGCAACTCTACGTGAAGCATCCAAAGTCGAAGGTGGAACGCCCGGCAAAAGAGCTCAAGGGCTTCCAGCGCATCACACTCGCGCCTCACGAAACCAAGACCGTGCAGATTCCGCTCAAAGCCTCGACTCTGGCTTACTGGGATGACAAGCAGGCGCGTCTCAAAATCGAAGCCGAACCACTGGGCCTAATGATCGGAAGCTCCTCCACGGACATCAAGCTGAACACCGAGGTGCGCGTCCAATAAATCCATCGCGAACTACAGTACCCAAACGCCTCGGAGCCATCCGGGGCGTTTTCCTTTTTCATCCTCGTTTGGAGGCGCAAACCAAAAACCAGCTATCCTCAACATGATGCCGTCGCACCTTCAGGACGAGATTTTTATGCAGCATGCACTTCGGCTCGCCGCGGACACTGCAGCCCTTGCATCGCCAAATCCTCAGGTTGGTTGCGTCCTCGTCCGCGACGACAAAATCTTCGCTGAAGGCGCCCACATCTACGACCAGCGCGACCACGCCGAGATCGTAGCCCTGAAACAAGCGGCGGAACGCGGCCTCTCCACCAAAGGCGCCACCGCCTACGTCACCCTCGAACCCTGCAGTCACCATGGCCGCACCGGTCCCTGCGCTGACGCTCTTATGGCAGCCGGAATCGCACGCTGCGTCGTCGCTACCGTCGATCCCAACCCACTCGTAAGCGGACAAGGCATCGCTAAACTCACGGCAGCAGGCATAGAAGTCACAGCGGGCATCCTGCAACAACAAGCCCGCAATCTCAACGAAGCCTTCGCCCACTTCATCCGCACCCGCACTCCCTTCGTCACCCTCAAGGCCGCATTATCGGTCGACGGCAAGCTGGCCCCGCCGCCCGCACACCGCTTCCCCAACCAGCCCCACTGGCTCACCGGCCCTACCGCACGCGCCGAAGTCCACCTGCTTCGCCACACCTCCGACGCCGTCCTCACCGGCATCGGCACAGTCCTCGCCGACAACCCTCTCCTCACCGATCGAAGCGACGCCGCCCTGTCACGGCGCCGTCCTCTGCTCCGCGTTGTCCTCGATACCCACCTCCGCACTCCGCTCACCTCGCAGCTCGTCCTCTCTGCCCAGGACGATCTACTCATCCTCTGCGGAACCACCGCACCCGAGGAAAAGCTCGCTGCCCTCCAGACCCACGGCGCCGAAGTCCAAGCCATCCCCGATCACGCCGGCCGCCTCAGTCTCCCCGCCATTCTTGCCACTCTCGCCGAACGCAACATCCTCAGCCTCCTGCTTGAATGCGGTTCCCATCTCAACGGCTCCTTTCTCCGCCAGAACCTCGTCGACAAAGCTGTCCTCATCTACGCCGAAACTGAGTTGGGCGATCAGGCCATCCCCTTCGCGCAAGGCATCCCCTCGCCCTACGTTTTCGAACATACCCTCCATCGCATCACCCGCACCACCCTCGGGCCCGACGCCTTCGTCACTGGCTACCTCCACGACCCTTGGCCCCAACCATAATCCCCTACCCCCTACTCCCTACTCCCTATTCCCTATAACCTGTATCTATGTTCACCGGCCTCATCGAAACCACCGGAACCCTCCTGACCGTCACTCCCACTGCTGGAGCCACGCGCATCACGATTGCCGCGCCTTCACCTCTGCTCAGCAGGCTCAACACCGGCGATAGCATCTCCGTCAGCGGAGTCTGCCTCACCGCACTCAACATCGAACCTAACGCCTTTCCTCCACGCTTCTCCGCCGATCTCGCCGCCGAGACCATCGCCCGCACCACGCTCTCCCGTCTCCATCCCGAGTCCGTCGTCAACCTCGAGCTCCCCACGCCAGCCGGCTCTCCCCTCGGCGGCCACGTCGTCCAGGGCCACGTCGACGGCACCGGAACCCTCCTCGCGCTCGAACCCATCACGCCCGAATCTCCCACCTCCACCGACTGGCATCTTCGCCTCGCCATTCCCGACGCGCTCACCCGCTACGTCGTCGAAAAAGGCTCCATCACCATCGAAGGCATCAGTCTCACCGTAGCCTCCATCTTCGGTAACGAGGTCACCATCGCCATCATCCCCCACACGTACGCAACCACAAGCCTCCACACCCTCTCTTCCGGCACACCCATCAACATCGAGGTCGATGTCCTCAGCAAGTACGCCGAGCGCCAAAACACAAGCGCCTCCGCCGAATTCATCCTCACCGAGCAGTACCTCATCGCCAACGGCTATTGAAACTACAGCAACGAAAGGGACTCCCATGAACAAGACCGCAAATCTACTCATGCTCGTCGGAGACTACGTCGAAGACTACGAAGTCATGGTGCCCTTTCAGGCCCTCCAGATGGTAGGCCACGTCGTCCACGCCGTCTGCCCGGACAAGAAAGCCGGCCAGTACGTCCGCACCGCCATCCACGACTTCGAAGACGACCAGACCTACTCCGAAAAGCGCGGCCACAACTTCGTCCTCAACGCCACCTTCTCCGAGATCCGCAACCTCGATGACTACAGCGGCCTTGTCATCCCCGGAGGCCGTGCGCCCGAGTACCTGCGCCTCAACCCGCGCGTCCTCGAGATCATCCGCCACTTCTCCAAAGCCGATAAACCCATCGCCGCCATCTGCCACGGCCCCCAGCTTCTGGCCGCTGCCCGAGTCATCACCGGCAAGCGCGTCAACGCCTATCCTGCCTGCGCACCCGAGGTCGAGCTGGCCGGCGCCACCTTCATCTCCCTCGACGTCACCGACGCCATCGCCGACGGCAACCTGGTCACTGCTCCCGCCTGGCCCGCTCATCCCGCCTGGCTCGCTAAGTTCCTCGAAGTATTGAGCCAACACCTCAACAAATAAATCCGCCTGTTCTGCTGAATCCTTTCTTAATCGCCCTCATCTATTCGACAGTTGTAAAACTATCAAACAAATTTTAAGACCGTGAGGGGTACCAGATCATGAGCAAGCTAAAAGGAAAAGTAGCCGTAGTCACAGGCGCATCCAAAGGCATCGGTGCAGATATCGCCAAAGGTCTTGCGAACGAAGGCGCTGCAGTTGTCGTCAACTACGCCTCCAGCAAAGAAGGCGCGGACAAGGTCGTCGCCGAGATCACCAAGTCCGGCGGCAAGGCCATCGCCGTTCAGGGCGACGTCGCCAAAGAAGCCGACGTAACCCGCCTCTTCAGCGAGACCCAAAAGGCCTTCGGCAAACTCGATGTCCTCGTCAACAACGCCGGCGTCTACAAGTTCGCCCCCATCGAGGAGTTTACCGAGGAAGACTTCCGCTTCCACTTCAAAACCAACGTCCTCGGCCTTCTTCTCGCCACCCGCGAGGCCGTCAAGCTCTTCAACGGTAGCGGCGGCAGCATCATCAACATCGGTTCAGCCGCAACCTCCGTCAATGTGCCCACCGCATCCGTCTACACCGCCACCAAGGGCGCGGTCGACTCTATCACCAGCGTGCTCGCAAAAGAGCTCGGGCCGAAGAAGGTCCGCGTCAACTCCATCAACCCGGGCATGGTCGAGACCGAGGGCGTCCAGTCGATGGGAATCCTCGGTACGGACTTCCAGAAAGGCTTCGAAGCCCAGACTCCGCTCGGCCGTATCGCCCAGCCCAACGACATCACCCCAATCGCCGTCTTCCTTGCCTCGGACGACTCCGGATGGCTCACCGGCGAGCACGTCGTCGCCTCCGGCGGCCTTCGCTAAAGGGTATTAGCCTCAACCACCTAAAAGAAGAGCGCAGGCCGCAGTCTGCGCTCTTTTCAATTGATAGACGACTCACATCTAACGTGGACGCGAACTACTCCACAAAGCCAATGCCTCTTCGGCTATCACGTCGGGCATCTCTTCTGGGAAGAATAGATTTGCGTCCTCAACCCGTCTCACCCCGCGCGAACCCACTAAAGTACGATCCAGATACTCGGCCCATTGCACGCCGAAGAGCCTGTCCTTCATCCCCCACACCATTCGCGCTGGTCCTTTCCATTGACGCAGTTCTTCGCGAATAGCGATCAATGGATTCGTTCCCATTGAAACCGCATACTGCTGCATCTGCACCTTGGTAAGCGGGTTCTCTACAAACGGACGGAAATAGGTCTCGATCGTTTCATCCGTAAGCCTCTCGGGATACGTGTATGCCAGACCACCCATGCCCTTTGGCGATCGCGCGAGCTCCTTGTCGTTCAACTGTGGAGCGATGAACTTGTCCACGAGAATGCCCGCCTTCGCCAGATTGATCAGCGGCTCGAACTGCGGCGGAGGACTGTTTTCATCCACGTCACAGTTCGTTAGTAGGAGCGTCCGAACTCGCTTGGGATACTTCGCCACGAAGAGTTGCGATACTAGACCTCCGCTGTCGTTTGCAACCAAATCGACCGCGTCGATCCCTAGCGAATCCAGCAGCATCGCCAGCATATCCGCCTGCGTCACAGGCGAGATCGTTTGCTCCTCCGGCGTCTCGGTATAACCCATACCCATCACATCCGGTGCAATGCACCTTCGATGCGCCTGAAGGCGATCAAGCGCCCCACGCCATTGAAATCCATTCAATGGGTATCCATGAACGAACAGTGCAACGGGGCCGCGTCCTCGTTCAACATAGGCCACGCGACTTATAGATAGATCGGCAAACTTTCGCGACGCGTGGAAGCTCTTCGCGTCGATCGGCTTCACGTCAGCTTTTGAGCTCGCCAACGTTCCTGGAAGAAGTGCTGTCCTGCCTGCGACTGCGGTAGAACCATATAGAAAATCTCTTCGTGTCATTCCTCATCTCCTGAACCACGTCTCGATTGTCGTGATTTCGAACACATGAGGCGCGCACGTTTGGACGGAGACGAGCACGATTGGACGAAATAAAACAGCGATTTTTATTTCGGGTCGATGGAGGGAACTTCAGCGAACAATTGCTTCATCGCACGTGGTGAAAGCCCTGAAGATCTGCGAAGATGCCGAGCCAGATGGCTCTGGTGTGAAAAGCCTGTCTCCGATGCGATTTCTGCGATGGAGAGAGTGCCGACCATCAGCAGGTCTTTCGCGCGATCAAGTCGGCGTTGGATGACATATTGGTGGAGAGGAACACCGGCTGATTCACGAAAGAGAGCTTTGAAGTGCGAGGAACTAATGCCAGTCGCCGACGCAAGTTGCGATAGCGACAGATCTTCTGCGAGATGCTCTTCGATATAGTTGAGCGCCTGCTTGAACCTCCGTCCTCCCAGACCACCGCTTCGTTCTGGCGGTCTTTGCGCGAGAGAGCTGTGCGATGAAATCAGGCGCGATGCAACCGACACAGCCAGACTATCCACGTATAGGTGACCAGACGGATAGTTAGACTCCATCTCAGTCTTCAATGCCCAGCAGATATTTTCCAGCTGCATGTCGCGTATCTGGAAACGATTTCGAATCTCCATGCGGCGCGAATCGAAACCATACTCTTCTGCAACAGTGTTCAGCAACGAAGGCGGGAGACTCAAAATCAGTACCGTATCGTTCTGGTCGTGCATCTCCCAGCGTGCAGGCGTCAGCGCAGGAATGATGTCGATATCTCCATGCACAGCAGAACCGCTGTGACTCTCTCCACCTCTCCGACAGGAGACTCTGGCGGACGGACCCACGTGAATGGCGACGAGTACGCTCTGCATTTGAGGAGCGGTTAGAACTCCAGCAGGATCTGACCGAAGCTGCAGGGCAACACCATCGCCCGTCTGGCCATAAACAATGCTCTGCGGCAGTCCTGTCGCGTTGGTCACGGCTCTCAAGGAAGCTCTTGATGAACTCATGGTTACCCCTACAGAAGAGAAGATGGGTTTTTAGACTCAAATACCGTACAAGTGTATTCAAAATGTGACGATTCTCCTCACGAGAAAAAACGCCGCTCCGAGTTGGAGCGGCGTCTCGCAAAAAGCATCGATACGTTAGATCGAGCTCATGTTGTGTAGAAACTCCTGATTATTCCGAGTCTTCGCCAGTTTGTCCGTAAGAAGCTCCATCGCTTCAACGGGCGACAGCGGATTCAGCACCTTGCGCAGAATCCAGGTCCGCTGCAGGTCTTCCTTCGGAATCAGCAGTTCTTCCTTACGCGTACCAGAGCGCTGAATGTCGATCGCCGGGAACACGCGCTTATCGACCAGCTTGCGATCCAGGATGACTTCCATGTTGCCCGTGCCCTTGAACTCTTCGAAGATGACCTCGTCCATGCGCGAACCCGTATCAACGAGAGCCGTTGCAATGATCGTTAGCGAACCACCCTCTTCAATATTTCGGGCAGCGCCAAAGAACCGCTTCGGCCTCTGCAGCGCATTCGAATCCACACCGCCTGAGAGCACCTTGCCCGACGGCGGAACAATCGTGTTGTAAGCACGTGCGAGACGCGTAATCGAGTCCAGCAGAATCACTACATCGCGCTTGTGCTCGACCAGGCGCTTCGCCTTCTCGATCACCATCTCGGCAACCTGCACGTGACGTGCTGCCGGCTCGTCGAACGTAGACGAGATAACCTCGCCCTTCACCGACCGCTGCATGTCCGTCACTTCTTCCGGGCGCTCGTCGATGAGCAGCACAATCAGCACAATTTCCGGATGATTGGTGGTGATCGAGTTCGCCAGGTTTTGCAACAGCATGGTCTTGCCGGTGCGCGGCGGGGCGACGATCAATCCGCGCTGCCCCTTGCCCACCGGGGTGAGCAGGTCCATGACGCGGGCGCTGATGTTTTCACGCACGGTCTCCAGCTTGATCCGCTCCTGCGGATACAAAGGCGTGAGATTGTCGAACAGGATCTTGTTGCGCGCTTCCTCGGGAGACTCAAAGTTGACGGCCTCGATCTTTACCAGCGCGAAATACTTCTCGCCCTCGTGCGGAGGCCGCACCTGGCCGCTGATGGTGTCGCCGGTCTTCAGGTCGAACTTGCGGATCTGCGAGGGAGAAACGTAGATGTCGTCTGGCCCGGGCAGGTAGTTGTAGTCGGGGGAGCGGAGGAAACCATAGCCATCGGGCAGGATTTCCAGCACGCCCTCGGCAAAGATATGGCCTTCTTTTTCGCTTTGAGCTTGCAGGATCTTGAAGATAAGGTCCTGCTTGCGCAGGCCACTGGCGCCGGGCAGCTCGAGGGTGCGAGCGATTTTGGTCAGCTCGGTGATGTTTTTTTCTTTTAGTTCTGAGATTGTCATGTTCACCTACGGGGAATGTGCAGAAAGGCGGGTCGGAGGAACTGCGGGAATGCGCCGAAGGGCGCGGCGCGTTATGCTGCGCGCCGCTGCGCTTCGGAAGCCGTCTCCGGTTCGAGAA